>DATLNM010000044.1:0-30839 GCA_035536775.1 Actinomycetota bacterium | reverse complement strand
ATGAAGAACTTCCAGAGATTGCTCTTGAGCGCGGCCCTCAGCGTGGGCGTAGTGCTGGCCCCGACACCTGCCTTGGCGGATACGAACCCTTGCAAGGGCCAGGCTCCTGGTCCACATTGCCGTCCCCCCTGCACGTACTCGGTGGTGCTGCACCCCGGCGACCCGGCGAACGGTGTCGCACCCTGGGTCGAGATCCGGGAAAACTTCTGCTAGCCGACCCAAGGAAGGCGCGAGCCCGATACGCGAGCTGATTGAGGACTGGGAACGCAGTTAGTTGCGGTGGTGGCTGTAGCGGAAGGCTTTCGGCAACGGTGTACCGAAGAGACCCCTGGCTAAGGACTGATCGGAGGAGCATGTGAGGAAGTCGATCGTTTCGCTGATGGCTCTCTGCATACTGGGAGGGCCGCTCGCGGGTCTCGCAGGGGCTAACCCCATCGAGTGGATCAAGGAGAACGGCGTTCCCAAGAACGGCTGCGAGGTGCAGGACATGCTGGGCGTCGTCAACGTCAGGGAGTGCGAGAGCTACCCGAACCACTAGCTACCATCCCCTCGTCAACGCAAAAAGGAGCATCGATGACTCGTAGGAAGATAGCTTCGTTCGTGACCGCTTTGACCATCGCCGTCGCGAGCCCCGCTTTGTTCGCCGCTCCGGCTCAAGCAGCTCCCGATTGCAGAGGGGCCTCGGGGATCATCCGTTGCACCCCAGATCGCATCTCTTGCCTGCTTCGTTCGTTGTCCCTTCCTCCCCAGGACAACTGCCTCTAAGAGGACGTCATGGGATTCCTCGACAAGCTCTAGGCGTCAAAGGCCCCGTCGAGGTGCGCTAGGTGCCCCCGGCAGGATTCGAACCTGCGCTTCACGCTCCGGAGGCGTGCGCTCTATCCCCTGAGCTACGGGGGCCTCGGGGCCTTTAACCCTAGAGCATCGGTCCCGCGTGCCTAGGTTGGCATCGCGCGGTAGATCATCTGCTGGCCTCCTGTGGCCATCATCCGTCCGTCGCCGGTCCAGACGGCGGCGTATCCGCCGATCAATCCCTCGACGCCGATCGGCGATTCCGTCGACGACAACAGCCACTCGGAATCGGATGCGTCGACGTGGAAGCGCGCCGCGAGGTCCATGCTCGGTGCCATGAAGGGAAACGTGCCTTCGTGCGCGAGCGCCGCGGCCGGATAGACGAGTGTGTCGATGAGTACCACGGCGCGGCCCGCATCCACGAACGGATCGTCGAACGTCGCGGTCGGCCGGAACTGATTCCAGACGCGCCACAGCGGATGCATGATCGGACGCTCGTCCCATCGACCCGTCCATGTAACCGGCTTGGTCAGGAGATTGTCCCAAAACGGGAACGGCGCCTCGTCTGGCGCGTGGATCTCCTCGGCGCTGCGGAGCTCCTCGTGCGACGGGACCTCAGGCATGTGGGCGTGGTTGTGATCGAGACCCCCGGGCGGCGCGATCGCCCAAACAAGCGCCTCCAGAACCGGGCGCTCCTGGATCATCTCGACCCTCATCGCGTGCGTGCGTCTGGATCGGCGCAGGGTTGTCACGCGCAACTCGGCGGTCTGGCCCGACACCGCCGGGTTCAGGTAATGGCAGTAGTACGCGGCCGGACGGGGGAGGTCGGTCTCGGCCCCCGCGGCGCGGAGCGCGATGGCGGAGAGGTAGCCACCGTTGGGCGTCCAGAAGTCCCACGCTGGTGAGACGTCGGCCTCATAGAGGCCGTTCTCGCCGCGCACCATCGTGTCGTGCCCGAGGTCACCCACTCGGACGATTCTGACGCATGGCTGGCTAGGGGGGGGACACGAGTAGCATGGCCCGGATGCCCAAGCGCGTGCTGGTGTGTGACGACGATCCCGTCATCCTTCGCCTCCTCGAGGTCAACCTCGAGCTCGAGGGCTATGACGTCCTGTCGGCGCATCACGGCGAGATGGCCTTCAAGATCGCGCTGGAGGAGGTGCCCGATCTCGTGATCCTCGACATCATGATGCCGAGGCTCGACGGCTATCAGACCGCAGAGAAGCTCCGCGCTAACGACGTGACCAAGAACATCCCCGTGGTGTTCCTGTCGGCGAAAGCCCAGCAGTCCGACATCGACAAGGGCAACGCGTCCGGCGTCGATGCGTACCTGACGAAGCCTTTCGATCCCAGCGAGCTGATCGAGGTCGTCGAGCGCCTCGTCGGTTGACGCGCAGTCTGCCCGGCTCGTGATCACAGACCAGTTACGCGCCCTGGTCGAGCACGCGCTCGAAAAGGCCCTCCAGGCAGGTGTTATCGACATCGAGACTCCCACGACCATCCAGCTCGAACGGCCGCGCCGGTCCGAGCATGGGGACTGGTCGACGAACGTTGCCCTCGGAGCTGCGGCGGGCAAGGGGGATCCCAGGGCGGTCGCCCAGAAGCTTGCCGAGTTCATCGGGGAGTCACCACTCCTCGCGAGCGTTGAGGTCGCCGGTCCGGGTTTCCTGAACTTCAGGCTCGCTCCGGCGTGGCTCCACGATGTCGTCACGCGGGCCGTCACGTCAGACGACTTCGGCCGCAGCGACCTGGGCGAGGGGCGGAAGATCAACGTCGAGTACGTCTCGGCTAACCCGACAGGGCCTATCAATGTCGTCAGCGGACGCTATGCGGCAGTGGGCGACACGATCTCGGCTCTACTCGAAGCGACGGGGCATGAGGTCGTGCGCGAGTGCTATCTCAACGACGCAGGTCGCCAGGTGTTGTTGTTCGGATACTCCATCGCAGCGCGCTACCTGCAGCTGCACGGTGTGGAGTCGGACGTCCCGGAAGACGGGTATCAAGGCGACTACGTCATGGACATCGCTCGGACTATCAAGGACGAGAACGCGGGCGCGTTCATGGAGATGGATGAGCTGGAACGCGCTCAGAGGTTCCTGGCTATCGGACTCGAGTCGATGATCCAGCAGATGAAGGCTTCTCTCGAACGGTTCGGAACGACGTTCGATGTGTGGTTCAACGAGACCGGTCTGCATTCGAGCGGCAGGGTGGAAGCGGCTGTACACGCACTCGGGGAAAAGGGCATGACCGAGTTGCGTGACGGCGCGCTGTGGTTCCGCTCCTCCGAGCTCGGTGACGATAAGGACAGGGTTCTCAGGCGTTCATCCGGAGAGGCCACCTACCTCGCGGCAGACGCTGCCTATCTCGTGGAGAAGTTCGAACGTGGTTTCGACCATCTGATCTACATCTGGGGCTCGGATCACCACGGGACCGTCGCACGGCTTCTTGCGGCGGCCGAGGCGCTGGATCTCGGACGTGAGCGCGTCGAAGTTCTCCTCGGACAGGTCGTAACGCTCGTGTCGAAGGGCGAGACCGTCAAGTCCTCGAAGCGAGCCGGACAGATCGTCGAGCTCGACACGCTCGTGGACGAGGTCGGAGCAGATGCGGCCCGCTACACGTTCTTGACCCGCTCACTCGATGTCCCGCTCGAGTTCGACATCGAGCTCGCGTCGCAACAGGCACCCGAGAATCCCGTGTACTACGTGCAGTACGCGCACGCTCGGATCTGCTCGATCTTGCGGAAGGCCCAAGGCGAGGGTCTTGGCGTCGAGGTTGGCGGAGGCGTTGATGTTGGTAGTGCTGTCCAAGTAGGCGCGGGCGGCCATGAAAGTGGGGAAGCGCGTGCGGCTGAGGGTGGACGCGTCGACCTGAGCATTCTGGTTCACCCGTCGGAAGAGGCGCTGATGCGCAAGCTCGCGTCGTTCGAGGAGATCGTTCCCGAGGCCGCCGCCGCGCGCTCTCCTCAGAAGATCTGCCGGTTCGTAGAAGAGCTCGCGTCCACGTTCTCCGGGTTCTACCGAGATTGCAAGGTCGTCAGCGACGATGCCGCCCTCACCGCGGCGAGGATCGAGCTCTGCGTCGCGACGCGCAACGTCATCCGGATCGGTCTTCGTCTCCTCGGGGTCAACGCACCCCAAACCATGTGACGCAGCCGCCGATGTGCGGCCGTTCCATTACCCTTCGCAGATGACCTGGACCGATTTCAAACGCGTGTTGCCGGACACCGCTGAGGTCGATGCGGACGGCGCCCTGCACATCGGGGGCTGCTCCACGCTCGACCTCGCGCAGCGTTTCGGGACGCCGCTCCTCGTGTTCGACCGTGCGACCTTCGAGGCTCGGGCGCGCTCGTACGCGGCCGCTGCCGCCGCTCCCGACCAGGTCTTCTTCGCCGGCAAGTCGTTCCTCTGTGTCTCCATTTGCGAGCTCTTGAAGCCGACGGGCATCGGCCTCGACGTTTGCTCCGGTGGAGAGCTCACGACGGCGATCGCCGCGGGTTTCCCGGCGGATCGGATCACGTTCCATGGGAACAACAAGTCGTTCGATGAGCTGGTCATGGCGCGCGACGCGGGCGTCGGGCGCGTTGTGCTCGATTCGTTCGAGGAGATCGAGCGCGTGGCGGCCGCTGGGCTGAAGACGAAGCTGCTGCTCCGTCTGACTCCAGGCGTCGAGGCGCACACGCACGAGTTCGTGCAGACCGGTCAGGAGGATTCGAAGTTCGGGTTCCCACTTGCCGACGGCATCGGGCTCGAAGCCGTGAAGCGGGCGATGGAGATCGACGGCTGCGAGCTCGTCGGGTTCCACGCACATATCGGTTCTCAGATCTTCGAGCTCGCCGCGTTCGATCTCGCCGCGCGGCGCATGACGTCGTTCATGGCGGATGCGCGGCGGGAGTGCGGATTTACCCCACAAGAGCTCAACCTCGGCGGAGGTCTCGGGATCGCGCATACCGAGGACGAGCTCACTCCCGATCCGGCAGAGGCGGTCGCTCGGATCACCGACGCGGTACAGCGTGAGCTGGAAGCTGCCGGACTCCCGGCGGTACGCGTTTGCTTCGAGCCGGGCCGCTCCATCGTCGGCGCGTCCGGAGTCACCCTCTACACGGTTGGGACTGTAAAGCGCATCCCAGGCGTCAGGACCTATGTCTCGGTCGACGGAGGGATGTCGGACAACATCCGTCCTGCGCTGTACGGCGCTCGCTATCAGGCATTCCTCGCCGACCGTGTTCTTGCTCCCCATGGACCGCGGGTCACGGTCTCGGGCAAGCACTGTGAGTCGGGAGATGTCCTCATCCGCGACGTTCACCTTCCGGACGACGTCACCGCGGGGGACACGCTCTGTATCCCCGCGACCGGCGCCTACACGTATTCGATGGCCAATAACTACAACCGCATCACGCGGCCCGCGGTGGTTCTCGTCCACGAGGGGAACGCCACCGAAATCATCCGGCGCGAGACGAACGAGGATCTCTTACGGCTGGATCGTCACCTCGACGGAAGCGACGTAGGCACCTCGGGCTGGAGCTGAAGCCTGGCCCTGAAGCGCCTGCAGCGTAGATGCGCTAGCGGAGAGGCGGACCGCCGGCGAGCCGTCCGACCATCGCCGCGCTCGCATCGCGAGGTCCGCCGGTCGCGCAGATCGTCGTGCACGCGTCGACGTACGTCGCATAAGGCGTCCCATCGGGGCCGATCTCGATATCTAGGAAATCGAGCACGGGGCTGCACCGTCCGGTGAAGAAGTCGCAGTGCCCGCGATAGATCGGGTCTCTGCGATCGTTGACCGATCCGCTGAAGAACAACGGATCGCGGCTCAACACATCGGTCGTCATCGTGATGTAACCGTTCCACGTCACCTTCTGATACTCGTCGGCCCAGTCACCTTCTCGGCAATCCGGCTTGCATCTGGGGTACGGCGAGTTCTCACTGCCCATGTAGCTGAGCGCAACGCTTCCGTCCTTGCCGGCATCGAGCGTGGGAAGGTTGATCTCGGTGACGCCGGGTGCGGTCGCGTTGATGGACTTCGACCACGTCTCGCCGCCGTCCTCGGAGACGCTCAAGTAGAACTTCTCCTTGCTCTCGTAGCCGTAGATGAGGTTGCCCTTGCTATCGAGGGCCACCGTCGTATCGGATCCCCCGGGCTCGGTCGGATTCGTCGCTACCTGGATCTGTTGCCAGGTCAATCCTTCGTCCTTGCTGATGGCGATCCAGGGGCGGCCGCAGTGCTCCTTGGGGATGTACACGGTTCCGTCCTCGGCGACGATGCCGTGACCGATGAACCCTCCGCACACGTCGCCTTCGCCGTCGTCGCCGCTCTGGATCCCGAAGAACGCCTGCGTCTCGGGTATCCAAGTAAGTCCACCATCAAGTGACTTGGAGCATGACGTTCCGAGACCGAAGTCGTTCCAGCAGTAGTAGACGACCTCCGGAAAGACCGTCATGGGGGTGAGCGCCGGAGGCCCGCTGAAAAGCGTTTGATGGTCATTGATCGGACGTCCACACGCTACCGGGTTGGTGATCCAAGACTCTCCGGAGTCGTCGCTTATCGACAGGTATGCGCACGCGACGGTGAGGTCGATGTCGAAGATGCGGCCGGTGGACTCGTCCACGTAGATGTAAGGGTCGAGGGTGAGGAAGTGAGTGTTCTGGCCCGCGAGGTTCGGAGAAGCTTCCTCCCACGTGCGGCCCTTGTCGGTCGACTTCATGACCACCGGCGACAACCCGCCCGTGGCTGTGTAGAAGACGTCACCCCGTTTGGTGATCCCAAGGGTCGGCTCGATCGCGTCCACTCCGACCGCGTGGAACTCGGCGCGCGGAGCACCCGCCGCTTTGACGACGCGTCCTTCGGCACGGTGCGGGATCGCTAGCCCGCCTGCCGCAGGCTTGGTGGGGGCTTGCTCGGGCTGGGCGACGGCCGCGCCCGGGACCAGCGCCAGAACTACAGAAACGGCGGCCGCGCTTAGCGAGATGAGCAAGCGATGTCGTTGGGTCGTCAATGGAGCAGCGCCTTCGATAGTGCCGGGGTCAGTCTTTCGGTTCTGCTTAGAGGGGCCCAATCCCTGCTTGTCATTGGCCCGTCGTGCTTCTGTAGGCTCCTGTGGTGGCGAGCCCAGAAGATCATCCTAATGACCAGCGTCGGGTAGATGACCTGCCCCTCAAGATCGGGCTGCTCGGGTGCGGCACGGTTGGCGGTGCGACGGCTCGGATCCTCCTCGCGAACGCATCGGAGCTCGCGGTCAAGGCGGGGGCTCCGCTCACCCTCGCTAGGGTCGCGGTGCGCGATGTAAGCCGAGAGAGGGCCGTTCCTCTAGGGGCCGATGTCCTGACCGCCGACCCCGCCGACGTCGTATCCGATCCGTCGATCGCGATCGTCGTGGAGACGATAGGGGGGATCGACCCGGCGCGAGAGCTGATCACCGCAGCCATCAAGGCCCGCAAGCACGTCGTCACCGCCAACAAGGAGTTGCTGTCACAGCATGGTGCGGAGCTCCTCGACCTTGCGGCCGATCACGGCGTTGACCTCCTCTTCGAGGCGGCCGTCGGTGGCGGCATCCCAATCATCCGCCCCCTCAAGGAATCTCTTGCAGGGGATCGTGTCATCAGAGTGATGGGCATCGTCAACGGGACCACCAACTTCATCCTCACGCGCATGTCCGAGCAGGGCGAGTCTTTCGGTGAGGCGCTCGCGACGGCACAAGAGCTTGGCTACAGCGAGCTTGAGCCGTCCGCCGACGTCGACGGGTATGACGCGGCTGCAAAGCTGTCGATACTCGCGTCGCTCGCCTTCAACGCCCGGCTGACTGCAGACGATGTTCACCGCGAAGGCATCTCGGGCGTCACGGCATCGGACATCGTTGCCGCCCACGAGCTCGGTTACGAGATCAAGCTTCTCGCAGTAGCCGATATGGAGGACGGCCAGATCTCAGCACGGGTCCACCCCGCCATGCTTCCCACGAGCCATCCGCTCGCCTCGGTGCGCGACGTGTTCAATGCAGTGTTCGTCGAGGCCGAAGAGGCCGGTGAGCTCATGTTCCTCGGACGAGGAGCCGGCGGGGCGCCGACGGGATCTGCCGTGGTGAGCGACATCATCGAGATCGCGCGCAATCTCCTCAGCGGGGGTCGTAGCCCAGTCCAAGCGGTACATCACCGCGAGGCGCGCATCCGACCCCAGGCCGAGATCCCCGTCCGTTACTACGTCGTGATCTCTGTACTCGACCGACCCGGTGTCCTCTCGGCCGTCGCGGGGATCTTCGGAGGCTTCGGTATCTCAATCGCGAGTTTGCGCCAGGAGGGGAGGGGCGACGAGGCGTCTCTCGTTCTGATCACGCACCTTGCGTCGGAAGGCGCGCACCGTGCCACCTTCGAGGCGCTGCAACGCCTCGACGTCGTGAAGGACATCGAGTCGACGATGCGTGTGGAGGGGACATCGGAAGGATGACACCTGCGGGCCCACTGACGATCGCCGGCAAGCGCGGGATCATCCGTCGCTACTTCGAGCATCTCCCGGTAACGGACGCGACACCGATCGTGACCCTGGACGAGGGTGACACACCTCTCATCTATTCCGACCGCCTGTCTTCCGAGGTTGGGGCAGAGGTCTGGTTGAAGTACGAGGGGCTCAATCCCACCGGCTCGTTCAAGGACCGCGGGATGACGATGGCGATCTCGAAGGCGCTCGAGGAGGGGTCGAAGGTCGTCGTCTGTGCCTCGACCGGCAACACGAGCGCGTCTGCTGCCGCGTATGCCGGACGCGCCGGGATGATCTGTGCCGTCCTGATCCCCGAGGGCAACGTTGCTCTCGGGAAACTCGCCCAGGCGCTCGTCCATGGCGCGCGCGTGCTAGAGATCAAGGGCAACTTCGACCAGGCACTAGACCTGACCCAAGAGATGGCCAAAACAAGACCGATCACGATCGTGAACTCGATCAACCCATATCGGATCGAGGGCCAGAAGACCGCCGCGTTCGAGGTCGTCGAAGCGCTCGGCCGCGCGCCCGATATGCACGCGATGCCTGTTGGCAACGCCGGCAACATCACCGCCTACTGGCGTGGCTACCGCGAGGCGGTCGAGCTGGGGTGGGCAGGCAGCCTGCCGCGGATGTTCGGGTTCCAGGCAGAGGGTGCGAACCCGATCGTGCGTGGTGCGCCGATCGCGTCGCCCAAGACGATCGCGACGGCTATCCGCATCGGTAACCCCGCGTCGTGGTCGGGCGCGACCGAGGCCGCGCGGGACTCCAACGGCGATATCCGCAGCGTGCGCGACAAGGAGATCCTCGAGGCATATCGCGCGCTAGCGTCCGAAGGAGTGTTCGTCGAGCTCGCCTCGGCTGCCGGCGTGGCGGGGCTGCGGGCGCTGGCGGCGGAAGGGAAGGTTCCTTCAGGGGCGACGGTCGTGTGCGTCCTAACGGGCCACGGTCTCAAGGATCCGGACTGGGCAATAGCGGGCGCCGCCAAACCCAAGCTCGTGCAGGCCGAGATCGGGGCGATCCTCGACGAGCTCGACCTGTCCTAATCCCGCGCCACGCCGCTGAGTGGTGTCATCCTTTCGGTACGAGTTCGACGAGCCCCGCGATTTGAACGAAAGGTGAGCGATGGTTGCTGCAGCTAGCGTTCGGGTGCCCGCGACGATCGCCAACCTCGGTCCGGGATTCGATGCTCTCGGTGTAGCTATCAAGATGCATCTCGAGGTCGAGATCGAACCGCGTCGAGACTCGATCGACATCTCGGTCGAGGGTGAGGGGGCCGACCAGCTTCCAGCCGACGATACGAACCTGGTGCTTCGGTCGATGTCGAGATTCTTCGACCACGTCGGCACCAAACCGCCGGGCTATTCGGTGAAGGTGCGCAATCCCATCCCGCTCGGAGCCGGTCTCGGATCGTCGGCTGCCGCGATCGTGGGCGGGCTCTTTGCCGCACGCGCGGTCATCGGACGTTCCGTGCCACAAGCCGACATGGTGCAGCTCGCGTCCGAGGTCGAGGGACACAGCGACAACGTCGTCCCCGCGCTCCTCGGCGGCTTGGTTATCTGCTACAGGGGAGGCGACGGCGCGTCCGACCTTCGCTACTTCCGCCTGGATCCGAGCGACCGCCTCGTCCCGATAGTCGCGGTGCCGTCACAGAGCTTCTCCACGGCCGATGCGCGGCGCGGCCTTCCCACAGAGGTCGCGTTCGCGGATGCTCAATTCACAGCGTCGCGCGCCGCGCTCCTCGTTGCGGCGATGTCGACAGGCGCGGGTGCCGAGGTACTCGTGGACGCCATGGAGGACAAGTTGCACGAGCCCCACCGACTGAGGCTGATGCCCGAGACCGCAGCCGTGCATGCCCGGTTGAAAGAGGCCGGTCTTGCGGTAGCGCTCGCCGGCGCCGGTCCCTCGCTCTTGGTCGTCGTTCCGCGACCCGAGGCGGCGACACGCGGCGAACAGGTACGACGGATATGCCGCGAGCGGAAGTCGGGGTGGAGAGTGTTCGTGAGCGAATGGGAGCCAGAGGGCGCCGCTTCCTTCAGCTGAGGTACTGGTCTACTGGATCTCGAGGACTCCGAGCATCCCGAAGTGGATGGTGCAGCGGTACATGTAGACCCCGGGCTTCAGGTGCGATGTCGTCATCACCGTTTGGCCCGGGCCTGCCACGAGCTCTGATTGGAACAGTGAGCGCCCTGTGCGCTTGTTCCGCTTGATGGACTGGATCTGATGCGCGCCGGCGAACGCATCGACGTCTAGGTTGATGAATTGAACGTCGTTGCCCTGCGGAACCTCTAGCGGTAGCTCCTTGCCCGTGCAGGTCGCGCCGGCGCACAGCACCGTTCCCGGGAAGAAGATGCCGTTCGATACTTGGGTCCCGCCGAACGCGATGACAGGGGTCGTCGCACGGGGCGCGGGGCCGGCCATCGCCGTGGGCGCGCCGAGAGCGGCTGCGGCAACGGCCGCGATCGCGATACGACCCATCTTGTTCATGCTCAATGGTTCTCCCAACCGTGGACTCGTCCTGCGCTTGTAGTACGCACGGGGCAGGGGTTGTGGGTTGGTTCGTCCTGATTTCCCCTCTCTCGCCCGACCCCCCACTCTGGATTAGGGTTCTCACTCCAGTCAGGGCGCCTTCACCTCGGGAGATCCCCATCCGCTACATAGCCGTCATCGATGGCGAGCACTATCCACCTGTTATCTCGGCTGCGCTCCAGTCGTTACGCGAGCGTGGCCACGAGATCGCACGCGCCGTGCTCGTTGGGGGACGCGAGAAGCTTCCGGCCGAAGGGCTCCCGTCGCTCGAGGATCTCCAGGTCGATTCCGGCGACGTTCCGGCGGCCGTCCTGTCCAAAGCGATCGAGGAGGTACGCCCGGACGCGATCGTCGATCTTTCGGATGAGCCGGTCCTGGATTACCGGCGGCGGTTCGAGCTTGCTTCGGTCGCGCTGTGGCACGGCACCGCCTATGAAGGCGCGGACTTCTCGTTCGCGATGCCGGACCGCCCGAAACTCTGTACGAGTCCGTCGATCGCCGTGATCGGGACCGGAAAACGCACCGGCAAGACATCAGTCTCGGGGGCGCTCGCGCGCGGTCTCGTCGCTCGCGGTCACCACCCGGTCATCGTGGCTATGGGCCGGGGGGGTCCGCCCGACCCAGAGGTTTTGAAAGGTGACGAGTTGGAGCTGCGCCCCGCCGATCTCCTCGAGCTTGCGGATGGGGGGATGCACGCCGCGTCCGACTACGTGGAGGACGCCTTGCTCGGAAGGGTTCCGACGGTCGGTTGCCGTCGCTGCGGTGGTGGCCTCGCGGGTGGTGTCGACATCACGAATCTCGCCGAGGGGATCGCCAAGGCCAACGACCTCGACGGTGACATCACCATCCTCGAGGGCTCGGGATCGTCGATCCCTCCGGCGCACGCCGATGCGACTCTGCTCGTAGTCCCTGCCTCGATCCCGGAGGAATACCTTTCGGGATACTTCGGGCCTTATCGGTTGTTGCTCGCCGACGTGGTTGTGGTTACTATGTGTGAGAACCCATTCGGTTCTCCCTCCCAGATCTCCTCGATCACCTCTCAGGCACGGCATTCCCTGCGTTCGGTGATCCGGAGCGAGGAGAAAGAGATCCAATTGGTTCGCACCGTCTTTCGTCCCACTCCCACTCGCGAGGTGCAGGGGACTACTGCGATCGTTGCGACAACTGCGCCTGAAACAGCGGGGGCAACGATCCGGCGTCATCTCGAGGAGGAGCACGGATGCGAGATCAAGGCGATCAGTCATTCATTGTCCGATCGCAGCAAGTTGTTGGAGGAGCTGGATGCGGGCGGGGGGGATGCGCAGGTGTTGCTCTGCGAGATCAAAGCTGCGGGTATAGACGTAGCGACCCGCTGGGCGCTCGATAAGGGATTGGACGTCGTCTACATGGACAACGTGCCTCACCCGATCGAGGGAGATGATCTCGACTCCGCCTTCGATCATCTCGCGACGCTCGCTCGCTCCAGGATGGGTAAGGAAAACTGATGGACATCGTCGGAGGCGACACCGGTGCCGGGAAGAGGCGCAATCCCATCTTCGTCGCGCAGCAGGAACATGGTCTCCCCTATTCCAAGGGGATGACGGCCTCTTCTCTGATGGCGACAGGGCTCGGCCCAGGACGGTCATATGCCGTCGCGAACAAGGTCGAAGAGGAGCTCAGGGCACTCAAGACCGACACGGTCACCAGTGAAGAGCTCCAGGAGATGACGTTGCAGATCCTTCGGCGCGAAGCGGGAGACCGCTACGCCGAAGCGTTCATCAAATGGCACTCGGTCGCAGCACTCGATATCCCTTTGATCATCCTCATCGGCGGAGCGACGGGCGTCGGTAAGTCGACCATCGCTACCCAGCTCGCAACCCGTCTCGGGATCACGCGGGTCGTTTCGACAGATGCAGTACGTGAGGTTCTCCGCAGCGCGTTCACGCGCGAGATGTTCCCCACCCTGTACTCGTCGTCGTTCGAAGCAGATATGGCGGTGCGCCAACCGATCCCTCACTCGGGTGATCGCCTGATCATCGGTTTCAGGGAGCAAGCCGCAGCCGTCGCCGTCGGCGCGCAGGCCTTGATCCAGAGGGCGATCACCGAGGGAACGGACATCATCCTCGAAGGCGCTCATCTCGTGCCTGGGTTCCTGCAGCAGGTCGAAAGCGACAAGGCGGTCATCGTTCCGTTGCTCGTGACGATCGACGACGAGGATCTCCACCGCAGTCACTTCTATTACCGAACCAGGGATTCCAGGAATCGGCCGGGTGACAGGTATCTCGCTGCGTTCAAGAAGATCCGCCGTATCCAGAAATACATGATCTCGTCTTCGATGGTTCGCGGTGTTCCGATCATTCCGCACTACGACCTCGACGCCACGCTGACGCAGATCATCGACCATGTCCTCACGAAGACTTTTGAAACGGCGGGACGGGGCGTCGACGTCGGCGGTGGCGACGACACCCTCTTGGAAAAGGCGGTCGAAGTAATGGACAAGACACGGGCGGAGGGCGAAGCCAACGCCGCGGGCAACGGAAGCGATAAACAACATGAAGGGAGCACGCGTGAAGCTGTTTCTTGACACTGGAAGTCTGGACGAGATCCGTACAGCCAATGGCTGGGGTGTCTTGAAAGGGATCACGACGAATCCCACTTTGATCTCCAAGGAAGAAGGGGACTTCCTTCCGCTGGTCAAGGAGATCTGTTCGATCGTCGACGGCGACGTGTCGATCGAGACCGCGTCCGACGACACCGACGTCATCGTTCGCCAAGGTCACGAGATCGTGCAGATCGCCGAAAACGCGGTCGTGAAGGTCGCGCTGACCCCCAATGGGATCGCTGCGACACGCAAGCTCAGCGACGAGGGAATCAAGGTCAACGTCACACTCTGTTTCACTCCGGCGCAGGCGCTTTTGGCCGCCGAGGCGGGGGCGTACATCGTCTCCCCGTTCTTGGGTAGGCTAGATGACGTCGCTACAGACAGCCTTCGCACGCTGTCGGACATCTGCGAGATCTACGCGGTCCAGGGCTACGAGACTCAGGTTTTGGCCGCCAGCCTCCGACACCCTATGCACGTGGTGGAGGCGGCCCGGATGGGCGCAGACATCGCGACGATGCCGTTCAAGGTGTTCGAGCAGTTGTTCAAACATCCCCTGACGGACGCCGGATTCGAGAGATTCATAGATGACTGGGAAGCGGCGAAGCCTCGTTTAGGCGAGCTCCTTCCCTCGATGCAGGAGGCATAACCAGTGGCAGGTTTGGACCGCTCGGTGCTCGAAACCAAAGCAGTTACCGAGCTCAAAGAGATCGCTAAGTCGCTCGATATCAAGGTCGCGGGGCTCAAGAAGGCCGACATCATCGATCGGATCGCGGGGGGCTCTTCTGGCGCCCCGAGCAACGGCGGCGCCCGCAAAGCCGCACCGAAGCGCGAGTCGGCTGCCTTCGTCCCCGGCATCCCCGAAGCCCCCAGCCTGTCGATCAACGGCGGCTCGGCATCCGAGGGCGAGGCCGGCAACGGCGCGTCGGGTGGCGGACTGCGCGATGACGGCGCGGTCGACGACCGTGATCAGCGCGGAGACGACCGCAACCGCGGACGCAGGCCTCAAGGCGGCGGTCGCGACATGCGCAACCGTACGCGCGAGAAGGCCGAGCCCCGCGATGCTCGTGGCCGCAGACGACGTCGCGGACGCGGTGGCTTGCCCGGTCCCGGTGGCGGTGGCGGCGGTGGCGGCGGTGGCGGTGGAGTTCCTCACTACATGCGCGAAGAGCGCTGGGAAGACCTCGAGGCCGAGGACGATCCGAATGCAGAGGTGCGGACGGGGATCCTCGACCTGCTCCCCGAGGGCTACGGCTTCCTGCGCACGAGCGGCTATCTCCCCGGCGACAAGGACGTCTATGTCAGCGTGTCTCAGGTGCGCCGCTTCCACCTTCGCAAGGGGGATGAGGTCGAGGGGTCCGTTCGTTCGCCGAAGGATTCCGAGAAATATCAAGCGCTCCTCAAGATCCACCACATCAACGGACAAGAGCCCGAGGCAGTCCAGAAGCGTCCGCGCTTCGCCGACCTCACGCCGCTTTATCCGCAGGACCGCCTGACACTCGAGCACGCGGACAACACACGCGGGATCACGCCGAGGATCATCGACCTCATCGCTCCGATCGGGAAGGGCCAGCGCGGCATGATCGTGAGTCCTCCGAAGGCCGGTAAGACGACGGTCATGAAGGAGATCGCGAACTCGGTGCGCGCGAATAACCCCGAGACGCACCTCATCGTGTTGCTCGTCGATGAGCGCCCTGAGGAAGTCACCGACATGCAGCGTTCGGTCGACGGCGAGGTCATCTATTCGACCTTCGATCGTCCGTCCGACGACCACATCCAGGTGACCGAGCTCACACTCGAGCGCGCGAAGCGCCTCGTGGAGATGGGCAAGGACGTCATGATCCTTCTCGACGGCATCACGCGACTGTCGCGGGCCTACAACCTTGCGACACCGGCGTCCGGCAGGATCCTGTCCGGTGGTGTCGACTCCACGGCGTTGTACCCGCCGAAGCGTTTCTTCGGTGCGGCGCGCAACATCGAGTTCGGTGGTTCGTTAACGATCCTCGCAACCGCCTTGGTCGAAACGGGGTCGAGGATGGACGAGGTGATCTTCGAGGAGTTCAAGGGCACCGGCAACTGGGAGCTCAAGCTCGACCGCAAGATGTCTGAGAAGCGCATCTTCCCTGCGATCGACATCCAGGCGTCGGGAACACGTAAGGAAGAGCTGCTGTTGACGCCTGAGGAGCTCCAGTTGGTATGGCGCCTCCGACGAGTCCTGCATGCCCTTGCGGATGGTGGCGCTCTCGAGTTGCTGATAGACAAGATGAAGGCTACGCAAGGTAACGCTCAGTTCCTGAGAGAGATCTCGAAGGCGCCCGTAAAAGGCGAATAATCGTGCTCCTGGGGCTGGGATGGCCCGAATGGCTGCTTATCATCGGCCTGCTGGGTGGTCTCATCCTGACCTTTGCCGTGATGGCCAAGGCCGCGGTTGCGTACCAGAAGGCGCGCGAACGCAGAGAAGCAACAAGCGAAGTAGTTGAAAGGACGGCAGATGAAGGCGGAGATCCATCCTGAATACGTAGAGACGACGGTGACCTGCTCGTGCGGGAACTCGTTCGTGTCTCGTTCGGTGAAGCCCGAGCTTCACGTTGAGCTGTGCAACCAATGCCACCCGTTCTACACGGGCAAGCAGAAGCTCGTCGACACCGGTGGCCGGGTTGAACGCTTCCAGAAGAAGTACGGGAAGCGCGACGCGGGCAAGGCGCCGGCCGCCGAGCCTGTAGCCAGCGCCCCCGAGGGTTAGCCAGCTCCGTGCCCGAAACTCCTTCGCCGCGCCCCTCGATCGGGGGGCAGGCGGTCCTCGAGGGCGTCATGATGCGCGGACCCGCATCCTGGTCCGTCGCGTGCCGGCGCCCCGATGACACGATCGCGGTCGAGTCGTTCCCGCTGCCCGGGCTCGCGGCGCGACATCCATGGCTGAAGTGGCCCTTCGTTCGTGGCTGCCTCGTGCTGGGTGAATCGCTCGCGATCGGCATCAAGGCGCTCATGATCTCTGCGAACCACGCGCTCGAGGAGGAAGAACAGCTGTCCGACAAGCAGCTCGGATGGACGCTCACAACTGCGATGGTCATGTTCTCGGCGATCTTCATCGCGCTCCCGCTGATCGGGACCAAGCTGATCGAACGCGGCGTGGGCAACCTCTCGGAGACCAACCCACTCGCGTTCAACCTGATCGAGGGCGGGATCCGCCTGGGGATGTTCGTGGGCTACCTGCTGTTCATCAGCATGTTCAAAGACATCCGCCGTGTGTTCGAGTACCACGGCGCGGAGCACAAAACGATCTACGCGTACGAGAACGGTGATCCGATGGACCCCGCCGCGATCGATGCGAAGTACCCGACGCTGCACGTCCGCTGCGGCACGAACTTCCTGTTCATCGTGCTGTTCCTCACGATCGCGGCACACCTCTTGATGGACATCTTCATCACCACGGCGTTCTTCCCGCGCCTTGCGCTGAGGCTCTCTGCGGTCCCGCTCCTCGCAGGCATCTCGTACGAGGCGATCAAGCTCGCGTCGCGCAACGAAGAGAGCCTCTTCTTCAGGATCTCGATGCTCCCGGGGCTGGCGCTGCAGCGCATCACCACGAAGCCGCCCTCACTCGACCAGATCGAGGTCGCGATCGCCGCGGTCGAAGCCGTAGCCGATCAAGCCCCCGCCCCCGGCAAAGACGTCCCGGAAGCCCCCGTCTCCTAGTTTCTTGCCGGCGGAGAACGATGCCTTCCGGCATCGCCGCCTCGGGGGGACGTTCCGGCAAGCGGTCACTACCCCCCCGGAACCCCCTAGCTCCCAGCAGGAGGTGGCGATGGCCCATGCATGGGTATCAATCGTCGTGTGCTGAAGCCCCACAAGACGCGCGCCAACGTTCTTCTGGCTGTCGGATTGCTCTTAGCTGCTACCGGAGTGATGACCGCGCGCGGCTTCGACTTCGAGTTCACCGGTGGGGTTCTTGTCGCCGCTGGTGTTGCGTTCTTCGCGTGGGGGTCGGCAGTCTACGCGCAAGGCAAGGGCCATAACCCTGCGTTTGGGCTTCTGGGGCTCTTGGGGATCATCGGATTGTTTGTTCTCGTGGTTCTGCCCGACCGCTATCCGCAAGGCTCGCCGACGCGATGACTGGTCAACCGTCCCCGCCTGTACTCAGGGGAGGCCGCTGGTACTCGCAGTACCCAGACGGCCGTTGGGCCATGTGGGACGGGACGGCGTGGCGGCCCGCAGTCGGAGCTCCTCCACCTCCAGAGCCGCTGGGTAGGCAGCAGCTTCCTCTGGGTCCCCAACCTTCGATAACGCCCGAGCCGTCGGCACACCTCGAATCACAGCGATCTCCGGAACCATGGTCACCGAGCCGGACGATGCTGACGCTGATCTCGGTTTTCCTCGGTTTTGCTCTAACCGGGGCAGGGATCACTGATCTAGTCATGGTGCGCGAGAAGCAGGAATTCATTGAGTGGCTGGACTACCAGTGCAGGCATCTAGAGACCGAACTGACTGAGGCGAGCGATGCGGCCGTTCAGAATGATGTTCGGGCCGGGCCCGGAAACACCTCGCTCCAGGTCGAGCTAGAGATAAAAGCGCGGTCAGTAGAAGAGTGGGTTCGGGCGGCGAAGGGCGTTGATTGGCCAGCTCGCGACCGAGATCTCGTTGCCGCGATGGTGGGCAACGCTGAGGTCATCGCGGCGATGGTGTCGCGCCGAGCCGAAGCAGTAACGGGGGGTATTTCAGAGACGGCCTCCCGCCATCAGTTTGAAAGTTATTGGACAGCAGGCGAGCGTTTTGAAGAAGCAGCTTCGGCTTATGGAACAAAGCGCTGCGACCAAGAAGTCTTCCTGAGCGACTAGACGCCGCCGATCGGGAAGATGCCTATGTCGCGGACGATGAGGTAGTTGTTGCTCCAGTAGGGCGTGCCGTCATCTGAGCGAAACGCAGACAGCGACAGTGTGCGTGCGCGCTGGTCGCCGATCGTCTGCTCCGGCCCTATCTCGACGACGCCGAAGCCCGAGCCCTTGGCGAACTTCACCGCGATGCGCGGGTCGATCTCGTCGGAGAACCTCGTCTGTTCCGTGCCGGCCGAGACAAACTCGACGAGGCGCGGGACGGAGGGATCGCTGCTGCGCTGCGGATATTCGTGCAAACGATGGCCGTGTGCGTCGCCCGAGATGATCAACACCGGACGTCCCAAGCCGATGAAGAACTCCATCAGCTCGTCCCACTCGGCGGGGTAGTTGTTCTTCCAGGATGCAGGGCTAGCGTCGGAGCCGAACGCCTGCGGCGAAGCGACGATCAGCACGCCCGCATCGTCCGCTACGGCTGCCTCCATCGCGGCGAACAACCACCGCTTCTGCACGGCGCCTAACTTGTAGCGCTCGTTCTGGGGCAAGCCGCGACCCGATGAGAACCTGCGGCAGTCGATCACGAAGAAGGCGGCATCGCCGTATCGGAACTGGAAGTACGGCCCGCGTGGGTTCGCGTTGAGCTCATCGTGGGCGGACGCAACGAACTTCCGGAACGTGTAGCGGTTCGCGTCGTCCAAGCCGTACTCGGCATCGTCGCGGTAGAAGCCAAAGGGCATCTCGCGCGTCAGCGCGGAGAGCTTCGGGTCCAACAACATCCGTGTCCAATGGTCTTGGTAGGTGTCGGGTGCGTGCGCGATCACTCGATGGGGCACATAGCCGAAGTCTCCTTGATGCAGGAAGAAGTCGACCTGCTTCAGCCGGGCGTGCTCGAAGGAGTTCTTCGGATGCACAGCCCACTTGGTGCACGAGCCGAACGCGAATCGGATCGTCTCCCCGGCCGCGGGCGCGGTTCGGAAACTCGAGGTTGGTCCGTAGACGCGATAGCCGCGACGTTCGGCGAAGGCGCGCCAGTACACGGGGCGCGCCGGCCCGAATAGGTCGAGGCTTAGATCTGCCTTGGCGGTCTGAGCGCGCTCGCTCGCGCGGCCGCCTTTTACCTTCAGCACGTTCTGTGTAAGCGTCGGCTCCGGTCCGTACTCGAATCCTATGAATGCCGGCACGACCGCCTTCGCGATAGCTCGGATGCCTCGCTCGGTGGGCGGGCCCGTGAGCGCATAGGCGATCGTGGGGGCGGTGGTCGACGGGGTCTCAGCAGAACGTGCGACGAAGTCGTGAACCCTGGCCACGGAGCCTCGGCCGTCGGTCGCATGCTGCGTGAATATGCCGAACGCGCCCTTACCTGTTATCGCCTTGGGGTCGGCATCGACGCGATCGATCATCCACTCCGCCGGCTCGGGCGACGTCGCGGGCCAGGCCTTCGCCCGCACGGTCACCGGCCCGGAGCCACGCACCTGAAGGCGGATGCGATAGTGCTGCTTGTCGGCGACCTCTATGTACCTGCGTCCGAGAAGCTTCTCGTCCTGCGCATCGCAGCGACCGACCCGAAAGACGTTCCCGGGTCCGATGTAGGCGGCGTAGAAATCCGAGTATCCGGAGGCGCGTGCGAGGACTCCCGTGCGCGCCGTGCGGTTCAGGTTCGAGACTGTTGCCCGGATGTCGATGTTGGCGACGTCGTGATCGAGGACGAGGACCGGGTTGGGACGGTAGTACGCGGTGCTCACCGTCGGGGGTAAGCGGAGGATCGCCTTGCCGTTGTGAACCGACCACTGACGTCCGTAGCGCTGGTTGAACCACGGCCACCCCCAACCGTCGGTGCTCGGGCGCGCAAAGGTGTCCTGGAACAGAGGGCGCTTCCCGCGCGCGCGTTTGCCCACGACCGGCAGGGCGCGTCCGGACAGAACGCCCCCTGCTGCAAGCGTTCCGGCAATGAACGTACGTCTCGTGGTGTCCATGGGAAGTGCCTTTCGGATGGAACCCGCGGTCAGGATAGGCGCCCGGAAGTAGTTTACGGAAGCAGGATCGTCTTGACAGGAGTGATGATGCATCTTCCCGAGGACCGGCTCGACCAGATGGTGGAGCGGTTCCAGCAGGTGGAGACCGAGCTGGGTGACCCAGGGCTCGCGGCGCGTCCGGACACGCTCAAGGAGCTTGGTAAGGAGCATTCCGAGCTGAAGCCCAGGGTGGAAGCTTGGCTTGCCTACAAGCGGGCTGCCGACGATCTCGAGCAAGCCAAGGCGATGCTATCGGGGTCCAAGGGTGACGAGCGGACCTATCTGGAAGACGAGATGCGCGCTCAGGAGGCGGCGATGGAGCGCCTCGGCACCGAGATCGCCGCGCTGCTCGTTCCTCCCGACCCCAACGAGGGCCGCGATGTCATCGTCGAGATCCGAGCGGGTGCGGGGGGAGACGAGGCGGGGCTGTTCGCCGCCGACCTATTCCGGATGTACACGCGCTACGCGGAGACCCGCTCGGGATGGAAGTGGGAATTGCTGTCCTCCAACGAGACCGGCATCAACGGCTTCAAAGAAGTGACGTTCTCGGTGAAGGGCAAGGCCGCTTGGTCTCGCCTCAAGTTCGAAGCGGGTGTCCACCGCGTCCAGCGCGTTCCCGTCACGGAATCCAGCGGGCGCATCCATACGTCCACGGTCGGTGTGATGGTTCTGCCGGAGGCCGAGGAGGTGGACGTCGAGATCGACCCCAACGACCTCAAGATCGACGTTTACCGCTCGAGCGGTCCGGGAGGACAATCAGTCAACACCACTGACTCCGCGGTTCGAATCCGACACATCCCTTCGGGAGTCGAGGTCGCATGCCAGGATGAGAAGTCGCAGCTTCAGAACAAGGCGAAGGCCATGCGCATCCTGAGAGCCCGACTCCTCCAGGTGAAACAAGAGGAGCAGCAAGCTGCCATGGCCGAAGAACGCCGATCCCAAGTGAGGTCGGCTGATCGCTCCGAGCGGATCCGGACGTACAACTTCCCAGATAACCGAGTCACCGATCATCGGATCGGTTACACCACGCATCGCCTCGGCGAGATCCTCGAAGGCGACATCGACGATCTGACCGACGCTCTCGAGGCGAGTGATCGATCGCAGATGCTCGATGGTTCCGACGGCTCCGGCTGATCTTCGCCGAGAGATCGAGCTCAGGCTCGCCGAGGCGGGCATCGACTCTGCGCACCAAGAGGCTCGTTGGATAGTGCAGGCGGCGGCGGGGATGACACCCGAGAGTTTCGCTACTGCTCCGACGGTCAGCGAGGAAGCCACGCGTGCCGCGGTTGCCATGGCCGAGCGACGGATCGCGGGCGAGCCACTTCAATACGTAACTGGTGTCGCTGGGTTCAGACGTCTGGAGCTATCGGTAGGTCCCGGCGTCTTCATCCCGCGTCCCGAGACAGAGCTCGTGGCTGAAAAGGCGATGACAGTCCTTCCGCCCGGAGGCACGCTCGTAGATGTGGGAACCGGATCGGGAGCGATCGCTCTCGCGATCGCCGACGAACGACCGGACGCTACGGTCTTCGCTACAGAGACCTCGCCGGATGCGCTCGCATGGGCTGCGCGCAATCAGCGTTCCACAGGTGCCCGTGTCCAGCTCATCCTCGGCGACCTCCTAGAAGCGTTGCCGTCGAGCGCGCGGGGCGCGATCGATGTCGTGGTCGCCAATCCTCCCTACATCGGGAGCGATGAGGAGGACCAGCTCCCTCACGAGGTCAAGGGGTTCGAGCCTCACGGAGCGTTGTTCGCTGCGGATGACGGGTTGTCCGTCATCCGCAGGATCGCCACCGATGCCACGAGCTGGTTGAAGCCGGGCGGAAAGATCGTGCTCGAGATCGGATCGACCCAAGAGGAAGCGGTTCGCTCCCTCCTGGCAGAGGCCGGCTACGCGGACGTCGCGGTTTCGAGAGACCTCGCCGGTCTTCCTCGCTGCGCGGGCGGCACGTGGCCGGGTGAGATAGAACGAGGTCGTCCGGAGGGAAACAGAGAAGGAAAAGGGTCATGAGCTCGATCGAGGAAGCCATCGACGCCATCAAGTCGGGCCTCCTGGCCGTGATCCCTACGGACACCGTCTATGGCATCGCGGCGCTTCCGAACTCTGAGGAAGCGATCGCGGCGGTGTTCGACGTCAAGGGAAGGTCAAAGGACAAAGGTCTTCCGATCCTCGCCGCGTCACCCGCCGACCTGGGTTCTATCGCCCGTCCCAGCGCCGAAGCCCGCGTTCTCGCAGCGGCTTACTGGCCTGGCCCCTTGACCCTTGTTGTGCCGCGCGCCGATACCTTCGCTGCGGACATCGGAGGGACCGACCCCACTTCGGTTGCGGTGCGCGTCCCGAACCACGACATCACGCGCGCGATCCTCGAGCAGACCGGTCCCCTCGCGGTGACCAGTGCCAACATCTCTGGGATGTGGGCGGCGACCACCATCGCCGAGGCGCGCGCGGCTGTGGGCGGCGATATCAAGGTCTTCCTCGACTCAGGCGTGTGTGATGGAGCGACCTCGACCATCGTGTCGTTGATGGCGGAGCCCGCTGTGATCCGGGAGGGTCCCGTGTCCGAGGCAGACGTGCTGCAACTGCTCGCGCAGGCCGAGACGCAGGGTGAGGCCGGTGACGCCAGAGATGACGAAGAGGGCGACGCTACAGAGGCTCCAGACGACGACTCTGACGAGGGCGACGTCGAGAAGATCGACCTCTTCTAGGAACTCTAGAGATAGAGGGCGGTGTATTTCTCCCGCGCGTAGGCCAGGAAGGGCTCGGGCGTCAACGGACCGCCGAGTACCTGTTCCCCCAGCTCCTTCGCCGGCATATGGAACGCGTAACGATGGATGTGTTCACGCAGCCACGCCAGCAGACGCGACCCATCGCCCCGGCGAAGGTCATCCATCAGTCCAGCGAGGTCGCGCAGGGCGGCGTCAAAGAAGGCCGCCGCATAGAGCGTCCCGAGCGTGTAGGTGGGGAAGTAGCCGATCGCGCCCATCGCCCAATGCATGTCCTGCAACACCCCGTCGGCGTCGCTTGGCGGCCGCAGGCCGATCTTCTCGGCCATCGCGTCGTTCCAAGCTTCCGGGAGGTCGGACACCTCGAGCGCGTCGCGGAATAGGGCGATCTCGAGCTCGAACCTGAGCGCGACGTGGAGGTTGTACGTCAGTTCGTCCGAGGTCACCCTGATGAGGGTCCTCTGCGGATGATTGACCGCGCGGTACCACTCCTCTGGTGCCATCATGCCGAGCTGATCCGGAAACTGCTCCTTGAGAAGGGGCAGAAGGAAATCAGTGAATGCGCGCGACCGTCCGACCTGGTTCTCCCACATGCGCGACTGGGACTCGTGAAGACCGAGTGAAGGCACGCGGCCGGCTGGAAGATCCGCCATCCTTTCGGGCAGCCCCTGCTCGTAGAGAGCGTGCCCGGTCTCGTGGATGAGCGCGTAGACGGAAAGCAAGAGGTCCTTGGGATCGGCCTTGGTCGTCTGCCGGACGTCGCCCGAATGGATGCCGATCGTGAACGGGTGGGGTGACGTGTCTAATCGACCCCGGTCGTTGTCGAACCCAAGCGCTTGAGCGAGCCGATCGCAGAACCGCATCTGGATGTCGGGGTCGAACTCACGAGAGAGAACCTCCGGCGCGGGTCCTGCGGCATCAAGGACCTCGTGCGCGAGCGGCACCAGACCCTGGGTCAGCGACGAGAACATCGCCTCGACCTCGGCTGTGGTCATCCCAGGCTCGAAGTTGTCGAGGAGCGCGTCGTATCGCTCGCCCTCCCAGCCCAGGGCGTCCGCCTCTTCCTTCTTCAGCCCGAAGAGGCGTTCCAGATGGGGTTGCAGGAGCCTGAAGTCGGCTGCCGGGCGGGCTTCGGTCCACGCTTGGTAGGCCAACCCCTCGGCTTCGGCTATCGCCCGCACGAGCCTTCCCGGGATCTTCGTTGCGCGGTCATGATCCCGGCGCAAGACCCGCACCGACGCCTGCACGTCGAGATCCTCGTCACCGCTCGCCTCGAGCTCGGCGAGGAGCTCCCCGATCGCCGGATCGGTCAACCTGTCGTGCAACAGCCCTTGCAATGTCGAAAGCGCTCGAGCGCGCTGAGCCGCCCCCGCGGGGGGCATCATGACGGCCTGGTCCCACGACATGAGGGCGCACGCCGATCCGATATCCGTGAGTTCCTGGAGCTTCGGGAGGAGTCGCTCGAAGGGGGTCGGCATGGGCGCCACCCTAATCTTCAGGGTCCGGTGTGCGATGAAGGCACTTAGAGAGGATGAGCTCGATGGAGATGGACGTAGCACCGTCGTCGAAGGGGACTCCCGATCCCGCCCTTGGCGGAGCCATGTCGCAGGACGACGTCAGGATCGTCATCGTGTGCACCGGCAACCTGTGCCGCTCTCCAATGGGAGAGGCGATGCTGCGCGGTGCGCTGGCGGCTAAAGAGTGTGAGCGCGTCAGAGTGAGCTCCTCGGGCACGTGGGCGATGTTCGGCAATCCCGCGACGTCCGACGCCATCGCGACGGTCAAGGCTCGGGGGATGGAGCTCGATGCCCATAGGTCGAGGCCCGTCGACATCAAGGAGCTGATCGAGGCTGATCTCGTACTCGCGATGACGAGCGTTCATCTACGTGAGATCGAGGAACTGGCTCCCGAGGCCGCCGGCAAGGTGCGGCTCGTCAAGGAGCTCCGGGAGATCAAAGTGGGGGTCGTCGAGGGGTCCCCGAAGGAGCGCATCCAGGCGTTGCTCCGAGCGCCCCGGCCGCCTCGACGCCGCAGCTTGGATCTCGACGACCCGATGGGCCTGCCGGCGTCGGCATACGAACGCGCCGCGGCCGAGCTCGAGGCAGGGTTAGAGGTTCTGGCGTCTCTTATCTGCGACTAGCCGAAGGGACATAGAGGAGGTCCGGGGACCTCCGGTGGACACCATCTAGGATGGGCCGCGTGAGGATCGCGATCGGTTCAGATCACGCCGGATGGGCGTTGAAAGGATCCCTGGTCGCTTACCTCACGTCACGAGGTCACGATGTGATCGACCTGGGCACGGATTCGGAGGAACCCGTCGATTACCCCCCGATCTGCGCCGCCGTAGGAAGGCATGTCGTCGCAGGCGATGCCGACATGGGCATCGTCCTGGGGGGAAGCGGCCAAGGCGAAGCGATCGCGGCGAACAAGGTTCACGGCGTCCGTGCGGCGTTGTGCCTTGACGAGTACACCGCGCGACTAGCCCGGGAGCACAACGACGCCAACGTCCTGGCGATGGGCGGACGGATCGTTGCGCCGCAGTTCGCCGAGTGCATCCTGGATGTGTTCATGGAGACGAAGTTCGAAGGAGGCCGCCACGAGCGCCGGGTCTCGGCCATCGCCGAGATCGAGTCGGAAGAGGCGCGAAAGGGCCGCGGCTGACGACCACGACATCGAAGACACGAAAGAGAGGTACGACTCATGAGTAACCCGGGGTGGGCCGATTGGGCGGCCGTCGAGAAGATCGACCCTCAGGCCGCGGACGCGATCCTTGCCGAGGTCCATCGTGAGAACTCGAAGATCGAGCTGATCGCGTCCGAGAACTTCTCGTCGCCGGCGGTGTTGGCCGCGCTCGGTACGCCCCTGACGAACAAGTACGCAGAGGGATACCCCGGGAAGCGCTACTACGGTGGGTGCGAGCACGTGGATGTGCTCGAGAACCTCGCCCGGGATCGCGCCAAGGCGCTCTTTGGAGCCGAGCACGTGAACGTCCAGCCGCATGCCGGAGCCCAGGCCAACGCTGCGGCTTACTTCGCGTTCCTCGAGCCAGGTGACACGTTCATGGGGATGGAGCTCGCGCACGGTGGCCACCTGACTCACGGCTCGCACGTGAATTTCACCGGAAAGATGTTCAACGTCGTCGCGTATGGGGTCGGTCGCGAGGACGAGCTCATCGACTACGACAACGTCCGGGACGTCGCACTCAAGGAGCGACCGAAACTGATCGTTGCAGGGGCAACCGCCTATTCGCGGCTCTGGGACTTCGCAGCATTCAGATCCATCGCCGACGAAGTAGGCGCGATATTCGTCGTCGACGCGGCCCACTTCATAGGGCTCGTCGCCGGGGGAGTGCATCCCAATCCAGTCGAGCACGCGGACGTGGTCACGTGTACGACCCACAAGACATTGCGAGGACCGCGCGGCGCAATGATCATGTGCCGCGAACAGCACGCGGCTGCGATCGACAAATCGGTGTTCCCGGGGTGGCAAGGGGGTCCGATGATGCACTCGATCGCCGCCAAGGCGGTGGCCTTCGCCGAGGCCGCCACGGACGAGTTCCGGTCTTATGCACAGCAGATCGTTGCCAACGCCAAGGCGATGGCGGCGAGCTTCGAGGCTGAAGGGCTTCGGATCGTCTCAGGCGGAACCGACAATCACCTGATGCTCGTGGACCTGAGGCCCGTCGGGGTCACCGGGAAAGAGGCAGAGACTCGCCTCGATGCCGTGGGCATCACCGTCAACAAGAACGCGATCCCTTACGACCCTGAGAAGCCGTTCGTTGCATCGGGGATCCGGGTCGGAACTCCCGCTGTGACCACAACGGGGATGAAGGAGGAGGAGGTCGCCGAGGTGGCTCGCCTGATCGCCTCCGCCCTGAGGGACCCCTCGGAGGCGACCGCAACAGACATCCGCGGACGCGTCGCCGAGCTGACGATGCGCTTCAGGCCCTATCCGGACGTGATGTGATCGAGCACATCACCTCTATCGCCCGGGACGCGTAGATGGGCGCATACCTAACGATGGGCGCGGT
Organism: Actinomycetota bacterium; assembly: GCA_035536775.1. GTDB lineage: Bacteria > Actinomycetota > CADDZG01 > CADDZG01 > WHSQ01 > DATLNM01. Next base: position 3,893 of record DATLNM010000044.1, on the reverse strand, counting down.
CGCCGCCACAATCACATTCCTGCTTACGCCGGCCGTCCTGTGGTTCGCGCGGCGGGTGGGGGCCATCGACCATCCCAGCGATCGCAAGGTCCATGCTCAGCCGACGCCGACGCTCGGGGGGATCGCGCTGTTCGGGGGCATCCTCGGCGCCCTTGCGCTCGCTGCGCTGCAGCCACAGTTCAGGGACATCTTCACCCAGTCGTCCGAGGTCTACGGGATCGCGGCCGGCGCGATCGTGATCTTCTGCCTTGGCGTGGTCGACGACTTCAAAGAGCTGCCCGCTCCGGCGAAGTTCGCAGGCCAGATCTTCGCGGCGGGCATCCTGTTCCTGTCGGGAGTCAAGATGCAGTTCGTTCTTCTCCCGAACGGGACGTTCTTCCTGAGCGATGACGTGTCGGTTCTCGTCACCGTCATCTGGATGGTGGCGATGATCAACGCGGTGAATCTCGTCGACGGGCTCGACGGGCTGGCCGCGGGTCTCGTCGCGATCGCCGCAGCGGCTTTCTTCGTCTACATCTACCCGCTCGCCGAGACGGGCGCGTTGCTGGCGACCTCTGCGCCGCTCGTCGCGATCATCGTCGTCGGGGCGGCCCTCGGCTTCCTTCGATACAACTTCCATCCGGCGCGGATCTTCATGGGGGACTCGGGGAGCATGTTGCTCGGGCTTGTCCTGGGTGCCGCAACCGTGGCTGGCGTTGGCCACGCGCCGCTCATCGCTGAGGTGTCGACGACCGGCGCGTTCCTCGCCTACTTCCCGTTATTCATCCCCTTGATGGTTCTTGCCATCCCACTCGCCGATTCGGTGTTCGCGGTGATCCGCCGCGCGCGCAAGCGTCGCAACGTCTTCCAAGGCGACAAGGAGCACCTGCACCATCGCTTGATGGACCTGGGGCATGGACACCGTCAGGCCGTCATCGTGATGTACATCTGGTCGGCGCTCGCCGCCGGCGCGGCCCTCGGCTTCACGTTCCTGGATCGCTCCGACGTCATCTTCGCCCTGCCGATCGCGGTCGGAGCAATCGTCCTCTACACGCTTTTTCCGGTCCTTACGAAAGCGATCCAGGACAAGCTCTGAGGTGAAGGGCCTTCGCAAGGTCCAGGTGGGCGAGGAATGGTGGGCTCAGGATCCCGCCGGGAACTGGTTGCAATGGGATCACCACAAGGGCCACTGGGCGATCAGTCCCATCGCTCCCACGATGCCGGATACGGCCGCGCCACCCCCGCCTCCGCTCCCGGGGCCCCGCGCTCCAACGGCGTCCGGAATCGTGGCATCCCAGAGGGGCGATCATGCCGGGCCCTTCCGGGTCTTCCTGGACCACCTGATCGACGGAGACTTCCTGTTCGCTCGCGCGGTCGCGTGGACCGTATTCGCGGCGAACATCGCGTCCGCCCGTCTGTTCGACTGGACCGAGGACCCCGTCTTCGAGGCACGTCTCGTAGCCGTCATGTCGATCCTCTTGATCGGAATGATCGACTTCTTGGATTGGTCTAGCGGCGACATGCTTTACAGATACTTCGCCTCCGCGGGGTGGGGCGGAAAGCTCAAGTTCCTCGCAGTCGTGTTCGTTGGCCTTTTCGCAGCGTCGTTGAAGATCGCGCTGTGACGGAAGGTGTTGCTCCGGTGACGCCCGGCACGGGGGTAGGCGTCGGCGCGGGAGTGAAAGCGGGGAGTGTGGGAGGGGGAGGTGCGGCCTCCCCGCAGTCACCGACCCCGATAGTCAGAGCTTGAAGGCCGATCGAGAGACGGACATAGTGCGCGATCTGCTGAGCTCTCGTCAGCACTGGGGCCAGCGGCGTAGTCGGGATCCCCGGGGGCGCGCCCTCGATGACGTCCTCGAGCTGAAGCGCCATTAGCTGCCGGTCTTCGGGGGCGGATCGTTCATACTGCTCGATGGCGCTGCAGATGCGGATCAAGTAACGAGCTTCTGGGCGGATCTCGACGGTGGGGGTCGCCTCGCCCGCTTCAGGAGCGTCTTGGATGACCGGGACACCCACCCCGAACGCGACGAGGATCAGGCCGACGACCGTTCTGGCGATGATGTAATGACCCCTCGACCAACCAGACCGCCACTTTGCTGCGCGTTCCGCGAGGATGGGGTCGTTCTCCGGCAGTTGAGGCAGGCCCACGCTCGCAACGTACCGGGCTCCTCGACCTCGGGCCGGACGCGCCGGGGGCAGACTTTGTGAAACTTTTCACAAGCACGGGTTTGGGGTAGTCTGCGCCCGACACGGAGGGCAGATGGGGAACCGCGCAGATCTTGGCAGGGGCCTCTCTCTGGCATTCGAGTTCGCCGGGGCCGTCGCACTTTTCTGGTTCCTCGGGCGGCTGGTAGACAACTGGCTGGGCACCGATCCTTTGGCACAGATAGTGGGGTCGGTTTTCGGCTGGGTAGGAGGGTTCCTGCACGTCTATTACGCCACCCTCCCGGCGAGCGCCAAGGAAGCGGCACGGGCCAAGAAGGCGGCCCGGGCGACAACGGGTACAAGCGGCGATCCAGAGCGGCAAGCGGACGCGGACGGATAGCGAGGAGCGACGTGGTCGAAGTTCAGATGATGCGGCGGATGGTCGTGCGTGGTCTTGCCATCGCACCCGTCGTCATCGGTGCCCTCTGGCTGTGGCGCGGTTCGCGCTACGGCATCTCCGGAGGTGCGGGACTGGCCATGACTCTGCTCAACCTTTGGCTCTCGGCGCGGATCCTCGGGGGAGTTGCCGAGAAGACACCTCGTCTGTTACTGCCGGCGGGGATCGCGACGATGGCGCTCGGTCTGATGGTCCTCACAGGCGTCGCATTGGTTCTGCGCGCGACCGATGCCGTGCACTTCCCGGTTACCGGTCTCGTTTTGATCGGCAGCCACCTCGGCCTCGTTCTATGGGAGGCAAGCGGCTCGTACAAGAAGATTCCGCCACCGGCGTCGGTGGCATCCGGACTAAGGAGCTGAGGCGTGGAGCATTTCAGCGTTTTCCACCTGTTCCTGTGGGACCCCATCCTGTTCGAGGGGACGCCCTACGAGGTCAACCGCGTTGTGCTTCTGACATTCCTCGCGGCGGCGGCGTGCATCACGTTCTTCGTCCTCGGCGGCAAGGGGCAACTGATCCCCAAGGGGATCCAGAACGTGGCCGAATCGGCCTACCTCTTCGTGCGCGATCGCATCGCTATCGACATCATCGGGCCGGAAGGCGTCAAGTATTCCGACTACCTGACCACGCTCTTCTTCTTCATCCTGTTCTGCAATGTGCTCGAGGTGTTGCCCGGCATCCACCTTCCCGTCACGGCGCGCATGGCGATCCCGGCGTTCCTCGCGTTTATGACATACATCATCTACAACTTCGTCGGGTTCCAGAAACAGGGCTTCCGCTACTTGAAGAACATCCTGTTCCCGCCCGGTGTCCCGTGGCCCGTGTACATCATCCTCACGCCGATCGAGTTCTTCTCTGTCTTCCTCATCAGGCCGATGACGCTCGCCATTCGACTCATGGCGAACATGATGGCGGGAAGCGTGTTGCTCGCGCTGTTCTTCATCTTCACGGACGACCTGTTGACGAGTAAGTCCGTCGGCATCGTGCTCGCGCCGGTCACATTCTTGGTCGCGGTTGGGCTGTTCTTCTTCGAGATGCTGGTGATCTTCATCCAGGCGTACATCTTCACTTTGCTTTCCGCGTTCTACATCGCCGAGTCGCTTCACGGTCACGGTGATGAGCCCCATCTCGACACGGCACACGTAACTGGAGGAAGCGAACCACCGCGTCATCAGCTCGAAGGCATCGCCGAGGGCACCGTCTAGATAGACGAAGAGGAGGAGTGTTAGCAGATGACCACAGAACTGTTGCAGCTGGCTCAGGAATCCGCAGGCGTCACCGATGAGGGACTTTCGTCGCTCGCGGCCGGTCTCGT
>DATLNM010000043.1:0-35015 GCA_035536775.1 Actinomycetota bacterium | reverse complement strand
AACTGACGAACAGGTGATAGATCCGCTGTCCGGAAACGCCGTCCTGAATGGCGTTCCCGTGACGGTGCAGGTGGTCTAGCAGCCGAGATCCAGAAAGGGTCTCGACGAGGGGTGTCAGGGCGACCGTCTCAGGGCGACGGTCTAGGGCGAAAGGGCGTTCCACATGAAGAAATGGCTTGCGGTCGCGTTGATGTTGTTACTGGTCCCGAGCGCCGCATACGCGCAGGGCAAGAAGCAAGAGGTCTCCGGCACGGTCGTGTTGCCGGCGCCGCATCCCCAGGACCAGAACGCATGTTTCCCGGGTATCCAGCGCCGCATCGCCATGCTCACGATGGGCAATGGCAACAGCGTGTTCGGCCATGTCTTCGATGTCGACCCCAAGACTGCCGGCAAGAACTTCGTCCTCGAAGCTACGGGCGGGACCGGGACGATCGACCTGGACATCCAATTCGTGCAGAAGTTCGGAACCCCCGATCAGGTCGCGAGTGATCCCACTACAGCCGGCGCTCCGGCCACGGTCGATTTCGCACACCGCGCGACAGGCGGCGAATCGGGCAAGGTCCCCGCGTCGATGGAGAAGGCGATCGTTTGCATCTTCCCCGGGGCGGGCGGCGTCAACGCCTCGTTCACCTACACCGCGGGTGCAGGGGTGAAGATCCCGAAGTAGTAGTCGGCCTCGCTACGGCTTCCAGCGGGCGAGCTCTTCGCGCGCGATCACCATCTTGTGCACCTCGTCGGCGCCGTCGACGATGTGAAGTGTGCGCGCATGGGCATACATCAGCGCGAGCGGAAAATCATCCGATACACCCGCTCCGCCGTGGACCTGGATCGCGCGGTCGATGACCCACGTCGCGAGCTCGGCTGCCGCGACCTTGATCGCCGAGATCTCGATCCGAGCGTGCTCCTTACCAACGGTGTCCATCATCCACGCGGCCTTGAGCGTCAGGAGTCGCGCCTGCTCGATCCGGATACGGGCCTCGGCTATCCAGTCGCGGATGATGCCCTGCTTGGCCAAAGGGATGCCGAAGGCAACCCGCCCGTGGGCGCGTCGGCACATCAGCTCGAGCGCTCGCTCGGCCATCCCGATGGCTCGCATGCAATGGTGGATGCGGCCAGGGCCCAAGCGTGCCTGTCCGATCATGAATCCGCCCCCCTCGGCGCCGAGGAGATGCCCGACCGGAACCCTTACATTCTCGAACGCGATCTCGCAGTGGCCGTGCCCTGCGTCGTAGCCGAAGACAGGCAGTGTCCGGACGACGTCAACGCCCGGCGCGTCCATCGGGATCAAGACCAAGCTGTGCTGCATGTAACGGTCGGCATCGGGATCACTAAGGCCGAGGAACAGACAGACCTTGCAGCGCGGGTCGGCTGCTCCGCTCGTCCACCATTTCCGGCCGTTGATGACGTAGTCGGTTCCGTCGCGCTCGATGGTGCTCGCGAGGTTCGTGGGGTCAGAGCTCGCGACCCCGGGCTCGGTCATCCCGAAACACGATCGGATCTCGCCGTCGAGCAGTGGCTTCAACCATTGGTCTTTCTGCTCGTCGGTCCCGAACTCGGCAAGGATCTCCATGTTCCCGGTGTCGGGTGCAGAGCAGTTCGTCGCCTCGGGAGCGATGGGGCTGCGTCCCATGATCTCGGCGAGGGGTGCGTAGTCGGTGTTGTTGAGCCCCGCTCCGTGGACGTCGTCGGGGAGGAAGAGATTCCATAAGCCTCGCGCCCGAGCCTCTCGCTTGAGCTCGTCCATGATCGGCGGCTGATGGTGGACGTCGTCCTGTCCCATCAGTTGCTCTACGTATACAGACTCGTTCGGATAGATGTGCTCATCCATGAAGCGGGTCAGCTCTTCTTGCAGCTCCCGCGACCGCGCGCTGTGCTCGAACTCCATCTTTCCCTCCCTCCGGACAACGATCCTGTCGGCTCCTTGTCCTGCGCCAGCATCGCCCGGTGGCGACGCCTCTGCATCGCGATCGTCGTGACGATCGCTCGTCTATCTCTCCTCTGGTCTAGATGGCGCCGACGTGCTTGCGGTCGAGGACCCAGCCACCAAGGCCGATAAGGGGCGGTACACGCTCCCCGAAGGTCTCGAAACCCTTACCGAGAGTCTTCCCTTGCAGGAACCGAGCGTGGATCCCTTCTGCGATCACCGCGAGTTTGAAGAACCCGAAGGCCCAGTAGTAGTAGGCGGATTCGACATCTCGTCCGCTTCTTTCCGCGTACCGTTCGACGACATCCTCGCGCGTCGGGAAGCCCGCAACCCCGGTCGCGGTGATCGAGCCGAACGATTCCTTGAACTCCGCGGCATCATCTTCCTGAGGCCAGTAGACGAGCATCATGCCGAGGTCCGAGAGGGGGTCACCGAGCGTGGACATCTCCCAATCGAGCACGGCAGCGATCGTGCCGGGAGCGTTTGGATCGAGAACGGTGTTATCGAGGCGAAAGTCGCCATGGACGATGCTGGGTGAGGACGACGTTGGCATCTCGGCGTCGAGACGTGCGATGAGATCGTCCATCATCGGCAGCGCCCGCGTCTTGGACTTCTCCCATTGTTGTGTCCACCGACGGAGCTGACGCTGCATGAACCCTTCGGGGTGGCCGAAGTCGCCCAACCCTGCAGAGCCGTAGTCGATCGCGTGAAGGTCGACCAGGGTGTCGATCAGGGCACGTCCGATCGTCGACCTGATGTACGGCTCGTCGGCGTACCCAGCCGGGAACCTGTTTCTGACGATGTGTCCGTGGACGCGCTGCATCACGTAGAACGTGACGCCGAGAACGTCTGGATCCGTGCAGAGGTGGAGTGGCTGGGGGACGGGCACCGACGAGCCCGCAAGAGCACTGAGGATCCGGAACTCTCGGGCCATGTCGTGCGCGGTCGGGAGGACATGCCCGAGCGGAGGGCGGCGAAGGACCGCCTCAGCGCCGTCCCGTCCCGAAACGAGGTAGGTGAGGTTCGACCGGCCTCCCGCGATCAGATCGAGGGTGCAGTCGAGCCACGCTTCGTCTCCTAGCTGAGCCGCGAGGTAGGGCCCGATGATCGTGGGGTCGGCACCCTCAGCTGTGGTCGTTCGGGCCGGCTCGCTCACGACGTGGGACTCTAGCCGCCTTCGCAGGAGGATGGCCGTGGCTTGCCGAACTAAGTCCCAGGCCGCGGCGGTCCTAAGCCCTCCACCAGAAAGGGATGCGCTCTATGCGAAAGATCACGAACGGTTCGACCGCGATGGGTTTGGCCGCGCTGCTACTCGTGATGGTGGCAGCGGTGCCTGCAGCGGCGAAGACCGCTCGTTTCGCATGCAGCGATAAGACCGATTCCGCGCGAGGGTTCACCGTAACCGTCGAGGGCGAGACAGCAACGGGACACACAGCCGTGCCTTCGACGCCTCCCAAGGGCCTTGTCGTCTACGCCCACGGATACGGCCACACCACTCTGTCTTGGCTCGAGCACATGAAAGAAGCCGCACGGCACGGGTTGGTAGCAGTCGGCATGAACTATCGGGGTCTCGAGATCATCCCCGACGATGACGACGAGGATTCCCTCCCCAGCTCGCGGGGATGGAACGCAATGAACGGCGCGGAGGACCTGATTGCCGCAGCGCAGATGTATGAGCGATCTTGTCCGACCATCGAGACGATCACGATCTACGGCGTGTCGATGGGCGGCAACATGTCGGGTCTTGCCGTCGCCTTGGCAGGCGAGAACGGATTGATGAAAGCATCGCCCGCCGACGACCCATTGTTCGATTACTGGTTCGACATCGAAGGGTCCGTCAACCTGATCGAGACCTACACCGAGTCCCGTCTTGCAGGAGGCATCTCGGAGACCGCGGTCAAAGCGCAGGAGGACATAGAGGCAGAGACCGGTGGCAGCTTCGAATCCGCACCCGATGCCTTCTTGGAGCGCACTGTCGTAGCGAGGACCGACGACATCGCAGCCGCCGGGCTAAGCGGCGTCGTCATCGTCCATGGGCTCAACGATGGCCTTGTTCCATACAACCAATCGCGGGAGCTCGCGGCATTGCTCGCGATGCGCGGCGTTCCGCTCGATCTGTTCACCGTGACGTTGCGCGACAGCGACTCCGAGAAGGAGACGACGCTCACCGGCTACGTGACCGACCAGGTCGATCCCGATCACGTCTCACCCTTCGCGGGCCATGGGTCCGAGAAGAGCGAGACGCATATCGTCATCCAGCTCGGGTTCGAGCGTTTGTGGGCGCTGGCCGACGATGGCGCGACGCCAGGTCCGTACCGTGAGTTCCTCGCCAACGGTGATTCCGGAGTCGTCCCACCTCCGTAAGGATCAAGCTGCCCGGCAGATGGTCCTGATCTGATCTTTCAGATCGCTTAGGGACGTGCTCTTCTCGATGTATCCATGCGCTCCGAGCTCGAGTGCCTTGCTCATCATGCGCGTTGCCTCGAAGCCTGAGAAGACGATGATCTTGGTGCCCGGGGAGCTCGCGCGGATGGTCGAGATGGCTTGCAGCCCGTCGACCCTCGGCATCGCGAGATCGAGGATCACGGCATCGGGATGATGGGACCGCACGAGATCGATCGCCTCTTGGCCATCGACGGCTTCGCCCACGACTTCGAACCCTTCGACCCGGCTGAGGCTCATCTTGAGCAACAGGCGGATGTCAGGGGTGTCGTCTGCGATCAGGATCCTGATCGCGTCGCCCGATCTGGTTGTAGACAACGCCCCTGCTTCTCCCCTCGAGTCGCGCCACCGCCCTGTGGCTCCCTATCTATCGGCGTGAGGGGGCATTTCCTTAGCTCACATCAGAAAATTTCGTGCGAGGGAAGCGTGGAGGACCTGGTGGCCAGCAGCAGCTTGCCTAGCTGAGGGCGGCCGTCGCTGCGTCCAGACGAGCGATCAAGGCCGCGGCTCGATCGACCCCGACCACGTTGCCCTTACGGCTGAACAGCTCCAGGGCCTCGCCGGCCGCCGACCCAGCGTCCTCCAACCGGCCCATGGCCTCGAGGACGGCCGCGAGGTCCATCATCACGTTGGCATGTGAGTCGACGAAGTCGGTACGTGCGGCGATCTCGATCGCCTGCTTGGCGAGCCTCTCCGCATCGTCGAACTCGCCTCTCTTGGCGAGGACCTTAGCGCGGGTGCTGCGCCATGCCATCTGAGAGAGGAAGTCGTCCTCGGTAGCCGTTTCCTGACTTACGAGCGTCAACCGATCGGCTTCGTCCTGGTCGTCCTGCAGCAACTTTGCCTCGGCGAGGATCGCAGCGAAGGTCGATAGGGTCGCCTTCTCGCCGATCTGTTCCAAGAAGTCATAGGCGGCGAGCAGCTCCTTCTCGGCGCGTTCGGGGTCTCCAGACAGCAGTTCCACCGCGGATGCTTCGAAGGCGGTCCACGCCACGCGCAGCTTGGAGCCGAGTTCCTCGAGGATGCGCTTCTCCTTGAGGATGAGCTCGCGCGCCTCGGCGAAATCGCCCTGCATAGCGCGCGCTTGGCCGAGGGCACCGAGGGCGCGCGCTTCGGTGATCAGGTCACCCGAGGAACGTGCCCACGCGAGGTTGTCTTCGCAACGTTGGATGAGATCACCGACGGCGGTGGGACCGAACAGCATCGTCACGATCAAGGAACGACGGCTAGCAGCCTCGGCGAGATGGTTACCTGCCTTCTGCGCGTGCTCGATCGAACGCTCGAGAGCCTGTTCGGCCTCGAGAGAGCGCCCCATGGTCGTATGCGAGTACGCCTCGAGGTGCCATGCCGTCGAGAGCCCGATCTCGTCGCCGAGCCGGTTGAAGACATCGATCGCCCGGCGCGCTTCTTCGATCGCTTCATCTGAGCTCGCCTCGAGATCCGTCTGTTGGAGAAGCAGCCACCTCTGGATCCGTGCGTGAGCCTCCACGCCCTCGTTGGCGCTTGCCTTCGCGCCTTCGATCGCTTCCGCGAATATCTGCTCGGCGGTCTCGAAATCTCCGCTGTCCATCAGCGCGATCCCAAGCTCGGGGAGGAGCTCGAGCCGCCTTTGGTGGCCGTCGCCGAACAGAGCGACGGCACGTGACAGCAGGTTCACAGCGGCGTGCTCGTCGCCACGCCTCGTTGCTTTGCGACCTGCGGACGCGAGGCGTTCGGCGGCGCGGTATCCGAGCTCCTTGTGCTGCGCTTGGATCAGCCCCAGCTCCGCGCGGTGGTTGTAGGCCTGCTCCAGGTGGTAGCCGAGGATCTCCTCCTGCTCGGTGGCACGATCGCCGAGGAATTCCGTCAGCCAGTCGGCGAACTTCTCATGGAGCTCGGCGCGCGCCTCTTTGGGCAAGGAGTTGTACGCCGCGTCTCTGATGAGGATGTGCCGGAACTTGAAGGTCTCATCCGAGCTCGCCAGCCCCCCCGCCTGCACGCCGGTGTCCTGCACGACGAACTCCTTGCGCTCGAGGCTTCCCAGGTGGGTGCGCACGTGTGGACGGAACGGCTCGGGCGACAGGCCGGTGACCCCCGGAGTCGTGAAGACCTTGCCGACTATCGATGCGCGCTCGACGACCTGACGTTCTTCCTTGATGAGCCGGTCGAGACGCGCGGCGAGCAAGGCCTGGATCGTCGGAGGAACCGTGATGGACGAAAGGCTCGTGGTGGGGATCCAGTGACCGCTCTCTTTGCGCAGGAGGCCTTGGTCGATGAGCATCGACACCATCTCCTCGACGAAGAATGGGTTGCCGCCACTAGCCTCGAGGATGCGCGAATGTACGGCCGGGGAGAGCTGGGCTTGACCGAGAAGGTTCTCGAGCAGCGCCACGGTTGCTTCCTCGTTGAGGGCTTCGAGCAGGATTGAGCTCGCATTGGCCTTCCCGCCGCCCCACGCCGGCCTTACCTCGAGCAGGTCCTGACGCGCCATGCAGAGCAGCAGGATCGGAGCGTCCTTGGACGAGTTGGCGATGTACTCGATGAGATCCAGAAACAAGGTCTCTGCCCAGTGGATGTCATCGAAGATGACGATCAAGGGGCCGCCGTGCGCGAGGGCCTCGAAGAACTTGCGGACCGCCCAGAAGATCTCTTCGCGCGTAGCTGTGGGGTCCAACAGGCCGACCACCTGAGCGACGATGTTGCCGACCAGCTCGGCATCATCTGCCGCGCCGGCGACCCCCATCAACGCGAGCAGCTTGCCGCGCGCCTGCTCCGACGAATCTCCGTCGAGGATGCCGGCCTTGTCCTTGACGATCTCGACCAGCGGCCAGAACGTGATGCCTTCCCCGTAGGGCAGACACCGTCCGCGCACCGCGGTCGTCGCCTCACCTGCCGCGCGCAGAAGCTCGGATGCGAGGCGCGATTTGCCGACGCCGGCAGGGCCGAGGATGGTGAACATGTGACAAGCCTTGTCTGTCACCGTCCGCTCGAATGCGTTCCTTAGCAAAGTCAGCTCGGTGTCGCGGCCCACCATGGGGGAATCGAGAGACCGCTCGGGTCCTGCGGTGATCGACTTCAGACCGACGACGCGGTAAACCGGGACGGGTTCGGCCTTGCCCTTCAAAGTCAGAGGTTCGACGGTCTCGACGTCGATGACCGTGCGCACGAGGCTGTAGGTGCTCGCGCCCATCAGGATCTCGCCCGCACCGGACGCTTGCTCGAAACGGGCAGCGGTGTTGATCGCGTCTCCGAGGATCCCGGTCTCGACGTCCCACGTGTCGCCGGCTAGGACCTCGCCGGTGTTCACGCCAGTTCTCACGTTGATGGTGACGCCCCAGTTCTTCTCGAGGTGCTCGTTGAGGGGACCCAGGGCGCTGCGCATCTCGAGGGCCGCACGCACGCCGCGCAGAGCGTCGTCCTCGTTGGCGACCGGGATCCCAAAGACCGCCATGACCGCGTCGCCGATGAATTTCTCGACGATCCCGCCGTGTCGTTCGACGACGGCCTTCATCTCGTCGAAGTAGGTGAGCATGACGCGACGAAGGGACTCGGGATCGAGGCGTTCGCCCATCGCCGTGGAGCCAACGAGGTCGGTGAAGACGATCGTCACCATCTTCCGGACCTCGCGCGGAGCCTCGGCGGCCTCTACGACTACCGGGGTGCCGCACTCCAGACAGAATTTCGCTTTGTCCGGGTTTTCCTCGCCGCAGTTCGTGCAGATCGCCATTGGAGCGGCGTGATCCCTTCCTAGAACGCTGACCTGGGAAATCGTGCCTGAGTCTAAAGGGACGCTCGTCGGCGAAGCTCATCGGGTTGTCGGATCACGATCTGCTTGCCGTGCATCTCGAGATAGCCGCGACGCTCGAATGCTCGCAACGCTTGGTTGACCGTCTGGCGCGACCCCCCGACCATGCTTGCGAGGTCGCTCTGCGTGAGTTGCAGATCGAGCCACAGCCCGTCGTCGCGCGATTGCCCGCGCTCATCGGCAAGCATCATGAGGAGCTTTGCTACTCGACTCTGAACGTCCAGCAAGACAAGGTCCGACGCCTGCTCGGTCAAGCGGCGAACCATCCGGCCCATAGAGATGAGCAGTGTTTCGGTGATCGAGGGGCGTTCGTGGAGGAGCTCCAGCCACGAGCTGCGGGCCAACACCACGAGACGAACGGGCCCGATGGCCTCAGCCGATGCGGAGCGGGGCCCGCCGTCGATCAGTGCAAGCTCGCCGAAGCACTCGCGGGCGCGAAGCGTGGCGAGCACCATCTCTTCTCCATGCCTCGATGCGATGAGGATCTTGACGAGACCTTCCTTGACCACGAAGAGGTGCTCCGCTTGGTCGCCCTGGTTGAAGATCCGCTGGCCGCGCCGATAGGCGCGTTCGAACGAACGTTCCGCCAGCAATGTGAGCGCCTCGTCGTCGAGGTCGGCGAATATCTCGGACCGAGCGAGCAACGCCGCCGTCGAGTCGAGGGGCATGGCCTTAGGTTAGTGAGCCCTCCGACGCGTGGTCTAGAGAGATGACCTTCAAGGACAAGGCGGCCGGGATCCCGTGCGTCTTACAGAACGCGTTGACAGACGTTGGCGTGACCACCACGAACAGCTTCTTACCGCACTCCTCGCAGAAACGCGGTGGATCGAGGTCGCTGCGACAGTTCCCGGGGCATGCCGACGAGTCGCTCCCGCACTTCACGCAGAACATCTAGATGACCTTTGAGAGGGCGCCGATGGGCATCCTCAGGTCGGCGAGCATCTTCAGATCGTCTTGCGGCTGGCGCCCCAGGGTCGTGAGGTAGTTGCCGACGATGAGCGCGTTGATCCCGGCGGTCAGCCCGAACGCTTGAAGCTCACGCAAGGTCACCTCACGGCCACCGGCGTATCGCAGGATGACCTCGGGAAGCGCGAGCCGGAACAGAGCGATCCACCGGATGGCCTCGAGCGGCTCCACGAGTGGGCGGTCCCCGAGTGGTGTCCCCGGCCGGGGGTTGAGGAAGTTGATGGGTACCTCGGCAGGTTCGACCGACCTCAGCTGCATCAGCAGCTCTATGCGTTGCTCGGTCGATTCACCCATCCCGAGAAGCGCGCCGCAGCAAAGCTCCATCCCCGTTTCCTTGACGAGGATGCAGGTGTCGTAACGCTCCTCCCACGTATGGGTCGTGACTATCTCCGGGAAGAACGAGCGCGCGGTTTCGAGGTTGTGGTTGTAACGATGGACCCCTCCAGAGGCGAGTCTCATCGCTTGGTCGCGCGTCAGCACGCCGAGGCTCGCGGCGACGTTGAGACCGGTCTCGCTTCGCACGAGGTCCGTTGCCTGAAGTACCCGGTCGATCAAGCGCTCGTCGGGGCCCCGGACGGCGGCGACGATGCAGAACTCGGATGCTCCCATCTCTGCGGTCTGGCGCGCCGCTTCGAGGATCTGATCGAGGTCGAGGATCGCCGTCGGACGGACCGGTGATTCGAACTTCGAGGACTGCGAACAGAACGAACAGTCCTCCGGGCACCCTCCCGTTTTGGCCGACAGGATCCCCTCGATCTCAACCTCGGATCCGCAGCGTGCGAGCCGCACCTCGTGCGCGGCCGCGGCGAGCGACGGTACCGCCTCGTCGGGAAGCCCAGCCAGCTCCCTAAGCTCGTCGGCGTCGAGGTCTCGTTGCCCGTCGATCACGACCTGGGCGGTGTCCTGCAGAACGAGCCTCGTGCTCATGCATCCTCCGGGTCGGGGTCTGGGGCGGCCACAGAGTACCCGCCCCCGCTTCCGGCCTCCACGCGGTCCGCGAGCTCGGAGATCGAGGTAACGACGTCACTGCCGGATGCCGCCAGCCATTCCTTGTTCAGGACGTGAAGTACGTCCTGAGGGTCGAAACGGTTGAGCAGCACGATGCGCCGGTGGGCGCGCAGGGGGTCCTCCGCCAGCTTCACCGCGTTGATCGCACCCAGCGACGAGTCGGCCACTAAGATCACGAGGTCCGGTTGCAGGGCGGTCGCGAGCCCTGCGCTGTCGGCGTCGTCAGAGATCGGGGAGCGAGGGCCGCCGACCGTTTCGACCAGCTGCACGGCTGCATCGGCCGGCGCCATCTCATACAGCAGGTGCTCCAACGTGAACCCCGGCAGCCCGAGCGCGATCGCGGCGATCGGCGGAGCCATGGCGACGGGGTAGCGCCGATGTGGCGGACACACGACGTCGCGCGCTTCGCCGGTTGCCTCCGCCAGGAGACGCGAATCGCCGCTCCCGTCACTCACCTCGAAGGACTCGACCGGCTTGCGCGCCGCGACAGTGAGACCTCGCGTCCGCAACTCCTCGATCAGGCGAACGGACGTCCACGTCTTGCCGATGCCGGTGTCGGTGCCGGCCACGACGATGACTTGCTCTGGCGACCGGCCCAGGCCGTCCGCGTTTGATTGATCAGGCATCGAGGGCCACCCCGAGCGCGTCGAGGGCGTCGACGAGGCGATCGACCTGATCGTCGGTGTGCTGCGCCGACAACGTGACCCGCAGCCGGGACGCGCCCTCGGGAACCGACGGCGGCCGGATCGCGGGCACGAGTAGGCCCCGCTCAAGCAATCCCGCCGCGGCGTCGAGCGCCGACGCTTCCGAACCGGTTACGAACGGGATGACCGGTGAGGGGTGCCCGGGGGCTATCCGATCGACCAGTGCCCGTAGCCGGCCGACCAGATGACGTCCCTCGTCTGAACGAACGATCCGAAGCGACGCCAGCGCGGCGCCCGCGTCGGCCGGCGAGGTCGCGGTCGTGAAGATGAACGGACGCGCCGTATTGATCAAGAGGTCAACCATGTCTCTCGAGCCGGCGACGAAACCCCCGCTCGCTCCGAGGAACTTGGAGAGTGTTCCCACGCGCAGCCATTCAACGTCAGGTCCGCCGTCATCGAACGGCAGCACCGCATGGGCCTCGTCGGTGATCAACAACGCGCCGGTATCTCTGCATGTCGACTTCAAGCGGGGGAGGGGCGCGGCATCCCCATCCATGGAGAACACGAGGTCGGTGACGACGATGCTCCGAGTGTGAGTCGCGGCGAGGTCGGCTTCGAGAGCATCGATGTCGAGATGGGGAAAGACCGCTACCGATGCGGACGCGGCGCGGCACCCATCGATGACCGACGCGTGATTGAGCGCATCCGAATGGATGGTCACCTCATCGGTCCCGAAGGTTCCCAAGACGCCGACGTTGGCCGCAAACCCGGTCGGGAACAGAAGAGCTGCTTCCGTTCCTTTCCAGCGCGCGATCTCTTCCTCGAGCTCCCGATGCACCGGCCGCGCTCCGACTATCAACCGAGCCGCGCCGGCCCCCGCGCCCCAGCGAGTAAGGGCGTCGCGCGCACCTTGGATGACGTCAGGGTGTGTCGTCAGTCCGAGGTAGTCATTCGACGCGAACGAAACCACCTCGCGCCCGTCTGAGAGTCGTCCGACGGGTCCCCAGGTGTCGAGATCCACGATCGTCCGCCGTTGCCCCGCCTCGTCGATGGCAGCGAGGCGATCACGCGCCCACGACCCGAAGCTCATGGCGCACACACCTCTTCGATCGACTCCGCAAGCGCCTCGACGATGCGCTCGATCTCTGGTTCGGTGATCGTCAGCGGCGGCATCAGCACGACGACGTCTCCGAGCGGACGAAGCAAGACCCCGCGCGCGACGGCACCCGCACACACCAGTCGGCCGCGTCGCTCGCCCGGCGAGCCCGGTGCGAGCTCGACGCCACACATCAGGCCCTGCGTCCTGATATCCGCGACACCCGCTAACGGTGCAACGCGCTCGTCGAGTAGCCGCTTCAACTGTTCCGCCCGGTCGTTCACGTTGGCGAGGATCTCCGGCGCGCGGATGAGCTCCAGATGCTTGCGCGCGACCGCGGCTGCAAGTGCGTTTCCGCCGTACGAGTGACCGTGGTACAGCGTCTTGGGACCCAGATCCTCGCCGAGGAATGCTTTGTAGATCGCGCCACTCGTCACCGTTACCGACATCGGCAGATAGCCGCCCGTGAGGCCTTTGCCGAGCGCCATGATGTCGGGACGGATCCCGCAGATCTCCGACGCGAACAGACTGCCCGTTCTACCGAACCCGGTCGCGACCTCGTCGCAGATGAGCAGGACACCGAGGTCGCGGCACGAGGCCTCGAGATCCTTGAAGCCGTCAGTCGGCGCGACCCGGATCCCCGCGGCCCCCTGCACCAACGGCTCCACCACCACTGCCGCGAGCTCGTCGTGCGTTGTCTCGAGTAGCTCTATCGCCGCGTCGATGAAGGCCGGGTCGTCGAAGCCCGGCGCGCGAACGACTGGGAAGCGGAGATCGTCGAACGTCGAGCTTCCGAAACCGTCACCGCCAACCGACAGCGACCCCACCGTGTCGCCGTGATACGCCCCGCCGAACGCCATGTAGGTGGTCTTGCCCTCCGAACCTTCGTTCTTCCAGTACTGGAAGGCGATCTTGAGGGCCTGCTCGACCGCCGCGGCCCCGTCGGACGCGTAGACGAAATGAGGCTCGTCGACGGGGACGACCTCGGCGAGCGCTTCCGATAGCTCGACGACGGTTGTGTTGCCGTGGCCGAGAAGCGTCGAGTGAGCGACGCGCCCGAGTTGGTCGATCACGGCCTGATCGAGCTCGGGGACGCGATGGCCGAGCGTGTTGACCCACAACGAGGAGATCGCGTCTAGGTACCGCTTCCCGTCGACGTCGATGAGCTCGTGCCCCTCGGCCGACTCGATGACGAGCGGAGAGTTCCGAAGGAACGCGTCCATCTGAGTGAAGCCGTGCCAGACGACCGACGCATCGCGCTCGATCCACGTTCCCGCCATGCCCCGGACCCTAAGGCGAAGGCCCTGGTGGGCGCACGGGTGGCGGGCGCAACTGTATCGCTTGACGGTATATCAAGAAGTGATATAGTCGCCACATGCACGAGTCAGACCCGTTGCCCTACCTGCCGCTTCCCCAAGCCCAGTTCCACGTTCTCGTGGCCCTGACGGAAGGGGAGATGCACGGTTACGCGATCATGCAAGCCGTTGAGGACTCGTCCGAGGGGATCGTGCGAATGGGCCCCGCGAGTCTCTACGGAACTCTGAAACGTCTGGTCGACGACGGACTCGCGGAGGAATCAACTCATCGTCCGGGCCCGGACGATGATCAACGGCGCCGTTATTACAGGTTGACCGGCCTCGGCTCCCGGGTGTGCGCGGCAGAAGCGGACCGCCTCGCGGGTCTCGTCCGAAAGACGCGCTCCAACCTGCGCCCCGAGTTGGCTTGACCATGACGGGCGACGTGGTCTACCGATCGCTCCTTCGTCTCTACCCGGCAGGTTTCCGCGGTCACTACGGAGACGACCTCGTGCAGCACTTCGCCGACCTCGTCGAGCACCGCGGCGTCCGCGCCGCATGGACCCGGACCGGCATCGACCTCCTCGTCACGGTTCCCCGCTACCGATTGGAGAGAGTCATGAACGAACAGAAAAGCGCAACGACCATCAGCATCACCATCGCTCTTCTCGTTGCAGCTGCCGCGGTCGGCGTCCTCACCGGCCTTTTCCCCGGGCTCCTGTTCGTGGTCCTAGCGGTCGGGCTCGCGGTGGCTCAACGAAGCACCCTCGCGCGCGCGATCCGAACCCCCGATTCGGATCGCCGCCACCACCGGCTCGTCACTTCTGCGGTCCTCGCGATCGTGTCGATCGCGGCGATCACGACCTATTACATGGTCATCGGCGATAAGTGGACGGTCAGAGAGACGATCCTGACCCTCATCGGGACACCTGCGATGGTCGGCGCGGTCGTGTATCTCATCGCCGGCCTGCTGACCCCGAGATCGCCCAACGGAATCCCAGCGCACCCGACCGCATGACGCCAGGTCTCGATCTGCTTGGAGGCGGCGAGCGGAATCGAACCGCTGTACAGGGCTTTGCAGGCCCTTGCCTAAACCACTCGGCCACGCCGCCATCGCCCGGATGGGCAAGTTCCGCAGGATAAGTCATCCCCGAGGCAGACCCCCCGGCCGACCCGTTACTATCGAGCGCCCGCCGGGATCGAGAGATCCCGTGCGAACGCTTGGGGCGTTAGCTCAGCGGGAGAGCGCTTGCTCGACACGCAAGAGGTCACTGGTTCAATCCCAGTACGCCCCACCAAAAAAGGCCCTGGCAACAGGGCCTGTTTCATTAAGTAAACCCTGTGGAATCAGCGGTCGAACAGGGGCCGGGCGAGGGGCTTTTCATCCTGGCGGAGGTCGGTGCGATCGGCCCCTCCATCACGCCCGACGAGCGTGGGGGAATCGGCTTCGGGCTTGATGACCCTGATATCGCCGGGATGGTGGGTCATCACGCGGCCCATGTCGCGAAGGGTGCGGAAGACGTCGACTCGTCCTAGGGCGGGCACTTCCTCCGGCTCGGCGTCTGCGACCGGCGGCGGGGTAGGGGAGTTCGGGTCGTCGAGGGCGTCCCGTCCGCCGCCCCACAGGTGGATCAGGAACATGGCCTCGACGGTGCTGAGGCCGAATATCCCATCGGCTGCGCCACGGGCGACGAGGTCGACGGCGTCCTGGGCAAGTGCCCAGCGTGGGGATTCGGGGGTGGCTTGGTAGCCCATAGGCCCGTCATCGTCGAAGACAACGCGATAGATGATCCTTGGCGTCAGTGAGGCGGCATAGCTTACGGAGTCAGTTGCCTTGCTCAACATCGCCTCCTCGCCCCAGCCTGGCAGCCCATATGGAGTTAAGGGCGAGGGGAGACTACGCCCTCGCCCTCCGCCACTCCAACCGCGACCGCACATCTCTAGAACTGGTTCCTTTCTAGCCCGACGGCGTGCTCGGCGGAAGCCCGTTCGGGCAGTCTGGTCCGTCCGGCGGAAAGGTTGGCCTGCGAGGGCCAACGGATTGACCCTTTCGGGTCACGCAAAGCGAAAGCCGACTAGGCTTCCCTCATGGGCAACGGCGGCCAGGGGCGCTCAGCAAGAGTGTTGATCGTGGACGACCACGCGTCGTTCTCTGAGGGCCTCAAGATGCTGCTTGAAGCCCATGCTCCGGAGTTCGAGGTTGTCGGTGTGGCGGCGTCGTCTGACGAGGCCCTCCTAAAGGTCAAGGAGCTCGAACCGGACGTCATCCTCATGGACGTGCTGATGGGCGCCCCCCGGGAAGGCATCGAGGCGACCGAGCGCGTCCTTCGGGAGTTCCCACGTAAGAAGGTCATCGCCTGTACCGCGATCTCAGACGAGCGAGACATAGGCGAGCTGATGAGACTCGGCGCGTCCGGCTACGTCCTCAAGGAGCTCTCCCCGGCCCGGATCATCGGGGCCATCGAGCTTGCTTTAGAGGGCTACGTCGTGATGCCTCGCGAGGGCGTGCGCGCCATGACCTCTGCCGGAGGCTCGTTGTTCGAGGAGCTCACCGAAGAGGACAAGCGGCTTCTCCAGCTCGTTGCCGAGGGACTGGACAACGCGCGCATCGCAGCGGAGCTGTCGGTCAGTGAGTCGAGCATGAAGCGAGCGCTACTGAGGGTTCAGGACAAGCTCGGAGTGCAGAATCGGTCGCAGGCGGTCGCCCGTGCCGCCCGCGAGAGGTTGATCTAACCCCGGTCCCAGTTCATGCGCCCAACGCTCGGCGTAGCGGTCGCTGGTCCTCCCAGAGGTCGATGTATTCCTCAGCGGCGTCGTCCACTTCACTCAGGGTCATGAGCTTCCAGTCACCCAGGTTCCTCGGCTGGACCCACTTGATGTCGCCGAGGTTCTCTTCCTGAGCGATCCGCACCGATGCGAGATCGTGGAGCATCGAGAACACGCCCTGGCGGCTGAGATCCGTGTCCAGCTTGGCGGCGGCAACTTTGGTGTCCGGGTCACTGAGCTGCTTGACGAACTCATCGAAGGATTCAGCGGGGGACTGTGCAGGGGACTCGCTCTTCGAGTCTTCGTCGGGAAGTGCTGGGTAGAGCTCATCCATCGAGAGCTCGCGGCCGGCGAGAGCACGGAGCTCGGCCGACGCGACCTGCGGTGTCAGCCACAGGTCGATGACTTCCTTCTCGGGCTGAGGGTCCGCAGGAGCTGCGGCGGGAACTTTGCTCTGGCCCCGTTCGAAAGTGTCGCCCCGGCCCCGCTCGAGAGCATCGAGGTCGACCCAGCAGCCGGCGGCTTCGAGGCCGTCGTCGATCTTGTCGGTCTCGCTCTGTATGGCCCCTATGAGGGTGTCGAGCTCTGCAGAGTCGGCGTCGAAGCCCGGGGCCCTTTTGCCCGTCCGGAGAGCTTCCTCCAGGCGGCGGGCAACCACGACGGGACTCGTCTTTACTCTCTGCTGTTGCTTGACGACGCGGCGCATAGGCCCAGGGTTCCCAGCCCCAAAATGGTCTAAACCAACACCAAGAGAAATTCCTGAAGATTTTTCCGGGGTCTCGTTTCCGCCCATTGCACGCGCCGCGCTCTACCCTGAGTCCCCCATGGCGACAGGAGCCCGGATCCCGCATTCCCAAGCCCCGGCCCGCTTCCCCAGCGTGCGCACGGGACCGCGCCGCGCGGCTGAACCGACCAGCCCGCAGTTCCGCCGGCTGCAACTCGCACAGGCCGCGGGAGCGGCCGGCGACACCTTCATCGCTATGGCGCTGGCGGGCTCGTTGTTCTTCTCTGTTCCTGAGACGACAGCGCGGGGACGTGTTGCGCTGTACCTCGGCCTCACGATGGCGCCGTTCGCGATCGTCGCTCCGTTGCTCGCGCGCTTCCTCGACAACCACAGGGGCGGGCTTCGTTGGGCGGCGGTCGCGTCGGCGGCCGGACGAGGTGCGCTCGCGTGGATGCTTGCGACGCGCCTCGATTCGTTCTATCTGTTTCCGATCGCGTTCGGAGTCTTGATGCTCACGCGCGCATCGCAGGTCGTGCGCGGCGCCCTGATCCCGCAGCTCGTGCCGAAGGGTCGCTCGTTGGTGAGTGCGAACGCATCTCTGTCGAAAGGGGCCGCGATAACCGGCATCGTCGCCGGCAGCGTCGGTCTGCTTCTCATCAGATGGCCCGGCGTCGAGACGGAACTGCGCATCGCGTCGTTCGTATATGCGATCGCGGCGCTTAGCGCGCTGTTGCTTCCCTCCCCGAAGGGCCGCCACAATGTGGGTGAGCGCGAGGGGGCTCGAGCGGCAGTGCGTTCGGTCTCGATCCGCCAAGCGATTGTCGCCATTGCTGGATTGCGCTTCCTAAACGGTTTCCTGGTCTTTCATCTCGCGTTCGCGCTACGACGCGAGGAGTTCGGCTCTGCCGGACTGGGTTTGCTTATCGGGTCTGCCGCAGCTGGGGGACTGATCGGCGCGCTTGTGGCCCCGCGTCTGCGCGCGCTGTTGAAGGAGGAAGGCATCCTCATCGTGATGCTGTTCGTAGCCGGCTTCGCGGGCGTGCTCGTTGGAAGGTGGTTCTCGCTGATCACGGCGGGGATGCTGGTATTCGCGATCGGAGTCTCATCAGGCGCTGCCAAGGTCGCGTTTGACTCGCTCGTGCAGCGCGAAACCCCGGCAGCCGCGCGCGGGTGGGCATTCGCACGCTTCGAGTCGGTGCTTCAGCTTGCCTGGGTCGCGGGTGCCGCTGCCCCACTTGCGGCCGCTCTGCCTGCCGGTCCTGGGGTAATGGGAGCCGGCATCCTCGCTACTCTCCTCGGTTTGGTCTATATGGTCGGAAGGCATCAGGTGCGTCAGAGAGAGATGACGCCGCGTGGGGAAGGAAGGCTGTGAGCGATCGACGTCACCACATCGCGGTAACCGCTATCGGACCGGACAGACCCGGGATCGTCGCCGCCGTAACGCAGGTTCTGTTCGACCTCGGGTGCAACCTCGAGGATGCGACGTCGACCATCCTACGCGGCCATTTCTCGATCGTGCTCGTGGTCAATGTTCCCCCGGAGATCGGGTTCGACGACGTCCAGAACGCGCTCGAGCCCGCGGGGCGCGATCTGGGCTTGGTGGTGTCGGCGCGTCCGGTCGGTGACGCTGCACCGGCGCAGGGCCGCGCCACGCACATGGTTTCGGTTTACGGCGCGGACCGCCCAGGGATCGTCTTCAAGGTGACCGCGGCCCTAGCTGAGCGTTCGGTCAACATCCTCGATCTCAATTCGCGCATGCTCGGGGACGACGATGCGATCTATGCGTTGATGCTCGAGGTCGCCGCTCCCAAGGATATGGACCTTGCTGCCGAGCTCGACGCGTTGCGCACGGACCTCGGGGTCGAGCTCACCGTTTCCGCGCTGGATCCGGACCTCTTCTAATGACGGTCCGCCCCGTCGTTCGTCTGCCTCATCGCGTCTTGAAGCAGCGCTCAGAACCCATCGCATATGCCGAGGCCGGCACTCTCATAGAGGACCTACTCGACACGATGCGCGCGTCCCCCGCGTGCGTGGGCCTAGCGGCACCTCAGATAGGCGTCGCCCAACGCGTCATCGTCGTTGACGTCAGCGAGCATCCCAAGACGACGTCCTGTCACGGGCTCGTCATCCTGGTCGATCCCGAGATCATGGAGCGAGGAGAGCCGGCGGTGGGCCGAGAGGGTTGCATGAGCGTTCCAGACCTGACCGCGAATGTCGAAAGGGCCTCCACCATCACGGTCCGGGGTATCTCGCCGTCCGGAGAAAAGACCCTGATCACGACCGATGGTTTCGAGGCGCGTGCGTTCCAGCATGAGGTCGATCACTTGGACGGTTTCCTGATCCTCGACCGCGTTGCGTCGCTCAGTACCGACGTGTTCAAACGGCGCGTGTACCGATAACGCGCGGTCGTCCTTTCAGGAGGCGTTTGCAAGCATGTCCGCAACGCCCGGTACATCGAGGGGCTTCGAAAAGAAGAAGCCTTGGCCGTAATCGCATCCCCACTCTCGAAGTGCATCAGCCTGATCTTCGTGCTCGATACCTTCGGCAACCGTGAGCAGGTTGAGTGAATGGCCCAATCGGACGATGCCTTGTGCGAGCGCCGCTTCTTCAGGACCCTTTGTGATCCCGTCTACGAAGGACTTGTCGATCTTCAGGATGTCTACTGGGAGACGTTGGAGATAGCTCAGCGACGAATAGCCGGTTCCGAAGTCGTCGATTGCGATCTTGACACCGAGGTCACGGAGTTCCTGCAACTTGCGCACCGTCCACGCGAAATCCTCTAGGAGGCGCGTCTCGGTGATCTCCAAGGTCACATTCCCTGCCTCGAGCCCATTGACCGAGATCATCCTTGCGATCTCTTGATCCATCTTCGGATCTTGGAGCTGCCGTGGCGAGACGTTGACGCTCACGGCCAAGTTAGAGAGCCGCGCAGAGTCGGCCCGCCACCGTCCCGTCTGCTGCAGCGCCTCTTCGAGGACCCAGCTCCCCACGGTGCAGATGAGCTCCGTCTCCTCGGCGAGGGGGATGAAGTCCTCGGGCATGACGACCCCGTCTTTGGGGTGATCCCATCTCACTAGTCCCTCCAGCGACGTGATCTGGCTGCTTGAGAGGGAAATGATGGGCTGGTAGACCAGCCGCAACTCCTGGTTCGAAACGGCTTTTTCGAGCTCCGTCAGGAGCCGGGCGCGCTTCAGGACCACTTCTTGCATCCCCGGCTCGAATAGCTCATAACGATCGCGCCCACGGTCTTTCGCTGCTTGGCGCGCGACGTCGGCTTGGCGCAGGAGCTCTTGGCCTGTTCCAGAGCCGTTGTTGAACGCGATGCCCGCGCTCATGCGCACCTTCACGGTCTCATCGCCGATGTCGACGGGCGTTCGGATGGCCGAGAAGATGCGGTCTGCAACAGACTTCGTTCGCGCCAACTCCGTGTCTTCGAGCAGGATGCCGAACTCGTCGGCCCCAACCCGGGCGACCGTGTCCTCAGGTCGCAGCTCGCGCCTCATGCGGTCCGCAATCTTCATCAAGAGAAGATCGCCCACCGCCGAACCGAACGCCTCGTTCACCCTCTTGAATCCGTCGATGTCGAAAAACATCACGGCGAGAGGGGATTTACTGCGCTGCGTGCGTGCGATCGCGTGTTCGATCCGATCGAGCAACAGTGTCCGGTTAGCGAGACCAGTGAGTCCGTCATGCAGCGATTGGTGGGTGAGCCGATCCGCAAGTGCGTCGCGCGCTTTGATCGCGCGCGCCTTCTCTGTGACGTCGGTGACCATGACATGGCGCGCGTCGCGTCCCTCGAAGTCGATGGAGTGCGACGTGATCTCGACCTCTCGGAGGCTTCCATCTTTGAGCCGATGCCTCCACCCGGTAGAGCGCTCGAGTCGATCGTGCGAATCGGCGACGTTCTTCATCAGTGCCGGGACATCTTCGACCGGCCGGATGTCGATCAACGTCATCGTCGCGAACTCATCTCTGGTGAATCCGTAGTAGGCGAGCGCGGCTTCGTTGACTGCCAGGAAGCGCAACGTCCTCTTCTCGTAAACGAACATCGGTGCGGGGTTGTTCTCGAATAAGAGTCGGTATCCGCGGGAGACCTCCGCCGCGCGAGCTTCGACCGCGCCCATCCGGCGCAAGACGATGGCGGCTACAATGCCCGCGACGAGGAGCCCCGCCGCGATGCCCACGACCTGCTCCAGCATCTAGTCCGCCTTCCGCGCCTTCCAGATGTTCTCGGCCGGGTACCTCCGCGCCCACTCGAGTGGCCTGCCCTCGTAGGTCGTCGTCGCGCCTTCCTTCGGCTGCACCTCGATGAGGTCCTCGACAATTAGACCCTGCCACCTGAGCAATCTGATCCATGCACCGTAAGGAAGCTGATAGTCGACGAAACCGGCCTCCTCGGTCTTGCGCATGCCGAAGTAGTTGCCGTGCAATTGCGTCCCGACCTTCGCTGCGTCTGGGGGCCAACACAGGAACAGCAGTGGGCTGGTCGTGCAGAACGCGAGGAGCCCACCGGGGCGCAGCACGCGTGCGGCCTCGCGGATCGAGTGGACCGGGTCGACCCATGTCATGGCGCCATAGTCGCTGAACACGATGTCGAAGCTGGCGTCGGCAAAGGGGATGAACTCACCAGATGCCTGGACCAGGGGCAGAGGGACCTCCGCCTCCGCGGCCGTAGCGCGCGCGTAGCCGAGTTGCTTGGCGGAATTGTCCAGCCCGACGACACGCGCTCCATATAGAGAGAGCTCCACCGACCATTGCGCCGCGCCGCATCCGAATTCGAGGACGTCCTTGTCTTTGACATCGCCGAGGACATCTAGCTCCGACTCTGGGACGCGCCAGATGCCCCACGCCATCGCTTTTTCATCGGAGAGGTCGGCGCGGTGCTTGTCTTGGTACTCGTCGCTGTAGGCGTCCCACGCGATCCGGTTACGTCGGGCGTCGGTGGCTATCTTGTCGTTGTTCAACACACCTCCGGGGGGCTCAATCGGGCCCTAAGAGTGACCGATTTGCAACGGGGATGTGAATCCCTGAGGAAAAACCTGACTCTCCTGGCGCAGGTCGGGTAGGGTTTGGGACATATCGGACAAATATGCAGGTCAAATGGCATATTTGTCCCTTAAAGTGCCCGAATCGTGCAGGAGATGTTTCGAGGCGGAGGAATACAGAAATAGTTTTGCAGCGCCCCTCGGAACGCAGGGCAGGGCACCTCGGGCACGAGGCAAAGCGGCGTCACGAAGAGGGGGCAATGGTTTTTCGGCAAGCTGCCGTGAGGCAGCGTGAAATGGAGGTGGGTGTATTGAGGACCACGACTAGGGCGAGAGGGAACCGGCGGCTGTTCCCCGTGATCGCTCTGATGGTCGCCCTCATGACCGTGCTGTGGCAGGGATCTGCCCTCGCGGGACTGGGCGATGCGAAGACGCCGCAAACGGGCACGAGCGCAGATAGCTCGGGTGACTCTGGGGCGCCTTCTTCTGACCCGGCACCCGCAGCCGAGCCGGCACCAGCCGACGCGGACACCGCCGACGCTAACGTCACCACGTCTAAGTCAGCCCCTGCCGCTAAGAACCTTCAGGACGAGGCAGAGGCCGAGGTCACCGGTGGCGCGCACGCAGAGGCGACCGTTCTTCACGTCGGCATCGGCGAGCAGGAGATCATCACGATCAGCCACTCCGAGGCCGACGCGCGCGACGACAGTTGTGCGGCAGGCGGAGCGGCTATCTCGATCCTCGGTGCGCTCGAGCTTGGTGGCACGGATGACGCCGAATGCACTGCAGGACAGGAAGTCAACAACGAGGGGTCACTGCTCTCGACCTGTGAGCCGAGCGGCGGTGCGCTCTGCATCGCGCTCCTCTACGGACGCGCAACCACTTCCGACAATGCCGACCAGACCTCTTCCAGCAGCCAGCACGATGTGCTCAACGTGTGCGTCGGTGGGGAGCAGACGAGCCCCAGCCAGGACTGCACCGGAAACACGATCGGCGCACGCGTAGCACACAGCGAGGCCGGCGCCAGCCGCAACAAGAAGGACGGCGCTGCGCACGCCGAGCAGGAGAACAGCCTGGTCGAGCTGTGTATCGGTGGTACGAACCCCGAGACCGGCGCATGCGACGGCCTCGGCCTCATCCTTCTCCACTCCGAGAGCTCTGGCGACGCCCGCCCGGGTGCGGATGGCGAGTTCACGGGTGACGCGTACATCCTCGCGATAGATCAGGGCGGCGAGCGCACGGTCGTTCCCGTCGGCGACTCCGAGGGCGACCTGCCTCCGGGCTGTTCCGACGACCCAGAAGGTCCGGGATCCCTTTGCGCCGCACTGAACGACAGTGACGTTTCGGTTGAGGCCGGTAAAGGTTCGGGTCACGACCAGGTCATCACGCTCGACGTGGGCGACGTCATCGTCGGCGATGTCGACAACGGCGTGATCGAGGCCGACAGCACCAAGGTGAAGGCCGAGAAGGTCAAGCCTCCGGCACCTCCGAAGCCTCCGAAGAAGGAGAAGCCGAAGAAGAAGGCTCCGACGCTCGCCGGACCTGCAGGCCCTGCGCTTGCAACCACCGGTGCCAGCGTGATCCCGGCTCTCGTGCTTGCCTTCGCTCTGATCCTCCTCGGTGCACGCCTCGTGCGTCGCCCGGCGGTCGTCAGGGAGTAGCACCAGCAGCCAGTTAAGCCACAGGGATTCAAAGGGCGGGCCTTCGGGCCCGCCCTTTCTCTTTCCCCGACTCCTTCCAACGTCGGTCCGCCATTTGATAAAAATGCACATGTACGCATAAAATGTGCCCATGGGAACCAGTGCGGTCATCTTGGGCGCGTCCGGCTTCGGCGGGGGAGAGCTTCTCCGATATCTGTCGAGCCACCCGGGTATCGACGCGGTCGCGCTTGGCGCAGGGTCTAAGGAGGGGATGGCACTGGGTGAGGTCCATCCCAACCTCCTCGACACCTCACACGAGCTGTTGCCGCTCGAAGATGCAGCGAGACACGACGCCGACGTCTGTTTCTCGTGCCTCCCGTCGGGGATCCTCGGGTCGGTCATAGACACCGTCGCGGCGCCTGTGATCGTCGACGTCGCCGACGACTACCGCGGGGACGACTCGTGGGTGTACTCCGTGACGGAGTTCGCGCGCGCTGCATTGCCGGGTGCAACGCGGATCGCAAATCCAGGTTGTTACCCGACTGCCACCCTCTTGGCGGTGGTCCCATTCGCGCGAGCGGGCACCATTGGCGGGCCCGTGATCGTCGACGGCTTTTCAGGGGTCACGGGTGCGGGCCGCAAAGCAGAAGAGCGACTTAGCGCCGCGGTCGTCGAGGGGAACATCGCCGCGTACGGGACGGTCCCTCACCGTCACGTCCCGGAGATGGAGCGTGCTCTCGGCACTTGGGGCGGAAACGAGATGACCGTCTCGTTCATCCCCCATCTGGTGCCGATGCCGCGCGGTCTGTTGGTCACGGCGCGCGCGGCGTTGGCACGCGAGCTCGAGGATTCCGAGGCGCTCGAGATCCTCCACGACCTTTACGACGGCGAGCGATTCGTTCAGGTCGTCGATCGCTGGCCTTCTACGAAACCCGTTTCGGGGTCGAACTCTGCGCACGTCTTCGCGTGTGTCGACCAGCGTGCGGGGATGTTGATCATGACCGCCGCTATCGACAATCTCGGTAAGGGTGCGGCGGGACAAGCCGTGCAGAATGCGAATGTCGTCTTCGGCCTCGATGAGGGCGACGGATTGCCGGCTATCGGGGTGTGGCCGTGAACTGGCCCTCGATGTTCTCGAGTGCGGGCGGCGCGTGCGGCATCAAGGGAGAAGGACGTTCCGACGCGGGCCTGTTGGTGGCCGAACGCCCTGTGGCATGGGCTGGAACGTTCACGCGGAACGCCGCGGCGGCAGCGCCGGTCAGGTGGTCCCGTTCGCTTCGAGGGCGCGAGGTGCGCGCCATCGTGGTCAACAGCGGCAACGCCAATGCGTGCACGGGAGACGCAGGAACCATCGCCGTCGGAACGACGGCCGAGGCGGTCGCCTCCTCGCTCGGCTGTGATTCTCGTGAGGTGCTCGTCGCATCGACAGGACCCATCGGTGAGCACCTGCCGGTCGACCTCTTGTGCGCCGCCGTCCCGGACCTCGTCGAAACGCTTCACCGCGACGTGGAGCCGTTCGCGAGCGCCATCCTCACGACGGATACGCGCATCAAGGTCGCCGAACGCAGCGCGGGCGGAGCCCACCTCGTCGGGGTCGCCAAAGGCGCCGCGATGCTCGCTCCAAATATGGCAACGATGCTCGCGTTCATCGCGACGGACGCCGCCGTCGGGTCCGAACAACTGTCACAGAGCCTCGATCTGGCCGTGGCGCGCTCCTTCAACCGGGTGTGCGTGGACGCGTGTGAGAGCACCAACGACTCGGTCTTTCTCTTGGCCGGCGGTGAGGTGGACGTCGACCAGGCGGTCTTCTCGGCGGCCCTCGGTGAGCTCTGTAAGGATCTCGCCGCGCAGATGGTCGCAGATGCTGAGGGCAAGTCACGCGTGTTGCGCATCATGATTGAGGGTGCGACCGATGAGGAGAGCGCGGCTGACCTGGGTCGCGCCATCGCGTCGTCGGTCCTATGGCGCGCCGCGGTCTATGGCGGGGATCCGAACTGGGGCCGGATCCTCTCGGCCCTTGGGTCGTTCGATCGCACACTCGACCTCGACGCCGTGGAAGTCACGATCGGGGCGGAGACCGTCTTCTCTAACGGCTCACCTGACGGATCCCGTGCCGCCGCCGCGGCTGCGATGAGCTTGGAAGAGGTCGATCTCGTGTGCCGCGTCGGTAGCGGTCCCGGACGCGCCCAGATCCTCACCACCGACCTGACACCGGACTACGTGACGTTGAACGCGTTCGGAACCTCCTGATGGCGCGCGAGGATGTCGTCGCGATTGCGGAGCTGAAGGCGGGGACCCTCGTCGAGGCTCTGCCGTACATCCGCACCTACCGCGGCCAGACGGTCGTCGTGAAGATCGGCGGCGAGGCTTTAGATGACCCCTCCATGGCGGCCGCGGTCGCTCAGGACCTCGCGCTGATGGCGTTGGTCGGGATCCGCCTCGTCGTCGTTCACGGCGGGGGCCCGCAGGTCTCAGATGCGATGACGACTGCGGGGATCGACCCCGTGTTCGTTGGTGGCCTTCGAGTGACGGGGGCGGACGCGATCGAGATCGTTCGGCGTGTCCTCGTGGGATCCATCAATCCCGATCTGGTCGCGCGGCTGACGCGCGCTGGTCTCGCGGCGGTTGGACTCTCAGGCGCGGATGGGGCTCTCATTACAGCAACTCCCGCGCTCGGACCGGAAGGGCAAGACCTTGGCCACGTGGGTTCGGTATCTGCGGTGGAGGTTGGGATAGTTGAGACACTCCTCGACGCGGGCTACACGCCTGTGGTCGCGAGCATCGCGTCGAGCGAAAACGGTGACCCCATGAACGTCAATGCCGACGAGGTCGCGGGCGCGGTGGCAGCGGCGCTAAGTGCGGCAAAGCTCGTGTATCTCACGAACGTCGCCGGGCTCTATGCAGACTTCGGCGACGCCGGGTCGCTCATCTCCGAGCTGAAGAAACCTGAGCTCGAGTCGATGGCACCCAGCCTCTCCGACGGCATGCGCCCGAAGGTGATGTCGGCTGTCGGCGCGCTGGATGCCGGTGTGGGCAAGGTGCACATCCTGGACGGACGCGTGCCCCACGCTTTGTTGCTCGAGGTGTTCACCGAAGAGGGCATCGGCACCCAGGTGTTGCCATGACGAGCGAGGCCGCGATCTCGGATCCCATCATGGCGACCTACAGGCGGTGGGACGTCGATATCGCATCGGGGCGCGGGGCGACCCTGACGACCGAGGACGGCAGGCAGTTGATCGACCTCCTCGGTGGGATCGCAGTGTGCGCGACGGGGCATTGCCATCCAAGGGTGACTCAGGCGATCCGCGATCAAGCCGAGAAGCTTGTGCACGTTTCGAACCTCTACCGGTCTCGCCCGCAGCGCGACCTCGCTCACCGGCTCAGTGAGCTAAGCGGAGGTTCGGTCGCGTACTTTGCGAATTCAGGTGCCGAAGCCATCGAGTGCGCGCTGAAGCTGGCTCGCAAGAAAGCGACGCTTACCGGCAAACGTAAGCCTGTGATCGTTGCCACTGAAGGTGGTTTCCACGGGAGGACGTTCGGCGCGCTCGCGGCGACGGGACAGCCGCACAAACAGGAACCCTTCGCTCCAATGCTGGCCGGCTTCGTTCACGTCCCCTACGGCGACTCCACCGCGCTCACGGCCGCCCTGACCGACGACGTCGTCGCGGTCCTCGTGGAGCCGATCCAAGGGGAGGCCGGGGTCGTCGTGCCTCCAGAGGGTTATCTCGCCGATGTCCGAGCGGCGTGCGATCGCGCCGACGCGCTATTGATCCTCGACGAGATCCAAACTGGCCTCGGGCGTACTGGGGCGTGGTTCGCGTATGAGTCCTCAGGCATCCAACCGGATGTCGTCTGCCTCGCCAAGGCACTGGGGGGAGGACTACCGATAGGTGTCTGCCTCGCGCGCCCAGAGGTCGCATCGCTCCTGGAGCCGGGAGACCATGGTTCGACCTTCGGGGGAGGTCCTGTCCAGTGCGCTGCCGCGCTGTCCGTCCTCGATGTCATCGAGAGCGAGGACCTGATCGATCGCGCGCGGGTATTCGGCAGCATCCTTATGCACCGGCTTCAGGTCATCTTCGACGGAGCGTCGATCCGAGGCCGCGGGATGCTTATAGGTATCGAGCTTCCGTCCCCGCTCGCCCACGAAGTCGCCGCCTCGGCGCTCGAGCACGGGGTCCTTGTCAACGACGCGACGCCGTCGGTCATCCGACTTGCTCCGCCGCTCGTGATCACCGAGCCCGAGCTCGAAGCGGGACTGCGTGGCCTAGAAGCCGCGTGGGCGCAAGTTACGTCCGAGGTTGGCGGGTCGTGAGGAGCCAACGTCGTCGCGACATCCTGAAGATTCTGCGTGGGGGCGGGGCAAAGAGTCAGCACGCCATCGTCGAGGCCCTTCGCGGACTCGGTCATGACGTCACGCAGGCCACCGTGTCGCGCGATCTGCAAGAGCTCGGCGCGATGAAGGTCAGGGTGGGGGGCGCGGTCTCGTACCGCTTGGCGGACGAGATCCCACGCTCCGGAAGCGGAGACCTCGTTATGCGAGGTCTGCTCGAGACACTGTCCGAGTTCGCGATCGATATCCGTGTCGCGGCTTCTCTAGTGATCGTTGCAACTGCTCCGGGGCATGCTGGTGCCGTCGCGCGCGCGATCGATCTCGCGGGATTACCTCAGGTCAAAGGAACGATCGCCGGCGACGACACGATCTTCGTCGCCACGGATGGGATCGGTGTCGCTCGGAGCCTCGCGTCGTCGTGGGCCGAGGATCCGTCGTCTACCAACGGGAGGAACAAGTCATGAAGAGAGTGGTCCTCGCATACTCAGGAGGTCTGGACACATCAGCAGCCATCCCGTGGCTGAAGGAGCAGGGCTGGGACGTCATCGCCGCGGCCGTCGACGTCGGCCAGCCGGGCGACCTCCGCGAGGCAGTGGAACGTGCTTCGGCTCTCGGTGCCGTGGATGCGACGTTGATCGATGCGAAGGCAGCGTTCGTGGACGGGTACATCCTTCCGGCCCTGAAGATGAACGCGCTTTACCAGGGTCGTTACCCGCTTGTTTCTGCGTTGTCTCGCCCTCTTATCTCTGCGGAGCTCATCAAAGTCGCGCACGAGACTGGGGCGACCGCTGTTGCCCACGGATGCACCGGAAAGGGCAACGACCAGGTGCGCTTCGAGGTCTCCCTATCCGCGCTCGACCCGGACATAGAAGTGCTCGCGCCGGTGCGCGACTGGGGTATGTCGCGCCCCGAGACGATCGAGTACGCCAAGGCACGATCTCTGCCCATCGATACGACGAAGTCCTCGCCCTACTCGATCGACGAGAACCTTTGGGGGCGCAGCATCGAATGCGGCGCGCTGGAGGATCCGTGGACCGCTCCCCCCGACGATGTGTGGGAGATGACGTCGATCTCCGCCGAGGCATCATCGTTGCAAGAGGTCGAGGTTTCTTTCGCAGCGGGGGTGCCGGTAGCGGTGGATGGAGAGCAGCTCGATCCCGCTGCAGCGATAGGGGTTGTCGGGAAGATCGCGGGCTCGTTCGGCTACGGTCGCATCGACATGGTCGAAGACCGCCTTGTCGGTATCAAGTCACGTGAGGTTTACGAGGCCCCCGCCGCTCTCGCGCTCATCACCGCACACTCGGATCTCGAACGACTCACCCTCGAGCGATCGACGGCGCGCGAGAAGGCGCGCCTCGAGTCTCGATGGGCCGACCTCGTCTATGAAGGGCTTTGGTTCTCTCCGTTGCGCGAGGCCCTCGACGCGTTCGCGGCCGAGACGCAGAAGACCGTCACAGGCGACGTCCGACTCCGGTTCGGTCTCGGTAGCTGTACTGCGGTCGGCCGGCGTTCCCCGGAGTCGCTGTTCTCACACGAGCTAGCGACCTACGAGCCCGAGGATGCCTTCCGTCACGAGGATGCGGCCGGGTTCATCCGGCTGTGGGGGCTGCCGGTGAAGCAGTGGGCCGCCCGTCGTAAGGCAGGAAGCTAGCGCGTGACGCGCGTGTCCCCGGACGGCTCCGACGCCGAACGCATGTTGTGGGCGGGGCGTTTCGACGCTCCGCCCGACCAATCGATGCTCGATTTCACGTCTTCGTTCGGAGTAGATGTCAGACTTCTCGAGCACGATCTCGCGGCGACGCGTGCTCACGCCCGCGTCCTCGGACACGCCGGCATCCTCGATCCAGCGGAGGTCGAGAAGATCGATGGCGCCTGCATGTCCTTGTTGAGCGACTGGTTGGACAAGCCGCCTGCCTTTGAACCTACCGATGAGGACGTTCACACCTACGTGGAACGGGCGCTTTCCGATCGGCTTGGAGACCTGGGCCGCAAGATCCACGCGGGACGTAGCCGCAATGACCTCGTAGTGACGGACCTGCGACTGTGGTGCAAGGCCGCCTCCGTTCGACTCGCTGTTGCGACGGCGAAGCTGCTCGATGGCATCATCGCCGTTGCCGGCCTGCACACCGAGACCGTGATGCCGGGATACACACACCTGCAGCGCGC
The DNA here is from genome assembly GCA_035536775.1 of Actinomycetota bacterium. Lineage (GTDB taxonomy): Bacteria > Actinomycetota > CADDZG01 > CADDZG01 > WHSQ01 > DATLNM01. The sequence goes on along the minus strand of DATLNM010000043.1, from coordinate 5,245 downwards.
TCAACCGGTGTCGCTCGCATTCCATCTGCTCGCGCATGGCTTCGCTCTAGAGCGCGACGGCCGGCGCTTCTCGACCGCATACCGTTCCGCGGACGTCAGCACGCTCGGTGCAGGCGCCATCGCGGGCTCTACGCTCGGCCTCGATCCGTCGGTCGCTCAACGTGAGCTTGGTTTCGAGTCGCTCTTCGCTAACGCTATGGATGCCGTCGCCGCTCGCGACTTCGCCGTCGATCTCGCATACGCCTGCGCTTCGACCTCGATACAGATGTCGCGCCTCTGCGAAGACATCTGTCTGTGGACGTCGGCCGAGTTCGGCTTCGCACGTCTCGCGGACGAGTGGTCGACAGGCTCGAGCATGATGCCGCAGAAGAGGAACCCGGATGTCGCCGAGCTCATCCGAGGGCGCGCCGCGGTCACGCTTGGCGAGCTCATGACGCTGATGACGATGTTGAAAGGCCTCCCCATGGCTTACAACCGTGACCTTCAAGAGGACAAGGCTGTGTTGTTCGCGGCGGTCGATCGCACCGAGGCATGTCTCGCGGGGTTGACGTCGCTACTTGCATCGCTGAACTTCGATGTAGAACGGATGTCCGAGGCCGTTTTTGCCACCGAGGGGATATGGGCGACCGACCTCGCCGAGCGGCTCGTCCAACGGGGCGTGCCATTCCGCGATGCCCACGCGATGGCTGGACGCGCCGTGGCGCGCACGGGCGACTCCGCCGAACTGCAGGGTCTCACCGGTGAGGACCTCGGCGCGTTGGCGTCCGGCCTCCTCCCAGAAGATGTCGCCGACCTCGACCCGGCTGCCGGGATGTCGGGGAGAGCCACCCCCGGAGGGACGGCGCCGCTACAGGTGGAACGTCAGATCGAAGAGCTGACGCGACTGACCACGAGCCTTACGGAGCTGGGGACAACCTAGAAGTCGCTCTTGTGCGTCATGATCGTGTGCCACCGCTGATCTTCACCGCAACGCGCTTCGCTCACGTGGACCGCTGTCGAACCGAAATGGTTCTCGGGCGTGAAGTTGAGCTCGGGCGCGATGCCGTTGCTCAGACCTTCGGCACGTTCCAGGAAGTACACGAAGCGCTCGCGCGTCAGGTTCTCACCTACGAGATTGAACATCCCGTGGATCCCCTTGGACCCCGACCACCCGAGCCACATGAAGTCGTCGCCGCCGCGCTCTTCAGGGAAGATCGCATCGACGGCCTTGGCGAACTCGGGGTCGAACTTGTTCCGGTCGACCCACGCGGGGAACGGGGCGAACATCTTGGCTCCGTCGAGACTGCCGTTCCGGCAGCCCACGGTCGCCACCGCGTCGAACGTCATCTGGATCCCCGGCGCGGTCCATTGCGGCGCGTAGTTCTGGCTGCGTGTCGCTTGTAAGAGCTGCAGGAACCATACGGGCGACACGATGACGTTGACGTTGTCGAAGCCCTGCGCCGCGAGGTCCGTGGCTACGGCTTGAGCGTCGCTCGCGCCGGCAGTTTTGCTGACTGCTCGCTGATAGACCTCGACGCCGCGCTCTTCCATGGCCTCGACGTATGCCTCTTTCCCGTCGAGGAAGTTCTGGGTGTTGAAGTAGACGATCGCGTTCTTCTCGTCTCCGCCCCCAAGCTCATCGATGACGAAATCGGCCATCAGGGGGCCTTGGTCTGGATAGGTCATCGAGACGGCGAAATAGTTCGGAAGTCCAGTAACTCCGATCTCGGTGACGCCGGAGGAGATGTAAGGGACTCCGACCGACGCCGCGTAGCGCGCGCAAGCCTGGATCTGATCGGTGCCTGCCGCCCCGGACAACAGGAAGACCTTGTCCTTCTCGACCATCTCCTTGCACGCCGATACCGCCGCGGAAGGGTTGTACTGGTCGTTCTTGATGACGACCTCGACGCGCCGCCCTAGGACCTCTTCACCGTTCTCCTCAAGCCAGCGCCAGTAGACGACAGCTCCTTTGTTCGCCGAGTCCGAGGGAACCGGTGCGGCTCCGGTGATCGGTGCATGAACGCCGATCTTGATGACCTCGTCGGTAACGCCGGTGGCGTCGCCGCCCGTGGGCTCGCCGGGCTCTGGCTCGTCACCTTCCTCGGTCCCCGTACCGGTGTCGTCTTCGCCGCTCGAACTGTCGGACGACGAGGACGACGACGTCGTGTCACCCAGCACGGTGTCGCTGCTGCCTCCAAGCTCGGTTCCGCCGTCGATGACCTCGCCTGTCGAGGGATCTACGACCTCGCCGGTTTCGGCATCGACCGTTTGTCCCGTTTCGGGATCGATCACGACCTGTCGGCCCTCGAGGCCGGTCGCTCCGGTCAGCGCAACGCCCGACTTCTGCCCACAGGCGGACGCGACTAAGACCACTAGCGCCGCTACTGCGGCGTACCTGATGCGACTACGTCGCAAAACGACCACCCCCGCACGAAGCCCCTGGCGGGTCCAGCGGACGGACCCCTTCCCCCCGGCTCTTGCCGGCCCAGCACACATTCTTACTTATCACCGGAGGGCCCCGTCGTAACCTCGCGATGCGGCTCGACGTTGGTCGAGACGAGGGCTCTGACGGACGAGGGCTTTGACCGATGGAGGGGGCAAGGCATGGGCGAGCGGCGCACGCACGTACTGGCGGCTCTCCTTCTGTTGATGGTCCTAGGCAGCGAGATCCCGGCCCGCGGCGCCTTCCCAGGGGGCAACGGTCGCATCGCCTTCTCTCGAACCCAGAGCCGAACGGGCGCGGACCTCTACTCGATCAACTCAGACGGGTCGGGGCTCGAGACGCTGCGAGCCGACTGTGGCGACGATGTACAGGTCGAATGGGGCCCGGGCGGCAGCAAGCTCGTCTATCTCAACAACGGCTTCGACCATACGGGGGCCTACCGCTACACGGTCGAGGTGTCCGACCCGGCGGGCTCAGCGCCACGCCATCTCGGGCAAGGACTGTATCCGTCATGGTCCCCAGACGGAGCGAGGATCGCGTTCGCGTCGCTCGACGGGAACCTTTTGGTGACCGACGCGGGGGCCTTCGCTCCCACCACCATCTACGACACCGACCTGTACGTGCGCGCCGTCGCCTGGTCTCCCGTCGGCGATCAGATCGCGTTCGTGGCGGGCGCGCTCGGAGAGCCGGGAGACATCTTGTCCATCAAGCCGGATGGCACGGGGCTCGTGACCTTCGTCGGTTCGCCCGACTGGGAAGACGACATCGAGTGGTCTCCCGACGGACACCTGCTCGCGTTCACCCGCCGCGTCGGGTCGGGGTTGGCGGACGTCTACCTGAGGGACATGCAAGGCGGCCTGACTAGGCTCAGCGACACCCCCCAGATCAACGAGAGGAGCCCTGCCTTCTCGCCAGATGGTCTGACCCTTGCTTACACGGAGTCCAGCGCGTCGGGTCCGTCGCGCGCGATCGTTCTCATCGATGGGCGAGGGAACAAGGTCGACGTTCCCAACACTGCCGGCGCGTTCGGCCTCGACTGGCAGTCGATCCCGACGCCGTCGCCGGTGCCGACCCCTTCTCCATCGTCAACCCCAATGGAAACAGCTCAACCCTCCGCCTCGCACACCGGAGGGCCCGCAGTTTCTCCGAGTCCGTCTCAGTCACCGTGCCCCGGCCCTTCTTTCCCCACATGTCCGCGCACGGCATTCTCCACATGCTTTAGCCCTCCCCGTAGTCGGGCCCGCAGCGTTTCCCTAGAGGCTCTTCAGGCACGGATCAGATATGGGAGTGAAGCCACATTGACGGGCCAGATCTCAAGCGAAACATCGGCGTGCTTTGCCTTTCAAACAGTGACGATTCAGCAGATAAGTCCCATGCCTGAGCGCAACGTAGTGAGTGTGCAGGCGGGTGGAGACGGCACCTTCTCCGCGAGTTTCGCCCCATCAGCTAATGCCAGTTACATCGCCCGCGCGGATTCCTCATCAGATTGCGACGCCGCGGAGTCGGTTCCCGTTCCGATCGAAGTGCGCGTTGCCGTCCGTCTGAGATCCGTCAACGCCCCCGCACCTCTGACACGATTAGCAACCTCCATCGAACCCTGCGAAGGGCATGAAGCAACCAAGATCGTGATCCAACGTCGCACACAGAGAGGCTTCCGCACTGTGTCGACCGCAGTCTTGGACGACGAGTGTCGAGCGCGTAAGACCCTTCGCCTGATGCCCGGCGTATATCGTGCCCGCTGGCCGAGTCAGGACGACGACCACACATCCAGTGTGTCGCGACGGATCAGGGTGCGCGCTTGACCAGCATCAGGGTCAATACCCTCTCGGCCGTAGTCGTCGCGCTAACAGTCATCGGCTCGTTGACGTCGATGCCTGGACGCGCCGTGGCTCATACGTCGGTTCACATCCGCGTCAATCAGGTCGGCTACGTCGTCGGCGCGCCGAAACGTGCTTTCCTCATGTCCGAGACCGATCTCACGGGCCGCCCCTTCAATGTGCTCGATGCGGCGGGTGCATCTGTGTTCGAGGCGGATATCGCCGAATCGACGGGGGCATGGAGCTCCGTTTGGAGGAAGACTCACCTTGCCGACTTCTCCGCGTTCGATCAACCCGGTACCTATCGGATCGCGTTCGACGGAGACACGTTTTCGCCGACCTTCCGTATCGGAAGTGCGCGGGAGCTGTACCAGGAACCGCTCGCAGATGCCGTGTGGTTCTTCGGAGCGCAGCGAGACGGTCCCGACGTCGACTCCGCCAAGCTCAACCGCCAGCCGTCGCATCTCGCCGACGCGGAGGCATTCGTCTACAGGACCCCGAGGTTCCGCGGTGGACAGGTCACGCGCCCATTGCGCAAGGTCGGCGGGCCCGTCGACGTCTCGGGCGGGTGGCTCGACGCGGGCGATTACCTCAAGTTCCTGTCGCAGTCGAGCTTCGTCGAGATATTGATGCTGCTTGGCTTGCGCGACCACCAGGCTTCGTTCCAAGCGCCGAGTGATCTCGATGCTGAGGCACGCTTTGGCCTCGACTGGCTCGACAAGATGTGGGAGGGAGATACGCGCACCCTCTACATCCAGGTGGGGATCGCACACGTAAACGACCGACTCCTCGGCGATCACGACCTGTGGCGCCTGCCCCAACGTGACGATCGTCTCGATGTCCAGCCGGGGGACCGCAAGTACTTCGTCAAGTACAGGCCGGTGTTCCGCGCAGGCGCGCCCGACGCGCCACTCAGTCCGAACCTGGCCGGTCGCGTTGCAGCCGCGTTCGCGCTGTGCGCCCAGGTGTACAGGGTGTCGGATCCTGCGCGCGCCGACGCATGTCT
>DATLNM010000042.1:0-9949 GCA_035536775.1 Actinomycetota bacterium | reverse complement strand
TGAGCATGGCGTTCAGCACAGGCCAGTCGGCGATGGCGTCCGAGCCGTCCTTCATCGCCTCGGTCTCGCGGTAGGGAGAGGCGACGCTGCCCGTGTCGAGGTGGTCGCGCCCGATCACGACGGGTGCCGAGATGGTCCCGTCTGCCACCAGCTCGTTGAAGCGCAAACCCGCCCTGTGGCGCTCCCCGGCCCCGAGCCAGCAGATGCGCGCAGGTAGTCCCTGGAAGTGAACCTTCTCCCTGGCCTCGGAGACCCAGCGCACGAGGCGCTCGTCGTCGGGGAAGAGGTCCAGCATCGCGTCGTCCGTAGCCGCGATGTCGGCCGGATCCCCGGACAACGCCGCCCACCGGAACGGCCCCTTACCCTCGCAGAACAGCGGCCGGATGTACGCCGGCACGAATCCCGGGTAGTCGAATGCCCGCTCGAACCCCCCGAGCCTCGCCTCGGCGCGCAAGCTGTTGCCGTAGTCGAATACCTCGGCCCCCGCATCGAGGAATCCCACCATCGCTTCGCAGTGAACCGCCATCGACGTGCGAGCGAGCTTCGTGTAGTGCTCCGGCTCCGAAACCCGCAACTCGTCGGCCTCGGTGAGGGTCAAACCCGACGGGACATAGGCGAGGGGGTCGTGCGCCGAGGTCTGGTCGGTGACGATGTCGATCGTCATGCCTCGTCTCAGGAGCTCAGGTAGGACATCGGCCGCGTTCCCACACAGTCCGATCGATAACGCCCGACGTTCGGCGCGGGCCTCCTCTGCGAGCCGGCAGGCCTCGTCCATTGAGGCCGCAGCGACGTCGAGGTACTTCGTCTCGAGGCGCCGGGCGATCCGAGACGGATCGACCTCGATGCAGAGAGCTACTCCTTCGTTCATGGTGATCGCTAGCGGCTGCGCACCCCCCATGCCACCGAGGCCGGCCGTCAAAGTGATGGTTCCGGCCAGCGTTCCGCCGAACCGGCGCTCTGCGATGGCGGCGAAGCACTCGTAGGTCCCCTGGAGGATGCCCTGGGTTCCGATGTAGATCCACGAGCCCGCGGTCATCTGGCCGTACATCGTCAGCCCGAGGTGCTCGAGCCTCCTGAACTCCTCCCAGTTTGCCCACTCCGGAACGAGCATCGAATTGGAGATCAGCACTCGCGGGGCCCATTCGTGCGTTCGGAAGACGCCCACGGGTTGCCCGGACTGCACGAGCATCGTCTCGTCGTCTGCAAGGGTCGTGAGCGTGCGCACGAGCGCATCGAACGCGTCCCAGGAGCGAGCGGCGCGTCCGGTGCCCCCATAGACGACGAGATCCTGCGGTCGTTCGGCGACGTCGGGGTCCAGGTTGTTCATGAGCATCCGCAGCGCTGCCTCCTGTGGCCAGCCGCGACAGGTGAGGGTCGTACCTCGAGGCGCCCTTACGGTTCGCTGCACTCACGAAATATAGTGCCGCGTCGTGACGATCCTCATCTCGGGCCGTGGGCTTTCTCAGGAGGACGTCGTTGCGGTCGCGCGGGGTTCCGAGACGGTCGAGCTCGATGAGCGTGCTCGGAGCTCGATGCAAACCTCTGCAAACATCGTTGCGTCGCTCGTTTCGCAGGGGACGCCGGCTTATGGCATCACGACGGGATTCGGGTCTCTGGCGTCTGTATCGATCCCCTCGGAGCGCACCGAGGAGTTGCAGCGTTCGTTAGTGCGTTCGCATGCCGCGGGCATGGGGGATCCGGTGCCCCGGGAGGTAGTGCGCGCCATGGTGGTGTTGCGAGCCCGTTCCCTAGCGATGGGGTACTCGGGAGCGCGCCCCGAGATAGTCGATCTCATGTTGGCGCTGCTCAACAACGGAGTTACTCCAGTCGTCCCCGAACACGGCTCGCTCGGGGCGAGCGGTGACCTCGCACCTTTGGCCCATTGCGCGCTCGTGCTGATCGGAGAGGGAACCGCGACGCTCGACGACGGAACGGTCCTCAGTGGTGGGGACGCGCTGGCGCGTGCCGGTCTCGCGCCGATCGCGTTGCGCGCGAAGGAAGGCCTCGCCCTCGTAAACGGCACCGACGGGATGTTGGGAATGCTCGTCCTGGCGCTCCATGACATCGCAGAGCTGCTGTTCGTGGCGGACGTCGCGGCCGCGATGTCGGTCGAGGCGCTACTCGGCACGGACCGGGCCTTTGCAGAAGACCTCATCGCACTGAGACCGCAAGCCGGGCAGACGAGAAGCGCCGAGAACCTGCGCCGGATGCTCGCGGGTTCGGCGATCGTCGCGAGCCACAGGGTGGGGGATCCCCGGGTCCAGGATGCCTACTCGCTTCGATGCACGCCTCAGGTACATGGGGCGGCTCTGGACGCGTTGGGATTCGCGGCGGGCACCGCCGAACGAGAGCTGGAGTCCGCAATCGACAACCCGATGGTCTTCCCCGACGGCAGGGTGGAGTCGTGTGGGAATTTCCACGGAGCGCCGCTGGCGACCGCGCTCGACCTCCTCGCGATCTCGATCGCCGACGTCGGCGCGCTCGCAGAACGCCGCACCGACCGGCTCCTCGATCCGGCGCGCTCGCAGGGGCTCCCCGCGTTCCTCGCGCACGAACCTGGGATCGACTCAGGGCTGATGTTGGCCCACTACGCACAAGCGGCGATGGTTGCCGACAACCGCCGCAACGCCGTGCCTGCCGGCACCGACACGCTGCCGACGAGTGCCATGCAGGAAGACCACGTCTCGATGGGGTGGGGGGCGGCGATGAAGCTGCGGCGCTCTATCGACAACTTCAGAAGGATCGTCGCGGTCGAGCTCCTGTGTGCGGCACGTGCCCTGGAGCTACGAAGGCCTTTGGCAGCGGCACGTACAACGGGCACGGTACGCGACCTCGTGCTTCAACACGCGGGAGGACCCGGAAGGGACCGGGTGGTATCGCCCGAGCTAAGCGCGGTCGAAAGCCTCGTCGCGACCGGCGAGATCGGGAGTGTCGCCCGCGCCGCGTTGTAGCAGAGCACGCTATTCAAGTCCATGGCGCACGCGCTAAAACTCATGTGCGCACGCGCTTCAAACTCATGTGCGCACGCGGCTAGACGGCCGGGCGCGGTTCCGGTGCGGACGCGCGTGCTCTATGCCCTGCGGTCGCCACGATGACGCCGGCGAGGATGAGCGCAGCGCCGGCGAGTTGAGCCGGCCCCGGACGCTCGCCGAGCACGACCGCGGCGAGACCCAGCGCGCCCACAGGTTGGAGCAAGAGGATGACCGAGGTGATGGCGGCGGGGAGGCGCGGCAGTGATCTCGAGATGAGCAGCCACCCGGCCACCTGGGCGGTCAGGGCGAGGACCGCGACCCACCCGATGGACGCCCACCCGGGGGTCCAGTCGACCTCCCCGGTGACCATCCCGTACCCGATCGTGCACACCGCAGCAGCGAAAGTTGCGTGCGTCAATGGGCCCGCTACGCGCGCCAGATCCTGCGAACCGTGACGCAGGATGAGGATGAACGCCGCGTACGCGATCGAGGTCGCGATACCCAGCAGTACCCCGAGGGCGGGATCCTCTCCGTAGGTATCCCCACCGGTTACCCCCGAGATGAGCACAACGCCCGATACGACAACAGGGAGCGCCCAGAACAGCGTCGCTCGCGGGCGTTCGCCGAGAAGTGCCCATGCCGCGAACCCAACGAGCAGGACCTGAAGGTTGCCGAGCACTGTCGCGAGTCCGGCTCCAACAGCTTCGATGGCGTTGTGCCAGAAGATCAGATCCGCCGCGAAGAAGACGCCCGCGATCCAGGCGAGCGTCCGGGCGCGCCGGGGCAGCGGCCCGAGGCGAGCCGACTCGAGGTGTGCGATGAGGCCAAGGACAGGAAGGGCAAGCACGCAGCGATAAACCGCGACCGTCACGGGACCCGTGTCGGCGAGACGAACGAGGATCGCCGACGACGCGATGCACAGGGCCCCAAGGGCGGCAATGAAGGCCGGTCGGTCTCCAAGGCGAACCCCCAGGGCACGAAGGCCTTTCCTCCGACCCGTGCGACCTTCAGCCGTGTCGAGGGTCATCGCTGACAAGACGTCAAAAGAAGGGCCATCCAGGGAAGGCTACGAGCAGGTGGGTAGGGATAGAGCCATGAGCCACATGCGCAACGTGAGCGCGGCCGTTCTAGTCGCCGGTCTCCTCGCGGGCCTGCTCGCCCCCGCTTCGGCCGCGTCTGGTCCCCAGGCGCGCTCTCGACCTGCGGACCCGACCTCGCAATGGCCGGGACGCGCCGGTTACTCCGTGCCGACCTCGACGATGGACAAGGCGATCTCCTGCATCGACCGGATCGAGGATGGCGACCTCGTGCGGGGCCGCCCTGACGGGACTGGGATGGCCGAGCCCGTGCTCCTGGTTCACGGCTCCTTCGTCAACGAGCGCATCAATTGGGAGTGGAACTACGCGCGCTCGCTCCCCCCGGAGGGCTTCGAGGTGTGCTGGGTGCGCCTGCCGGACTCGGCCTATGGCGATATCCAGATCTCTTCTGAATATGTGGCTCGTGCCGTCGAGCTGATACATCGGTGGACGAAGGAACGTGTCGATGTCCTCGGCCACAGCCAGGGTGGGCTCGAGCCCCGCTGGGCGATCAAGTACTTCCCATCGGGTCGGTTCATCGACGACTATGTCGCGCTCGCCGCCCCCAACCACGGCACCGTGATCGCGGATGCAGAGATCGCAGCGGGTCATAGCTGCGGCGCGTGCTGGCAGATGGCAACCGGATCAGATCTCCTCGCTGCTCTCAACGCAGGGGATGAGACCCCCGGCCGCGTCTCGTACACGAGCATCTACACGACGTTCGATCAGATGGTTCAGCCGGTGGGGACGCAAGCTCTCGAGGGGGGAACCAACATCCTGCTTCAGGACCTCTGTCCGGGGCGGCCCGTGGACCATGTGGGGATAGCGGGAGATGCGGTGGCCTACCTATTGACGCTCGACGCTCTGATCGAGCCGGGGCCCGCAGACGTGGAGTCGCTACCCAGCGATGTGTGTCAAAGGACCGTGATGCCGGGGTTGACGGCGCCGCCGGCAGACGGTGATCTCAACCCGCCCCGTGATTACGAGGACCACACCGAAGAGCCGCCCCTGATGCCTTACGCCGTTAGATCTTGAAAGCCAGGCTCGAGAGGTAAACAGGGGCTAGAAATCGACCGCCATGAGGACCTCGTCGAGCTCGACGACGGAGCCCTTGCTCTCCCACCAGCTGTTCATGCAGGCGTGACAGGAGAAGTAGCGAACCACCTCGCTCTGCTTGAGGTGGATCAGGACTTGTGTGCAGTCGCTGGATCCGCAGTGCTTACAAGCCATCTCGTGCCCCCTTGCTCGTCGCGCATCAGCCGCTACAACGACTATGGCGACCTGGGCGAGTGGGCGACATGACTACCTAGGGCGGTTCGTAGTAGTCCCGTCCGGCCCGATAACTAGTCATTTCGGACTACGTGGGTCGATACGGACGATCCGGTTATCCCACCCGGAACCCGCCTAGAACCATCCTCCGAGCGATGTCCTCCGAAGGCAGCTTCGCCCCCGGCATAGCTCGGGCGTGGTCGGACGTAGTCTCTGAGGGCCGTCGGCACCCCGACGGCCCCTCGAAACCCCGGACCATCCGGGGGCGCCCGACCTTGGAGCTGCTTTCATGCCTCTTAGAGAAGATCTGCGAAACGTTGCCATCGTGGCGCACGTCGACCACGGCAAGACGACCCTCGTGGACGCCATGCTGTGGCAATCCGGCGCGTTCCGCTCGAACCAGGACGTCGCCGACAGGGTCATGGACTCTATGGACCTCGAGCGCGAGAAGGGCATCACGATCCTCGCCAAGAACACCGCGGTCCAGTACGGCGACGTCAAGATCAACATCATCGACACCCCCGGCCACGCGGACTTCGGTGGGGAGGTCGAGCGGGGCCTCACGATGGTCGACGGGGTGCTGTTGCTGGTGGATGCCAGTGAGGGGCCCCTTCCGCAGACGAGGTTCGTCCTCCGCAAGGCCCTGGAAGCCCGCCTTCCCGTGATCCTTGTCGTGAACAAAGTCGACCGGCCCGACGCCCGCATCGACGATGTCATCAACGAGGTCTACGAACTGTTCCTCGATCTCGACGCGACCGAGCACCAGATCGAGTTCCCGATCGTCTATTGCAACGCACGCGCGGGATGGGCCTCGATGGCCAAGGACCAGGAGGGCAGTGACCTGAAGCCGTTGTTCGAGGTCCTGCTCGAGACGATCCCCGCTCCGAGCTACGACGAGAACCATCCGCTGCAGGCACTGGTCACGAACCTCGATGCGTCGCCGTACGTCGGCCGCCTCGCGCTGTGCCGGGTGTTCCACGGAACGATCCGCAAAGGTTCGATGGTTGCTTGGTGCCGGGCGGACGAGACGGTAGAGAAGGTCAAGATCACAGAGCTTTATGTGACCGAGGCTCTTGATCGTGTCGATGCCGAAGAGGTAGGTCCCGGCGAGATCATGGCCGTCGCTGGATTGGCCGAAGTGACCATCGGTGAGACGCTGTCCGACCCCGATGACCCGAGGCCGTTGCCCGTCAGCCACTTCGACGATCCGAGCCTGTCGATGACGATCGGCATCAATACCTCGCCGTTGGCGGGGAGAGACGGGTCGAAGCTAACCGCGCGACAGCTCAAGAATCGCCTAGATAGCGAGCTGGTCGGCAACGTCTCGATCCGTGTTCTCGAGACAGAGCGCCCCGACGCGTGGGAGGTCCAGGGACGCGGTGAGCTCCAGCTTGCCGTGCTCGTCGAGATGATGCGGCGAGAGGGCTTCGAGCTCACCGTCGGTAAGCCGCAGGTCGTCACCAAAGAGATCGACGGCAAGCTCTGCGAGCCGGTCGAGCGTCTGACGATCGACACGCCCGAGGACTTCATGGGCGTCGTGACGCAGATGCTCGCGCTTCGCAAAGGTCGCCTCGAGAACATGGTCAATCACGGGACCGGCTGGGTGCGCATGGAGTATCTGGTGCCGGCGCGTGGCCTCATCGGCTTCAGGACGGAGTTCATGACCGAGACACGCGGGACGGGCCTGCTCCACCATGTGTTCGATCGCTACGAGCCGTGGCACGGCGAGCTCCGGACGCGCCCCACAGGAAGCCTCGTCGCCGACAGGCTTGGCCCCACGACTTCCTTCGCGCTCATGAACCTCCAGGACCGCGGGACGATGTTCGTCCCCCCGGGCGTCGAGGTCTACGAGGGCATGGTCGTCGGCGAGAACACCCGCGGCGAAGACATGGACGTCAACCCGACCAAAGAGAAGAAGCTCACCAACATGCGGTCGTCGACCGGAGACGAGCTTGTGAGGCTCATCCCGCACAAGGAGCTCTCACTCGAGCAGGCGCTCGAGTTCCTGCGCGAGGACGAGTGCGCCGAGGTCACCCCGCACACCGTGAGGCTGCGCAAGGTCATCCTCGACGGTCACGCCCGCGCCCGAGCCTCCAAGCGCTCGGCGAAGCCCCAAGCCTGACGCGTCGCGGCTTATCCTCAGAACCTTCGCCGACAGAAAGGCGCGTCGATGGCAGAAGAGACGTTCGACCCGACCCAGGACATCACACCCGAGCAGTTCGCTCAGCTCGTCGCGGGCGCCAAGGACGACGAGATCGGCGCGACCATTCGCGGGATCGGAACAGAGAAGGTCCTGACGCGCGTCTTTGAAGGCATGCAGGAACGCTTCGTGCCCGACCGCGCCGAAGGTGTCGACGCCGACGTCCAGTTCGTCATCAAGGACGAAGGCGAGGAGCACCCCTACGGCATCTCTATCCACGACAAGTCGTGCACCGCGTCGCGCACGAAGCTGGACGCGCCGAAGGTCACACTGACGACCGATCTCGTCTCGTTCGTGAAGCTCGTGACCGGCAAGGCACAGGGCCCGTCCCTGTTCATGCGCGGCAGGCTGAAAGTCTCGGGCGACCTCATGTTCAGCCAGCGCCTGATGACATTTTTTGAACGGCCAAAGGCGTAGAACCTTGTCGCAACTGCCAGAGCCTTTAACTGAGCGGCCCTACATCCCCGACTACGGGTTGCCAACCAGCACCAAGGGCCTCTTGTCTTTCGCGGACGCGATCGAGCTGCTCGCGCCGGCGATGAACTACTGGGTGTGCACGGTCCGGCCCGACGGCCGGCCGCACGCGGTGCCGGTGTGGGGAGTCGTCGTCGACGGGAAGGTCCACTTCGGCGGCGGCCCCGACACGCGGAAGGCCAAGAACCTGAAGACGAACCCGCACGTCGTCGTCCACAGTGAGTCCGGGGACAAGGTCGTGATCGTGGAGGGCACCGTGCGCGCCGTGACCGACGATGCCGAACAAGAGCGCATCGATGACGCATACGAAGCCAAGTACAAGATGCGCCACGGCCCCACCGTTTGGGTCGTCGAACCGGTAGTCGGCTTCGGCTGGACCAACTTCGTCAAAGACGCAACCCGCTGGCGCTTCGACGCGCAGTAAAGGGCAAGCTGGACGCGCCGGGCGCTCAAGGTCCCGGGGACGCAGTCGATCGGTGTGGGGGAGTGAAGCTCCATCGCCCGGGACAGCCCGAGAGGGTCCACCCCTTGTGTGTCTTTAGATAGTGATGCCACGCGCACAGACGCGCGAGGTTGATCAGCTCCGCCCTACCGAGCCTATGGACCGGGTTGAGGTGATCGATCTCTAGTCCGCGGTGGACATCGCATCCCGGAACCACGCACTTCTTGTCCCGCTCAATGACGGCCGTGCGTAGACGTGCAGAGATCTTGCGTCCGAGGTGGCTGATCTTCGTGACGTCGGTTCCGTCGGTCACGAGCGCGTTGATGATCGCGTCATTGGCGAAGTCGATCGCGACCGCGGCCGGGACGGGCCCTACGCCCTCGATCTCACAAGTGTCCCCTTCAGAGACGTGTCCGTTCTGTAGGACGCGGTGGTCAACGCGCACATTCACACACGCCTTTGGCCCCGACGCCACGGGTTCGTTCTCGCAATCTCGGGCGTGAGCAGCGATCGCGACCAGCGCGTCCGCGGCGTATGCCTCGTACGACTCTCTCCGACCCTGCTTGCGTGCTTCGCGAAAGATCCGCTCTCGGTGCGGCTCGATCGCGGCCAACAACACCGCCCCCGCATCCGGCGTCAGCACCGCGTCCATCCGGAACGCGCCATCAGGGTCGCTCCAGTGCCGGAACCTCCTCCGGGATCGGATCCGTTCGTAGCGTGTCGCTTCATCCGGAAGGGCCGCAGCGCGCACCCGGGCACACTCGTCTCGAAGCCCCGAGACAGACTCCGTTCGCGCCGCGTTCAGAAGCTTGGCTTCGGCTTTGGGATCGGCGGCCGCGGCAGAGGCGACCTCGCGTGCCTGCTCGGGGGAGAGCCGACCGGCTCTGACTGCCGCATCCGTCCCAGGGAGCTCGGCTAGGCGCTCGGCGGTCTCCAGCACAGCGACCGCGTGGCCTACCGAGGTCTTTGTGGTGCGTGCCATCCAATGAGCCGGCGATCGATCGCCCTCGGCTTTCCACGAGCCCGAAGCAGCCACTCGGCGAGCCGCCAAAGCCTTCCCCGCGGATGCGAGTCGCTCGATCTCCGCGAACTTCTCGACCGCATCGCGCGCGACGTCCGGTGGGAGCACTTCAGGCTCGAGCCTTGAGACGAGATCGCCGAGGTCTTTGCGGACAGATTCCAGAGTATCGAACATATGTTCGACTATGGGTTGCCGAGCGGCTCGCTACTGTGACGGGTGCCACATCAAGAGATCGATCTGGACACGGGCATGACGGAGACCGGACGGACGTCGCGGACAGGGCGCTGCCGTCTCAGACGAATGCCTTAAGGCGGCGGGGGAGGAACCGGGGTATCTGCCGGCCGATGCCCGAGCTTGCTAGGCCCGGATGAAAGAGTTCCTTCGACGAGCTTTCCGCCTCGGACTATCGGGAACGAGGTCCCTGAACTGATCTGCCCGGCGACGTCGTCGACCGCGCGCCCACTTGCCGACCAACCCGGCACGCCCCAGACATAG
>DATLNM010000041.1:0-8338 GCA_035536775.1 Actinomycetota bacterium | reverse complement strand
ACCAAGAAATGGATCACGCTCGACTTCGGCCCCTACACGATCCATCCCGGCGCGGATCTGTCCCGGGTCGATGTCGAGGTCCCCGGAGCCGACGGCTACGCGATCGGCTTCAAGCCCATGGTCGTGCTGCCCGACGGCACCGAGGCGTCGCCGCACGAGATCCACATCCACCACGCTCACTGGTTGTGGCTCGACCCCGACGCGCCGGGTTACCACCGCTGGTTCTACGGCACCGGCGAGGAGCGCACCCAGGGAAGCATCATGCCGTCTGCGAAAGCCGACCCGAGGTTCCGTGACGGCATGCGTTACGGCGTCAAGGTCCAAGCCGGAGATCGCATCGGATTCCTGTCGATGCTCCACAACAAGACGGCAAGCGCGATGGTCGTAACGATCAGGGTGAGGATCGAATACGTCTACGGCACCCACGACGCGATCCTCGATGCGACGGGACAGGACTTCCATGAGCTCACTCCCGTGCTGATCGGATCGACGTTCCACGTCCCGCGCACCGGTGGACGCTTCGTGTTCCCGTTGAACACCACCGAAGAGACCGTGGGCGAGCACAGCAATTACGGGAGTCCTGTCGCCGCAACCGAGGTGGTGCCCGGCGTCGGCCAGGTGTGGACGTCACCGTGGGACGGAACGGTAGTGATCGGAGCGGGGCACTCCCATCCCGGAGCGCGCGAGGTCGTGCTCAGCAACATGGGTAGCGAGGAAGACCCCTGTCCGGATGACGGCGACATCTTCCCGGGCATCACCGCGGCGCGCAGTCAGAACTTCACGCGCAACGGGGTCTTCCCATCGGAGGACTTCCAGATGGGGCTGACCCAACCGGGCTGGCGGGTCCCAGTCCGCAAAGGCGACCGCCTCGTGTTGAACGGCGTCTACGACGCGACCAATTACGCGTACCCGGATGCTATGAGCTACTTCGGTTTCTACATGGATCAGTCGGATGTCCCTACTGACTCTGAAAGGTGCACGGTGCAGCTCGTCGACCGGCCCAAGGCCCCGCGATCCGAGGTCGTGCGGACGGTGCCGAACCAGAAGTGGTCGGACATGCACGCCATGCACACGTGCACGAAGTGCGACGAGCCCGGCGAGCTCCCACCGCCCGGACCCGAGACCAACGTCGTTCACATGGCCGGCTTCGTGTACACGCCTGGTGATCTGTCGCTCAGCGGCACTCCTCTCGGACCGCCGGTCGTCAAGAGTGGAGACACCCTCCACTTCGTCAACGAGGACTTCGCCCTCGGCGGTGTGCGTCACACGATCACGTCGTGCAAGGCCCCATGTAACGGCGAGTACGTCGCTAACTATCCGATGGCCGACGGCGTGATCGAATCCGGCGCGTTGGGCTACGGGGTCGAGGACGCGTACGTCAGCGCGCGCCCCGAGCCGTACTGGGCCCTCGATACATCAGACCTGGAGGCGGGGTTCTACTCGTACTACTGCCGGTTGCACCCATGGATGCGGGGCGGCTTCTACATCCAGAAGTAGCGATCAGCTTTCCGGAACGGGCGCCGCGATGAGGCGGCGTTCGACCTGGAACTCGTTGGCGAGGCCACTGAACCGGACATAGTCGACGGCGATCGCGACACCGTCGTCGAAGTAGACGATCTCGGCTTCGTAGTCGCGATCTGATTCCACGAAGGACCCGAGTCCGGTCGCGCCCGTAGAGCCAACCGTGAGAATCGTCGTACCGCTTTCCTGACGGAAGTCTTGTTCGTGGGAGTGGCCGGTCAGGATCAACCCCACCTTGCCGATCGAGGCCTCTCCCATGCGAACGTCGTGGACCGCCAGCACGTCGGGGAGCTCGTCCTCGACAGCGGCGGCGACCGCCTCACCTTCGTCTAGACGCATCTCGTTGCCTTCCTCGGTCGAGATCTTGTCCCACGTCGTGTCGGTCGGATCCGCCCATCCGAGGATCGAGATGCCTGCGACCTCTTCCACCCCTTGCCTCACGACTGTGATGTTGCGGTAGCGATCGAGCCGGGCCTCGTTCGCCGAGGAGTCGTGGTTGCCCGGAACCAGTAGATAGGGCACTCCGATCGCATCCGTGAGCCTTCCGAGCTCTCCCTCGAGGGGAACCCCGAAACTGGTGAAGTCTCCGGTGTCGACGATCGCGTCGACGTCGAACTGTTCGGCTAGCTGGTCTACGAGCTCGATGCCGAGTGGATTCGAGTGGATGTCGCTCACATGAAGCAACGCCGTAGTCCCGACGCTGACGTCGTCGTCGGGATGGGCGACCGCGGCAAGGAGGTCGGCGAGCCTCTCGGCGCCCCGTTCGTAACCCGATCGCACATCGTCGATCGCGATCTCGCTCTCCCGTAATGCGGCGATGACTTCGGGCGCGCGCTGCAGAGCACCCGTGAAGCGGGGCTCGTCGAACGCCTCGATGTCGAACGTGAGCCCCACCGTCCCTGCAAGGAGCAAAGCGGCAGTGACGCCGCCGGCCGCTCCCGCCAGAGCGACCGACCTTTTACGTCCCGCGATGAGGGCTGCTCCGGCAGCGCCCGCGAGCATGCCTGCGATAACCATCTCGAGTCCAAGACGCGTCGCGGCACCCCTCAGCTCGCCCGCGAGCGTCTCCGCCAGTCGAGCGCGCTCGGCCGGCGCGGTGACGACCTTGCTGAGTCCTGGGACATCGACCTCCACAAGCGCGAGCCGCAGGCTGAAGGGAGCATCGTGTGTCTCCGCGATGACGCGCCCGAGCGGCGGGAATTGAAGCTCCGTTGTGCCCGCCCCGGGGCGGCCGCTGGCGGCGATCGTGGCTGGTCCGACCGAGCGATCGGTCGGTGGGATGAGGTACAGAGCGAGGAACCCGCAGGTCGCTCCGATCAGAGCGTGAGCCAGGATGCGTCGCATGCATCCAAGCTAGTGCACGCGGCTATCCTCGTTGACCCATGGATCGCGGACCCCGGAGCATCGCGTTGCTGTTGTCGTGCGTCGTTGCTTTCGGCTCGCTCGGCTCCGCGGCCCCCGCGGTGCCGCTGGGACAGACCGAGCCTCCACCCGACGCTTTGTCCGCGTACCGTGGGCTCGCTACGTGGATCGACATCTATGACAAGGGACCGTGGAAGCACCCACGTGTCGCCGTCTCGAAGATGGCCGACCGGGGCGTTCAGACCCTGTTCCTCGAGACCGGGAACTACCGCATCAAGAGCCGCATGTTCCGCCCGGCGCGGATAGAGACCTTCATCGAGTCCGCACACGAGCATGGCATCGAGGTCGTTGCGTGGTTCGTCCCTTCCTTGAAGAACCTCGACCGAGACCTTACGCGTGTGCGCGCGGCGCTGGACTTCGTGACGGCCGGTGGGCAGTCGTTCGACTCGTTCGCCCTCGACATCGAGGCGACGGTCGAGCGCGACATCGAGCAACGCAACCGCAATGCCCGTCGCCTGAGCCGGCGCGTGCGTGCTGCGGCAGGCGCCGACTATCCGCTCGGCGCGATCATCCCCGAGGCCGGTGCGCTCTACTGGCCAGGTTTCCCTTACTCGATCGTGAGCGAGGTCTTCGACGTCGCCCTGCCGATGGCGTACTTCAGTTACCGCACTTCGGGTTACGCGGGCGTGTACGACTTCATCGCATCTAACGTCGCCGCCGTGAGGGAGGGGGCCGGCCCAGGGATGCCCGTACATGTCATCGGCGGGATAGCCGAGGACTCGCTCCGTCGGGAGGTTCGGGCGATGGTCAAGGCCGCGGCCGACGCTGCGACGATCGGGGCGAGCCTGTACGACTTCCCGACAACGACGCGCGGCCAGTGGGAGGTCCTCCAGGACATCACCGGGGATGGCGCATCGTGAACGGTGAGACGCGCAAGCTTTTGGAGCACGTGGTCGAGATCGCGTCCGAGTTCCTTGATGGATTGCCGGAGCGCCCTGTAGGCCCTTCGGCCACAGCCGAGCAACTGCATGCCGCTCTCGGAGGTGAGCTCCCGCAAGAGGGGTCGAGTGACCTCGAGGTGATCGATGAGCTTGCGGCCGCGGTTGAACCTGGGCTCATGGGGACGACCAGCGGACGATTCTTCGGCTTCGTCATCGGCGGCGCGCTTCCCTCGACCATCGCCGCGGATTGGTTGACGAGCGTGTGGGATCAGAACTCAGGGCTCTACGCGGCCGCGCCGGCCGAGGCCGTCGTCGAAGACGTCGCGGCGGCATGGTTGCTCGAGCTCCTGGGGTTGCCGCCTGGGTGCGCGGTCGGATTCGTGACCGGTGCCCAGATGGCCAACTTCACGGGGCTCGCCGTCGCACGGCATCACGTGCTCGAGAGCGCCGGGTGGGATGTGGAGGCTCACGGCCTTCAGGGCGCGCCGAAGATCCGAGTTGTAGCGGGCGAGGAGCGTCACGCGACGATCGATCGGGCGCTGCGCTTCCTTGGGCTCGGGCGCGACACCCTCGAGCTCGTTCCAGCCGACGATCAAGGGCGCTTGTCGATCGACGCACTCCCCGGTGTCCTCGGCTACGACGACGGCCCCCTGATCGTTTGCACGCAAGCCGGCAACGTGAACACCGGATCTTTCGATCCAGTGGGGGAGATCTGCGACATCGTTCACGAGCGCGGCGGCTGGGTCCATGTCGATGGGGCGTTCGGGCTGTGGGCCGCGGTGAGCGAGGAGCTCAGGCATCTCGTCACCGGCGTCGAGCGTGCGGATTCGTGGGGTACGGATGCTCACAAATGGCTGAACGTCCCTTACGACTGCGGCATCGTGATCAGCGCTCATCCCGAAACACACGCAGCCGCGCTGGGCGTCCGCGCGAGTTACCTGATCCACTCCGGCATGGAGCGCGACGCGATGTCGTGGGTGCCCGAGTTCTCTCGGCGCGCTCGCGGATTCACCGTCTACACCGCGATCAAAGCCCTGGGGCGCATCGGGATCACCGCGATGGTGGAGCGTTGCTGCAAGCACGCACGCACCTTCGCTGTGTCCCTCGGTTCCCTTCCCGACGTCGAGATACTCAACGATGTCGTCCTGAATCAGGTCCTCGTTCGGTTCATCGCGGCCGATGATGCTGCTTCGGATGCGCGCACCAAGGCGATCGTCGAAGCCGTGCAGTCCGACGGCACGTGCTGGCTGAGCGGCAGCACGTGGAAGGGCAAGGGTGTAATGAGGATCTCGGTGTCGAACTGGTCCACCAGCGACGAGGACGTGGAGATGTCGGTCGAGGCGATCACACGGATCGCCGCGTCCATCTGACAACAGACACGAGAGGAGCCGGGATGCCCATCCAGCCCGAAGCACTCGAGGTCTTGAACTCGAACGTGCTCGCGCATGTCGTGACGCTCAAGCCCGACGGCAGGCCGCATGCCAGTCTTGCGTGGGTAGGTGTCGAAGACGACGAAATCGTGTTCGGGACCCTGCACGACCAGCACAAGCTAGAGAACGTGCGGCGGGATCCACGGGTCACCCTGTCGCTGCAGACCGACAAGATGAATCCCATCGGACTGACGGAATACCTCGTGGTGTACGGCTCCGGCAGGGTGACCGAGGGCGGCGCACCCGAGTTGTTGCAGGAATTGGCCTACACCTACATCGGTCCCGGTGTGAAGTTCCCGCCGATGCCCGACCCGCCGCCAGGCTTCGTCACGAGGGTGGCGGTCGAGCGCCTCGGCGGCGTCGGCCCATGGGCCTCTTCATGGGGATAGCCTCTGCGACGACCATGTCCGATTCTTGCCAGACAGCGCCTCCGGAGGTTGCTATAACGAACCCATGACGGGATTCGAGGCGTGCTATCGGGCGGTCGTGAGCCGAGACGCACGCTTCGACGGCCGCTTCTTCACCGCGGTCACCTCCACGCGCATCTACTGCCGCCCGATCTGCCCAGCCCGTACCCCGAAGCGCGCCAACCTCCGCTTCTACGCCCATGCCGCGGCCGCGGAGGAGGCAGGCTTCCGCCCCTGTAAGAGATGCATGCCGGAGGCGAGCCCTGACTCTCCTGAATGGGACGTGCGCGCTGACCTCGTCGGCAGGGCGCTGCGCTTGATCGCAGACGGCGTCGCCGACACCGACGGTGTCACGGGTGTTGCGGAACGACTGTGTGTGGGGGAGCGCCATCTCCGGAGACTCTTCCTGTCAGAGGTGGGAGCGCCCCCGCTCGCCGTCGCCCGGTCGCGCCGTGCTCGACTCGCCCGCCAGCTGTTGTCGCAGACCGATCTGTCGATGTCCCATATCGCGTTCGCGTCGGGCTTCGCCAGCGTGCGCTCGTTCAACCATTGCATCAAAGACATCTACGGAGTCACGCCCACCGAGGTCCGCCGCGGCCGCGCACCTCTCCGCCCAGGCGAGCTGAGCCTGAAGCTTGCTTATCGCCCCCCGCTGGACGCGCCGTGGCTGCTGACTTACCTCGCAGGACGCGCCTTCGCTGGGGTCGAAGAGGTCGTCCACGGTGTTTTCCGTCGCGCCGTCAGGGTGGGCGACGGCTTTGCCGTCGTCGAGCTCGAACCCGCCTCGAACGGCGTCGTGCAACTGCGCGTGCGTGGCGAGTCGGTCCCGATCGCTCCCATCGTGCAAGCAGCGCGGAGAGCGCTCGACCTCGATGCCGA
Organism: Actinomycetota bacterium; assembly: GCA_035536775.1. GTDB lineage: Bacteria > Actinomycetota > CADDZG01 > CADDZG01 > WHSQ01 > DATLNM01. The sequence goes on along the minus strand of DATLNM010000041.1, from coordinate 1,798 downwards.
TCCGCATGCGATCGCCGAGGTGCTCAACACCGACCCGCAGCTCGCGTCGTTGCTCTCGGCGCGTCCGGGGATCCGGTTGGCCGGAGCGTTCGACGGTTTCGAGGTAGCTATCCGAGCGGTCCTCGGCCAGCAAGTCTCGGTCAAAGCCGCCACCACGATGGCCGCCCGCCTCATACAGCGCGCTGGTACGCGAATAACTGTCGAGGAGGAGGGCGAAGAGACCTCCGGCCTGACCCACCTCTTCCCAACCCCCGAGGCCCTGGCGTCCACTGACCTATCCGGCCTAGGCCTCCCAGGCTCGAAGATGAAGACGCTCAACGCTATAGCTGCTGCGGTAGCAACCGGAGACGTCCTCCTCGACGGCCGAGCGGAACCCGACGAAGTGCGAGCGCAACTACTCAACCTTCCGGGTATCGGGCCCTGGACCGCGTCCTACATCTCTATGCGCGTCCTTAGAGACCCGGACGCGTTCCCGAGCACCGACCTAGGCCTTGTCACAGCCGCACAACGATTGGGCATCGCATCGAACCCGAAGGAACTGGAGGAGCGCTCAGAACAATGGCGGCCGTGGCGGGGCTACTCCGCGATGCTCCTTTGGTCGAGTCTGTCGTGATGATCTTGAGGTCGCCGCGAGGCCAGCGCGTCAGGTCACAGATAGGGGCGTGCGAGCCACTGCGGCGAGTTTCGCAGGAGGGCACCGCTGCCCCAAGCAGCGGAGCCCTCCGAGGACTGTCTGAGCATAAGCAGGGGATCGCACGCCCCGCCCCAGACCCAAGATGGATGGAGCCGAATCGACTCAAGATGGAAAGGACCAGCACATGATCAGGTCGACCACAGAAGCCACGCCCTTAGGTCCACTGACGATGTTCGAGCACGAGGGGGTCGTCGTCGCGTCCGGCTTCAGCATCGACCGACCTTCGATGCGGACGGAACTCGCGGCGCGCTATCCCAACAGCGACATACGCGAGGTCGACACCATCCCGGACATCTCCGATGCCGTGCGCGCCTATTTCGGGGGCGAGGTCGCCGCGCTCGACGCGATCCCGGTCAGCCAACCAGGCACCGAGCTTCAAGTGGCCTTTTGGGACGCGATGCGCCGCGTCCCTCCGGGCAAGACGATCTCGTACCGCGAGCTAGCGGAGTCCGCCGGACGCCCACGCGCGATCCGCGCTGCTGGAACCACGTGTGGCAAGAACCGCGTCGCTCCGTTCGTCCCGTGTCACCGGATAGTGCGCACGGGCGGAGATCTTGGGAACTACGGCTACGGCGTCGACAGCAAGCGCTGGCTCCTAGAGCACGAAGCCGCGCACGCATGAGGCCCTAGTCGGCTACTTCAGCCCTTTGATCTTGTAGGCCATGACGCCGACCTTGTTGAAGTTGTTCGCCCACAGGAGGCCGTCGTGCCACAACACCGAGTACGTCGAGGACTGCGGCTGGGCCTGGTAGTACGCGACTTCGGTCGGCATCAACGGGTCGTCCAGGTTGAGCACGCTCACGCCTCCCGTGAACCAGGTGACGGCGAGGTTGTTCGAGTCGGGCATCCAGTCCAGCCCGTGGCTCAGGCACCATGAAGGGGCCCAGCCGGGGTAGGTCCCGATGCCGGTCACGCCGTCCCCACCGCGCGGAGGCGCGAAGCTGCTCTGAACGACGGGAAGTGTCGGGTCGGAGATGTCGTATATCCAGGCGCGGCCGGTCGGGCTGGCATGGGTGTTGCAGTCGTGAGCGGCGAACGCCTCGTCGTCGATCGCGAGCAGCGTTCCTTCGGAGTTGGCGACCGCGTAGTGCGAGTACTGGATCA
>DATLNM010000040.1:0-29959 GCA_035536775.1 Actinomycetota bacterium | reverse complement strand
GGAGGCAACAGTGGCGAGCACTAAGGACCGAGGGGTCGTGAGGGACATCAGCCGCGACATCGCCGGACGCGAAGCATCCGTCGAGATGGCTATCGCCCAGATCGAGAAGCAGCACGGCAAGGGCGCGATCATGCGCCTCGGCGACGACAGCAGCAGACTGAACGTCGACATCGTCTCCACGGGCGCCCTCGCTTTGGACCTCGCGCTCGGGGTGGGCGGCCTTCCGCGCGGTCGGATAGTGGAGCTGTATGGGCCTGAAGGTTCCGGCAAGACGACGGTGTCTCTTCACGTCATCGCCGAGGCTCAGAAGGCCGGCGGGCTCGTCGCGTTCATCGATGCGGAGCATGCGCTTGATCCGGCGTACGCCAAGGCGGTCGGCGTCGACATCGACGCGCTGCTGTGCTCGCAGCCCGACACCGGCGAGCAAGCACTCGAGATCGTCGACACGCTCGTGCGTTCGGGCGCGATGGACGTCATCGTCGTCGACTCCGTGGCGGCACTGGTTCCCCGTGCCGAGATCGAAGGCGAGATGGGGGACAGTCACATGGGCCTCCAGGCGCGCCTCATGTCGCAAGCACTGCGGAAGCTCGCGGGCAACGTCAACCGCTCGCACACGATCCTGATCTTCATCAACCAACTACGCGAAAAGATAGGCGTGATGTTCGGGAGCCCAGAAACGACCCCGGGTGGGCGCGCCTTGAAGTTCTACTCGTCGGTCCGACTCGACGTGCGGCGTATCGACTCGCTCAAGGACGGCGCCGAGGTTGTGGGGTCCCGGGTGCGCGTCAAGGTCGTCAAGAACAAGGTCGCCGCGCCGTTCAAGAAGGCCGAGTTCGACATCCAGTACGGGACCGGCATCTCCAAGGAGGGCAGCCTCCTAGACGTCGCGATCGAGCACGACATCGTCCGTAAGTCGGGGGCATGGTTCATCTACGGACAGGACCAGCTCGGGCAAGGCCGTGAGAACGCGAAGGCGTTCATCGCATCGAACCCGGACATCGCGGCGGAGATCGAGCTGAAGATCAAGGAGACGCTCGGCCTCCTCGGCACGCCGGAGGACGAGGATGTTGAGGGCGCGGCGAAGGATCTCCCGCCGGTGGCTGAGGCCGAGGCGTAGGACGGAGGCGGCGATGGACGGGACGGCCACACTCGATCGGAAGGGCGCCCTCGAGAAGGCGGGCCGGCTGTTGTCGGTTCGCCCCCGCACAGAGCACGAGCTCCGCATCAAGCTGACCGTCTTCGGAGCGGAGGCCGACGTCATCGAGGCCACGATCGCCCGCCTGCATGAGCTCCGGTTGATCGACGATGTCGCCTTCGCCCGCCAGTGGGTAGAGGAGCGGCGCGGGCGCAAGAGCCGCTCGACCGCGGCGTTGATAGCCGAGCTGGGCTCTAAGGGCATCGATCGGGCCACCGCCGAAGAGGCCCTGTCGTGGGCCGAGCGTCACGAGGGCCCCGACGACCTGACGGTCGCGACCGAGCTCGCATCCGGACGGGCATCCCGCTGGAGCCACCTTCCGGTCCAAGAACAAGGCGTTAAGATCTACGCCCTCCTCCTCCGACGAGGCTTCGAGGCCGATATCGCCAAGGAGGCCACCCGCGCCGTCCTCCCGCCTGAGGGCTGGGACTAAGCCACTCCTACAACTGTAGTCACAGGAGTCACAGGTAGCTCTCCGCGCGCGATGCATGACGTAGCGGCCAAACGGGCGTACCATGGATTTCGCGAAGTGAAAAAAGCAGCTCCCAACGGTACGAACGAGCCAAGAGAGATTCCTTTGAGACTTGACCCGCCGCCGACCGAACTTATCCACAACGTAATCAGAGAAAGCCTAAAAGCCCAGCTCAGGGCCCCAGGCCTCCTTAGATCACACCTGCGGTAGTCAAGCGCGCTCTCACTCTTTCGTACCGGGCTGAAGGCCCGGCCGCTCGCCGCGCCCACAGCTGGGAGCGACTAGAGAAAGAGGAGGCGAGCGATGGAGATTGCAATCGGTCTCATCGTCGGGCTCCTCGCGGGGACGGGGGTCGGTTTCTTCGTCCGCAAGTCGATGGCCGAAAAAGAGGCCACTTCGGCGGAGAACCGAGCCAAGGCCATCCTGGTGGACGCCCAGCGTGAAGCTGACGCGGTCCGGCGGGAGGCGCTCGTCGAGGCCAAGGACGAAGCCATCCGGCTGCGGACCGAGGCCGAGGCGGAACTACGTCACCGCGGGGCAGAGATAGAGAAGAAGGAAGACCGCATCGCCCAGCGTGAGTCGACGCTGGACTCGAGGGCGGACTCCCTCGATCGCAAGGAACAGACGATCGAGCAGAAGGAAACCGAGATCAGCCGGGCCAAGGCCGAGCTCGACAACGTGGCCGAGCGGGCACGAGCGGAGCTCGAGAGGGTTGCGGGCATGACCGCCTCAGACGCCAAGCAGGCGTTGATCGAGCAGATCGAGGACGAGGCCAAGCGGGACGCCATGATGATCGTTCGCGACGTCGAGGCCCAGGCCAGGGAAGAGGCCGACAAGCGGGCCCGCAAGATCATCTCGATCGCCATGCAGCGGGTGGCGTCCGAGCTCACCACCGAGGCGACCGTAACTACGGTCACCCTTCCCAACGAGGACATGAAGGGCCGCATCATCGGCCGTGAGGGCCGTAACATCCGGGCCTTCGAAGCCGCCACCGGCACGAACCTCATCATCGACGACACCCCCGAAGCCGTGGTCCTGTCGTGCTTCGATCCGATCCGGCGCGAGATGGCTCGCCTGACCCTCGAGAAGCTCATCGGGGATGGCCGCATCCAGCCCGTGCGCATCGAGGAGGTCCACGAGAAATCCCGTGCCGAGGTCGAGCGCGAGATCCGCGAGGCGGGGGAGTGGGCCGTCCTCGAGACCGGCATCACCGACATGCATCCCGAGCTCGTCCGGGTGCTCGGACGCCTGAAGTTCCGCACGTCCTACGGCCAGAACGTACTGCGGCATGTCGTCGAGGCGTCCCACATCGCCGGGATGATCGCCGGCGAGCTGGGGACCGACATCATGCTCGCCAAGCGCTGCGCTCTCTTGCACGACATCGGCAAGGCCGTGACACATGAGGTCGAGGGCAGCCACGCGCTGATCGGTGCCGAGATCGCCAAGCGCCTCAAGGAATCGCCGGCGGTGTGCCACGCGATCGAGGCCCACCACGGCGAGGTCGAGCAGCGGACGATCGAGGCGGTCATCACGGTGACGGCCGACGCGATCTCCGGGGCGCGTCCGGGGGCACGGCGCGAGACCCTCGAGACCTACGTCATGCGCCTCGAGCGCCTCGAGTCGATCGCGTTGGAGTTCAAGGGCGTCGACAAGGTCTACGCGATGCAGGCCGGACGCGAGGTCAGAGTCATGGTCAAGCCCGAGGACGTCGACGACCTCCAGGCCGAGATCATCGCCCGCGACATCGCGAAGAAGGTCGAGGAGGAGCTGCAGTACCCGGGCCAGATCCGCATCACGGTCATCCGCGAGCTCAGATCGGCGGCTTACGCGAAGTAACACGGCGATCGATAAGAAGAGGGGCGGGCCCGAAGGCCCGCCCCTCTTTCAGTTAGCGAACGGTCTCTATTTGGGCGCGACGAACTCCGCCACTAACGATCGAAGCTGGGCCGACGGGTCGGCGTAGTCGACCTGGACCTCTTCGCCCTCGTCGAAGAACGCGATCATCGGGCAGTCACCGCCCTTGGTCTGGATCTTTCCGGTCGTGACCTCGGCGCCGGTCTGTGCCTCGTACAGGGTCACGTCGTAGGTCGCGCTGTAGAGCTCGACCGCGAACGTCTCACCGGGGTTGTCGTCTGACTCGTAGCCCTCACAGGTCTCCTCGAGCTTCTCGCTGGTGCGGTTCAGGCAGGCGACGAGCTCGGCCTCCTGGGGCGACAAGGTGTCGGCCTCCCAGCCCTCAGGGAAGTCGAGCGTCATCTGGGTGTACTCGGGGTCCTCTCCATCGAAGGCAAGCAGCGGGTGGATCCCCTTGGTCTTCTCGTAGGGCGCCGACGCGGAGACGGTGCCCCCGCCGCAGACCTGCTCGAAATCGGATGAGGCGACGTACTCGTCGACGGCGGGCGCCGACTCGTCCGTCGCTGGGGCGGTGTCGCCGGCCGTATCGGAGGTGTCAGATCCACCGCCGCATGCACCGAACACCAAAAGTGCGACGACCAGCAGAAACCTCGCGCTGCGAACTCCCATCCGCCCCCTCCTTCTGAATCGAGTTGGAGGAAGGTTATGTCACGCGTCCAGTCTCACCGCGGTGCCTAGGGAAGCGGGCCTAGGGAACCGGGCCGGTACCCTAGAGGGGTGAACAAGACCTACTTCCTGCGCACCTTCGGGTGCCAGATGAACGAGCACGATTCAGAACGGATGGCCGGGATGCTGGAGGCCGAGGGCTACGTGCGCGCGGCCGCGCCCGAGGGCGCCGACGTCGTTCTCTTCAACACGTGCTGCATCCGCGAGAACGCCGACCTCAAGCTGTACGGCAATCTCGGTCACCTCAAGCCACTCAAAGACGCGAACCCCGAGATGCGGATCGTCGTCGGGGGGTGTCTGGCGCAGAAGGACAAGACGATCATCCAGAAACGCGCTCCCTGGGTGGACGTTGTCCTGGGCACGCACAACCTCCCGAGCCTGCCGAGACTGCTCAAAGAGTCAGCCGACGGCCCTGCGTTCGAGATCCTGGAGCAGACCGAGGTGTTCCCCTCGGCGCTGCCGTCGCGGCGCTCGTCACCGTGGCACGCGTGGGTGTCGATCTCGATCGGTTGCAACAACTCGTGCACCTTCTGCATCGTCCCGGCAGTGCGCGGCGAGGAGAAGTCGCGCCGGATGGGTGACATCGTCCAAGAGGTCGAGTCCTTGGTCGAGGATGGCGTCGTCGAGGTCACGCTGCTTGGTCAGAACGTCAACTCGTACGGGCGCGACCTCGACGGGACCCCTCTGTTCGCGGAGCTGTTGCGGACGCTCGATCGCGTGGATGGACTCGAGCGCATCCGCTTCACTTCGCCGCATCCGAAGGACTTCAGACAGGACTCGGTCGACGCGATGGCCGAGTGTGAGTCGGTCTGCGAGCACATCCATCTGCCCCTTCAGTCGGGGTCGGACCGCGTGCTGCGTGCGATGAAGCGCGCGTACACGCGAGCTCGCTACCTCGAGAAAGTGCAGATGGTGCGCGCCGCGATCCCGGGCATCGCGATCACAACGGACATAATCGTGGGCTTCCCGGGCGAGTCCGAAGAGGACTTCGACGAAACCCTCGCGCTCGTGAAGGAGGTGCGTTACGACGCGGCTTACACCTTCCAGTACTCGCCACGGCCGATGACCGCAGCCGCCGATCTCCCCGGGCATCTCCCGAAAGAGGTCGTTCAGGCGCGCTTCGAGCGACTCGTGGCGGCACAGGAGGAGATCTCGTTCGAGAAGAACAGAGCGATGGTCGGCACACACCAGGAGGTCCTCGTCGAGGGTCCATCCAAGAAGGACCCCGATCGTATGACCGGCAGGACGAGGAGCAACCGCCTCGTTCACTTCCATGCGCCCGACGCGCGCGAGGGGTCGCTCGTAATGGTCGAGGTGATCGCTGCGCACCCACACCACCTCGACGGTGAGGCTAGCGAAGTCACAGCGCCGGCCGGTCAGGGACCCCGCGGTATCTCTCTTCCGCTTGCGGTCACCTCGGCGGGGTGTACCTCCTGCGGCTGAGCGGCGCAGTCGTTCCTCATGCCGTTGTCCTCATCCCCGAGATCGCCGGCCGCTGGGCCGATGCCACTGGAGCGATAAGGCTCGAGCTGGCAGCGCTGGGCGACAAAGCCGGGTCGAGCGATGCGATCGTCGTCATCTCCCCACATTCCGCGCGCGACTGCGTCTACGGGTCGGCGGAAGGAACCCTCGAGCAGATCGGTCCGCGCTTCGCGATGGGCGCGCCGGAAACGGACGGGTCGCTCCGCGACGAGTTAGCGGAGCTGTGGGGACGGCCGGTCGAGCGCGAGCCGGCGGATCATGGCGTGACCGTGCCACTCCATCTCATGGGTCGCGTCGCGCGGCCCGTGATCGCAGTGGGCCTGGCGAACGGAGGAGATGAAGCCGCGGTCCGCGATCTCGCCTCGGCGATCGAGAAGGTGGCCGTGGCGCACGACATCTTCGTGATGGCGAGCGGTCATACGAGCGCGGCGCTGAGCCCGGCCGCGCCGCTCACCCTAGATACCGACGCGGTCTCGTTCGAGCGAACCCTGACCCGCGACCTCATCTCCGACGCCGGCGTGCTGTCCGAGCGAGCCGAGGCCATCGTTGCGGCAGGGGGGTGCGGAGCACGTGCATTCGACACGTTCGGACGCCTCTTCCGCGGTCGCCGTGCCCGCCTCTCGGCCTACGGCAGTCCGTTCGGCGTCGGGTACATGGTCGCGGTCGTCTCGTGAACGCTGTACGCGTCGCCGCGATCGTCGGCCCGACGGCGAGCGGTAAGACCGCGCTGTCCCTCGAGGTCGCCGAGGCGCTCGGGGCCGAAATCGTGTCGCTCGACTCGATGCAGATCTATCGCGGGATGGATATCGGGACCGCCAAGGCCAGCTCGGTAGAACGCGAGCAGGTCCGGCATCACCTCATCGATATCAAGGAGCCTTCGCAAGACGTCACCGTCGCGGAGTTTCAAGCGCTCGCGCGTTCGGCGATCGACGACATCGCCGGGCGCGGACGGCTGCCTTTACTGGTAGGAGGGTCCGGCCTCTATTTCAGAGCGGTCGTCGACGACGTCACGTTCCCGCCGCGCGCGCCGGCGGTACGCGCGGCACTCGAAGAGGAAGCCGAGCGGGCCGGTCCCGAGGCACTGCACACTCGCCTCACCGATCTGGACCCGGCTGCGGCATCGAAGATGGAGCCGGGCAATACGCGCCGCATCGTGCGAGCCCTCGAGGTCATCGAGGTCACCGGCCGGCCGTTTTCCGACAACGTTACGTGGGATGACTACGAGAGCATCTTCGACCTTGCCGTCGTTGGACTGGCGGTCGATCGGGCCGAGCTCTACACCCGCATCGAACGGCGCGTCCGGTCGATGATCGAGGAGGGTCTGGTGGACGAGGTTCGCCGCGTCGCCGAAGGGGGCATGAGCCACACCGCGCGTCAGGCTCTCGGGTACCGCCAGGTGCTCGAGGCTCCCGATGACGGCCTCGACGAGCTCGCGGGTGCGATCGAGCGCGCGACCAAGCGATTCGCCCGGCGCCAGGAGTCGTGGTTCCGCGCCGATCCTCGGGTCGGCTGGATCGATGCTTCCGCACCCGACCTCCCAGGGCACGCTGTGAATGTCCTGGGAGAACCGGCGGGGACCCAACCCGTTCCCTCAGCAGGTAGCGTTTGACCATGACAAGGACGATCGAGTTCTCGAAGTACCACGGGATCGGCAACGATTTCGTGATGATCGCCGACCCGGGCGACGCCATCGAGCTGTCACCCGAGGATGTGAAAGCTATGTGCGACCGCCGCTTCGGTATCGGTGGCGACGGGATCATTCGAGTCACTCCCGGCAGCGACGGTGCCGAGTTGTTCATGGACTACGTCAACTCCGACGGCTCGCTGGGTGAGATGTGCGGCAACGGGATCCGGTGTCTCGCGGTGTTCGCCCGTGAGCAGGGCATGACTCAAGCGACAACGATGAAGGTGGGGACGCGCGCCGGCGTCAAGATCCTCGAGGTCCTCGAGGGATTCCGGGTGCGTGTCGACATGGGCCCGCCGATCTTCGGGGCCCCCGACATCCCTGTCCTGTGGGATGGCGACCCGCTCCACGCCAAGATCGAGCTGGACGACCAGGTCCTCGAGGCCGCGTGCGTCGGCATGGGCAATCCCCACGCGGTGATGTTCGTCGAGGATCCTGCAACCGCGCCGGTGACCACGCTGGGCCCCCGGGTCGAGCACCACCCGATGTTTCCCAACGGCACCAACGTCGAGTTCGTGCGCGTCGATGCACCAGGACGCGTGACGATGAGGGTCTGGGAGCGGGGCTCTGGCGAGACGCTCGCGTGCGGGACTGGCGCCGCCGCGGTAGCCGTAGTCGCCCGCCTCCTCGGCGGCACTCGCAGCGATGTCACAGTGGCTCTGCCCGGTGGCGAGCTCGAGCTCTCGTGGGACGGGTCGCTCGGTGGTTCGGGGTCCGTGCTCATGACGGGACCGGTCGCGCACTCGTTCTCTGGGACCGTGGACCTGGACGAGCTGATCGCCCGATGAGGACCGCAGGTCGGATCGAGAAGCTCCCGCCCTACCTGTTCGCCGAGATCGACCGCAAGGTTGCCGAGGCGCGCGCCGCCGGCGCCGACATCATCTCGTTCGGGGTCGGCGACCCAGATCTCCCGACGCCTCCTCATGTCGTCGAGGCGCTGGCTGACGCCGCGCGCGACGCATCCACGCATCGCTATCCCTCCTACACGGGGATGCCTGCTTTCCGCAGCTCGATCGCGGGGTGGTACGGGCAACGCTTCGGGGTCGACCTCGACCCCGACACAGAGGTGCAACCTTTGGTGGGCTCGAAGGAGGGGATCTTCCACCTCCCGGTCGCGTTCATCGACCCTGGTGATGTCGCGCTGATCCCCGACCCCGGCTACCCCGTGTATGAGACCGGCACGATCCTCGCGGGAGGCGTGCCTCATCTGCTGCCGTTGCGCGCCGAGAACGACTTTCATCCGGACCTCGCGTCTATCCCGGGTGATGTGCTCGAGAAAGCGCGCGTACTGTGGTTGAACTACCCGAGCAATCCGACATCGGCAACCACCACACTCGAGTTCCTCACGGAGGCGGTCGAGTTCTGCATCGCCCACGACCTCTTGCTCGCGCACGACGCGGCATACACGGAGATCACCTTCGACGGCTATGTCGCGCCGAGTGTCCTCGAGGCACCGCGCGCTCGCGAATGCGCGGTCGAGTTCCACTCGTTGTCCAAGACTTACAACATGACGGGGTGGCGGATCGGTTGGGTATGTGGCGCGCCGGCTGCCATCGAGGCGATCAAACGCTTGAAGACCAACATCGATTCAGGTGTGTTCGACGCGGTCCAGCGCGCGGGGATGGCCGCGATCGACGGACCACAGGATTACCTCCACGAGTGCGTAGAGCGCTACCGGACGCGCCGTGACCTGTTGTGCGACGGCCTCAAGTCGATGGGCATCGTCGTCGAGCCCCCCAAGGGCTCGATCTATGTATGGGCACCGGTCCCCGACGGCCACACATCGGAGTCGTTCACCGCGCACCTCCTCGACGAGGCCGCCATCGTCGTCGCGCCCGGAACGGGTTACGGCCCCACCGGCCAAGGGTTCGTCCGGTTCTCGCTGACGCTCAGCGACGAGCGCCTCGAAGAAGGCGTCGAACGTCTGCGGAAGGTCGTGAGCTGACGGGGACGCGTGCTCCGGCGAAAGAGCGTGAGACCGCGATCCTCGTCGCGGGTGTTTTCGGCGGGGCCTCGATGGACGAGGCGGAGTGGTCCTTGGAGGAGCTCGAGGCGCTGGCCGACACTGCCGGCGCCGACTCGCTCGATCGCATGGTCCAACACCGCGACACGCCCCATCCTGCGACGTATCTCGGTAAGGGCAAGGTCGCCGAGATAGTCGATGCGGCCGTCGCCCTCGATGCCGACATGGTCATCTTCGATGACGAGCTGACGCCGGCCCAGGGGCGCAACCTCGAAGAGGCGGCGGGGGTCAACCCGCTGGCCGAACGTGGCCTCAAGATCATCGACCGAACGGGACTGATCCTCGACATCTTCGCTCAGCACGCCCGCTCCGCCGAGGGCAAACTGCAGGTCGAGCTCGCGCAGCTCACCTACCGTCTCCCGCGCCTGCGCGGCTGGGGTGATGTGTTGTCTCGCCTCGGTGGTGGGATCGGGACCAGGGGCCCAGGCGAGACGGCCCTTGAGTCCGAGCGGCGCGCGATCTTGCGCCGCATGCAGCGGGTCAAGAAGGATCTCAAAGACCTCGAACGCACGCGCTTGACCAAGCGCAAGCAGCGAGGGCGCGTCGGCGTTCCCGTCGTCGCCCTCGTCGGCTACACGAACGCCGGCAAGTCGTCGTTGCTGCGGCGCTTGACCGACGCCGATGTGCTGATCGAGAACCAACTGTTCTCGACGCTCGATCCAACGACGCGCAAGCTCGAGCTTCCCCACGAAGGCGCGGTGCTTCTGACCGACACTGTCGGATTCGTCCGCAAGCTGCCGCACCAGCTCGTCGAGGCGTTCCGTTCGACCTTGGAGGAGGTCGGCGAGGCCAACCTTCTCATGCACGTCGTCGACGCTAGCCGCGATCCTCAGAAACAGATCGATGCGGTCGGCACCGTCCTGAAGGACATCGGCGTCGCCCACAAGGCGTCCATCCTCGTGATGAACAAGATCGATCTCCTCGCGCCCGAAGACGTCGAGCGCGTGAGGGCGCGCTGGCCCGAAGCCGTCATGTGCTCGGCCGCGACGGGTAACGGCATGAACCAGCTCCTCGAGGGGCTCGGTAATGAGCTCTCGAAGCTGAAGGTCGAAGTGACCCTGGAGGTTCCGTTCGATCATGGCGAGGTCGTGGCGCGCGTGCACGAGGAGGGCGAAGTCCTCGAAGAGACCTATAGCGAGGGAGGCACCCGTTTGGTCGCTCGCCTCGATCGCAGCGCCGTTGACGACCTCAGCCCATACATCGCCCGCACCTGAGGGAACCCCAGGACCCGGCCGCTCCGTCCAACCATCATGAAGTCACGTCTGGTCGTTCTGATGCTCCTGAGTGCATTGCTAGTTGGCGCGTGCGGTGACGCTTCCACCTCGGTCGGCGGCCTGAACCCGGACACCCCTACGTCGGGCGCGCCGGACTCACCGGTGTCATCGACCCCGGATCCGCATGCGACACCTGAGCCGGGGCGCCCTCAACGTGTGTACGAGCGCGATGGCCTCGTCGACGTCATGCCGCGCATATGGGACAAAGCGAAGCAGACCGGCCCGCGGTCGCTAGATCTCGTCTTCTACAGCGGCGTCGAGGAGTGCTACGGGGTCGATCACATCGAGGTCGACTACGGCAACGACTCGATCACCGTCACGCTGTTCGAAGGGCGCGTCGAAACGGCCGAGACGTGCATCGAGATCGCCGTCCAGAAGGTCATCGCGGTAGAGCTCGACCAGCCCATCCGAGGCCGCGCCATCCACGACGGGGCCCCGCCGCAGTAAGAGAGACCTCCTAGAGCTCTCGATCGGTGATGAAGCAGGACCCCAGGTTTGGGTAACAGTGAAGTTGTTGCGGTCGTCGTGGTGCTCGATCGTTTCAGCGTGCGTCGCCGCGGTCCGCTGCTCTGAGGCGCTTTCACAATGGCCGAGCACGAAAAGGACGAGGGCGCTCGCGATCATCCGTCTCATGCGCCAGGTACACCAGAGGAGAAGCTTCGGTTCCCGCGTTCTTTCAGAGCCTCCCGCGGATCGACGCCCCCCACACCGCCCATCTGCTTTGTTGAGTCACATGAGCGCGCATAGGACCTCCGCTCCCTCGGCTTCGGAAGGCGTCTCCACGTGAACGGTGAAGACGAGCTCCATCTCATAAGGGGGCCCCTTCTTCAGCTGGCTCGGAGGCCAGAACTCACGGATGCTCTGGTCGTCGTCGCCCATGAGGTTCCCATCCGCGTCGGATACAGCCGCAGTGCACCGAGTCTGAGCGAACAGGATCCCTTCTTCCTCCCAGACGAGCTCGGCGCGAACGATCACCTGCTGGGATGCGCTTTCAGTGCCCGCAAGCTCCACGCGGCGGGGCTGCCAACCCCGACCGGAGTAGACCTCGCAGTCCATGCGCGCCGACCGGATGCCGAGATCGGCGGGAAGGCCCGCTGCCATGAGACCGCCGCGTCGTTGCCATTCCTGACGTGCCGCCGCTTCATATCGTGGATGGTCGCGGTGGACGATGTTCCCTTCGGCGTCGACGCCGATCAGTCGACAAACGGACCCAGGACCGTCGTAAGGAATGGGCCCGACCCACAACGAAGCAGCGCGAATGGTCACACCGCCAGGCTCCGCGACGCCGCCGTCGCCATCTGCGTCAGCCCGAACCACCGGGTACTCCCAATGGGGGTCCTCGTCGACCTGCGGAAGCGAAAAACCGCGGAGCGTCTCGTGACTGGAGTCGACGAACCTTCCCTCGACCGCGTCGACGCGCCAGCCGCCATCTGTCAGCGACACCGTCAGCCATGAATCTTCTTTGGGGTTGCCGAGCTGGTCCCTACCGCTCAGTGGCTTGCACGTCTCGACTCTGCCTTCCGGCTCCTCCCAAACGCCGCATCTTCCGCCGCCAAATCCGACGCGCCACGCCTCGGGTGTCTCAGTGATCGACGTGAACGTGTATAGGTACCCGAGTGGATCGAGGAGGCCGGCTGCGGCGACTGCTCGGATGGCGAACACCGCGGCCTGATCGGGCAAGGGCGTCTCGACCCCGCGTACACCCGGCGTCGGCTCCACCCGATCCGGCGTCGCGGGGCTCCGCGTCGGGGTGGCGACCGGTTGCTCGACAGGAGGGCGCTGGAAGTTGTCTGCCGCCCACAACCTCGTAGCCGCCAGGCCCGCGCCGCCGATAACCGTCATCGTCATTAGGACGGCGACGCTACCCACGGCGACAGTTCGGCGGAATGCTCGCCGCACGATGGGACCTTCCTGATCGTGCGGCGGCTTCACGTCTGCCACCGCCGCGGCGAGCAACGCCCGCAGTCTGTCTTCGTTCATCGCTCCGGCTCCAGTTCTGAGCGGAGCTTCGACAGGCCCCGCGAGATGAGGGACTTCACGTTCCCGGTTGAGCAGCCAAGCGTCTGTGCGATCTGGCTCTCTGACTGATCGGCGTAATAGCGGAGCACGATCGCAGCGCGTTGACGGTGAGGGAGCTTCCTCAGGCAACGGACGACCTCGTCCTTCGCTTCGAGATCCGGCTGCATCTCGCTCGCGCTGACATTGTGAGCTTGTTGTTCGAGATGACGACGCTCGAGGAATCGGCGGCTCCGGTGGCGCTTGCAGAGGTTGACGACCACACGTGTCACGTACGCGCCGAAGGCCTCTGGATTGCGCAGCGTGTAGATACGAGAACTGGTCCGGACAAATGCTTCGTGTGCGAGGTCCTGGGCAGCTTGCTTATCCCCAGTCAAGAGGTACGCGGTTCGCGTTAGTTGGCCGACGTACTCGCGGTAGAGAAGGTCGAGCCTGCGAGGTTCCTTGGCGTCGTCGGCGATCGCGTCCACCACCATGCAAATTAGATACCTAGGTCGTCCAAAAGGTTGCCCCAGCGGACGACCCGAGCGGACCGGTCAGACTTTGCGGAAGACCGCTACTACTTTGCCGATGACCTCGGTGCCCTGGGGTGCTTCGAACGGCTGCAACGCGGGGTTCGCCGGCTCGAGGTAGACCGCCGAGCCTTTGTGGCGGATGCGCTTGACCGTCGCCTCGGGCGTGTCGCCGTACTCACTCGGCATCATGGCAGCCACGATCTCGCCGGTACGCGCCGTGGGTTGCTGGCGCACGATGACGTAGTCGCCGTCGAAGATCCCGGCGTCGATCATCGAGTCGCCGCGGACCTCGAGCATGAAGACGTTGCCGTCGCCGACGAGATCGGCAGGCATGGGGAAGACGTCCTCCACGTTCTCCTGGGCCATGATCGGTGTCCCCGCCGCGATCCGTCCGAGTAGCGGAACGCTGCGCGCCGGTCGGCGCTCGGCTGCGAGCCCCGTCTCGGCGTCATAGAGGAGCTCGATCGCCCTCGGCTTGGTTGGGTCTATCCGGAGATAGCCCTTGCGTTGAAGGGCCTGCATATGTGAGTGGACGGTCGAGCTCGAGGCAAGGCCGAGCGCCTCACAGATCTCGCGTACTGACGGGGGGTAGCCACGCTCCTCGACTGTGTCGGCGATGAACTGGAGCGTCTGGCGCTGCCGATCCGTCAGGCCCTCGACCATGTCCTATCCCTTCCGCTACGACTCTCCGCCTATGACGACCGCTACGAACAGATGTTCGAACGACCTTAGGCGAAACGCCCCCCAGAATCAAGAACATATGTTCGGTTGTGGGCTTGTAACCGAACGCATGTTCGTACTACGGTAGCGAACGCACGTTCGATAGCCAGTCTCGGCGGGCTCAGCCCGAGGTTCGGCAGGCCGGCTGAAAAGTTGTCACACCCCACCTCTAACGTGATCGAGGTGAGGACGGAAGCGGCCCTCGAGGCCGAAAGCAGCGGAGGAGATGATGGCCATGGCGGCGCGAGCGCAAGACCTTCCCTGGGGCGGACGTGGACCGGCGGTACCTCGCCGGACGGAGAGGGCGCCCCTGAGGGCGCGTCGCGCCAGGGCGCGCGCCGCAGCTCGCAGACGCCTGACGACCGTGGCGATCGTGGTGGTTGCGACCCTCGGACTGCTCCTGGGGGGATTCGGCGGTACCGGCACGGCGGCCCGGAAGTCCGTTGGTCCTCGGGCAGTCGTCGTCCAACCGGGGGACACCCTCTGGGGGCTAGCCGAGCGCTACGCTCCTCCTGGCACCGATCCGAGGGCCTACATCTACGCGATCGAGGAGCGCAACGCCCTCTTGGGGCCGCTCCAGACAGGGATGCGGATCAAGCTTCCAAAGTAGTCGCGATTTCTTCGCGGCAACGCTTGACCCCCCTATTACAGAAGCGTAATTTCATGTCTGCTTTTACACCATATCTTGTGGCGGGGGGCTACTTCGTTCCTACATATGGTGCTTGGCGTGCCTCAGAACGGCGTATCATTCGGGTGGGCACATCGGGGCTAGGCCCCGGTGGGAAGGGGGAAGCGCAGTGACGCAGGCGACCGTTGGCACCACTGGGAGCACCGGTCTTGGGATCCGCCGCCACTTCTCGACCGATGGGGTCCACCCCTACGAAGAGGTCGAGTGGGAGCTGCGCGATGCCGTGATCCAGAACTACAGGACCGGCGTCGTCGCGTTCGAGCAGCGCGGCATCGAGTTCCCCGTGTCGTGGTCGCAGAACGCGACCAACATCGTCGCCCAGAAGTACTTCCGAGGCACCCTCGGAACCCCCAATCGCGAGCGGTCGGTGAAGCAGATGATCGACCGCGTCGTCAACCGCTACTACGAGGAAGGTCTCGCCCGGGGCTACTTCGAGGACGAGGCCGAAGCTGCGGTGTTCCGCGACGAGCTCACCCACCTGCTCGTGACGCAGAAGGCCGCGTTCAACTCGCCGGTGTGGTTCAACGTCGGGTGGCGCCCCAAGGGCGAAGAGCAGGTGGCGGCGTGTTTCATCCTGTCGGTTGACGACGAGATGAGCTCGATCCTCAACTGGTACGTCGAGGAGGGCACGATCTTCAAGCACGGGTCGGGCTCGGGCATCAACCTCTCGAAGATCCGCTCGTCGCGCGAGCACCTCAAGACCGGCGGCACCGCGTCCGGTCCCGTGTCGTTCATGCGCGGTGCCGATGCCTCGGCCGGGACGATCAAGTCCGGTGGGGCGACCCGCCGCGCCGCCAAGATGGTCGTGCTGAACGTCGATCACCCGGACATCAAGGACTTCATCTGGTGCAAGGCGCTCGAGGAGCACAAGTCGCGCGCTCTCCGCGAGGCCGGCTTCGACATGGACCTCGACGGCAAGGACACGCACTCGATCCAGTACCAGAACGCGAACAACTCGGTGCGCGTGACCGACGAGTTCATGGACGCCGCGCTCGAGGGGCGTGACTGGCACCTCAAGGCCGTCACCGACGGACGTACGATCGAGACTCTCAAGGCCGACGAGCTCCTCGCTGAGATCGCGGAGGCCGCGTGGCAGTGCGCCGACCCGGGCATCCAGTACGACACGACGACGAACGACTGGCACACGTGCCCGAACACCGACCGGATCAACGCCAGCAACCCGTGCAGCGAGTACCTCCACGTCGACAACAGCGCGTGCAACCTGGCGTCCCTCAACCTCATGAAGTTCGTCGCCGAGAACGACCGTTTCGACGTCGAGGGTTACAAGCACGCGGTCGGCATCGTGTTCCTGGCGCAGGAGATCTCCGTTGGCTTCGCGTCGTACCCGACCGAGAAGATCGGGATCAACTCCAACGCGATGCGCCAGCTCGGGCAGGGCTACGCCAACCTCGGCGCGCTGCTGATGTCACAGGGGCTTCCTTACGACTCCGACGAGGGCCGTGCCCTTGCAGCAGCGATCACCTCGCTCATGACGGGACACTGCTACGCGACCTCGGCCAAGATCGCAGAGCGTGTCGGCGCGTTCGACGAGTACGCCAAGAACCGCGAGCCGATGCTGCGGGTCATGAACAAGCACCGCGACGCGGCCTACGCGATCCCGGACGCAGTCCCGTCCGACCTCCTCCAGGCAGCCCGCGAGTCGTGGGACGAGGCCGTCGCCGTCGGCGAGGTCAACGGCTACCGCAACGCGCAAGCAACAGTTTTGGCTCCCACCGGCACTATCGGGTTGATGATGGATTGCGACACCACGGGGATCGAGCCCGACCTCGCGCTGAAGAAGACCAAGAAGCTCGTCGGCGGCGGGACGATGTCGATCGTCAACCAGACCGTGCCTCGTGCACTGACCAAGCTCGGCTACTCCCAGGGTCAGATCGACGACATCGTCGCCTACATCGACGACAACTCCCACGTGGTCGGCGCGCCGCACCTGCGTGAGGAGCACATGACTGTCTTCGACACGGCGATGGGCGAGCGGTCTATCCACTACCGCGGCCACATCCGAATGATGGGCGCGGTCCAGCCGTTCATCAGCGGTGCCATCTCCAAGACCGTCAATCTGCCCGAAGAGGCGAGCGTCGAAGAGATCCAGCAGGTCTACGTCGAGGGATGGCGTCTCGGCCTCAAGGCACTCGCCGTCTACCGCGACAACTGCAAGGTCGCGCAGCCGCTGTCGCTCAGCAAGAAAGGCGACGACAAGCTCGACGAGGCGAAGCCGCTCGTCACCGACATGCCCGAGCCCGTTCGGCGCCGGCTGCCGAAGGCCCGCCGTTCGATGACCTTCAAGTTCCGAGTCGCCGACACCGAGGGCTACCTCACCGCCGGCGAGTTCCCCGAGGGTTCGGTCGGCGAGATCTTCCTGCGGGTCGCGAAGCAGGGCTCGACGCTGGCCGGGATCATGGACGCTTTTGCGATCTCGATCTCGATGGGCCTGCAGTACGGCGTCCCGCTATCGGCCTACGTCAAGACGTTCACGAGCACGCGTTTCGAACCGTCGGGCATGACCGATGACCCCGACCTGCGGATCGCGACCTCGATCCTCGACTATGTCTTCCGCCGCCTGGCGGTCGAGTACATGAACGTCGACGAGCGTCATGCGCTGGGGATCAGGACCTCGGGTGAGCGTCAGCACGAGATCGAGAGCAAGCTCGACGGCGCGGCCGAGACGACCAACGGAAACGGAAACGGCAACGGACATGGGAACGGCAATGGGCATGGGAACGGCAACGGTCACACCAAGGAGCACAGTGACGAGGGCGTGATCGTCCTCGGCCCAGTGGCGAGCGTCCACACCGGATCGCTCCCGTTCTGCGGGACCTGCGGGGTGCAGATGAACCCGGCCGGCTCCTGCTTCGCCTGTCCGAGCTGCGGATCAACGAGCGGCTGTTCGTAGTCGGCATGAAGAAGCCACAGAGCTGCAGCGAGTGCGGGGCCGAGTTGAGGCTCGGCCCCGCCCGCTGCCCACTCTGCGGCACCGAAGCACCGGTGCCCAAGCTCGAGGTCGCCCCCGAAGAGGTCGTCGACGATTACCAGTCCAACGTCCGGGCGCTGCGCGACGAGCTCCGTAACCTCCGCAACGATGATGCCGCCGCGGTCTAGGGAGACGTTAGAAACCCCTCCTCAGGTTCCGGCGCGCCCGTGAGGTGTCCGTACTGCGCCTCCGAGGACGACAAGGTCGTCGACTCGCGTCTCGGTGAGGAAGGGCGCGCCATCAGGCGCCGTCGCGAGTGCCTCGGGTGCGGCCGGCGCTACACGACGTTCGAACGCGCCGAGGAGGTTCCCCTCCTCATACGTAAGAGCAGCGGGTCCGAGCAGCCGTTCGACCGCGACAAGGTCTTCAACGGCATCCGTATGGCGTGCAAGAACCGCCCGGTGGGCGAGAGCGAGATCCGCTCCGTGGTCGATGACGTCGAAGAGGCGATGCGCGCCAAGACCGTCCGTCCGATCGCGTCCTCGGACATCGGCCTCGCCGTCCTCGAGCGGCTCCACAACCTCGACGAGGTCGCGTACATCCGTTTCGCGTCGGTCTACAAGGACTTCCAAGAGCTCGGCGATTTCCAGCACGAGCTTCGTCAGTTGTTGAAGAAGCCTCCCACTGAGGGATCGGGTGAGTAGATCTAATGCAGCTATCGATAAGGAGGTTGGATGACGCGCTTCCGGCACCGGCCTACGCGCGGGAAGGGGACGCCGGCCTCGACCTCTTCTCATCACAAGACGTCGTCCTCGAGCCGGGAGCACGTGCCCTGGTCGGTTCGGGTATCGCAGTCGCGATCCCAGAGGGCTTCGCTGGTTTCGTTCATGCGCGTTCGGGGCGAGCTAGCCGCGAAGGCCTAGCGCTCGTCAACGCTCCGGGCCTGATCGACTCCGGCTACCGCGGCGAGATCAAGGTCGCGCTCGTCAATCTCGACCGCACCAACCCCATCACGATCGCGCGCGGCGACAAGATCGCGCAGCTCGTCATCCAACCCATCGTGCACGCAGTCGTGGTCGAGGTCGACGGGCTCGACGCGACCGCCCGAGGCGAAGGCGGCTTCGGCAGTACCGGTCGTTAGTTGAACCGACTGGGTCGGTAACGTCCGACCGTTAGGCCGCGCGCAGGACCGGTACCGTCACGACCGATGAGGTGTCGCCGTTGGTCTTGATGACGCCGTGTCCGACCGACATCCCGTGGATCCAAGTCCGGACCTCGAACGTGTCGAGGACCTTCCCCTGCAGCGCCGCATCTATGTCGACGTCCAGCGCGATCTCGTGAGGTGAGCCCGGCGTCACGCTGTAGCTCTCGCTGAGCTCGGCGATGATGACCTCGGCTCCGGCGCTGGTACCCACGATCGCGATGTCCACGACCACCTCGCCGAACCCGAGGCCGACGGGGGAGCAAGGGGCAGGATCGGCGACCGGGCACTCGCCACCTTGGGTCCAGATGCTGCCGGTGATGTTCTTGCTCGCGTCGAGCGTCATCGGGATGCCGTCGACCGCGTCCCACAGGCGCGTCGCCTCTTCGCGTCCGGTCACGGCGTTGTTGCCGCCGGCCCCAACGGTGCCGGTCGAGTCACCGATCTCGTTGCGGATGCCCGATCCGGTGTAGAAGCACTCGACCTCAGCGTCGCTGTCGGTCGCGGTGAGGAAATCGAAGTTGCCACCCGTCGCGGGGCAGCCGGTGCTCATGAAGTAGAGCGGCAGATCTGCCTGGACCAACCCGGCCGGCTTCGGCTTCTTTTTCTTCGCCGCGTGAGCCGGAAGCACAGAAGCTCCCACCACCAGTGCTCCAACGATCATCAGAACCAGTGCTTTACGCATGCCCGACCCCTCTCGCTCGCCGCTTCAACCTGCCGCCGTTCGCAGCGCGGTTCTACGTCTGAAGGGCTAGCCCTTCATTGAGGGGGTACGTCGGAGGAGCTAGTTGCGTTCGCCGGTGGGGTTCTCGT
Organism: Actinomycetota bacterium; assembly: GCA_035536775.1. Taxonomy (GTDB): domain Bacteria; phylum Actinomycetota; class CADDZG01; order CADDZG01; family WHSQ01; genus DATLNM01. Next base: position 10,367 of record DATLNM010000040.1, on the reverse strand, counting down.
CGGGCTTGTCGCCGGGCTCTTGGGCGAGGTACGCGGCCTTGTCCTTCTTGTCTCCGTCGACCCCGTAGACCGCCTCGGCCTCATTCATCTTCTCGTCGAGCGTCTCAGCGTCGACCGTCTCGCTCACTTCTTTGCCGGACTCGTCGCGGTACTTGACCTCTTTCTCGTCGGGCATCGGGCGCCTCCTGTCGGGTCGGACTGACGCAGGCGACATACCCAGTCGCGCTTGCTTTGATGCGGTGACTCCAGACTCCGGCTTGCTGCGACGGCGCCCCGAGGTGACGCGGGAGCGACAGGAGTAGGGGCGTCGCCGCAGAACCGACGGACAATGAGACGCATCCTGATCCTCGTCTGCCTTGCGGTCTTGGTGTCGACCGTCGCCCTGCCCGGCGCCGGCCATGCCCAGCCCGGCGCGGCGATACATGACCAGAAGTGCGAGGGCGGTGAGGCCGGTGGCTTCCCGTGCAAGAACGTCGACCTGATGAGCTACCTCCCTCCGCCCGACATCGGCGGCGGACGGATCGCCGACGTATGGGGATGGGCGGACCCCGATACCGGCAAGGAGTACGCGCTACTCGGGTCGACGACGGGCCTGAAGTTCGTCGATGTGACGGACCCATCGCAGTCGAAGTATCTCGGGCAGGTCGTCGTCAAAGCAGAGCCGGTTCTGATCTGGATGGAGCTCGAGGTCTACAAGGACCACGTCTTCATCATCTGTGACCTCTCGCCGTGTGGGCTGCAGATCTTCGACCTCACCCGCCTGCGCGGCGTGGATGTGGAGCAGCCCTGGACGCCGGATCGCATCTTCCCGATCCCGTTCGCACACAGCATCGATCTGAATCCGGATACGGGGTTCCTCTACGTGAATGGGATGGGTACGGACCCCGCGAGCGCGCAGATCATCCTCGACGTGAACGACCCCAAGCAGCCTGTGCCGGTCGGGACCACCCACGACGACGGGTACTCGCACGATTCGCTGTGCCGCAATTACTACGGGCCGGACAAGGATTACAAAGGCTCGGAGATCTGTTTCAACTTCAACGAGGACACGATCACGATCTACGACATGACCGACAAGATGTCGCCGGTTCGTCTCTCACGCGTCACCTACGACGAAGCGGCCTACGTGCACTCGGGCACGTTGACGAAAGATCACAAGTACCTGGTCAGCACGGACGAGGGTGACGAGACCGGGGTCGACCCAGGCACGTTGTTCGTGTGGGACATCTCCGATCTTGAGGAACCGGTCCTGGTCGGACCTCATCGGCTCAACAGCCCGGCGATCGACCACAACCTATTCACGCTTGGGAAGCACATCTTCCACGCCAATTACACGGAGGGCTTGCGCGTCTACACCTACAAGAAGATCGCGCAAGCCAAGCTCAAAGAGGTCGCGTACTTCGACATCGTCCCGATGAGCGACGCCGCGGACTTCGACGGAGCGTGGGCGGTCTATCCCTTCCTCCCCTCCGGCAATGTCCTGGTTGGGGGCATGGGTCAGGGCCTGGCCGTCGTTCACCCCACCCTGTAGACCCCGGCCGGAGGGCCGTGACGTCCATCTATAATGGGCGGCCTGCGGGCGTGGCTCAGTGGTAGAGCATCACCTTGCCAAGGTGAGGGTCGCCAGTTCGAATCTGGTCGCCCGCTCCAAAGTAAAAGGCCCTGTCCCAGGGCCTTTTGCGATTACTAGAGAAGTCGTCGGAAGCGGTTACCTATTATCCGATCACTCTTAGTTCCCCGTGAACTTCTCCTTCTTCCCTTTAGCGATGTACGAGAAGCTCGCCTCGAGGCCGACCTGCGGTGTTTCCCCTGGGTTGATGAACCCTGCCTGGCACAAGATGATCATGCCCTTGTTCATGGTGGCGGGCACGATGCCCTTCTCACCTCCATCGGGGCCCGTGCCGTCGAACTGCACAAATCCTGCGTACGTGAGATCCCCCACAGAGGGATAGTCGTTGTAATAGATGAGGATTAGATCGAACCCGGTGATGTCGGTGCCTCCGGTTACCTCAAGGACGAACGGTCGTTGCCACGTGCGCTTGTCCACGTCGAAGGTGTAGTACGCGGTTTCTTGCCCCATGCCAGCTTGGATCAGAACCTCATGGAGCTTCGTCACGCAGTTCGGCGTCCCAACGAGGATCTGACCCTCGATTTTCTGGCTCGGTGATGGCTTCTTCGCATCCACAGGCGCAGCTGTAAGCATGGCTGCGACAATCACACCTGCCACGATCCGTGCGCGCATCCTTCGTCCCCCAGGAGTTCTTCGATGCAGGCGAGCCCTATTCGACTCTATTACGCGCTGGGTGGGGGGTGGCGAGATGCGAGCTCGTCGCCCGCTCTGGACGGACCTTGTTCGCTTTCGATCCGCAAGTCGTCGAGGTGCTCATCGAATGTGTGGCAGACGACTCTTCACGTAGATCTCCAGCCACGGGATCCTCGAGTGGGTGAGGGGAGTCAAAGCCCCGTTAGCAACCCGCGTGTCTGTAGCGAGATCTTCAGCTCCTCGGGGCCACAAACATCACGGGGATACTGACTTGTGGCCGCGAGATGGCCGCGAGAGTTTGAAAAACGACGCGAAACGTTGCGCTGCTATTGGCTGACAAACGTGCAGGTCAAGCTGCACATATCGACTCCTGCAGGCGTGCTAGCGAACGAACGTTCTCACGCCTACGTAACCTTGCCAAGGTGAGGGTCGCCAGTTCGAATCTGGTCGCCCGCTCCAGTAAAGCGCAGGTCAGGGGCCGTTTGTCGGCCCCTTTTCTGTTCCCGGGAAGCGGCGCGAATGCCGGGCTCACCCCGGCCGGTTCCCAAAACCTCTACCACCCGGTAGATGTCTTGTGCCGCCACCTCCCCTACCTTCAACAGACACGAGAACAGGCCCCTGCTCAGAGGCAAAAGCCCCGACCCGTGGAACGAAGGGAGTCAGTAATGCCGAGGATGGTGAGGCACATCGCACCCCTGATGGCGGTCGTGCTCGTCGTCATGATGAGCCCGGTGTCGTACGGGGACGAGGCAGACACGCGCGTCGAGCGAACCAAGAAGACCGGGTATGGCGTGATCCCTGCCGGGACCCCTGGGATGCCGCCGCCCAGCTGTTCCGTCGTCCGTGGCTGGCGCCCTTCCAGTCCCAATTGCGTGCGGCTGGCCACCAAGAAAGGGGAGAGATACATATCCGTTGAGATCGAAGATCGATCGGGGCTTCCCGTCGCCGGGTACATATGGGTCAAGCCCCCCCGGGTCATGCAGGATTACGTCGGGGGCTTCAACGATCTCCACCCCTTCTGCGGCGCGACAAGCTCGCCGGTGCCCATCCGAGGCGGACGTCCGGTCATGGTCTACGTGAATGTTGGAGAGCCGTTCGTCGCGCTCCACTGCCACCCAGGCCTGGCGACGATAGGCACAGTCTCGGCAACCTTCCTGCGATCGCTGCCCCCCTCTGCCCGACACTGACGTCGGCGGCGCAAAGCATCCAACTGTGGGCGAGCTGAAACACTGACGCTTCGCTTTCGCGTCTCGCATTTAGTGGCAGAACAGGAGGGAGCGAAGCCCCTCTCTTGCTTGGTCGACATCGAGACCGCGACGGTTCGAACCCGACCTACGCCGCGCCGTGTCTTCGGGGCCTTGAATGGGCACTCTGGCGCAGCTCGTCGCGACTCGCGGCACCTCTACAGGCGAACACCTAGCCGCGTAACCAAGATAGGGAGTTCCCGGGATGGCAGGCCGCAGGGTTGCTTCATAGCCTGAGGGCCTGTAACGGGCGCGCTGGAGGTATGCGGAATGTCAATCCGAAAGTCGCTGGGCGAAGTTGGTAGGCGGGCCGCGGCTCTCGGGGTCGCGCTGGTGCTTGTGGGCGGGGCGTTCGGTCCCGAAAGCTCCGCCCTAGGCGAGGACGAGGAGGCCTTCCTCGAGGAGGCCCATCACGAGGAGGCCCATCACGAGGGGCACTCCCTCGACTTCGAGTTTCCGGAGTTCGAGCATCCCGAAAGCCCAGATCAGCAGCGCATCCGTGCCGGGATCAGCGACGGCGTCGGACAGCGCGGGGTGGCGCATGCCGGCGGCCGCCTGATCGCGGGAGCTGCCGCACCCACGGGCGAGACAAGGTCGACGGGGTACCTGGCCGTCGAGCCGACGTTGGGCATCTTCGAGGACGGCACGATCGTCTACATGGGCGTCGGCGACCTCATAGCCCCTGCGGTGGCGAAGATCCTGCGCTCGCGCGACCAGGGGCGCACGTGGCAGGAGCTGGACCTGGTTCCCGGCAGCAGGGAGGATCCGGTTGGCCAGGACCCGTTCCTGCGCGTCGACCGCGCCACCGGCCGGATGTTCCAGATGCACTTGACCCCGCCGTGCACAGCGGTGTTCATGTCCGACGACGAGGGTGACACCTTCAGCACGGGCACCGTGTGCAACCACACAGACCACCAGAACCTGTGGACCGGCAAGCCGGTCACGAGCACGACCTCGGGCTACCCGAAAGTCATCTATTACTGCGCCTACGACGGCGGCGCGCTTGTGTTCTTCAGCACGCTCACCGGCTGCTCGAAGTCACTCGACGGCGGCCGCACGTTCGTGCGCACCGGAGCGCCGCCGTACGGGCCAGACCCTGCGTCCGACGGTGGCTACTTGGGGACGGGCCACTGCGACGGCGGGACTGGGCACGGCGTGGCGGACGCGGCCGGGACCATCTTCCTGCCACGCGGTTACTGCGGGCAGCCGTTCGTTGCCATCTCCCACGACGAGGGCGCGACGTGGGAGCGCGTCCAGGTCGCAGACAACGGCGTGGCGAGCGACCGCATATTGGGCCACGAGGCGTCGATGGCCGTCGACACCGCCGGCAACCTGTACTACACATGGATCGCAGTCGACCGCCTTCCCTACCTCGTGAGCTCGCGCGACCACGGCGCGACGTGGTCGGCGCCGGTACGCATCTCGCCGCCGAAGGTCAACGAAGCCTGGGGTGCGTTCGTGGATGCCGGGGCACCCGGACGGATCGCCGTCAACTACGTGGGCACCACCAACTCGCCGGGCGGACCCTTCTGCGTGCGACCCCTCCCTCCCTTCCTGTCCCCGACAGACTGCGAGACCGCCGCCGGCGACCCGCCGCGCGACGAGAGCGAGTACGACAACACGACCTGGGACGGTTACATCAGCGTGACCGTCGACGCGCTGTCGCCCGACCCGGTGTTCCTTACGGCAGCGGTCACCCCACCCGGCGATCCGCTGCTGCGCGGCGGCACCTGCGAAGCGACGCGCTGCGGCGCGCAGTACGACTTCCTCGACACGGAGATCGCGCCGGACGGCACCCCATGGGCCGCGTTCGTCGACGCCTGCGGCGAGGACCCGAAAGAGGCGTGCGCCTCGATCGGAATCGGCGTCGTCGCCCGACTCAAAGGCGGTCCGCCGCTGTACGGACCGCTCCCCGAATCGGCCAAGCCGCCGCTCGTGCTGCCGCCGCCCCGAAACGCCCCAGCCGAGTGCGCGCCACGCCGCCGCTTCACGCTCGGCCTGAGCGCCCCACTCGGCAAGCGCCTACGCAGCGCTCGCGTCTTCGCCGCCGGGCACACGGTGACAGCCGCCCGTCGCGACGGCCAACTGTTCGCAACCATCGACCTAAGCCGCTTCCAAGGCGACCGGGTCACGATCCGGGTCCTCGCGCGCACAAAACGCGGGCGAGAGGCACGCTTCAAGCGCAGTTACCCCATGTGCTGAACCGCGCTGACCGCGGGCGCCGTGTCGTCTGGACACGTGCGCCTGGCTGACGGTTGCGCCGCCGGTAAGCTCGGCCGATGGTCCGCCTGATTGGGCGTGAGTCAGATCTGGCGCATGTGGCAGCGCGACTGGACGCGAGCCCGCTCGTAACGCTGACCGGCGTCGGGGGAGTTGGCAAGACGAGCTTGGCAGCCGCCGCCGTCGAGGTGGCCGAGGCGAGGTTTCGCGACGGCACGGCCTGGGTGGATCTTGCCGCTATTCGATCGGTTGATGGTGTCGCGACGGCGTTCCATCGCGCGCTCGGCATCAGCGACCCGGGGGAACGAACGCCGGCTGAGGCGATCGTGGCTGCGGTCGAGCGGCGCCAGATGCTCGTCGTCGTCGACAACGCGGAGCATGTCATCGAGGCAGTGCGCGATCTGGTGGCGCCGCTCGTGCGTGACTGCCCCGGTGCCGGGGTCTTGGTCACAAGCCGCGAACCATTAGCTCTGCCCGGCGAGTCCCAGTTCGCGGTCGGTCCGCTGGCCGATGAGGCTGCGCGGGAACTGTTCGCCGAGCGGGTGCGCGAGCGAGATCCGGCGTGGGAGGCGGGCGCTGATGAAGCGCTTGTCCAACAGATCGCCGGCACGCTGGACGGCATCCCGCTGGCGCTCGAGCTGGCCGCAGCTCTGGTGGGGCCGATAACACTCGCGGATCTCGCTGAGAACCTGTCGCACGCGCTGGACATGGGCGGTAGAGGCGGGGCGCGACCACGGCACGTCACCCTTCGATCGGCCCTGGCCTGGAGTCACGACCTGCTCGATGATGAGGAGCGCACCGTGCTGCGGCGGCTCTCGGTCTTCGCCGGTGGGTTTGCGATCAACTCCGTCGCGCAGGTCTGCTCGAGCGACGGGATCGACGCGCAGAACACGTTGCGACGTCTCGTTCGCAGATCGCTGGTGGTCGCGCGGGATCCGGGCACAGGGCGCTATGACCTGCTCGAGGTGGTACGCCAGTTCGCAGCCGAGCGCCTCGAGCTCGCGGGGGAACGCGAGCGATACATCGAGCGCCATGTGGCGCATTTCGCCGACCTTGCGGAGGAGTCTGAGGAGCCGCTAAGGACCGGCGACTCGGTACGCTGGCATCGTCGGCTGGTGGCCGATTACCCGAACCTGCTGGCTGCGCTGGAGTACGGGCGTGGTGAGGTCGCCCTGTCACCCGACGCCACACGCCTGGTTGCGCGGCTGCACTGGTGGTGGCTGTACTTCGAGGGGCGCGCGGCTGAATGTCGTTTGTGGCTCGAACGGGCGGCCGAACCGGTCAACGCCGGGCAACCGACCTTCCACTCGGCCCGGGCAGGTATAGCGCTGGGGCTGGCCGACGTCATGTTTGGCGACCCCGAGCGCGCACAGCAGCGACGCCTTGACATCTGCCTGCTTGCGCTCGGTGACGCCGACCCACTCGCTGCTGGGACAGCGCGGGCTCTGCTGGGGATCCCGGCCGCGCTCGCCGGCACCCCCAAGGATCGGGACCGATTTGCCGTCGAGATGGCCCAAGGGTTCGAGGGCTGCGATGCGCCCGATTTTGCAGCGTGGCTCGCTGCGGCGATCGACACTTTGGTCGGCCTCTTCGCGGGTGAAACAGAGCGTCGCTGGCGAGGAAACGAGCGGCGCGTCGAGGCCGCCCGGCGCATGGGCGACCCCATGTGCCTGTCCGGGCCGCTCGCCGCTCTGTCTCATCTGGCCCTCGCCGACGGTGACGTAGACCAAGCCGCCAAACTCCTGCGCGAGGCCATCAGCCTCTTACGCCAGTTCGGCGGCGGGTGGAATGCCGCGGTGCAAGTTGTCATGGCGGCCGCGGTTGCCGCCGCGCGCAACGACTGGGACTCCGCCGCGCGCCTGGTCGGAGCCTCCGACGGCATGTTCCAACGCCGCGGCGGGCGCACCAACACCGTTAGCCAAGAAGAACTGTCGGCGTGCGCAGGACGCTGCCGCAAGGCGCTCGGCAACCGTCACTTCGAACAACTACATCAAGCCGGCCACCGCCTGGGCGATGACGCGGCACTCGCGCTTGCGGCAGAGACCCTCAAGGAGCGTTCCGCCGCCAGCGGTATCACAGCGCTAACCCGCCGCCAGCACGAAGTGGTCGAACTCATCGCCGCAGGCCACACGAACCGTGAGATCGCCGCTGAGCTGGTGATCTCAGAGCACACCGCCGAGCGACACGTGGAGAACATCCTCAAAGCGCTGAACCTCAACTCCCGCCTCCAGATCGCCACCTGGTACCTGCGCGAGCCGGAGCTGAGTAGATAGTCGAGTTCGGCAGGTGAGAAGGATCCGCCCTTTGCCAAGGTGAGGTCGCCAGTTCGGATCTGGTCGCCCGCTCCAACAAAAGTACGTGTATTGGTAGTTCCAGCCTGGGCGTCACGTCGATGGTCGCGCACGTGGCTCGACGGGCTCTTCATCGATGACCTCACCCGCGGCGCTATTTGGGAGGACATGACGGCTTGGCCGATCCTCATGGCGGCCTAGACACGCCGCCATATATCGAGTCAAATTGCCACAATTCGCCAGGACGACGCAGGAGGTCGCATGAGATCGCGGTACAGATATGGCTCAATGTTGGTCGGCTTCGCCCTGATGGCAGGCCTTGCCGTCCCGACTACGACCGCGGTCGCGAACCACAACGGCACGCTGACCGTGCAAGTGGGGGGTCACTTCGGCGTCGGAGCGAAGTGTGACCCAGAAACGTTCAAGGGATGTCGCAGCGGGGAATCTATGCGGTTCCAGGCTCCGAACCTCAGGGTTCACGACGGTGACACGATCACCTTCGATTTCCAGGGGTTCCACACCGCCACTTTCCTTCCACTTGGGACGGACCTGTTCCACTGGATCCAGTCGAACACGCCGGGGGTCACGAGCCCCTACTCGATCCTCGTGCCTGACCCAGACGACACCTCCCCCGACGGAGGGACCACTGATAAGCCGTCAGTGAAGGCCAACCCGGCGGTCGACCGTCCTACCGACCCGTCTTGCGGAACCACGGCCAACCCGTGCACTTATAACGGCTCTTTGCTCAACTCGGGAACACCTCAGGGCGAAAGCGATCAACCGGTCACGTTCTCAGCCACGATCGATGCGAAAGAAGGCGACGTCTTCTGGGTACTCTGCCTCCTCCACCCTCACATGTTCATGAAGGTCACGGTTGTCGGGAATGGCGTCGCGACGACGACGCAGGCCGAGATCGATGGCGCGCGAGCTGCGAATCTTGTGGCCGACGAAGACTGGGCCGAGTCGCAGCACGCGAAGCTCGTGAATTCGCGGAGTAGTCACGTAACCTCCACAGGACAAAAGGTTTACGACGTCTACGTCGGGGTGGACAACCACCGCGCAGTCATCAACGGCATGTACCCGCGCAGGACATCGGTCCCGAAGGGCGCGACGGTGAGGTTCAACTTCAACGAGCTGATCTACGAGCACCACACCGCGACCATGTCGTTCGCCGAGGGCCTCGAGCGTGGGCAGCAGATGTTCTCGCCGTGGTGCGATCCTGACGGCGACGGTGGGCCGGGGCCCGACACTGCCGCCGAGTTCGGCCCAGCTCCGCCTTGTGGTGGCGACTTCTCGAAGTTCGAGGTCGATGTTCCTTCTCCGCTGTGGAACGTCACGGGTGACGGGACGTTCACGGGCAACTCTGATTTCGAGAACTCTGGTGTCCGTGGCGGCCTCCAGTTGTCGACCGCGCCTTTCGACGTCAGGTTCACCAAGGCGTCGGACCGGAAAGGCTGGAAGTTCTTCTGCCTCATCCACGGCCCGGGCATGAGTGGAAAGGTGATCGTCAGATAGTCGGGCTGTATATGTCGCGGAAGGCGGTCCGAGATCGGGCCGCCTTCTGCATTTGGACGCCAAACCGCGCGGAGTCGGCTTCGGGGGGAGAGTCGTTATGAAGAGATTGCTGATCGCCTTGGTCATCTTGCCAATCGCGCTGCCGGGCGCGATCCCGACCGCCGCTGGGACCCCCCGGCAGGCATCGCCGCCTCAGGTCTGTGACGACATAACGGATGCGACGAATCTGTTCGCAGCCAAGCTGAAGGACGGCCGGATCGGGTACGGCCTCACCCCCGACAGCGCAAGCATCCCCGGCCCCACCCTCTCGATGTATGAAGGTGATTGCCTCGCGGTCACGCTGACCAACGACGCGGGCCGCCCGGTTGGGATGCACGCCCACGGAGTGGGCTACACGATTGCCAGCGACGGAACGCCGATCAACGACGGATGCGTACAGCCGGGGCGTTCGAGAACTTTCGTCTTCGAGGCGCATCCCCCGCGAAGCCGCGAAAGCGGAAGTGTCGAGCCCGGCACCGCCGGATACTGGCACTACCACGACCACTGCATGGGAGGGCCTCACGGTACCGGCGGCGTGAATGCAGGTCTCTTCGGAGCGTTGATCGTCCGCCGTGAAGGGGATTCCCTTCCGGACCGGGAACCGTTCGTCGTCGTGATGGGTCCGGCGATGACGATCAACCTAAGGGCGGCACCGCGCACACCGATCTTCAGGGCGAATCAGGGCGAGACCGTCGAGTTCGTCGTGATCGGACATGGGGATCTGTTCCACACTTTCCACCTCCACGGGCACCGTTGGGCGAGCAACCGCACCGGGATACCCACCGGTATCGACGA
>DATLNM010000039.1:0-14339 GCA_035536775.1 Actinomycetota bacterium | reverse complement strand
CTCGAGCTGTTCCTGTAGTAGCCGGAATGACGCCCGTTCGAGGGGCACGACCGCGTCGGAGTCCTCGATGAAGTCGCCGAGGTGCGAGTCCTCTTCCTCGCCGACAGGCGTCTCGAGCGAGACCGGCTCTTGCGAGATCTTCTGGATCTCTCGAACCTTCTCAGGGGTGATCTCCATCTGCTCGCCGATCTCGTCGGCGGTCGGCTCGCGACCCAGGTCCTGCAGCAGCTGACGCTGGATGCGCACCAGCTTGTTGATGGTTTCGACCATGTGCACGGGGATCCGGATGGTGCGCGCCTGATCGGCGATCGCACGAGTGATGGCCTGTCGGATCCACCACGTCGCGTAGGTCGAGAACTTGTAGCCCTTGGTGTAGTCGAACTTCTCTACTGCTCTGATCAGACCGAGGTTCCCTTCCTGGATGAGGTCGAGGACCGCCATGCCGCGCCCGACGTAACGCTTCGCGATCGAAACGACGAGACGAAGGTTCGCCTCCACGAGATGGCGTTTGGCGCGCGCCCCATCGCGCTTCAGCCACTTGAGCTCGACGACCTGCTCCAGCGTGAGCTTCGACTGGTCGCCCTCGAGGCGGCTCTCACCCAGCAGACCTGCCTCGATCCGCTTGGCGAGCGAGACCTCTTCCTGAGCGGTGAGCAGCGCCACGCGCCCGATCTCCTTGAGGTACATCCGGACGGGGTCGTTGGTCGGGGCCTTGAGGGCCATGTCGACCTCTTTGCGCGCCCGGACGCGGTCCTCGTCTGCATCCGGAGCGGGCTCCTCGCGCTCCTCTTGCTCGAGCTCTTCCTCTTCGTCCTCGATCGGCTCGTCTTCGACGACATCGACACCGACCTCGACGAGCTGCTGATAAACGGCGTCCGTCTCGTCGGGAGTTAGGTCGAGGACCGACAGCTTCTCGGCGAGATCCGCCGTTGTTATCGAGCCTTCCTTGCGCGCGTTCGCAACGATCTTTTCGACCTCGATCTGCGCGGTCGGGACGTCGGTCGTCAAGCCCTCGGGGACACCCGGATCATCAAGGTTCGTCTCCGCCGGATCCGCGGCCGCAACCGCGGTGGTTTCTTTGTCGATGGTGTCGCCCGCCACCGTGTCGCTCACTTATGCAGCCCCCTGAAGTTTGCGGAGGAGGTCTCGTCGCGCTGCTTCGAGACCGACCAATTCCGTGAACAGATCGTCATGCCTCTTCCCATCGACCAGCGGGTTTATCTCCTGCAGGGTCCCTCGTCTGTTCTTGATATCGCGCTCCAGTCTGAACACTCTAAGCCTCACGGGGACCTCCCGAGACTTACTCTCGAGCTCCTCGGGATCGAGTTCGTTTTGTCCCACTATGAGCTCCGTGAACAAGGCGAGCGCGTCGGGAGAGAGACGCTGCGCCATGGCGCTCGGGTCGCCCTCGGCACGCGCCATCTCGAGCGCGTTGCGGAACAGCTCGCGGCGCGCCGACGACGTGAAGTCCTCCTCAACGAGGTCGCTCGCCCACTCGACATCGCGCCCTTGGGTGAGCAATAGCTGAAGGGCTTCGCGCTCGACCTTGACGTGCCCGGGGATCCTGCGGTCGCGATCGACGGCTCCCGGATCGGGCGAAACACCCTGATTGCGCTGCTCGCTGAGAGCGCGATGGATCATGTCCGCGTCGACGCCGATGAGGCGCGCTGCGATGTCGACGTACTGGTGGCGTGCGATCGGGTCGGTCTGCGAGCGCAGGATCTCGAGAACCTGGCGGACAGCACCCGAACGCGCCTCGGGTGTATCGAGCGGGAGGTCCGCGATCGTTTGACGCAGCTTGAACTCCATGAGCGGCTCGGCGGCCTCGATGACCTTGCGGATGCCCTCGGCACCCATATCTGCGACGACGTCGGCGGGGTCCCGGCCGGGATCGAGTGGCGCAACCAACACCTCGAGGCCGATCCGCTGGTGGATCCCGAAGCCTCGCTCGGTTGCGCCCTTGCCGGCGGTGTCGGCGTCGAACATCAGCACCGCCCGGGACGAGAACCTCTTGAGCTGCTCGAAGTGGGTCTCGCCCAGTGCGGTGCCGTTGGTCGCGACCGCCTCGTAGACCCCCGCCTCATGGAGCGCGATGACATCCGTGTAGCCCTCGACCACAACCGCGGCGCCCCGGGCGATCGCCGACTTGGCCCGGTTCAACCCGTACATGACTCTGGATTTCGAGAACACCGGCGTCTCGGACGTGTTGAGGTACTTCGGCTGCGCATCCCCGAGGGCACGCGCCCCGAATCCGACGACGTCGCCCTGCAGATCCCAGGTCGGGAACGTGATGCGGTTCCGGAAGACGTCGTAGAGGCTGCCGTCACGTTCACTGATACGTCCGAGGTCGGCACCCTTGATCTCATCTTGGGTGAACTTCTTGCTCAGAAGGTGCCGGCACAGCGCGTTGGCGCCGGGCGCGAACCCGAGCTGCCAGCGCTCGCTGACCTCACGGTCGAAGCCGCGCCGTCCGAGGTAGTTGCGCGCCTCGACCGCGGCCTGTGACGTCATCAGCTGTTGGTGGAAGAAACGCGCCGCCTCATTGTTCGCTTCGATGAGGCGCGCCTTGACGCCACGCTGCGCAGCCTCTCCGGGACGCATCTCTTCGTATCGCAACTCGAACCCAACTTTGCGTGCGACCCACTCGACGGCTTCGGGGAAGGGCAGGTTCTCGACCTTCTCGACGAACTGGTAGACGTTGCCGCCCTCCTTGCAGCCGAAGCAGTGCCACAGGCCGCGCGCGGTGTCGACGGTGAACGAGGGCGTCTTCTCGGAATGGAACGGACAGAGACCCTTGACGGTGTGGCCTCCCGAGCGCTTGAGCTCGGTGTAGGCGGAGATGATCTCGGCGAGGTCGGCGCGCTCGCGCAGAACGTCGATGTCCTCGTCTCTGATCTTCGCCATCGACCGAACCATCCCCCGTCCCAACGAGCCCGCGCGCGCACCACCGACTTTGGGGAAGTGGTCTCAGTCTAGAACGCCGAAGCCCGGGAGGGGCGAGCCAACCAGATCCTCGAAGGCGCGCATGGCGAACCGGTCGGTCATCCCGGCGACGTAGTCGACGGCCCGGATGCGGTCGTCCTCGGTCGGCTGGGCTCCGATGGCGCGGGGCTTGGGCGCGCCGGGACCCGCGTAGTGCTCCAGCAGGGTCTCCACGATGTTGGAGACCGCGTCCTTGGTCGCCGTCGCGATCTGGCCCAGGTAGACCTTCTCGAACAGGAACGTCCTGGTCGTGGCCATGGCATCGAACACCGGGCGGGTCATCTGGATCGAGGTCACGCCCTCGGACGCGCCGACGAGGTCCGAGACCATCTTGGTGACGCGCGCGCCGTGGCTCGTCCCCAGAACCTCGGTCGTCTCCTCCGGGAGATCCTGTGGATCGAGGATCCCCGCCCGGATCGCATCATCGATGTCGTGGTTGATGTAGGCGATGCGGTCGGCGTAGCGGGCGATCTGGCCCTCGAGCGTGGCCGGCATGGGCATCGACCACGTGTGGTTGGCGATCCCGTCACGAACCTCCCAGGTCAGGTTCAGCGCCTCGATCACCTCGACGATCCGGACCGATTGGATGTTGTGGCGGAAGCCCGGGTGGAAGCGGGCGACGACCTCCTCGCCGAGGTGCCCGAACGGCGTGTGGCCGAGGTCGTGCCCGAGGCAGATCGCCTCGGCGAGATCCTCGTTCAGTTGGAGCGCCCTGGCGATCGTGCGGGCGATCTGGGTGACCTCGAGCGTGTGGGTGAGGCGCACCCGGTAGTGGTCGCCCTCGGGCGCCAGGAACACCTGGGTCTTGTGCCCCAGGCGCCTGAACGCCTTGGAATGGATGATCCGGTCTCGATCCCTCTGGTAGCAGGTCCGGATGTCGTCCTCGGGCTCGGCCATGGCCCGCCCTTTGGTCGCCGAAGACAACTGGGCGAGCGGGGAAAGGGTGGCGCCCTCGAGGTCTTCGGCTCTCAGGCGGAAACTTTCTGGCACCGGCCGACGTTAGCACTTAGGTGAGAGTGAAACGGTTGCTTGCCCTGTTCCTTGCCATGCTTGTCATGGTCGGTCCGGGCGCGCCGAGCGCTCTCGCCGCCCAGGCCGACGCGCGTGAAGATCCCGCCGTGTCCGGCCCCCTCACGCTCAGCGGCAAGGACTGCCGCACGAGCAAAGAGGAGACCGAGGCGGGCGAGGTCGCAGGCCGCGCCCGCATCTGCCTGTTCATCTACGCCTTCGATCCCGCGGAGGAAGACGACCTCACCCTCGACTACGGCATCGTCTGGGCGCAATCCAACGTCGATGCAAGCTTGGGTTGGTGCTCCAAGAAAGCCCAGACCGACATCATCGTCCCGCACACGATGCCCATCTATCACCGGGCGCCTGAAGCGGGCACGATCACCGAGGCCCGCGACGTGACCGTGACGCTCGAGGCCGACGCCGACGGCAACTCGCCCTCCGAGGGAAGCGTCTCCAAGGACGTCACGATCTTTCCCGACGAGCTCACCCGGTCGCGCCGGCCCGTGGATGCACCGGAGGAGAATGCTCCTGCGGCCGATCAAGCAGACGCGCAGGATGTCGTGCGCCTGACGTGGGTCGGGTCGCAAAGCAAGAAGCTCGCGTTCGCGACCGGGTTCGAGACGTCGTGGCCCCAAGGTGAGAATCCCCCGCCGATCAGCTTCAGCGTGCGCTATCCACTGAAGCAGACGAGCTGCTGACGCTTTTCCCTCTCGACCTCTCTACTTAGAAGAGGTCTTCGCTTCTCCTAGAACGGCCTGCGCCGCGGCCCAGCGCGCCGTCGGGACACGGAAAGGCGAGCACGACACGTAGTCGAGCCCCAGTCCGTCGCAGAACCACACCGATTCCGGATCCCCGCCGTGCTCGCCGCAGATCCCGAAGTGCATCTTTGGGTTGGCCTCCCGGCCCTTCTCGACCGCCATCTGCATGAGCGAGCCCACGCCCGGCTCGTCGATCGTCACGAAAGGATTGGTCGGGACAAGCTTTCGCTCCTCGTACATCGCCAGGAATTTGCCGATGTCGTCGCGCGAGAACCCGAACGCGGTCTGCGAGAGGTCGTTGGTGCCGAACGAGAAGAAGTCAGCGTGCTGCGCGATCTCGTCGGCGACCATGCACGCGCGGGGTAGCTCGATCATCGTGCCGAACTCGATGTGGAGGTCGACGTTGTGCTTCTCGAGGATCGCGTTCGAGACCGGCTCGAGCTCTTCGCGCATCTGGCGCAGCTCTTCGGCGGTCGAGACGAGCGGGATCATGATCTCGGGGCGCGGGTCCTTGCCCTTCTTCTTCAGCTTGACCGCGGCTTCGACGATGGCGCGCACCTGCATCGCGTAAAGGCCAGGCTTGACGATGCCGAGACGCACTCCTCTGAGGCCGAGCATCGGGTTGGCTTCGTGGAGGTCGTTGACCTTGGCGAGCACGGCCTTCTGCTCGGCGAGGCGCTTCTTGCCCATCTTGGTGACGCCGGCTTCGGCGAGCGCGACCTCGACCGCGAGGTCCGTGTGGTTCGGAAGGAACTCGTGCAGCGGCGGGTCGAGCAGACGCACGGTGACGGGCAGGCCGTCCATAGCAGCGAAGATTCCCTCGAAGTCCTTGCGTTGGAGAGGGAGCAGCGCGCTGTAGGCCTCTTCCTCCTCCTCGGGTGACGACGCGAAGATCATCTTGCGGACCTCGGCGACGCGCTCCTCGCCCATGAACATGTGCTCGGTACGGCACAGCCCGATGCCCTCGGCGCCGCGCAGGCGGGCGTTCTTGGCCTGATCGGGCGTGTCGGCGTTGGCGCGCACGCGCAGCCGGCGGACCTCGTCGGCGATCTTGTCGAAGCGTTGGTACGCGCGCCACAACGGTTCCTTCTGCGCCTTCTTGCCGCCCTTCATGGCGGCATCGAGTGAGGACTCCTCGAGCGCTTGCACGCCCGCGAAGACCTGACCCGTCGTGCCGTCGATCGTGATCCAGTCGCCTTCGGCGATCGTGGTCGATCCGGCCTGCATGACCTTGTTCTTGGTGTCGATGCGCAGCGAGTCGGCCCCGCAGACCGCGGGGATGCCCTCGCCGCGTGCGACGACCGCGGCGTGCGAGTTCGTGCCGCCGGCCGAGGTGAGGATGCCTTGTGACGCGACCATGCCGTGGTAGTCGTCGGGGTTGGTCTCGCGGCGGCACAGGATGACGGCCTTGCCCTCGGCCGCCCACTCGCTCGCGTCGTCGGCCGTGAACACGGCGCGGCCGACCGCGCCGCCCGGAGACGCGTTGAGTCCCTTACCGATGGGCGATACGCCCGAGGCGGGCTTGACGCTCGGTTTGAATACCTCGTCGAGCTTGCCTGCGGTGATGCGGTCGCGGAAGGCGGTGATCTCGTCGATCCACTTCTGCTCGACGACGTCTGCGGCTATCTCCAGCTCGGCGCGTCCGGTGCGCTTGCCGATTCGGGTTTGCAGCAGCCACAGCTTGCCGTTCTCGACGGTGAACTCGATGTCGTTCATGTCCTTGTAGTGACGTTCGAGGGTGGCGAAGTGCTTCTGGAGCTCCTTCCACGCCTTGGGCTGCACCTCGGCCATGTCGCTCAGCGGCAACGTGATGCGGATGCCGGCGACGACGTCTTCGCCCTGGGCGTTCTCGAGGTAGTCGCCGTAGGGCTTCTTCTCGCCGGTCGAGGGGTCGCGTGTGAACGCGACCCCGGTCCCCGAGTCCTCGCCGCGGTTCCCGAACACCATCGTTTGGACGTTGACCGCGGTGCCGAGCGAGTCCGAGATCTTGTTGCGCCGCCGGTAGTCCTGGGCGCGCTTGTTGTTCCATGAGCGGAACACCGCCTCGATAGCGAGGTGGAGCTGCTCGGTCGGGTCCTGGGGGAAGTCGATGCCGGTCTCGCGTTTCACGATCTTCTTGAACGTCACGACCAGCTTCTGAAGGTCCTTCTTGTCAAGATCGACGTCGTCCTCGACCTTCTTGGCCTTCTTCGCGTCGTGCAGCGCGTCCTCGAACAGGTCGCCGTCGACGCCCATCACGGTCTTGCCGAACATCTGGACGAGGCGGCGGTAGGAGTCCCACGCGAAGCGGTCCGACTTGGTCTGGGCGATGAGCCCCTCGACGCTGTCATCGTTGAGGCCGACGTTCAGGACCGTGTCCATCATGCCGGGCATCGAGAACGGCGCGCCCGAGCGCACCGACACGAGCAAGGGGTCCTTGGAGTCGCCGATCGCCCGGCCCATCGTCTTCTCTAGCGTTGTGCGGTGCTCGGCAACCTCGTCGAGGAGACCCGGCGGGAAGCCGCCGGCTTCGCGGTAGGCGTTGCATGCCTCGGTTGTGATCGTGAATCCCGGTGGAACCGGCAGGCCGATGTTCGTCATCTCGGCGAGGTTGGCCCCCTTGCCGCCGAGGAGGTTCTTCTGGGTCGCGTCGCCTTCGGAGAAGTCGTAGACGAACTTCTGTCGTTTCTTGACCGGCACCGCTAGTGGCCACCCTCCGGCTCGTGGAGGTCGATGTCGTAGACGACGTCGTCGTCCGCAAGGGTGACCTCGCCGCCGCCGCGGTGGCCGTGCGCGTCCCAGACGTTGAGGGTCCAGGTGCCCGGGGCGAGGTGGTACTTGTACGCGCCGCCGTCATCGACCTGGACCTGATCGACGACGTCGCCGGTCGAGTTGTGGACCTCTACGACCGCGCTGAGCGCGGGGTTCCCGTGTGCTGTGACCTTGCCGGTGAGCTTGCTCATGATTGTGCGAACCCCTTTCTGAGGTGATCGACGAGGGCTCCTATCGGGAGGCGTTCCTGGGTCATCGTGTCGCGCTCGCGCACCGTCACTTGCTCGTCCTCGAGCGAGTCGAAGTCGATCGTCACGCAATATGGCGTGCCGATCTCGTCCTGGCGGCGGTAGCGCTTGCCGATCGAGCCGGCAACGTCGAAGTCAGTGACGAACGCCTCGCGCACGACCGCGGCGAGCTTCTCGGCCTTGGGTGCGAGGTCCGCGTGCTTGGACAGCGGGAGCACCGCGACCTTTACCGGAGCGAGGCGCTTGTCGAGCCTGAGTACCGTGCGCTTCTCGGTCTTGCCCGATGCCGTGGGTGCTTCCTCTTCGCGGTATGCGTCGATGAGGAACGCGAGCGTCGGGCGCTCGACCCCGACCGCGGGCTCGATGACGTAGGGGACGAAGCGCTCCTCTGTTTCAGGGTCGAAGTAGGAGAGGTCCTCGCCTGAGTGTTCCGCGTGGGCCTTGAGGTCGAAGTCGGTGCGGTTCGCGATGCCTTCGAGCTCGGACCACCCCATGCCGGGGAACTCGTACTCGATGTCGAGGGTGCGCTTCGCGTAATGAGAGAGCTCGTCCTTGGCGTGGTCGCGCAGGCGGAGTCTCTCCTTGCGCATTCCGAGCTCGAGATACCAGTTCATCCGTTCCTGGATCCAGTAGTCGTGCCACTCCTCGTCGGTGCCGGGCTTGCAGAAGAACTCCATCTCCATCTGCTCGAACT
This sequence comes from Actinomycetota bacterium, assembly GCA_035536775.1. Lineage (GTDB taxonomy): Bacteria > Actinomycetota > CADDZG01 > CADDZG01 > WHSQ01 > DATLNM01. The sequence goes on along the minus strand of DATLNM010000039.1, from coordinate 5,895 downwards.
CGCGCGTCCGGAACACGAAGTTGCCGGGCGTGATCTCGTTGCGGAACGACTTACCTTGCTGCGCGATCCCGAAGGGGATCTTCTTGCGCGAGGTGGTCTGGACGGTCATGAAGTCGACGAACATGCCTTGGGCGGTCTCGGGCCGGAGGTAGGCCACGCTCGCCGAGTCCTCGACCGGGCCCATGTGGGTCTTGAACATGAGGTTGAACTGGCGCGGCTCGGTCCACGACGAGCGGGTGCCGCAGTCGGGGCATGCGCCCGAAAGGTCGATGTGGTCGGCTCGGAAGCGATGGTGGCAGTTGGTGCACTCGACCAGTGGGTCGGTGAAGGTCGCGATGTGGCCTGACGCCTCCCATACCTTGGGCGACATCAGGATGGAGCTCTCGAGGCCCACGACGTCGTCCCGACTGTGGACCATCGTGCGCCACCACTCGGCTTTGACGTTGCGTTTGAGCTCGACGCCGAGAGGTCCCCAGTCCCACGCGGACCTCAATCCGCCGTAGATCTCGCTCGACGGAAAGACGATCCCGCGCCTCTTACAGAGATTGACGATGGTTTCGATAGTGGCTTCCGGCATGATGGGGGCATGATAGTCGTCGTGCGCGGAGGGGCTTCATAGAAGGCTCGCTTGGCCTTCTGGCCATACTTGCGCTGATCCTGGCTCACGCCTTCTTCGTCGCGGGCGAGTTCGCGATGGTCGCGGTCGACCGCACTCGGATCGAGCAAGCCGCAGAGGAGAGCCGGCGCGCCCGCAGCGTATTGAAGGCGCTGAGGACGTTGTCGTTCCAGCTTTCGGGCGCGCAGCTCGGCATCACCGTCACCTCGCTACTGGTTGGATTCCTGATCGAGCCCGCGCTCGGATCGCTTCTGGAACCGTTGTTCGATCGCTGGGAGTTCCTCCCCGAAGGGTCGGTCAAGGGCCTCGCCATCGGAACAGGCCTTTTCCTTGCGACGACGGTGGAGATGGTCGGTGCAGAGCTCGTGCCGAAGAACCTCGCCATCGCCAGACCGCTCGGGATGTCCTATGCCCTTGCGGGACCGATGAGAGCGGTCAACACCGCATGGAAGCCACTGGTCGTGTTCCTGAACTCCGCCGCCAACTGGTCGGTGCGGCGGATGGGGATCGAGCCACGCGACGAGCTCCACTCGGTGATGTCGCTCGAGGAGCTCGAGGTCATGATCCGGTCGTCGCGCGAGGAGGGCACGCTGCGCGAGGACGTCTTCTCGCTCCTCAACCGGTCGTTGTCGTTCGCGGAGAAGGATGCCGTCGACGTTCTGGTCCCGCGGGTCGGGATCCATGCGCTGCCGGGGACCGCGACCCTCGACGAGCTCAAGGCGCTCGCGCTCGAGAAGGGTCACTCGCGCTTCCCTGTGTGGGGCGGCGACATCGACGACATCGTCGGGATCGCACACGTTAAAGACATCTACGGCGTGCCGGTCAGGCGACGCAAGACAATGAAGGTCACCGAGATCATGCAGGAGCCTCTGGTCGTTCCGGAGTCCTACAAGCTCGACGCGCTGCTGCTCGACATGAGGCGGCGACGCAAGCAGATGGCGGTGGTCGTCGACGAGTTCGGAGGGACCGCGGGGATCATCACGCTCGAAGACCTCCTGGAGGAGATCGTCGGGGAGATCGAGGACGAGTACGACACACCGGCGCCGGCTGAGCCGGCGCCGGACGGCGCGCCGGCAGGTGTCTTCAAGCTGTCGGGCCTGCTGCACCGCGATCAGATCGAGGAGGCTTCCGGGCTCGAGATTCCCGAGGGGCCGTACGAGACGCTGGCCGGGTTCCTGTTGCACACGTTCGACAAGATCCCGAAGGTCGGCGACCACACGTCATTCGAGGGATGGGAGCTGAAGGTCGTCGAGATGGACGGCCGGCGGATCGCGCAGGTGCTGGCGGTGCGCGCCGGCAGTGTCATGCCGGATGAGGACGAGCGATGACCGTCTGGTACCTGCTGCTGGCGTTGCTGCTGCTCGTCGCTAACGGGTTCTTCGTGGGGGCTGAGTTCGCGTTGATCGCGGCGCGGCGCTCGAAGATCGAGGCGATGGCCGAGCACGGCGGTCGCCGTGCGACCGCCGCAGTCAAGTCACTGCGGGAACTGTCGCTGATGCTTGCCGGCGCTCAGCTCGGGATCACGATGGCCTCCCTGGGCCTCGGCGCGATCGCAGAGCCCGCGGTCGGTCACCTGATCGAGTCGGCGATCAGCGGGATCGAGCTGTCCGAGACCGCATCGCACTCGATCGCGTTCGTGCTCTCGATGAGCATCGTCGTGTTCCTCCACATGGTGCTCGGCGAGATGGCCCCCAAGAACATCGCGATCGCGCTCCCGGAGAAGAGCCTGCTGTGGTTCATCATGCCGTTCCGCGCCTACACAACAGTGTTCCGCCCATTCATCCATCTCCTCAACATGATCGCCAACGCCGGCGTGCGGGTGATGGGCGTCGAGCCGCTCGACGAGCTCAAGGTCGCACATTCCCAGGAGGAGATCAGCGCAATGATCTCGGAGTCGGCAGGCAAGGGGATGCTGCGCGGCATCGAGCACCGTTTGCTGGCCGGCGCGGCGGGCTTCGGTGAGCGCGACGCCGCGTCGGTGATGATCCCACGCACCGAGATGGTCGCCGCTCCCTCGACCGCGACGGCGGCCGACATCGAAACGCTGATGCTCGAGTCGGGCTTGTCGCGCTTCCCGATCTTCAAGGACGACATCGATCACGTGCTGGGGTTCTTCCACGTGAAGGATCTACTCAAGGTGAAGCCGGCCGAACGCCGCAAGCCGCTGCCCCGGCGTTTCGTGCGCGACATGCTGGTCGCGCCGGAGACCCGGAAGCTGCCGGCGCTCCTTATCGATATGAAAAGGGAGCGTCAGCACTTCTCGCTGGTGGTCGACGAGCACGGTGGGACGTCGGGAATCGTGACCCTCGAAGACATCCTCGAGGAGCTCGTCGGCGACATCAACGATGAGTACGACCTGCTCGCCTCGGGGATCCAGAAGCTCGCTGAAGACCGGTTCCTGCTGCCCGGGAGTCTTCCGGTGCACGAAGCTGCCGATGTGCTGGGCCTCGAGCTCCCCGAGGGTGGATACGAGACGGTCGCCGGGTTCCTGATGGAGAAGCTCGGACGGATCCCACGCCGCCGCGATGCGGTCGACCACGACGGGTGGCGGCTGCGAGTGTTGACGATGCACCGACGTCGCGTCGTGCAAGTCATCGCCGAAAGGGTCGCTGGGACGGTTTCGGCCGGCCGGAGCAAGGAATCATGACGACTGTGAAGACGGCTGAGCAGCGGGTCCGGCGCGGGTTGTTCCTCGGCGCGCTCACCGGGGTTATCGCGGTCGCGGGTCTGATCGTTGCGGACTTCGGCCAGCTGCGTGACGCGTCAGGCGATGCCGCCACGTTCCGCGACCGCGCCATGGCGATCGGCGGCACGGTCGTCCTGTTGCTAGCAGGGCTAACCGCTGTGCGCGCCATGGCGGGCGTGGCGCGCGCCGCGGTCGAGAAACGCGGCGGCCAAGGCAAGGCTGCACCTCTTGGGCTGTTGGTGTCGGTCGCCGGCTACATCGTTCTAGCTCTGATGATCCTCGGGGCGCTCGAGATCCCGCTCGAGGGTTTATTGCTCGGAGGCGCGCTCACCGGTGTCGCGGTCGGGATCGCGGCGCAGCAGACTCTCGGCAACTTCTTCGCCGGTCTCGTGCTACTCGTGGTGCGTCCGTTCGAGGTCGGTGAGGAGGTCCTCCTGAAGTCGGGTGCGCTCGGCGGCGAATATGAAGGGACGATCACCGACATGGGGCTGTTCTACGTGAACATGGTGACGGCGCGAGGTCAGGTTGCGCTGCCTAACGCCGGAGTGCTGTCTTCGGCAGTAGGTCCAGGCGCTCGCAGCGTCGATCCCCCTGACCCCGACGACTCCGGACCTGAAAACCCTGCTTAGAGCGCTCCGAAGCGGCGATCGCGCGCCGCGTAGTCCTCGACCGCAACGGCGAGCGCCCGCCGGTCGAAGTCGGGCCAGAGCATGTCGGTGAAGTAGAGCTCCGCGTACGCCGACTGCCACAGCATGAAGTTCGAGAGCCTGCGCTCCCCCGACGTCCTGATCAGTAGATCGATGTCCGGTGCGTCCGGCGCATAGAGATTCTCTGCGATCGACCCCGCGGCGGCCGCGTCTTCGAGCTCGGCACGACCGCCGTAGTTGAAACACACGAACAGGTCCAGCTTCGTGTTCGCTGCGGTGAGTGCCTCGGCATCGTCGAACTCTTTGAGCACGTCATCCGGGACGCGCTCTCGGCGTCCTATCCGGCGGATCCGAACGCCGCGCTCATTGAGATCCTCTCGGCGCGTACGCAACAGCGAGCGATTGAATCCGAGAAGGAAATGGACCTCTTCCGCGGGGCGGTTCCAGTTCTCGGTCGAGAACGCGTAGACGGACAGATAACGCAGACCTAGCTCGAGCGCGCCTTGGACGACGTCGAATAGCGCGCGCTCCCCTGCTTCGTGGCCCTTGGTCCGGTCGAGACCTTGCGCCTCGGCCCAACGCCCGTTGCCATCCATGATGATCCCCACGTGCGCGGGGATCCGTTCGGGCGGGATGGTCACGATGAGCGCACGATCGTCACGATGCGGCGAGGCTACGCAGCCCCTTGAACGGACGCTCCAGGTGGTGCTCTGCGTAGCGCGTTAGAAGACGGGTGAGCGACGCCGCGGTTTCGTCGTCGGCGGGCTCCCCGAAGTCGTGCGACAGGAGACGAGACAGAAGTGCGATCCGCTCGATAGGTATCGCGACCGACGAGTGATCGCCCATCGCGCACATCTCGCAGCTGACCCCACCGAGGATCGGACTGAAAGCGGCTGTGGATGGCGACCCGCACCCCGCGCACGTGTTGAGCTGCGGGTGGTACCCGGAGATCGACAGCAGCTTCACCAGGAACGCAGGCACGATCGTCGGGCCCGGACGCGCCGCGAGGGCATCGAGCCCTGCGATGAGGAGCTCGTAGACCGAAACCAGTCGTTCCCGATCGGGCGTGACCTTGTCGACGGCGTCGACGACCGCGGAGGCCCGGGCGATGCCCGCATAGCCGGTCCGGAGGGCCTCGAAGGACGTGAGGATCTCGGCCGAGGTGATCGTGTCGAGGTCGCGCCCCCGGTAGAGCATCAGGTTGACCCGGGTGAATGGCTCGAGCCGACCGCCGAAGCGGCTCTTGGTCTTGCGCACGCCCTTGGCGACGGCACGGATCTTGCCGTTGCCGCGCGTGAAGATCGTCACGATGCGGTCGGCCTCCCCGAGCTTGATCGCCCGCAGCACGACACCTTCGTCCCTATAGATCCCTGGCATGAGAGAGCAAGCCTAGTGGCGCGCGCCGTCAACCCTTCGGAATCCGTGTGCACATCTCGCCCTGATCCTGCGGAGGTTCGGTTGGGATCCAGGTGGGGCCAGTGAAAGGGAGCGGGCTTGTTAGCGGGCCCGTGGGAAGGGGACCGGTCCGTAAAAAGGGATGGCCCCCCGGGGGGTGGGGGGCCATCGATCCCTGCTGCTGGGAGTTTTACTTGAAGCGGTGGGGAGGGGACGGGATCCGGCCGACACCTCGGGGTCCGCTGACGATCTGGTTCATCTCCACCCTCCTCTCGCTGCGCCGCTTTGCTTTCTGACAAGACTCATCATCGGGGAATGGGCACCCGAACGCTGTCTCGGGGGTGACGGGAACCATGTCTCCCTCCCGACACGAGTTCCGTCGCCTGGGCGACACCCCTGCGGTCAGCCGGGCACGCCGGTCAGCCGGGCACGCCGGTCAGCCGGGCACGCCGGTCAGCCGGGCACGCCGGTCAGCCGGGCACGCCGGTCAGCCGGGCACGCCGGTCAGCCGGGCACGCCGGTCAGCCGGGCACAAGGCTCGACAAGGGACT
>DATLNM010000038.1:0-24684 GCA_035536775.1 Actinomycetota bacterium | reverse complement strand
ATGTTGGGCGCAGCCTCCGGGGTCTTCCTTGCGGTCGTCCCCCCATCGGTTCCCGAGGGTCGGTTCAGCTCCCCACTCGCTGCTGGAGGCTTCATCGCGATCCAGGTTTGGTTCGCCATCCAGCACGTCGGCCTTCTCATCGGGATCCAAGCGCTTGCGCGATTCGGCGTGGGCGGTGCCTCACGCCTTACACGCATCGGGCACTGGCTCGCCGGTGCCGGGATGCTCGGCCTCGCGATCATGGAGGTTGTTGCCATCACCGCCGCGGACGCCGCGTATCCAAGCCCGACAACGGATCCGCTCGAGGCTGGGTATGGCGTGACTTCGATCGCCATCGGCGTGGGCCTCGTTCTCGTCGGCATCGGCGTACTCCGTGAGCGTCGATGGACGGGATGGCAGCGTTGGGTTCCGATGCTCCTTGGCGTTTGGGTCTTCGTCCCCATGACACCGGCGCTGATGGGGCCGTTCGTGCTCGCCCGCCTTGCCATCACTGCCTGGATGGTGCAGTTCGCTGCGCTGGGTCTCGCGCTGATTCGATCGGCAGCGTCCTTTGAGCCAGAACGGGCGCGCAAAACTGCCATCGCCTAGCTTGGAGTGATCGCTCCGGCGGAACGGGGTAGCTACCCACGGAGATCGTTTGAGGACGGGCTAGGCGATGTTCTCATGCAACTGGCATGGGGAGCGGCTGGACGCGAACCGACGACCAACGGAGTATGAGTCCTCATTCGGCGGAAAGGAGCACCGATGAGTGACGAGTCCGTCCGCACCGCCCTTGGGAATGCGATCGATTACCTGACGGCTCATCCGAAAGACGCGGAGGCAACGGATTCCGTCGCCACCGCCACCATCGAAGACGGACTTAGATGCAAGGTCACAGGACCCGACGGGGCTGAGCTCTACACCGACATGGTCACCTCGGTGGGCGGAGGAAATACCGCTCCCTCACCCGGGTGGATGCTCCGTGCGGCAACGGCGAGCTGCGTAGCGACTCTGATCGCGATGAAAGCAGCGCTCGATGAAGTAGAGCTCGGTGATGTTGAAGTCACCGTCGACAGTCAATCGAACGACCTCGGGATCCTGGGTATCGACGATGGAGTCTCTGCCGGTCCACTGTCGGTGAGCGTTCGAGTTAAGGCTGCGTCCAACGGCACCGACCCTGAGACGCTGCGAAAGCTCTTCTTGTGGGCGCATGAACATTGCCCCGTTTGCGACCTCACCAGGAGAGAGGTCCCGCTCACGTTCGAGACGGAGATCGTCTGAGTCGACCGATCAGTTTCGGCGCGGCCGATCGTCCAACCTTGAAAAGCACCGTCTCGTTCGACCATCTACCAAGGAGGCAACATCCATGGTGACCGCGGGAATCTCCATAGCCGGCGACTAGCTGTTACCAGCTCTGCGCGACCTGCTCGTAAGACTCGACCGAAACGATCTTCCCGTCCATCGCTTCCGCCACCACGTTCCGGATCGGATCGACGGCTGAAGCACTCGCGTTCATTGCTTCCTCGCTATCCCAAAATGCGACGCCGACGAGTTTTCCCGCGCTTCGGTCGGCCATGAAATTGGCGGCCCGGAACCCGTCGATACCGGTCAGCGTTGGGATCACCTTGTCGTTGATCGCCGCAATACCGTCGTCGATCCGGTTCGGGTCGGCCTGGATGGTGCTGATTCTCACGTGCATGACCACTCCTCTCCGAGCTGGGCTCACGATCGATTTATTCAATCAGAGGATTCTCAGGGAAGCATTTAGGAAACCGTCGCGGAGACCTGACCGGATCAAGGGTCAATCTCGCCGTTGTAGCGCAACACGTCGATCCCGCGGGCATAGTCGACGGCATAGACGATCCGGTCCGTCAGCCAATACGCGGCCGAGGTCGAGCCCGCGAAGGGCAAGAAGTACCCCACCTCTTCGATCAGACCGTCTTTAGCCACCTCCACGAACCGCGTGCCGTGCTCGTAAAAGCCGACTGCTACCAATCCCCCGTGCCGGAACTTCGGATGGGCTTGGAACCAGTGGGAGGAACAACCCAGCACATTGACGGTTGCGTTCCCGTCGAGGGTTGTCCCCTTCTCAGCGCGGAAGTCTTCGACGTGGTGGATCGTGTGGGTGCGACGCCAACCTCTTGTATCGAAAGTTTGGAACGCGCCCGAGGTCTCTGAACAGGTAGCGTCCGCGTTGGTCTCGTCCGAACCGAGGATGAACCGATCTCGGCCTCCATTCGGCCAGGAGATCGAATGCAAAGCCCGACCATCGGCGCTCTGGGCAAGAAGCCGCGGTTTCAGCGGATTGCTTACATCTAGGATCTGGATTTTGGAAGTAACAGCCAGTCCATCACGCGCTTCGAAGACATCGTGCGCGTAGCCCTCTATCTCTTCTGCCTCATCCCAGGCCCCCACCAACTTGGGGTTCGCAGGGTCCCGCACATCGACCACCCCCGAACTTGACTGTCGGGGATCGACCGCGAAAGAGTCGGCGCCATAGAGATACCTACAGCTCAACACACAGTTGGCGGTGTGCTCACCGGCGCCCGGGAGGGTCGCCACCTCGATCGGGTTGGACTTGTCCTCGGCATTCCAGACGTGGAGAACGCTCTGAGGTGCCGACTCTGCGAAGAAGAGATGCTCACCGTCAGGCGTTACCTCGACGTCTTCGTTCTCGAATCCGAAACCGAAGGGTGTGATACTGAGGCGCGCCGGTTCGAGAGGGTCCGACACGTCGTAGATGGAGAGGCTCTTCCAACTAGTGACGTACAAGTAGTCGCCAACTACCCGCGCCCCTGTTGCCGACCCCGCCTCGAAGGGCATATGCATCAGGTACTCGACGTTGTCCGAAGTCATGCCTCCGGCCGTTGGGCCTGCCGCTACAGCACCCTGCATCGAAAGGAGCAGGATCGCTCCCGTTAATGCGCGGAGGCACAGTCTCACATTCACTTTTGCCATTGATGAGCCTCCAGCATCCCCCGATCCTCCCAGTAGCCCATATCTCTCGACCATCGTCATCCATACCGTGGGGGCGGCTGGACTCGAACCAGCGACCAACGGATTATGAGTCCGCCGCTCTGACCAACTGAGCTACGCCCCCGTGGACTGCATTGGACAACACAACGTGGAACAAATGTGGAACATCTTGGCCCAACTCGCTACCCGCAACTCTCTGACCTGCGGATTCGCGTGCGGAACGCCTTGACCATGTGCTTGGTTGGACGATTAGTCTGGGCCTCACAATGAATACTCGGAAGCGGAGGGAAGACAAATGACGCATCGCACAAGGGCCGCCGCAGTGATGCTTGTCCTGGCTGGCACTGCATGCGCTGGGGATTCGGCTGGTGCTGAGGCGTTCTGCGATGCCGCCCGCGCGATGACTCAGGTCGAGCCGGGCGACACGGAGAAAACTCTTGACACATACGAGCAGCTGCGAGCAGAAGCCCCTGACGAGATCAAGAGCGCGATCAATACCCTTGCAGACATGACGAGAGAGGCGTTCGAGTCGCAGGACGCGACGGTGGCTCAAGACCCGGAGTTTCTGGCTGCCAGCGCGGAGTTCGACGCCTATCTTGAGGACAACTGCGAGGCGCCCGAATAGAGACCTGAGTCGAGGAATTGGTCCGCCGCTCTGACCAACTGAGCTACGCCCCCCAGTCTGATGGTGCTTGCTTGCCGTTAACTTTTGCATGAAACTCGCTCATCGATCGCTTTGACGCCTTCTTTGAGAACCGGACCAATCGCGCCATCGCCGTCGGGGCCCTTACCGCTCTCGCTCTCCTGCTATCGATCCGGTGCCTGGCTTGTGAGAGCTTCTGGGTAGACGAGGGTGCTAGTTGGGCCGCCGCCCACCTCCCCTTCGGAGCATTCTTGTCGTCCGTCAGGGACGACCCGGCAATGCCGCTCTATTACTTCTTGCTCCATCTCTGGCTCCACCTGGGAGATGGTGAGGCCTTCATCCGCAGCCTGTCCCTGATCTTCTTCGTTGCCTCGGTCCCCCTCATCTATGCGGTCGCCTCGAGGTTGGCAGGGACGAGAGTTGCGCTTGTCGCCACGGTCCTGTTGACCCTCAATCAGAACGCGGTCCATCGCGCGCAGGAGGCGCGCGGCTACTCCCTGACGCTATTCCTAGTGATCTTGGCCACCTACCTAGCAATCAGGCTCATCGAGGCGTCCGGCCGGCGGGTCTTGATCGCCTACGTAGCGACTGCCTTGCTTGCGGTCACCTCTCACGCCTTCGCTCTGTTCGCTGTATCTGCGCACTCGGTCGTGTTCATCGTGGCTCGAAGGCACCGGGTCCCCTGGAGAACCGTCGGCATGATTGTTGGGGTGATAATCACGACCGGACTGCTGCTGTGGTTCGGTCCCCTCGGTGAAGCCGTACGCAAGCATCGCTTCTCTTGGATCGCGCAGGTTCCCGCCAGTCGCGTCCTCATCCCCATCGGAGTTCTAACGGGCCAGGGCTCCGGTCGGTTCCCAATTCCCTATTTGATCGTCAGCGGGGTCGGTGTGATCGCGCTGGCACTCCGTCTGAGAAACAAGGACGAGCGATGGAAGGCTGCCGTGCCCCTCGCGTGGCTGCTGGTTCCACTCATAGGTAGTTTCACGGCATCGTTCTTCTATCCAATGTTCTTCGCGCGCTATCTGGTGGTCGTCGTTCCGGCGCTCATCATTGTTGCCGCGATCGGGGTAACAACCATCAAGCCATCGTTCGCAGCGATCGCGGTATCGCTTGTGATCATCTTCATAGCAACGCAGTCTCTCAATGCCGAATATCGCGAGACTAAAAATGAGGAGTGGCGCGCCGCGACCAGATCGATCCTTGCACGCGCAGAGCCGGGGGACGAGATCATCTTCTTCCACCCCAATGGGGCGAATCCATACGCCTACTACGTTGAGAACGCGGACGCGACTAGCCGAGCCCCCCGGATGCTGTGGCCGCTGAACGATCCGAAGACCGGAGGCTTCGTGCGACCCCCCATCGAGAGCATCCCCAACAAGTTGGAGTATGCGAAGGGTCGCCTCTGGTTAGTGAACGCCTACGATTCCCTTGATGAAAGAGCACAGATCCTCACTGACGACATCAGGCAGGCAATCGTCGCCAGGTATGAGCTAGAGGACTTCCAAATCTTCCGGGGGGGCATCCGCGTGTCCCTTTTCGAACGTGCAACGTAACCTCATCAGCGAGAAGAGGACTGATGCCGAGACCCGCGGATACAAGGACCCCTCGCAGGATCCCCGGCCTAGTGAGCGTCGTGATGCCCGCGCGGAACGCGGCATCGACCATCGAACGTCAGCTGATCGCGCTGAGCCAACAGTCGTACTCGGGGGTATGGGAACTGATCGTCGTCGACGATGGTTCAGAGGATGACACCCGCGCGGCCGTGCGCGTGTGGATGGATCGCATGCCGAACCTGGTTCTCCTCGAGACCGCGGACCACCGCGGTCCGTGTCATGCGAGGAATGTAGGTATGGCAGGAGCGAAAGGAGACTTACTCCTCTTCTGCGATGCAGATGATGAGTGCTCTGAGGAATGGATCACCGAGATGGTGCGGGCGGCAGAGAATGCCGACCTCGTCGGAGGAGCGATAGCTACTACTGCCCTGAACGATCCGGTGGTACGGGCCTGGCGAGGTATAGAAATTCAAGTCGATCGTCTCCCCGTAGGTGGCTTCCTCCCTTACTCGCTGAGTGCCAACCTGGGTGTTTGGGCTTACGTGATCCATGAGGTCGGTGGATGGGACGAGAGCTTCCGGACACCAGGAGGGGACGACGTGGACCTGTGCTGGCGGGCCCAGCTCGGCTCTTTCGTCTTGGAGTTCGCCCCCCGAGCCATCGTGAACTATCGATACCGTTCCTCGCTCAAGGAGGTTTGCAGGCAGCATCTCCGTTACGGCATGGCGGGCGCTTTGCTGTTCAGGAAGTTCCGAACGTCGGGCTACCGCAGACCTTCAAGCAAGGCAACGGTAGGGGCATATGTGAGTCTTATGTTGAGCCTTCCGAGCTTGTTTGCAGGACCTGAGCGTAGGGGTTCCTGGTTACGGCGCGCCTCACATCGTCTCGGCCGCGTCGTCGGAAGTGTGAGACACGGAGTTGTGTTTCTCTAAGCTAGGACTCAGGTGATCACTACAAGGAACGGTCGATGACCGAACAGGACCTCGGTTTCATCCACCGCTTCGAGCAGGGCTCAGGCGGTCCGACGCTGCTGTTGCTGCATGGGACCGGCGGGGACGAAAACGACCTCTTGCCGCTCGGTCGCGCCCTGGCTGAGGACGCGACGCTCGTCAGTCCTCGCGGCAAAGTCCTCGAGCAAGGCATGCCTCGGTTCTTTCGCAGGCTCGCGATGGGTGTCTTCGATGAGGTGGACCTCAAGGAGCGGACACACGAGCTGGCGGCGTTCATCACAGACGCGGGCAAGGTGTACGGGTACGACCCGAGCGACGTCATCGTCGTGGGTTACTCGAACGGAGCGAACATCGGAGCCAGCCTTCTGCTCCTCAATCCCGGGTTGATAAAGGGCTCGATCCTTCTCCATGCCATGGTCCCGTTCGCGCTCGAGTCGTTGCCTGAGCTCGATGGGACGTCGGTTTTGATCACCGGCGGAAGGCGCGACATGATGATCCCAGGTGACCAGACGGAAGCACTCGCGCAGATGCTGGAGGAGGCGGGAGCCGACGTCACGCTCGAATGGCAGCCGGGCGGCCACGAGCTGACGCATGCGGAGGTTGATGCGGCGCGCCGCTGGCTAGAAGCCCGCTGAGCTCACTCTTGGGGTGGCCAGGGGACGCCCATGTTGTTGGCGGAGGGAACCTCACCGGCATCCATGACCCGCTCGGCGAGAGGGCGGAGGGCATCGACCAGTTCCATCGTCCGATCCGGGCCGAGTCCCGCGACGGCTGTTGCTGCCAGCCGGTCCGTCTCGCGTTCGATCTCATCACGAGCCGCGGCTCCGTCGGGTGTGATCGCTCCTGCATCGTCTAGCCACCCGCGTTCAGTGAGCGCGTCTTTCGCCGCGCCCCACTCCTCGTCGGTCCACCCGCGATTGGCCTGCATGGTCTCCTCTGGAGATCTTCCTGTTGCCGTCTGGAGAACGAGGGCCTCACACGGCTTCACCCCATGACTCACCAGGGTGATGACATGGCCATCGCCCCGGTGCTCACGGAGAGCGGTCAACGCTTGCCAGAGAACCAGGTGCGGCTCTGCAGGCGGGGCCAATGAGGCGTTAGCCCTGCCCATCAAGCGGCCATCGAAGTTTCCAGACTCGACCGCGGCGCGGCCAAGCTCAGCAGCCGTGCGCACCTTGGATGACGCCACCTCATCTCCGAGCAGGCGCTGCAAGGCGCGATCCACCGCCGACCACCGGGCATCGACCAACTCCTCGGGCGAGGCGTAGGACCACGCGTCCGGGATCGCTCGCTCGACCATCGACGGCCGGAAGTTATAGAAGGTGGCAGTTACCACCGTGGGGGGAACCGCCCCCAGGGGCGCGGCGCGGCACCCGAAGTAGCTCATCCAGCCGCCTTTGAGGCCAAGAGCGTCTGTGGCCGCGCGCGTCTCTGGCGCGAAGTAGGTGACGGCATGCACCGGCTCACCGAACTGCCACACGAGTCTCGCCGTCCGCTCCGCTTCGCTACGCATCAGGCACCGCCACGTCAGTCTCGATGTCCATCCGAAGAGAATACGTTTGGGCAGCGACCTCACGAGACCTAGTGTTGTCTCGGAAAATCTAGTGACGGAAGGTAACCATCTTGCGGATCGCGGTCTTTGGCGTTGGTGGTGTGGGCGGTTACTTCGGAGGGCGTTTGGCCGAGGCCGGCGAAGACGTCGCGTTCATCGCGCGCGGGAAGCACCTCGAGGCGATGCGGACCCACGGCCTGCACGTCGAGAGCATCAACGGCGATTTCAACATCGATCCCGTGAACGCCACCGACGACCCGCGCGAGGTCGGACCGGTCGATTTCGTGCTGGTGGGTGTCAAGGCATGGCAGCTGAAGGATGCCGCGGCTGCGATAAAGCCCTTGGTCGGTGAGACCACGACGGTGGTTCCTCTTCTAAATGGTGTCGAAGCTCCAAGCGTGCTCGCCGCGGAACTCGGCGAGGAACGCGTCCTCGGGGGGTTCTGCGCCATCATCTCGTTCATCGACGGGCCGGGGCGCATCAAGCATGCGGGCTACCCCCCCTTCATCGCGTTCGGGGAGCTCGACAACAGCCCCAGCGAACGTGCACAGACGCTATGCGACGCGTTCGAGCGCGCCGGGGTGAACGCGATCATCCCCGAAGACATCCACGCCGCGATGTGGCGCAAGTTCCTATCGATCACCGGTCTGAGCGGTATGGGCGCGGTCCTCGGTCTGCCCGTTGGAGCATGGAGGGACATCCCCGAAACCCGGACACTTCTTCGATCCGCGTTCCAGGAGGTGTTTGACGTCGCGACGGCACGCGGAGTCGCCCTGCCTGAAGGCGCGGTCGACGAAGCGATGATGAACTTCGATTCACTCCCCGACGATGCAACCGCATCGATGCAGCGAGACATCCAAGCCGGCCGCCCGTCGGAACTAGAGGCTCAAACGGGGACCGTGGTTCGGTTCGGCGCCGAGGCCGGAGTCCCGACCCCGGTGAGCGACTTCATCTACGGCGTCTTGCTTCCACGTGAGCGAAGCGCGCGTAGTCAAGGGGGTTAGTCCGGTCTCATTCTCCATCTCTCGAGGAGCTTGCGAGTCGTGTGGCATTGCGCTTCGCTTACCTCCGGATGTGCTCGCAGCCCGATGTCTTGTCACCCTCGGTCACGACACAAGTGTCGATACCTGGCCCCCCGACGAGGACGTCTCGCCCTGGACCGCCAACGAGCTCGTCGTCGCCCGCTCCGCCTTGGAGGACATCGCGCCCTCCCCCGCCGTCGATCGAGTCGGATCCATTCCCCGACTCGAACTCGTCGTTGCCCGCACCCCCAGAAAGGGTGTAACCGGCAGCTACCTCAAAGGGAACCTTGCCCTTGCGCGTGACGACCTTGTCGTCTCCGTCTCCTCCGAGGATCTTGAGGATCAATCGCCCGATCTTGTCGGGGATCGCGATGCGCTCCCCTCCGTCGCCCCCGCGCACGACGACCGACACCGGGCGCCTCCTTCCAGTTGAAGCGCCGGTGATCTGACGGGGCGGCCGCAGACCTTCTTTGATGACGATGTCGTCGGGGTCGTGCCCCGAGTCGATGACGATCTCCTCGGTCGACTCATCCGGCGTGCCGAGGATCGTGTCACCCCCCTGGCCGGACTCCGCCGTACCGTCGTCGATGCGGATCGTGTCGTCGCCCGCGCTGCCACAGGTCGTTTGCGAGCCGGGCGAGCAATCGGCCAGCGGTGCACCGAGCGCATCAGACGATGCGTCGTTCTCCGCGTCGAAAACGAACGCAAAGAATGCGCTGTCGTTGTCGATGTCGTAGGGAACTCGCGTGAAGTCCGCCACCCACGCCCCGTCGGGGCCGGACACGATGTCGACACTGAGGACCGACTGCCCCTGGATGTGCACCTGGACAGGGGTATCGGGAGGGGCAGTGCCCGAGACGATGTCGGTTACGGGGTCGACGACCTCGATCTCGATCTGTGCGACGACGACCTCCTTGACCACCGACGTCGACACGTCGGTGACGCGCAGCAGATTGCCGGGCTGCAAGTCGGGCCCCGGCCGGAATCCGAAATCGAAGAAGCAATGTCCGTCTTCGTTCGTTAGGCAGTCCTTGGGCCCAAAGAGCCGCTCTCCGCCAGCGCGGTCGAAGACCTCGAACGTCGCGGTGGCGTTCGGCGTAAAGCCCAGAGCCCCGATGGTATCGAACTCGATCGACACACCTGCAGAGCATCTCGAGAACCCCTCCTGAAAGCCCGGGCGGCATCCCGGGTCTTGGAACAGCCGGGCATGCATCAGATCGCCGTCCTCGTCGATGACTTCGGCAGAGGCATCGTTGCCCGTGACCACATTGCCGCCGACCGTTCGCATATCCGCCGTCCACCGGCCATCGGAGCCGGCAACGGCGCGGGCGGGTGGGGCGCCGGGGACCTGCACGCTGACTACGTCCCCGGGATTGGATCGTCCCGACACGGTCTCGGCGTCTGGATCGACCGAGTCGACCGAAAGCGGTGGGATATCGAGACTCTTTGCCACTCGCGTCGCGAGGTCGGTCACCACAACACGGTTGCCCGCTGCAAGCTCAGCGCTTAGTCGATCCGATCCTCCAAAACCCCTGGCGTCCAGCCCGACCGTGTGCACCTGTCCCACAGGAGTTCCATCGGGCGAGAACACCTCGATCCGGGCTTCCGAGGACGGCGTGAAGCCCTTGATAAAGACATGGGCGTGCAGACTCACTTGAAAGATGCAGGTCGCGCCCCCGCGCGGGGGGCATCCGGGCGCGGGCCGGGCCCACGTTGCATCCCCGTCGCCATCCATCACGGATGCGAGCACGCCGGTTCCTTGTCGGACATCCCCACCAACCTCGGTGAAGTCCACGCTCCACCCACCCGAGGAGTCGGCAACGACATCTATATGCCGGGCTTGGAACTCGGGCCCCGATGCCATCACCGCTACTTTGTCGTTGGGACGAGCGCGGCCGGTGACCACGTCGCCGGCAAAGTCGACCGCATCCACCGACAAGGGGGTCGCGTCGAGCGTCTTTTGAATCCCGGTGGCCGCATCTGTCGCCACCAGGCGGTTGCCCGGTGCCAGCCCTGGCCCGTATTCGAACGACTGGCTCCCCGTCCCATCGGTGCTGCGCACTATCGGACCGAAGATCCGAGTCCCGTCAGCGGAGCTGAAGCCCTCGAAGGTCACGCTTGAATCGGGCGCGAACTGGACCGCGCTGATCAACCCGCCGACGAGCTCGACCGTGAGCGAACACGGTGCTCCGAACGGTGGCGGGTTCTGCGGAGGGGGACACCCGGGCTGGAGGGGTTGTGGCGGGGGCGGTGGCGGGCCTGTGTTCGTGGGCGGCGGCGGCCCTGTGTTCGTGGGCGGCGGCGGGCCTGTGCCCGTGGGGGCGGGACCCGACGGGGTCGAGGGGGAAGCCTGTGTCGTCGCGGCCCAGGCGCGCGTTCCGGTGTCGCAGGGAGCCGAGCCACTCACGGAAATGCGGATGGACCCCCGCGCCGACTGAGCGCCATCGAACGATCCAGTGATCGTGTTGCCACCAGTCGTCGACGAGAACGCGTGATCCACGATAGGGATGTTGTTGGTCGAGAAGCCGTTGAACGTGCACGCGTTCCCGGGGACACCGTCCGCGGTGAACGTGGCGATCGCGCTGCCGTCGGCAGACACCGTGAAAGCGACCGTGCCGCCGCCATCGATCGTGCCGTTGTAGGTGGCTCCGAAGATGTGATTGGCCCGAGCCTGCCCCGCCACCATCAGCGCGATGGCGACCGACATGACGGCCATCACGGCCGTGAAGCGCGACTGTCGTTGCCCCGCCGTCTGCATAACCGCCGCCCTCGGTCCTCGACTTGCTTCGAGTATCGCGCTCTCTCGGTTAGGGCGCTAGGTGCGATCTGCTCAAGTTTCCATGAGCTCTAGGAGCTTGCGGGTGGTGTTGCAGTTTCGGATCGTCATCCGCTTGTAGAGGGGCGTTCCGGCGAGCTTCATCAGGCCACTGCGGGTGACGTTCTTCTTATCGACGCGCCAGAGCAGTGCTCCCGACACGTACTTCACGTCTTCGATGTCGGGCTTGATCGTGAGCTCCTCGACAACCGAGGCCTTGGCGACGTCGTCCCAGAGGAACATCACGTCGCATTTCATCGTGGCATCGTTCACCCAGGTCTTCGGCAGCGCCTTCACGACCGCCTTCATGCTCTTCAGGTCACGGACGAGTACGGCG
The DNA here is from genome assembly GCA_035536775.1 of Actinomycetota bacterium. GTDB lineage: Bacteria > Actinomycetota > CADDZG01 > CADDZG01 > WHSQ01 > DATLNM01. The sequence continues at coordinate 12,854 of DATLNM010000038.1, read as the reverse complement.
ACCTTGAAACCGAAGGTTTTCTCGATCACGCCCTCGAGCGCTTCGGCCAGCCGAGTTCGGCTGCGGACCGTGCTGGAGAAGATGACGTTGCCTGAGTTGATGTAGGTCCGCACCGAAGTCATTCCGACGTCTTCGAACGCGGCCTTCAACTGCTTCATGTCGACCTTGTTCTTCCCGCCGACATTGATGCCGCGGAGCAGAGCTACGTAGACCACGCCTCGAACCTAGCGGATGACGAGCCGTCTATCGGATGAGTCTGAGGACGTCTATCCCGTGGACTATGTCGATCGCGTAGACGATCTCGTCGGTCGCCCAGAGGGCCGCGGTGGTCGAGCCGCCGACCGGCATGAAGTAGCCGATCTCCTTGAACTCTCCGTCCTTGGATACCTCGAGGAAGCGGGTCCCGTGATCGAAGAAGCCGCCGACGAGCAATCCACCGTTGTGGAAATCCGGATGCGGCTTGAACCACGTCGCGGAACAGCCCAGCGCGCTGACCGCGGGACGGCCGTCCGTGTACATCCCGGCGGTAGGTCTGAATTCGTGAAGGGGCTGGAAGCTGTGTGTGCGCCGCCAATTGCTCGCGTCGTAAGTGATCAACGCGCCCGACCGTTCGTCGCATTGAGGCTTCGGAGATGTCTCTGTCTGCACGATGAGGAATCGGTCGCGTCCCTTGCTCGGCCACTGGATCGAGTGCACGAACTCGTTCACCGGTCCTGGAGCCGTAGCGAGAACCTTCGGCTTGGCTGGGTTCTTGCGGCCATCGAGGAAGTGGATGGTCCCCGACGCAGTGACGACTTTCCCCGGACTTACCTCAGTCGTGTCAAAGCCCCAGAAGCCCGGCGGTGGCGATGCCCAGCGCCCCGCTGCAACCGGGCTCGCGGGATCGCGGAGATCGACGATGTCGCCGCCCGCACCGTAGGCCCACTGACAATCGAGCACGCAGGCGAAGCTGTGGTCGACCATGCCCTCGAGCTGGGCGAGCTTGGTCGGCAGCTGCTTGTTCTCGACGTCCCAGATATGCAGGGTCCCGTTGATGCGTTCGTCGGTGATCAGCAGGATCTCGCCGTTGGTGTCGATGTCTTCGTTGATGAATTGGAAGCCCGTCACGGTGGTGCTGACGAACTGAGGCGATGCCGGGTCCGAGATGTCGAAGATCGTGAAACTCTTGTTCCCGGAGACGTAGAGGTAGCCATCGTGGATGCGGGCTGTCGTCCACGTGCCGTTCTCGAGGGGGATCGTCGTCACGTACTCGACGTTCGGACTCGAAAGGCCCGTCGCCGATGCGGGAACAGGCGCATGCGAAAGCGCGGGCAGCATCATCACGACGACCAGGAGCACGCCTCGTATCAACCTTGGCCTCAAGATCGTCCCCTTCCAAGCCCGGTGGAACACCACGCGATTATTCGACCGGCTGAGGGTCCTTCCTGTCCGGATTGCGAAGATTGGGGAGGTGCGCTGCCGCGCTAGCCCTGGACGTGGATCGCTAACTTGCCCAGGCTCCCCTTGGCGAAGTCGTCGAGTGCTTGAGGGACCTCTTCGAGCTTGTAGGTGTGTTTCACCGGCACCTGCAACCGGCCCGCTGCGACCTCGGCCCCGAGTTGGACGAGAACCTCTGTGGTCGGCTGCGCCCGGATCGCGGTCGCGCTGATGTCCTTCCGAGTCATCTCGTCTTGTCCGAGACCCATCGAAGATGCGAACCGACCGCCTTCGGCTACGAGCTCTGCGAGCTGGAGGCCATCGCCGGCGAGATGGATCGCGGCGTGGACGCCGTCTGGCGTGATCGCGCGGACCTGGGCGGCCAGGTCACCGGTGTAGTCGACGGTGTGATGGGCGCCGAGCCCCCTCACGAACTCCGTCTCCTCGCCAGGTTTGGCGGTCGCGATGACCTGCGCGCCGCGTGCGACTGCGAGTTGCAGAGCGATCGCGCCGACTCCCCCGGTTGCCCCACCGACGAGAACGGTGTCGCCCGACGAAGGAGAAACTGCTTCGATCGTCGCGTGCGCGGCCGCGCCCGCAAGACCGAGCACGCCCGCGATGGCCGGTTCAAGACCAGCCGGCACCTTTGCAAGACCGAGCTCATCGAGGGCCACGGTGAACTCGGCGAACCCGCCGGGGCCAAGGTACTTATGTGACACGACCCCGAAGACGTCATCTCCCGGCGCGACGCTCGTGACGCCGTCGCCGACCGCTTCCACCGTGCCTGAGAAGTCCCTACCGAGCACGACGGGGAAACGGTGCTCCATCCAGTCTTTGGCCTTTCCCGAAGCGACGGTGAGATCAAAGCCGTTCAGTGAGGAGTGGCCAACCCGCACGAGGACCTCTCCCGGTCCCGGCTCGGGGACGGGGAGATCTTGTACCTCGGGCGCCACATCGAAGCCGGTAAGGGCGATCGCTCGCATCTGGACCCCTCTCTGGATCGGTTGCGTCGTCAACCATCTAGATGGATGCAACCCGCTGGGAAAGTGGCTATTCCCTGTTAGGTCTTGACCGGTCGGGTGAACCGTCGGCGCTCGGCTTCGACCTCGTCTCTGAACACGCAAGCCGACACGTGGTCGTTGACCAGGCCCATCGCCTCCATGAACGCGTACACGGTCGTCGGACCCACGAACGCCCAGCCCCGGGATTTGAGGTCCTTGCTCATGCTGGTCGCCTCGGCGCTCGTCGTCGTTTTCGTGAGCGCTGGCCAGTCGAGTCGTTTGGGACGCGTTCGCTCATCGGGCTCGAACGACCATACGTAGGCACCGAGACTGTCGAACTCCTCTATGAGCTCGATGTAGCGACGCGCGTTGTTGATCGTCGCCTCGATCTTTCCTCGGTGGCGCACGATCCCTGCATCCTGGAGAAGGCGTTCGACGCTCCGCGTGTTGTATCGAGCGACGGCCTCGACGTCGAACCCTTTGAAAGCCTTACGGAAGTTCTCTCGCTTGCGAAGGATGATGAGCCAACTGAGCCCCGACTGGAAACCTTCGAGACAGAGCTTCTCGAACAGGCGGCTATCGTCGGCGACGGGTCTCCCCCACTCTTGGTCGTGATAGCTCCGATAGAGGTCATCGCCCTGACACCACCAGCAACGCGAGATCCCATCCTCGCCAGAGCTGGCACCGCTCTTTGGGATCTTCAGGCTCGGAGACATCGGTGGAGTCTCGCCTCTATGGCCGGGAGCTTCAAGCGAGGCAATATGGCCCTAGTTCATGAGTCCAAGGAGGCATGTGTGACCGAGTTGCGGCATCCGAGCACTACGGGGTCGGAACGCGAGCTTCTGATCGAGTATCTCGACTGGTATCGCGATGCGATCGTTCGCAAGATGGACGGCGCGTCCGACGAGACGCTGCGCGCACAGAAGGTGGGCTCCGCGACCACTCTCCTGGGAATCGTGAAGCATTTGGCATGGGTCGAGATCTGGTGGTTCCAGATCGTCTTTGCGGGACGCGACATCGAAGATCCGTGGAGCGAAGAGAACCCCGACGCCGACTGGCGCATCGAGCCTCACGAGACGACCGACGAGATCCTCGCGTTCTACCGGGAGGCGTGCGAGGAGAGCCGGGCGATCGTCAAAGCGACCGATGACCTCGATACGAAGGCAGTTCGCCCGGGAAAGATCTACAACCTCCGGCGCATCCTCATCCACATGATCGAGGAGACCGCCCGCCATGCCGGTCACGCCGACATCCTCCGCGAGCTCATCGACGGCCGCGTCGGCCAGTAACGCTCAACTCTCGGTAGCGCGAGGTCGTCCCGGGTAGATCTTCGGCTCAGCCCACGCTGACCCTGCGGGGTCGAGCTACGAGCTCACCGCCGCAGTTCGGGCAGACATGGTTGAGCTCGCCCGTGCAATCGCCACAGAACGTGCACTCGAAGCTACAGATGAACGCAGGTCCCTCCGCCGTAAGGGCGCTCTGACAACGCTCGCAGCTGGACCGCATCTCTAGACCCATCACGCCCTCCGGTCCGTCAATGAAATGAACGCCCACACCGTACTTCTCAGACCGCAACGAAAAGAGCCCGGCCAGGTCGATAACCTGACACTAGCCATGGGCACAAGTTGGACTTCAGCACATGAAATGGTCGTACGTGTCGCGCGCCCCGATGATGCGGAGGCGATCCTCGCTATCTACGGACCGATCGTCAGCGACACCGTGATCTCATTCGAGGAGGAGGTCCCCACCGAGGGTGAGATCCGGGCGCGCATCGAGGCGAGTCATGTCTGGCTCGTCGCGGAGGTCGCAGGCCAAGTGGCTGGGTACGCGTACGCGAGTCGCTTCCATCCCCGCGCGGCGTACCGCTGGTCCGTGGAGGTCTCCATCTATCTCGCTGATGGACACCGCGGTGTCGGCCTCGGGCGAACCCTTCTCGCGGAGCTGCTCGAGCGTCTAACCGAGCGAGGGTTCGTGAACGCCTTCGCCGGAACGACACTTCCGAATCCGGCGAGCGTGAAGCTCTTCGAGTCCTTCGGGTTCACGAAGATCGCCCACCAGAAGGGGGTCGGTTTCAAGCTCGGCGCGTGGCACGACGTCGGTTGGTGGCAGATCCAGCTGCGGCCCCCGGAGCCTCCACCTGTGCTAGTTGACCGCCGCGAGTAGGGCTGCCTCGACGGCTGGACTGCGGTTCCGCGTGGGCGGAATATGGCAGCCATGACCGCGCAGGCGCACGACGGCTTTCTCTGGCAGAACGGTGAGTACCTCTTGGTTGGGGTCGACGGTGGGCGGCTGTTCGACCTTCGGGAGCATGGCTTCGAGACGCGGCCCACGACGACTGCGAACTGGCGCGGATGGGTAGCCCGCTACGGCATCATCGAGGATCAGCTGTTGCTGGTGGAACTGCGCGATGTCGGACTGTGGGTTGAACCGGGTGACCCTCCGCCGGTGTTGCGCGGCGTCGAGGGCATCCTCGAGGGGCACTCCTATCGGTTCCACGGTCTCGTTTGGCCGCTCGACTTCTCCGGGCGCCTCCTGATAGCGCGGGGCTTCATCCAGTCGCTCTACCGGCACATGGGCTTCCACCCAGCCTGGAAGTTCGAGGAAGCGTGGCAACTCGAGATAAACGAGGGGCGCCTCGTGGAGGCACACGACACCTCCGACGAGATGCGCGCCACCCGCGAGAAGATCGGGTCCGACGAGGCGGCGGACCCGGACGACGTGACGCGCCCCGGCTGGATCGCGCGCACCTTCCGACTCAGCTTCAACCGCAGCAAGATCGACGGCGACTAGGGCCGGAGTCAGCTCGGACCGACAAGAGGACGTAGGTCCGACGAACTAGCTGGTGCCGAGCTTCTCAGACTCCTTCGGTGGGTCGTCGTGGGGATGGATGATGTCGTGCTCACTCACGTGATAGACGTGGTTGTCGGTCGCCGTTTCGACGTTGAACCCGAAGTCGTATGTCATCGAGCCGCCGATCGTGCCGCCGAGAGTCACGAGTCCTGCGATGGCCGCGCCCAGTATCGCGATCGTCGCGTCCGGCGCGTCCGAGCGCTCGCCGAAGAACCTGAGACCGAGGTCTGCGAGCACGACCAGTGTCAGCACGATCATCGACCACGCGTGGGCGTTGGCCATGCGCCGCATCTGGGTGCCCTTCTTGGTGTTCAGCCAGTCCGCGAACCCGGTAAGCATCGTGAACACCGACACCACGGCACCGGCCAGAAGTGTGAAGCCTCCGGCGCGGTAGAGGTCGTTCGCCCATGAGCTATCGCGCATCAGGAACGCCACGATGTCGAAGACGGGCCCGATGATGTACGCCCCCACGGGGATGTCGGTGAGCGGCGGGTGGAACGGCTTACCGGCGAACCCTCGCAATCCCTTGAACTTGCGACCCTTGAGCGCCAAGGCAGGGCGGAACGAGAACTTCCTCATACCGACTCCTTCGTCGAGACCGGTCACCACCGGCGTGGCCCGATTCTCTCCGACTTCCGGCCGGGTAGCACGCCGCGACGGTACGCGGCCTAGGAGGTGAGGCGCCGGGGCCCGTCTAGCTCGGCGTGCTCACCTAAGACCTCCCCCGAGCGCGAAGAAGGGCCCCGAGGGGCCCCTCTATCGAGATGCGACGGAGCTAACGGCGGGTTGCAGATATCGCGAGACCCATGAAGATGCCGACGACGAACGCGACCCAGCTGGCGGCCATCGTGGACCACGTGCCGGCATGCGTCGCCGCGAACGTGGATGCCTGTCCTGCTTGCATCGCAGCTTGGGTTGCGTCGGCCCCAGCCATCGTTGCTGCTTGCGTTGCCTGAGCACCCGACTGGCTCGCGATGGCAACCTCGTGGTCCTTGCGAAGCTCGAGGATCTGCTCGTGGAGCTCCTCGGTGGTAGTAGTCGTCGAACCGTTTCCTTCAGCCATGTGGCCTCCCCCTCTTGAAATGCCCGCTAGGGCCCGAAAAGAAAAGGCTCAGAGCGACAGCTCGCTTCTGAACCGAAGGAGTGCCTACCCGCGCGCGTTGTTATGGAAACGTGGAGTCGGTGAACCCATCGAGGATCGACGCCGGTGCGGTATACGTTGCTCGACGTGCCGCACCGTACGCGGCATCCTCGAGGAACGCGTCGTCGAGGCGAACTACGTCCGGTATCTCGACTTCGGTCAGAATGACTCTGATGGTTCTGCATCCGACACCACCGATCGCGCGACGGCCCGAGCCGACGCCGTGACCAGACTTCGAGAGATCATCCGGGCTCACCGAGGCGCGGCCATCGGCACGGCAGCCGTCCTCATCGCTGTCATCGTCTTCGTTGCGGTGTGGTTCCAACCGCAGAAGCTGATTATCGAAGAGACCGTGAACGAGGCCCTCCCGACGTCCGATGCTGATAGCAACGCCCCGCCCCAGAACGACGATACGGACGACGCGACGACGGCCCCGGCCCCCGGCGGGCCCAAGGTCGTTGCGGAAGGCTCGTTTCAGAGTCTCGAACATATGACGGCTGGAACCGCCCAGGTTCTCCAGGTAGGCGACCGGTCTTTCCTTCGCTTCGAAAACCTCGACACGTCGAACGGCCCCGATCTGCGCGTCTACCTCTCGGAGGTCCCGGCATCGGACGATTGGTATGCCTACGGCGAACGGTTCATCGATCTCGGCGCGCTTAAGGGCAACCGAGGCAACCAGAACTACGCGATCCCAGACGGCACTGACCTATCCCGCTACCAAAGCGCGGTGATCTGGTGCCGACGCTTCACCGTCGGTTTCGGTGTAGCGCCGCTGGAGTCGAAGTCATGACGGAAAACGAGAGCGTAGAGGTCTTCTTCAATCCGCGGTGTTCAACGTGCCGCACGGTGCGCGCCATCCTCGAGGAACGCGGCGTCGATGCGAACTACGTCAAGTACCTGGAGGACTCCCCCATCCGCGCCGACCTCGAGGCGATCCTCGCCAAGCTCGGCACCGACGATCCCCGTGCGATCGTGCGCAAGAAGGAATCTCTTTACGGCGAGCTGGACCTCGGCTCGGCAGATCGGGATTCCCTCCTCGAAGCGATGGTCGCTCACCCGATCCTCATCGAACGCCCGATCGTCATCCACGGCGACAAGGCCGTTGTCGGCCGCCCGCCCGCCCGGGTCCTGGAGCTATTCGAGCGTTAGAGGAACGCTACGGCTGCGTGAAGCGCCAGCCCATCGCGGCGCAGGCTCGGTTGAGTTCTTGCTGATCGAATATCTCGAGAGGTATCGCCGCGTCTGAGCCCTGGACCTTGAGGAAGCGCGTTCGGGCCCCGGTCGTTCCGATAAAGGTGCCGCCGACGTAGAGATCCCCGGTGCGATGGAGCTCGATCGGATTCTTGGCGCCGCGGTGCGAGAAAGTGATGACGTCGCGCCCCACGCTGACCATGCTGGGATTGCGTCGCATCACGATCATCAAGATGATCGAGCCGAGCGCGAGGCCTCCGAATATGACGTCGCCGACTATCTGTCCGGTCGTCGTCTCGGCGCCCATGTGGCCTCGCACCGCCGCGAGCGCGCACACGACCGCGATGAAGCCATAGATGAACGTCGTCGCTCCTCGGTCCTGCTCGATGACGATCGGTTCGGTCCGGTTCGGGTCGGCCGTAGCGGCTACTTGCTGCAGGTCGGCGGACCGGCGCCGGCCCTTTGCCAACCCGACGACGAACATGATGTCCAGCAGGAGGAAGACCCCGCCCAGCGCCAAGAACAACTTGAAGTCCTTGTCGACACAGCCCGGGACGCGGATGTCGGTCACGTCTTCGGGGTCGTACAGGATCCGCGCGGTGTCGGCCTCGAGGGGGATCCTGTCCTCGGGACAGTCGATCACTTCGCCGAACGTGGGGCCGACCTTCGCAGGGGTCGAGAACGCTACCTGGGCCTTCGTGTAGGCAGGGTTACGCCGGTGCCTCGTCTCTGTAGCCGATACGACGTCCGCCTCGACCGATACAGCGCGTTCGGTGAAGGCGGCCCCGGCACCCCGCTGGACGAAGGCGTACCCGAACAGAGACAGGGCGATCGCCCCCAACACAACGGTGACCACGATCGCGTTGCGCGTGGCGCGCTTGGGCGCGGCCGTGGGCGACTCGGAACTCATCGACACTTCGACCGGGGGCCTTTCAGGCTTTGGTTCCCACCGCCACCAAGTACTCCATCTCGAACTTGGCGTCGTCATCCGTGCCGAGGTTCGAGTCGCGGAAGTGCCCCGTGAAGGCCGCGTCGAGCTCCTCTTCCTTGCCGTTGCTCGCGGCGTTCTTGTAGGTGGCGATCGTCGGTCCGTAGCTCGATTTGAAGTGCTCGGCAAAGTCGAGAGGGGCCTTGAACGCGGTGACTACGTTCATCTTGCGCTCGAAGGTCGTGAAGTCCAGGCGGTCACCGAAAAGCTCGGTGAGGTGGTCTTCCGATCCCCACAGCGGTGGGGGTTGCGCGCCGGGAGGTGGCGGCGCTGCGTACGGGCCCATGGCGCGGAAGAGGCCCCCGATGAAACCTTCGGGCGTCCAGCTCAACAGACCGATCTTTCCGCCGGGCTTGCACGCTCGGACCAGCTCGTCGGCCACCTTCTGATGCTGCGGAGCGAACATCGCCCCGATGCACGACATCACGACGTCGAAGTCGGCGTCTTCGAAGGGCAGGTTCTCCGCGTCGGCCTCTTTCCACTCGAGCTCGAGCCCCGCCGCTTCGGCTTGCTTCTGGCCCGCTTCGAGGAGTCTCGGCGTCAAGTCACTCGCGACGACGGTCGCGCCGCGCTGTGCTGCGGGAAGCGACGCGTTGCCGGTGCCGGCAGCGACGTCGAGCACCCGCATCCCCGGGCCGATGCCGCAAGCGTCCACGAGCACCGGGCCGAGTCCTGTGAGGAAGGTCTCCACCATGGCGGGATAGTCACCCGATGCCCACATGCCGGCGTGACGGGCCTTCAGCTCCTGGTCGGCACTCGATGTGGACATGCGCACCTCACTTTCATCCGAAACAGCCCGATGGATGAACCAAACCGCGATCGCAGCCTAGCCGCCCTCGAGTCTCGGCCGAGGTGACCGTCTAGCTGTCTCGATCTGTCTTTTCGGTCTCCGGATCGTCGAAGAGCTCGGTGGGGACCGGGCGCGGCTTCGGCGCGTCCAGCTTCGCTTTCGGGTCGGTGACGAAGAAGGTCAGCTCGTCGTCCAGCGCCGAGGGAAGCACGATCTCGAAGCCCTCGTCCTTCTGCTCGATCGAAGCCTCGCGCGTCCCCGACGTCGTGGTGTCGTTGGTGGGACGTTTGCTCTGGTATGCCATGCGATCAGCTTAGTCGGCGTCTCCACTCGCTCTCACGCGAGGCTCTATCTGTCGGCTCGGGTTTGAGACTGGGTAGATACGAATGCTCCCCCACCACACCAAGGAGGCGTCAATGAGTGACGACAAGATGGATGTCGCAAAGGTCATCGAGCTGGTCAACAAGGTGCTGCCCCTTCAGCTTCGGTCGGCGCTGCAGTTCACCTGGACCGCGGCAACGAACACGGGTCTAACTACCCAGGCCGTAGCGTCGAAGATCGAGAGCTTCGGTCTCGAGGACCTCGAAGACGCCCGCCGCTTGATGGAGAAGGTGACGACCCTCGGCGGAACGCCCACGACCAATGCGATCGAGTTCGAACCGCTGACGCTGACGTCGGGTGACATCAAGCGCATCGTGGAGATGGAGACCGAGACCGTCGACGCGCTGAAGGACGTCATCCGGCCGACGGGTCAAGAGGGGCGCTCGGAAGCGATGGAGCATCTCCTCGAGCACATCATCATGCGCAAGCAGAACCAGATCGATTACCTCATCCGCGCCTCGATGGACTGAACAGGGGTGCGCCTCGATAGGCGCGTTCTCAGGGGGATGCGAAGTCGACCGCGTGACCCCGGACGACGGTGCCCTCGAGGGTGCTGAAGTTGCGGGCCATGTAGTTGATCAGGGACGGGAACATCACCGTGCAGTAGGAGTCGCTGCCTTCGGGATGCTGGTCTCCCTCCCCACAGTTCCCGTAATGGTGGTGAGCCCCCATCAGGTGGCCGACCTCGTGCGCGGCGATCTTGCCCGTGAGGAACTCATCGGACGCCGTCTCTTCCCACCAAGAAACGCCTTCGCTCACCGCGAACGCGTGGTCGTCGTAACGCACGCCGCCGATGCAATCCGCCTGTCCCGCCAACCCGTACTGCGGTTCGCCGTCGACATAGAAGATGTCCTTGTTGGTGAGGATCAGGACAACGTCGATGCCGTCGGGGCGAACCCCTCCAAGGAGATCCTTCGCATCCTGCATGAGGCGCGGGGCATCCCCCGTCGGTACCGGCGCGCCCGGGGTGGTCTCGACGATGCCGTCGTGCGCGAACGAGACCTTGCGGTAACTCGACACGAGCTCGATCGCGAGCGGCGTGTAGCTCTCGGCCATCGTCTTCATCACGCTGCGACCGCGCTTCGGCGTGATGCCATCGAGCAACACGAGTATCTCGAGCGAAACGGTCTGCCCGCCGTCGGTGACGTTGGTGACCGAAACGGATGCCGGAACGGGCTCGAAGCAGTCGTGCTCGGGATCGTCGAGCGGACTGCCGATGGGCGCGACCGACGCGGACGCGGTCGAGATGTCATGAGCCGCGGCCGACACGAGCGCCGAAACAACGAGCAGACCAAGGAAGAAGATGCTGTTACCGATCCTCGACATCGGCCTGCCTCCACGTCTCATCTGTCAGCGCTCCCCTCATCTCGCATCTTCTCAAGGTACGCAAGAGAGCAGAGTCGGCAACGTAGGTCATCCCGCGACGTCCAGGTCGGAGGAACCGTCAGAGCGCCCTACGATGTACCCGCGTTGTGCGATCGAGGAGGGCAAGATGGTTCGAGATGAGTTTGAGGACTGCGCCCGAGCCGGATCGCGCCATGCGCGCGCCGCGCGCCGACTGATCGCCCTCGTCTCCGCCCTTGGCGTGTTGCTAGTGGTGGCCTCGCCGGGCGCGTCCGACGCCGCGTATCCCGGCGCGAACGGGGTCATCATCTACAGCCAAGATTGCAACCTGATGACGGTCAACCCCGACGGGAGCGACAACCAGCTCCTCCTCGACCTGACCGACTGCGTGGGAGCGTCGGTGTGGTCGCCTCAGGGCAAGCGGTTCGTGTTCGCGCGAGGGGGCGACACCTTCACGACGGAGCTGTGGCTCGCGCGCAGCGACGGTCGCGGCCGGCGTCAGCTCAGCGACATGAGGGGAGGTCACTCCCTCGGCGGATGGTCCCCGAGCGGCCGCAAGGTCATCTTCAGCCGGGTCACCAGGCGCACCCCAGAGGACATCTACGTCATCGAGGCCGACGGGACCGGGGTGAAGCAGCTCACTTCGGGCTCGGCGCGCGACACGTCGCCCCGATGGTCGCCGACCGCCCGCCGCATAGCCTTCATCAGCGACAGGGGCGGCACCGACGACATCTGGATGATGAACACAAGGGGCAACAACCTGGTGCGGCTCACCGACGACATCACCAGGTGCGATTCCGGATGCACCGATACCTATGGCGGGATCAACGGCATGTCGTGGTCGCCGACGGGTGAGCAGATCACGTTCGCGGTCAACAAGGGCGACGGACTCTCGTTGCTCTACGTGATGGACGCCGACGGCAGCAACCTCACCAAGGTGGACGGGATCGGTTTCGAGGCGCTCTATCCGGCCTGGTCACCCGATGGGTCGCTGATCGTCTACTTCAACGGCGAGACCCTGGCCACGATCCCTCCCGAGGGTGGCCGAGAACGACGCATCCAGGGAACACCCGAGGGCTTCTCACCAGACTGGCAACCCCTGCCCTAGCTGCCGCCGCTCCATGCAAGAGACCTAGACGGCGACTGTGAACCGCGCCACAAATGATTAGAGCCCCTTTCGGGGCCCCAATCGACAAGTTCTAACGACGACTACTTGCTGGAGTACCAGGGCTCCGGGAGGTCGAGGAACTTGGGCTCGCCGTCGGAGATCGCCTGCCACTCCGCCATGAACTTCTCGAAGTCCGGCGAGGACTCCATCTCCTTCTCTTTGACGCGCGCCTCGGCCTCGGACTTGAAGAAGATCGCGTTCGTGTAGCGCCCGTTGTCGGGGTGCCACGCGACGACGCTTCCGATGACGTCGGGACGCATCTCCTTCAACTTGTCCTCAGATCCCTTGTCGAGCGCACGCGCCTTCTCGACGTCGGTCGTCTTGCCCTGGATGACCTGCACGAAGCCGGCATCGTCCGAGCCGCCGCCCTGCTGGACGTCGACGAGCGTGCAGTCGTGGAACAGCGGATCCTCGAGGTACTGCGAGGTCTCTTCCCACCACTTGCCCTGCTCGGGACGATCGCTGTTCTTCTTGGCCGCCTCTTCGTTCTCGAAGCGCGCCAGCACGATGAACTCGCCGTCGGGCGTCACGCCTGCGGTGCTGCCGAGGTAACCGACCGCGCCGGGCTTGATGTCCTGCTCCCA
>DATLNM010000037.1:0-139658 GCA_035536775.1 Actinomycetota bacterium | reverse complement strand
TCAGTTGCCTTGCGTGCGCACAACCTTGGCTCGGGACTTACCGGTCTGGTGGTCCTCATCCTGCTTCGGCCACGCAACCTGGAAGACCGCGCTCTTGAAGTTCGCCTTGACCATGAAGTCTGCGATGCAGCTGGCATCGAGGGCCTTCGTGTCGATCTCGACGAGCTTGCTCTGGAACACCCTCTTCAGCTTCAGACGGGTTCCTGCGTGGTCGAGACAAGGCTCCACGATCCCCCGCAGCCTGATCGTCTTGCCGAAGCGAGGCGTCTTCTGCGAGATCTTCAGCTTGACGAACGGCTTCACGAGTACCGAGTGAGAGTTCGAGGACGCCAGCGCACAGTCGGTGGGATTGTCCTTGTCAATGAACGCCAACCACTGAGAGCTCACATCGGCTTGGTAGTTGAAGGTGAAGTTGCCCTCACTGTCGGTAACTACCGTCCCGACATCCACGAACTCTTCAGGGCCTCCGATGGGATCTCGTCTGATCGTCAACGTCACGCCTTCGACACACCTTCGAGGTGTCTGGAACTGCGTTGCAGGGGTGACGGCACCCGACAGCGTGAAGATCTTGCTGTAGAGGACTGCGTTCTTCGAAGCGTTCAGGCTGATGTCACGTGGGAACCCACCCTCGGGCGTCGTCGGCTGCGGCTGCGGCGGCGTCACGGTGACGGTGTTCGGCGCGCTCGGTCCGGCCGTCGGTGCCTTCTGGCAGTCGGCGGTCGCCTCTGCATGGCTGAGGATGATCTCTTCGGTCGGCGTGTAGATGTGCAAACCGTTCACCCACACGGTCTCGGAACCGTCGGTAGTCGTGTTGGTCTTGGGATCCCAGTTGGTCTCCCAGAATTTCACGACCGCACCCTGCACTATGACAACGTCGAGGTTGGTGTTCGGTCGATCGGTTCCGCCCAGAAGGCCACCCACCAAGCCAAAGCGGGCGCCGGTCATGAACTCCTCTTTGCCGTTGACGCAGCGCGCCATGGCCTCCGCCTCGATGTCGGGACCGATCAGCCCAACGATGTCCTCGAGGAGCGTGCGGGCATACCCCCTCGAGTGCCACAGTGGAAGTGTCGACAGACACGTCGGTCCCGTGAAGTCGGCGGACGCAGGGTCAGTGACTGCTTCCTCACAGTTGGTAGCGGTCCCGGCTGGGGTGGGCGTGGAGCCTGGAGAACCCGTAGTCGTTGGCGTGGGTGACGGTTGCCTCGGCTGCGGCGCTCGGGCCGTGGTCGGAGTCGGTGAAGGCGTCGCCGTCACAGGTCCCTGTTGCGGAGTGCTGGTGGCACCAGGTCCGCTCGTCGCACCCGGGGTGCTCGTAGGTGTCCTGCTGTTGGTCGGCACACCCGTGGGGCGAGGACCGAGCCGACCGCGCCTCACGCAGCGATTGTTGAACGGCGCGTCGGGAGTCACCTCAGCGCGTTCGGGATCCTCATCGTTCCGGCCGCTGTTGACATCGTCATCATCGGCCGCCGGAGTGTCCCCACGCGCCGTGATATGCGCGAAGTTCGCCTCCTTCTGCAGCTTGGCGGACGCGCCCTCTTCGAGACACGCGTCGGCCTCAGTGTCCATGACGCGCACCATTCCGAGGACGTCGAGGAAGACGTCTTCGTCGTGTGCGACGGCGCGGCTTTGGGTCTGATCCGGCGGGTTGGGAACGAAGGCTTCGGCCGGCGCTATCGCTAGATTGGGGTCCGTTACCGCGTTCTCGGCCGCGCCGTACGCGTAGCCGCGCGCGAAGTTGACTACCTCCGCATGAACGGGCGTGATGGTCGAGGCGGCAACGAGGCCCCCCGCGATCAGCGCGACCGTCACAAGCAAGGACGCTCGCTTAGCGAGATTGTCCTTCCGCATCCTGTACCTCCAGTTCATAAAGTTTCGCCCCTATATCGGTTCATCGGTCTGGCCGATTGATAGTGATTCGACCCGAGCCAAATTTTTCCTGTCCGATTGACTCCCAAAAAACACTTCACCTTAGAGGACAAAAGCGCCCCAGATAGGGCATTACTGGCACCGCAAAATCGCTAAACCCTAAGCTTTTTCGCCGTAACGCGCCCGTCCCGGCGGAGTGTTCCGCCGGGACGGTTGTGCGCTACTCAGTCGTCGATCGTGTCAGCGCGTGCGCACGACCTTGCGACGCGACTTGCCGGTCTGGTGATCTTCGTCCTGCTTCGGCCACGCGGCCTGATAGACGGCGCTGTTGTAGTTGGCGATCTGCGTGAATCGCGCCTGGCAATTCTGGTCGAGTCTCGCAGTGTCGACCTCGACCATGCTTGCACCGAACTGGCGCTTCAGCTTGATCCTCGTGCCGACATGCTCGGCGGTGCACGGGTCAACCTGGCTCTTGAAGTTCACGGTGTCACCGCGTCGCACGATCTTCTGACGGATCAACAGTCTCACGAAGGGCTTCACGAGGACTGGCTTCGCGGCCGACGTCGAGAGAGCGCAGTCGGTCGGATTGTCCTTGTCTATGTGCGCAAGCCACTGCGAACTTCGATCGGCTTGATAGTTGAAGGTGAAGTTTCCTCGTGTATCGGTCACCACCGATCCGATATCGACGAATTCCTCAGCGCCTCCGATGACATCCCGGCGCAGCGTGATCGTCACACCCTCGACGCAGCTTCGCGGCGTCTGGAACTCCGTGGCCGGTGTCACCGCACCCGACAGGGTGAACGTCTTGCCGTAGAGCACCGATCCCTTGGAGGGCGAGAGGTTGATATCGCGCGGGAAGCCTCCCGCAGGAACGGCGCCGGCCGGACACTCGGCGGTTGCCTCGGAGTGAGCAACGATGATCTCTTCCGTCGGAGTGATGATGTGAAGGCCGTTGACCCACACGGTCTCGGATCCATCAGTCGTGGTGTTGGTCTTTGGGTCCCAGTTGGTCTCCCAGAAGGTGACCACGGAGCCCTCCACGATCGAGAGCGGAGTGTTCGGCGCGTCCGTCCCGCCCAGGATGCCTCCGACGAGGCCGAAACGAGCACCTGTGGCTACCTTGACCTTGCTGTTCTCGCAGCGCGCCACTGCCTCCGACTCGATGTCGGCTCCAACGATCCCGACGAGATCCTCGAGGATCGCTCGGGAGTAACCGCGGGCGTTGTGCAGCGGGAGAGCCGCCATACAGGTCGTGGGGTCGGCGGCGGTCTCAGGGGGCACCCATTCCTCACAGTTGGGCGGAGGCGTCCCTGTGGGGCTCGCGGAGGGGCCCGTAGGGGCACTCGTCGGGGTAGCCGTAGGGGTTGGGGTCGCGCTGGGCGATGCCGATGCACTCGGGCTCGCCGTTGCTCCGGTGGCTCCAGGGGACGGGGACGCGTTGAACACAGGTCGCGGCTCGCCCGGTGCTAATGGGCGCACGCACCGGTCGGGGAACTGGCCCTCGTCTGGCACAACCTCCTGCCGCGCTGGGTCCTCGTCGTTAGGTCCGTCGTTAACTGCGTTGTCATCGGCGGTAGGCGTGTCACCGCGCGCAGTGATGTGTGCGAAGTTGATCTCGCTCTGGAGCTTCGCGGAAACACCTGGATCCATGCACGCGTCAGCTTCGACCTTAGCGATGCTGAGGATCGGCAGCGCCACGAGGTCCGGGGGCCGGTCACTGCGCTTGCGAACTTCTTCCTGGTTGTTGCCGGTTGGTACCTCTGCTACCGCCTCGGGGGCTGGGACGTTCGGGTCGGGTAGTGCGTTCTCGCTAATCCCGTAGGCGTACCCGCGCGCCATCTGGACCGAATCGGCCGCTACCGGAGTCGAGGACCCGGAGAACAGCAACCCCGCCACAAGGGCCAAGCACGCCGCGATCGAAACCCTCTTCGCCATCCATGTACGCATGGACATCCTTTCTATAAAACTCCGCCAAAACCTTCGCGCGGCGCGTGGGGAGCGATGGAGAAAGCAAAGCTCGCCGCAGACCGCACGCCTTGGAAGGGGCCTACCCGGTACTTGCTCTGTTGAAACCGAGCTCGGTTTGGTTGAACACGCAAAGGGCAGCCCGTGGGCCGCCCCTGGCGCTACTGATTCCGTGTGCTAGCGGACCCGGACCGTCTTTCGCCTGGACTGGCCGGCCTCGTGGTCCTGGTCCTGCTTGGCCCACCGTGCCTGGAACGAAGTCGTCCGGGTAAGCCTTCGGCTGAACCTGTAAGTGCAGTCAGTGCCCACCCTTTGGCTGGCGATCCGACGGAGGTTCGTACCCGTGCCCCCGAACAGCACCACCGTGTCGTCGGCATGGCCCTCACACGGGATCAGGCGACCGGCCAGGCGCACCGAGCGCCCGCGGGCGATGACCTTCTTGCTGAGACGCATTCGAACCGCCGTGCTCACCAAGACGGTCTGGCTCGACGATGTTGCCTCGGAGCATCCCTGAGGCGAGTTGTTCTGGACGTGGGCGACGTACACCGCATTGACGTCGGCTTTGATGTTCACGGAATATGTACCACCCGCGACCGTCGTGGCCGAAGCGAAGTCGTTGAACCGCTCCACCGAGTCACCGGTCTCGTCACGGCGGATCGTCACGCGCACGCCCGACGTGCAGCTGGCCGGCGCCGACGGATCCGATGACGTGACGTTCCCACTCAGCGTGAACGTCCCTCCAGAAACGCGACGGCTCTTGTTCGAGCTGAGGGTGACGTTCCGGGCGTAAGGGCCGACCGGCGGTGCGGTCGAAGTGGTCGTCGTAGGCGATGGGCTGCCTGTCGGCGGAATGGTTCCACCCCACTGCTCGATCGCACGATCCTGCGGCTCCTCGGGGTCGGCGTCGTCGTTGTCGGTGCTCTCGTAGAACACGATGATGTCGACCGCGCCGTTGCCGCTAGCGCCGGAGTTGCCTGTCACGGTGATGCCGAAGGTGACGCGTCCCGTCGAGTCGGTCGCGTTCGTCATCTCGCCGCCGAGCGTCGCGGGGTTGTCGGGGTTCTCTTCCGGCTGACGCAGGTCGCCTCGATTGACGTCGACGCCGGATACGTTGGGAAGCGACGTATCGGTAGGCGTGCAGAACGCAACCGTCGGGTCGTCCGTGGTGGAAGCGTTGTTCGCCGACTGGTGACGCTGTTCGACGTCGAGGATGAATCCGCTCAGTGGGTTATTAGCACCGTCGAAGACGGTGGCCGTGAACGCCCGGCACGACCCGACAGGGCCGGCGTCGTTCTTTGGCGCAAGCTCGATCCGGTTGGGGGCATTACCCCACGTGCGCTCGACGACATCGGTCTCATCGGGCTCGGCGCGCGTCCCGGGGGCCGCAACCTCATCGCGCGCTTCTGTCGGATCGGCCTCGGTCGATTGATTGTTCTTGTCCGCGTCGATCCACGCCCGGTAGGTCGTGACGCCATTGACGCTCGTGTTCGAGGGCCCGTGATCGAAGGAGCAGGTTCCGTTGGACCCTGTCGTGCACGTGAAGTCCGGGGTGAGGGGCGTGTTGCCGTTGTCGGGGTCATTTGCACCGACTGCCTCGACGTCGATGTTCGTCTGGTTGCTGAGTTCACCTGACGTAGAGCGCGCCGTACAAACGAACGTCGTCAGGCTGTTCGGGCTGCCGATCGTCGTCTCGGGCGTGCAATCGAGGCGCGTTGCTGCTGCGGCCGTCTGCCATAGAACCTGAACGACGTCCTGGTCGTCGGCCGCGCCTTGCGGATCGGATACCCCGGAGTCATCGTCTTCATCGTTCAGTCCTTCGCCGTCACATTGGCCGCCGACGTTATTGCCGGTCAGCGACGGACGCGGGGGGTCGTTGATCCACACGCACACGAGGTCCGTTCCGGGCGCCGGCGGACCCGACCAACTGACAGTGCACGCCGCAGCAGCCCCCGGGGTGCATGTCAGGTCGGGGGTCTCGGGCGTGTTGCCGTCGCGGTCGGTGGGCGACCCCACGAAGAACTCGAAGAACACCGTGCGGTTTGAGCTCTCTATCTGATTCCCGAACTGGTCGAAGACCGTCGCAGTCAAGGTCACAGCGCTGCCTACGACTGCAGCTTGAGACTCAGGCTCGGCGTCTACCTGGTCCGCGGCACGCGCGGCCCACGTGAGCTCCACGGCATCCGCGAAATCGTTTGGCTCATCGCTCCCATCAGGATTGGCGTTCTCGAGTGTGGGTTCAGGATCGCCCGCGCTATTGGGAGCTGGGAACGGGTCCGGGGCAGGAGATGAGCCCGCGCACAGTGTCTCGCCCGCGCTGCGCGCGTTGCCCGACGGACTAGCGCCTGTTCCCGTGAAGAAAAAGAAGCAGATGTGAGCCGTGCCGTTCTCGTTGTCGGCTTGCGGGATCTCGATGACACACTCTCCCACGTTGTCACCGGTCTCAGAGATGCCACACGAATAATCGGGGCTCGCGTAGCTAGGACCTTCGGCCGGATCCGGATCGTTCACTGAGTTCTCGATCTCGGCCCCGACACGGAACTCTCGGAAAACGGTATTGACGTTACCCGCGCGGCGCTGCCCGAACGGATTAGTGACCCGACAGGTATACGGCTCGGTGCTCGCCGGCCCCGCACCAGAAGGGTTGAATTCGATCTCCGTGTTCGGGCCGTTCGCGTCATCGCAATCGAGCCGAGACGCTGCCGAGCCGAACGACGCCTGAGTGACGTCCGTGCAGTCGGGTTCGGGAGCTCCAGGATTGTCCACGCTTGACGCTCCTGGACATGATCCCGGTTCACCGCCGGTGCCGGGACGCTGGGTCTCGTTGACGCCCTCTTCCTGGTCGGCCTCGACGGAACCCTGGATCTTGTCGTGGTCGATCCATGTGCGCCAGATGTCGGTTCCCGGCAGTGTCCCGACGTAGGAGACCGTGCAACTCGCGGTGATGTCCGTTGGCGAGATGTCGCACGTGAGATCGGGAGTGGTTAACGAGATCCCGTCGTTGTCGTTCGGTCCCGCCTCGTTTTCGAAGTCGATATTGACGACCTGGGTCGGAATGCAAGTTCTGATGTTTTGGCCCGTTGGATCTGGCGAAACTGCGATGAGGAAAGCCTGCATCGCGTGGGTGTCTCCAACCGCGTGGGAGTCGACGTCGCCTGAAGGATCGATCTCGAACAGAGGGTTACCCGTACCGAAGTTACGGCCCTGATCGTTAACCACATCCAAAACACAGAGATCATGAGTAGCTTTGGCCTTTGGCAGTGGGGCGAGCAGAGTGAGGCCCACCATCAGGGCGCTTACGAATGCTGCTTTCCGTCTGAAACTCGCCGTGCTGAGACGAGCCGTCTCTGCTCTCATCACTGATGCGACCCCCTTGCCACCAACCTAGTCGGGACTACCTGACGCGGACTCTGACGCGGCCCGACCTTCCGGTGACGTGGTCCTCGTCCTGCTTCTGCCATTTGGCTTTGAAGATCGCTGTGTTGGTCAAACGTCCGCGGAAACGAGCGACACAGCTGCCATCCGAGCGCGCGGTCGCGACCTTACGGAACGGTCGGTTGCCGTCCTTGCGCATGAGCGTGATGGTGTCGTTCTCATGGCCTTCGCACGGCCTCACGCGAGCCGTCAACGCCACGCGCCGGCCACTCGAGATGACCTTGCGATTCGCGGCCAGCGCCACGCGCACCTGGACGAGGACCTGCTCGGGGGAGGACGTAGCGGCGCCACATCCCGGCGGATTGTTATCGAGAACCTTTGCGATGTAGCTCGCGTTCTTGTCGGCCCGGAAGTTGACGCTGAACGCGCCGCCCGTGCTCGTCGTAGCGGAGCCGTAGTCGATGAACTCCTGCGTTCCACCATGCACGTCGCGCTGGATCGCCACGGTGACACCCTGGAGGCATGTCGGCGCGGTGTTCGCACCGTTCGCTTCGAGGCGCCCATTGAGAGTGAACGACGAATCGAACTTCACTCTGTTCTTGGTCGCTGTGAGAGTGAGACGCCGTGCTCCGACAGCACCCGAAGTCGGGTTCGTCGTCGGGTTCGTCGTCGGGTTCGTCGACGTGTTCGTAGGCGAAGGCGCGGTGGTGCTCCACAGCTTGTTGGCCGGATCCTGCGGGTCGTTCGCATCGGGATCATCGTTGTCGCTGCTCTCGTAGAAGGCTACGAGGCTGACATTGCCCGCACCGTTCGAACCTTGTCCGGAAGCGACACGGATACCGAACGTGATGCGACCCTGGCTGTCGGTGGTGCCGACCGTCTCTCCGCCAGAAGTTCCTAGGTTGTCCGGATTCTCACTCGGTTGCGCGAGATCGCCACGGTTGGGATCGACATCGGATGGGTTCGCGCCCTCGGCCGCTTGCGGCTGGCAGAAGCTGACCGTGGGCTCATCGTTGGCGGTGCTGTTGTTGGCACGCTCATGGCGTTGTTCCACGTCGATGACCAGCCCTGCGAGACCGACGTTGTTGATGTCGCTCGCAGTGACGGTGTAGGCGTTGCACGTTCCGATCAGAGCGGTGTCGTTCTTCGGCGTGATCGAGAGGCGCGCAACCGTCCCGCCCCACGTGCGCTCGACGACGTCCGTCCCGTCAGGCTCGCCGCGATCCCCCGGGTTCGCCGTTTCGTCGCGAGGCTCGCCTGCGTCGATCTCAGTGCTCGAGTTGTTGTTGTCGGTGTCGACCCACACACGGTAGGTGGTCACACCATTCTGAGCGGTGCCAGACGGACCGTGCTGGAAGGCGCATGAACCATCTCCACCGGTGATACAGGTGAAGTCTGGGCTCAGCGGTGTGTTGGACGCGTCGGGGTCGTTCGCACCGATCGCCTCAGCGTCGATGGGGGTCTGGGCCACCGTCGCACCCTGGCTGTTGGTCGCCGAACAGATGATGACGTTGGAGCTGCCCGGCAGTCCGCTAGAAGACTCTGGCGCGCAGTCGATGCGAGTCCCGGCCGAAGGATCGACCCATTGGACCTGCACGACATCACGATCGTCATCCTGGCCTTGGCCGTCGGCAACATTGATGTCGTCGTCATTGTCGTTGAGTTGCTCGTTGTCGCACGTGCCGTTACCGCCGGTGTTGTTGCCGTTCATGGTCGGCGTCGTATTGATCCACACGCACACCAGATCGAACCCAGGTCCGGCCGGTCCGCCATAGGTGAATGAACAGCTCGCCGACTGGTTGGGGTTACAGCTTCCATCCGGGGTCTGCGGCGTGTTGCCATCACGATCGGTGATAGACCCCTGGAAGAATTCGAAGTTGATAACTCGGTTCGGATTCTCTAGAGCAACACCGAACTGGTCGAAGATCGTCGCGGTGATGGTCGCTTGCGTGTTGATCTCGACGGTCTGGGCCTCCGGCTCCGCGTCGAGCTGGTTGGACTGGCGAACCCCCCAGCTCAACTCGACCTGGTCGGCGGTGTCATTACCCACGTCGCTCTTATCGGGGCCCTGAGCTTCTCCGGTTGGCTCTTGACCTTGATCGGTGAAGGCACGGGGAGGAGTCGAGCCGGTGCAGACACGTTCGCCCTCCTCACCGGCACCGCCCACGGCATCGGGATCCTGCCTGAAGGACGCCCAGAAACAGATCTCCGCCGTGCCGTCCTCGTTCTCCACCTGCGTCACCGTGATCTGACACGTTCCGAGAGTTGCGCCTGTCTCCGAGATGTCGCACTTGTAGTCGGGACTCCTGTAGGACGACCCATCTTGAGGATCGGGATCGTTGACCGTATTCGTGGCCGACCCTTCGACCTCCCCGTAGACAGAAAGGGTCCCAGAACCTCCGTGGACGAGCCCGCCGAAAGCGGAGCGCGTCGTACACGTGTACACCTCATTGCTCGCGGAACCAGCGCGCGATGGGTTCGCTTCTCGCTCGGTATCGGGTGGGTTCGAGTCGTCACAGTCGAGGTTGTGCAGACCAGCTCCCCAGTTGACCTGGACGACGTCTGTGCAGTCCGGTTCTCGCTGGGTCCCGACGATCCCGGCGCACTCTACGGGATCGCCTCCCGTGCCGGGCTGCGTGATCTCGTTCACGCCCTCTTCGGGATCGGATTCGTCGTGCGTTTGGACGGTGTCGTGGTCGATCCACGCGCGCCAGATGTCGGTACCGGGGTTCCGTCCGGTGTAGCCGACGATGCATGACGCCGTGAAGTCGGCCGGACTGATGTTGCAAGTCATGTCTGGGGATTGCCGCGTCGTGCCGTCGACGTCGTTCGCCCCGCCCTCATTCTCGAAGTCGATGTTGACGACATTCTGGGGGATGCAGGTCTGGATGGCGCTACCACCCGGGCCGAGAGGATCAGGCGTCACGATGATCAGGCGCGCGGTCATCGTGTGGGAGTCACCGACGTTGTGATTGTGGATGTCACCGGTGGGATCGTCGGGAGCGGGCTGATCGGGCCCGCCATCCTGCCCGCCCGCGGTCCCTCCGTGGACGTCGAGGAGGCACTCGCCATGCTCCGCCTGGGCTGGCTGTGGGAGCGGGCCCAGCAACGAGAACAAAAGGACCAGCCCAAGCGTCCATGCGAGATACGGCCGTGTAAGGACCAGTGGCCTATGAAGCACGTTCGTGACCTCCCTCAGGTAGGGGTTCCCCCCGCGATGGCTCAGATCTGTGGTTCAGGATTCGGGCGTCCGTTGATTATGTCGGCTCGAATGACGGCGCAGCTTAGCCGTCACACAATCAAACGGCATTATCCCAGGCTAAGTTACTCAGGACCCTGCAATCAGACGCCCAAACCGGACGAAAGCGCGCAAACGGGTTTGATGCTCAAGTCAGGGTTGCTCAGCTGGTAGAGAGCCGACTACTGCCCCAGGAGCCTGAGAACGATGCACGCGACTCTGCCTACACTGTCTGTAGGGTTCTCGCGTAAACAGTCCTTTGACGCCTCCCCAAACTCGCTCTTGCCCGGCACCTGCGCGAGGTAGTGCCTGACGGCCGTCAGCTTCGGGCCGAGCTGCCCGTCCTGGGCCAAGATGCAGAAGGCGCCGAAGGGATAGAGGTGGGGCATGCACAGCAGGTGTAAGACCGCGGCCGGCGTCCCGGGCACGCTCGGCACCGAAGGAATCGTCGGATCCCCGGGATCTATAGGTGGAACCGTCGGTTGTCCTGGATCAATAGGTGGAACCGTCGGTTGTCCTGGATCCACCGGGGGAACCGTAGGCACGGGGTCGAATGGGGGAACAGGCTGCCCGGGGTCGGGCAGCTCGTCTGGGGGATAGCAAGCGGACGGGCTCCGCTCCTCGTAAACGCAGATCACGTATTCGATCGGGTCTGGGCCCTGCGCGGCACTAGCGGGCGGCATGGCGCCCAGCACTAGGACGGCGACGATCGCCAAGCCCGCCGCAGATCTGAACTTCATATCCGTGACCCTCTCGCAGTACTTCGGTCCAGTTTGGGAGCTAGTGCGAGCCCCGTCAACACCTGATACGAGGTCGGCACTTCCCGAGTAACGCTTTAGGGGCAGGCCTGACTCGAGCAGACCCTGTCCCGATCGAGCTGCTCGGATAGCTCCGCCGTCGGGGGGTCGTTCGACCCGTCGGCGTCGCCCAAGAGGTTCGACAGCTGGTAAGGATCGGCCTGCAAGTCGTAGTAGGCCCGCTCCGCGACCGTACCCTCGGGCGTGAAATATTCCACATATTGGAAATCTGGCGTCAGGAGGGAGGCCATCGTAGGCACGAGGGTCTCGTCATCGGCCCACTGCTCGATCAGGAGGCGGTCGCGCGCTCCGGCTGAGATCAGCGAGCGGCCGTCGGTGGCGAGTTCGAGGCCGGTCGCCTCGGCGATCGTCGTGGCGACGTCGAGGTTGGTCACAAGCCGGCTGTCGGTCGCGGTCGTCGTGTACCCGGGCCATCGCAGCAAGAGGGGGATCTGGATCGACGGGGTGTAGGGGTAGCGCTTGCCGACGATGCCGTGCTCCCCCCAGAGATAGCCGTTGTCCGACATGAACACGACGAGCGTGTTCTCGAGCTCACCCAGAGCGCCGAGGCGCCCATAGACGCGGGCCAGCTCGCGGTCCAGCGAGATGAGCGAGCGCAGCTGCTCGGAGCGCGTCTTGCGCGCGACGCTTTCGCTCGAGGTCGAAGCCCTCAGGAAGTCCGGCTCGTCGGACAGGTCGCGATCGCGAGTCGCGGGATCGTGGACGAACGGGGGGATGCGCGCGTCTCTGTCCTGCGGGGCCGGTGTGAATGGTTTGTGCGGCGTGAGCGGCCATACATACAGGAACCACGGTGTCTCATCGGTCGCTTCGAAGTCGCGCATCATGCCGAGAGCTTTGGTCACGATGTAGGTGGTCGAGTAGCGATCGATCCTCTTGGGGACGCCGTCGACGTTGTAGCGGCTGCCGTAGTACCAGCCTCGTAACCACAATGCCCATCGATCGAAGTGCGGCGGGTCCACCTGTGGATCCCAGCGATTGAGGTACTTGCCGGCGAGAGCCGTCCGATAGCCCGCGTCCTTCAGATGTCTCTGCAACGTGAGGGACTGATCGAGGTCGGAACCGTCGTCGTTGGTCTTGACGCCGTGATTGTGGGCGTAGAGCCCGGTCATGATCGACGCGCGCGACGGGCAGCAGAGTGGAGTGGTCGCATACGCCTGCTCGAAACGCGTGCCATCAGAGAAGAAGCGTCTCGTATGCCGCATGACATCGAGCGTTCCCGGCGCGCGCTGATCGTCAGTCACGATGACGAGCACGTTCGGACGCGGCGGAGGCGGCTCCACGGCAGCGTCTGCCGGTGGGCGTTGCTCACACGCGGCCGCCGCGCCGAGAAGGATCAGTAGCGTCACTGATGTCGCGATGCCGCGGCGCGCGACGTTCACCTTTCGGTCACTCGGGCCGCCGGGCTATTCACGACCCACCTTGATGAGCTTGGTGAGGCTCGTCCCGGGAAGATGATCGGCATCACCCGTCGATGTGACGCGGGCGCGTACTTCCCAGACACCACGCGCCGACAACGCGAAGCTCGCCGAGTATCCGCCGGACTCATCGGTAACCGCGGATGCGATGACGCGCCAGGCGCGTTCCGGACGTCGAATCTCGATGTCGATCTGCGCGCCGGCATGCAGTGGAACGATCTCGCCGAAGACGCTGAGGATGTCACCTTCGAGCAGCACACGGTTGCTCAGCACTAGCGAGATCTCGGTTTCGACCTGCAGCACGCGCGTCTCAGGGGGCGGGATCGAAACGAGCGGGTCGACGACTGCGATCTCGAACGTGGTCGTTGCCTGCGGGTTAACGATCAGCGAGAAGCTCCCATCCAGACCGGTGTGCAACATCGTCACGTCCTCGGCCCCGGTTCCGGTGTCTCGCGCCGTGATCTCGATATCGATGAATGGCGCCGGCTTCCCACCGCACGTGACGCTGCCGCTGATGGTCGAGCTGAGGAAGACGCTGGCGCGTTCAGGGACATCGACTGACACGAGGCGCGTCGAGCTCTCACTTGGAAGGCGGATGGAGTAGTTAACGACTCCGACGGGCGGCACGAGGCTGGTCGGGTCCAGCGGTGGTCCAAGGGTGCGGCCCACGCCGAGCGTCAGGCGGCGAAGTTGATCCTTGCCGACGCCTAGCGGGAGGCGAGCGACGCCTTCGTCATCGAAATCGAGCAAGAGCTCGATCGTCTGGCCGTTGCGGGGTCTGATGAGCGCGAAGCCGCCGGTCCCCGGTGGTCCCTGGACCGTAAGGAATCCGTTGGCGTGCGTGGGCAACGTCGCGGCCGGCCGGACCGCCGCGTAATGCCCCGTGTAGGGCGACATGGGGATCGTCGGACCTAGAACGCACGACTCGGGCCCGAAACGCGTGACCGACGCGACGCGCGGCCAATCGAGGTCCGCGAGCTCCGCCTTGTAGGCGTCGCCCTCTTTGAAATGGTCGAGGCGCCAGCGCCACAACAGGAACTCGCCCCAGACATCCCCTGGGTTCGAGCCGTAACGTAGGGCGAGCTCTTCGATCGCCTCTAGGGAATCGAGCCCAACTGCGCCCTCGGTGGACGCCATCGTTTCCCACAACTCTCGGATGAGCTCGGGGCCGACGCCGTTGCGCGCGCCGAGTGTCTCGACCAGGAACTCCAGGAACAGGAACGCGCCGTACTCCTGTTCCGTCCCGGTCAACCGGAGGGGAACCTCGGGGGCCGGAACGAAGAAGCGCAAGAAGAAGTGGTTGCGGTTCAGATCATCGAGCAGGAGCTCTTCGAGCCATGCCGATGTCGCTTCGCCTATCCAATGATTCTCGTAGACGTCGTAACCCGCCTGGATCGCGTGGTGGAACTCGTGCACCGCGAACGTGGTGACGGCAGGATCCGCGATGCCGTCGCGCGCATACCTGACGGGAACGAGGATGTAGGAAGGCTGGGATGGCTGGTCATCGAGGAACAGCGGCTGCATGAAGCCTCGGTTCAGCGCCGCGACGTAGAGCGGATAACGATCCTCGTTCGGCGGCGGCTGGTAGCCGAGCTGGTCGACCTCCAATGCCCACGCGCGCTCGAACGCGGCGAGCAAACGGCTGATCGTGTCGGGTATCCCATCGAAGTCGGCGTCACGTGCGTCCGGCGCGTCCGGGCTCGCGGGGTCGCTCTCCCATGTGATGGAGAAATGCGTCGAGAAGTGCGAACGCTCTGTTGATGTCTGTGCGCGCGCCGGCGCTAACGAGACGAACGATGAGGTGATCACCGCTGTGACGACCACGCACAACAGGGCGGCTCGGATGCGAGACATGTCGGACCCACGATAAACGTGGGCCACGTTGCGCCTGCCCGCCGGGCGCGCATCCGTGGGGTGGTGCTACAGGTTTCGGATCAGGCGGTGAGCTCGGCCTCACGTGCGTCGGCTGATGCGGTTGCGGTCCAGGAGCGGCGGAATCCCCGGCGCGCCCGGTGGATCAGTGCTTTGACGCCGGCGTCGGTCATGCCGAGGATCTCCGCGATGTCCGCGTAGCTGTGCCCCTCGAGATCACGCAGCAGGAGGACGGTCCGGTGATGAGGCGGCATGAGCGCCATGTGCAAACCGATCTCGCGGCGATCGGCGGCGCGCATCGTGATCTCTGCGGGGTCGCTTGCTTCGCGTGGCCACGACGGCTGGACCTCGAGGTCCTCGAGTGGAGCGACCTCGCGGATATGACGCTTCTCCGAGCGCAACCGGTCGAGGCATACGTTGGTCGCGATGCGGCCGATCCACGACCTCAGGTTGTAGCGACCTTTGAGGTCTCCGAGCGAGCGGTAGACCCTTAAGAAGGTTTCTTGAGACGCCTCTTGGGCGTCCTCGGGCACGTAGAGCATCTTGCGACAGATGTAGCGAACCAATGGTTCGTAGGCGTCGTAGATCTCGCCGTAAGCCGATTCATCGCCGCGCTGAAATGCGAGCGCGAGGTCTTTGTCCTCCATGCAGGCAGCCTGGCATCAGCTGGATGGCCCTTGAATAGCGCGATTGGGCTATTTCTCCCCGGACCCCTGGCGGGTCTGGTAGGCGCGTACAACCGCAGCGGCCCCCGCCGCCGCCAGCAGCGCCACGACCCAGACGAACTCCCCGCGATGTCTGAAAGCGGTACCGATGTTGCCTTCGGTGAGGGCGTACATGAGGAGGATCCCTCCGCCTGCTAGCACCGGGAAGGCAAGAGCGCGGGCATGTCGACGGCCGATCGCCAGCCCCACGAGAGCGAGGATGACGATCGGGTACCAGACGAGCGCCTCTTTCCGAGCGAACCGGAGCTGCGTCGAGCCTCCTCCCCACGGGGTCGGTTCCAACAGCATGACCGCCAGGCCGCGGGGGAGATGGGCTAGGTCCGGACTTAGGAGGGGATCATCGGCGGGAGCTGCGACCGGGGGAGGGGGCGTAGGGGGCGTGACCTCGATCTCCGGCAACTCGGACACCGCCCACGGGTCGATGACCGAGACGGTCGATCCTGAAGGGGCCTGGACGGTGAGGCCAGGGCCTGAAGCCCTGTCGGGTGGGACGAGCGGGGTCGGGGAGGGAGAGGGGATATCGATGAAGGCCGTGTTGGCGCCTACGGCATTGTTGATGCGGCGCGCCTGGAGAGAGCCGGCATCGGTGACGAGGGTCAAGCCTCCAGGACCGATCCCCACTGTCAGGGGGATCACGAGCGCTACCGCAAGCCCGCCCCCCATTCGAGCGAGGCGGAGGTGTGGGTCACCCGCTGCGGCCGCCAAAGCGACCGCCCACGACGCGACGACGAGGGTGTGCAGCCGGAGATAGCCGAGCAGGAACAGGATGAGTGAGGCGAGGAGTCCGGCGAGGATGAGCTTCTTGGCTTCGGCGCGTCCGGCGCGTGCGACGACCAGAGCAAGGGCAGACAGCAAGAACCACACCGCTGCGTCCTTGAGGAGCGTCGACGACCACACGACCTGCGAGGGGAGCAGTGCGACGATCGCCCCGGCCGCGAGCGCCCAGCGAGGGGCGAGGAACTCCTCGGCAACACGGTAGGTGAAATAGGCGGTCCCGGCACCGAGGGCGGCGACGAAGATCTGGCCGGCGATCCCCTCGCCTCCGAACACCTTGTATATAGCGGTGAGTGGGACGAGGAACGTTGCCGTCGAGTGGTAGAGCGAATGCGTGTAGGGGTCCCAAGCTTGGGTCTCGCCAAGCGCCGCCTGGCGCGCCATCTCTGAATAAGTGGAGTCGTCCGGAGTGAGACTGCCGCCGAACCAGATCTCGACCACAACCGCGAGCCCCACCCGAACGAGAAACGCAACTACCACAAGTCCCGTTCCAGCATGAGAAGCAGCTTGATTTCTCATACCCCTCTCCGAATGGCGCTACGGGCCATGCGCGATGAAAGCAAGGCTGTGTCGTTTCGTTGGATCGACCCCATTTCTCCATGACGCGACTCCACCTGGGAGCCTAGATGCGAATTGCCGTACTGGCCCGAACTATTCCAACGAATGGGGTTGGCGGCCCGCCACTCAGCATGTGGGCGCTCGCCCATGGCCTAAAGGATGAGGGGCATGAAGTTTGGGTCCTTCCGTTCGTGTCTGCGCCATCAGGAGCGAGCGAACTCATAGCCGAATTAGTTAGCTCGGGGATTCACGTTGAGGCAAGAGCCATCGAAATCGCAGAAAAATCCGCCGCCACTGCGAACCGAAGTGTTAGGGCTATTGTGGAACGGATAGCCAACCTCGAAAAGCGTTTCTACCCGCTGAAAGCTGCCGAAAGCGAAGTAAAGGGACTCGTCGCGGAGCTTCAACCCGATCTCGTTGTTGCGTATGAGACCGCGGTGGCGGCCGCACTTCAAGACCTCCCGTCGCCATTGATCACGTGTCTCGTCGATCTAGATCATCTTCCTCAACAATTGCGGTTAAACGCATTTAGCCAGCGCCTCGGCAAGGCGTCTGTGCGCCACCGACTTCAGGTTGCAGGACGCTCGTGGTTGCTTAAGCAAGTGATGCTGAGAGTGCTTCGACGGTCCGACCTCGTAATCAACTTCGCTGCCCACCACGCGGCCTGGCTCCGAGATCGAGGGATCGACTGCCGCTATCTTCAAACTCCAATTCCTGACTACGCGAGTTTGGCGAAAGAAACGACGGAGAACTTGCACGGGCATCGCATCTTGTTGCTAGGACACCTAAGAGGGACGGCGACGCTTACCGGACTTCAATTCCTTACTGAGGAAGTGCTGCCACTCATCGCGCCGAGGCTAGCGGCATCGTGCGAAGTTCGAGTGGCGGGAGCGCACGAAGATTCGATACCCCCAAAGCTCAGGTATTCACTAGAAGCTTTCGGCATTCGACTACTGGGATTTGTTCAGAACATCCAAGAGGAAATCGACAATGCGACGCTCATCCTCGTGCCAACGCCCATCGATCTCGGAACCCGAGTAAGAATCCTCGTTGGATTCTCCCACGGTCGTTGTGTAATAGCTCATGCCGCCAACACACGTGGGATACCCGAACTCCACAATCGAATCAACTGTCTGATTGGACGCAGTGGCCCGGAAATTGCGGCGTTGATAATGGAGGCACTTTCTGACAGTCGCCTGCGATGGGCGCTAGGTGCATCTGCTCGGAGGACCTACCTTGAGCAGTTTGCTCCAACAGTGGTCGGCAGGAAATTCTGCGCTCTTGCTCAGCCCCTCATGTCCAAAGCCGAGACGCTGAATAGGGTCGGTGAATAGAGCTGAAAGTCGTCGTCACCGGGGGAGCGGGATTCATCGGAGCCACCCTTGCTCAAGCGCTCCTCATACAAGGTGAAGAAGTCGTAGTTGTTGACAATCTTTCGGCCGGAGCGGCGTCACGCGTTCCCACGGAGGCACATTTCATTAAGGCGGACGTCCGCGACCCCGACGTTCTAAAGAGAGCATTCGTGGGTGTGGACACGATCTTTCATCAGGCGGCCGTTGGGAGCATCCCGAGGTCACTTGCAGATCCATTGGTGGTGCATGACAGCAACGCTACGGGAACCCTAAATGTGCTGTTGGCGGCAGAGCACGTCGGGTGCCCCCGAGTCGTCTACGCGTCAAGTTCAAGCGTGTATGGGGAAAGCAATCGCCCAATCAAACGCGAGGACGATCCAACGAAGCCAATCTCACCGTATGGGGTTTCCAAGCTCGCCGGCGAGCTCTACTGCCGAGTATGGGACCGACTTCGCCGGGTCGAGACGGTTTCCTTGAGGTATTTCAACGTCTTCGGACCAAACCAAAGACAAGAAGGACCCTATTCCGCAGTTTTCCCTTCATTTATCTCTGCCCTTGCGGCAGGACGACAGCCGGTGGTTTATGGCGATGGCAATCAGACCCGGGACTTCACGTTCGTGGATGACGTGGTTCGAGCAAACATAGCGGCAGCTCGGGTCGACCTAAAAGAAGGAAATGAGGCCATTTTCAACATTGGCGGTGGGAGTCCCAAATCGGTTAATGACGTATTGACCAGCGTAGTTACAGCCATGTCTGTGGGAATCGATCCAGTATTCATGCCGGCTCGTTCCGGTGACGTCCGACACAGCAGTGCTGACATCAGCCGGGCGACGAGTCTCCTCCACTGGAAGCCACTTGTCCCGTGGGAGGAGGCGGTGGGTCGAACCTGCTTGGCTTAGCGATTGCCGCGTAACACTCGCGCCAGCGGTCCACCATTTGCCCAGGCATAAATGAACTGCGGTAACGACGCACCCCGTTCTCTCCGAGTGTCTTCCGAATCGCGACGTCGTCAATCAACCGGACCATGAGTCGAGCCAACTCCAAGGCATCTTCTGGCGGAAAATGAAAACCTTCAACACCCGACGTAATCACCTCGTTCAGCCCCCCCGTCCCTGCGGCAAGAATCGGTGTGCCCGCCGCCATTGCTTCGACCGCAACGAGACCAAACCCTTCTCTTTGACTCGGCAGGACAATTACATCGACCGTCCTAAGCCACAGAGCAACATCTACTTGATGGCCCACAAAGCGCACTCTCGAAAGGCTGGAAGCCGCTTGTTCTAGAGGACCGCGCTCGGGCCCGTCCCCAACAATGAGAACTTCAAGCTCTGATCCCACCGCTTGACGCGCGAGTGAGCATGCCGCGAGAAGTGTTCTATGCCCCTTTTCTCGGCGAAGGTGGCCGATACACCCAAAGACAACGCTTTCGTCTGTTACTCCCAAGGACTCTCGGAGCAGCCGGATCTCGTCGTGACCCACTTCGCGCAGGGGGCAAATCCCATTAAGCGCGACAAAGACTTTGGAGCTTGAGCTGACCTCGTGGGCCACCGATTCGGACACCACAATCACTGCGTCTGCTAAGCGTGTCGCCAACCAATCCAGAATCCCAATTTTCCATGAGTGAGCTAGATGGTGGCGGTGATACACAATCTTTGGGGAGCTAGACCGTCGAAAAGCAAGGCCCGCGATGAAGCCTTGGATTGGCTCATTTGCGTGGATGACGTCAGGACGCACGGCATCGCAGATCGCTCTCAACCGGGAGGCCCCCCGAAGATAGGTCCGCCACCCCTCACAACTCAGCGAATCAACCTCTATTGCAGAGTCTTGAGCCGTATCGCGAAGAGGAGAGGAGTCTCGCGTTGTGACCAGGTAAACATCGATGTCCGCTTCCTTCAGGGCCCGAAATGCTCCACGCCAGTAACGAAGGATCCCGCTATAGCGCGGCTCCTCGCCGCCGTCGATCGAACCCCCTTCGACAAACATGAGCGTCTTCATGCGTGGTGGAGGATCGGACATCAAAAGCCAGCCTGGCGAGGAGACACGACCATGTCGTTGGCTACCTGGAGGCAGGCTGGGTCGGTCTCCCCCAGCCATGTTGCCAACTCAGCCAGCGAGGGGAAATCCTTGTCGTGCGCAAAAAGCCTTGCATCGTCAATAACAACGACATGGTCCTGGGAAGCGCTGTTTCGAATTGCGTCTAGCTCGCGCTCAACCGGACAGACTGTCTTTCCTCTAGCGGTGCGACCGCCGGAGTAATGGGCATCAAGCCAAAAAATGGCTGGTTCGTTCAGACTAGCAACTACTAAATGAAGGACGTCACCACTATCCCCGTGCCGGATATCTACGTGCCTCATGTCGCGAAAGCGTTCCTTTGCCGCAAGGTACAAGTCGTCGGAGAGCTCAATAGAAATAACCTGACGGAACGTCTTGCATGTAGCCCATACCATGTCACCCTGAAACGTCCCGGTTTCCACCAAGACTTTGATGCCGGTTCGTCGAGCTAGCCGACGTAGCGCTCGCTGCTTGACCACGGGCGGCGGAGGCAAAGGTTTCCCTGACTTCTCCCATCTCCACCAGTCCTTCGCATTGATGAGTTTGAAACGCGCGCCAGCCGGAAGGGAGTTGAGAATAGGGCGCGACCAGGACATGGCATCAGTTCCTTCTGGGAGATGGCTTCCTAATATGCATATCTCGTGATTGTTATTTCTGGAAGACCAGGGGACCTCGGCAACCGACTCTTTGTCCTTGCCCATTTCCTTGCGTTCGGTCGCGAGCACAACGTCGCTATCTGTGACTTGGGGGTAGGCAGTTACGGGACCGATTTCGAGTTTCTTAAGGATGAAGTAGCCCCTCGATTCCCGCCTAAATCACGTCGAATGCTTCGGCCGAGAATTCCTCGGGAAGCGCTGTTTTCTCTCGCCTATAGGGCCAGCAGCGTCGCCTCCCGTCTCGATCTCACTCGATTCGGAATCGAGGTCGTTCGCGTTGACTGGGACGAATCACTAGCTCTTGCTGACGCAGCTTTCGTTGCGTTGGCTAGGCGCTCGCGACTCCTGTTTGTCCAAGGTTGGCTATTCGACGCCAGGCCGCTCTTGGTAAAGCACAGCGTACTCGTGAGGAAAACACTGGCCTTCGAAAAGAGTCTCTTGGATCGGTGCCGGGGCCGCATCGAACCCCTCAGAGGGATGTCGGAAATAATCGTCGGAGTCCATATCAGGCATGGCGACTACCGACATTTTCTTGGCGGCAAGTACCACTTCCCTATCGCCGTTTACTGCGAACAAATGGCACGCTTCCATGAGTTGGTTGATAAATCGCCGGCAGAGATCGCGTTTGTAATTTGCTCCGACGAGGCACAGGAGAATTCAGAGTTCGAGGGGTTCCGCCACCTGTATTCCGGCGCGCGAGCGGCGGAGGACATGTGCATGCTGAGCCAATGCGACTTCATATTCGGGCCTCCGAGTACCTTTGCGCTTTGGGCATCCTTCGCCGGACAAGTGCCCTATGGAATGCTAATCACACCCCACCATCAGCTGAAGGTCTCTGACTTTCGAATCGCGGAATCACAGATGGAGTTCCCCGAAGTGGAGGAACTTCTCGCGTGAAAAAGGTTCTCAGTGCAACAGGCGTCCTTCTTGGTGCGCTTCATTTCGCATCTCAACTAAGGGACATCCGACGTTACGCGATCAGTCGCACTGACGTGGTCCTCGATGTTGGCAGTGGCCAAAACCCCCACCCTCGAGCCAACATTCTCGTTGACAAGTTCCTGACTACAAGCCACGAGCGAGCTGGCGGGGGTGGGCTCGTCATCGATCGGCCTCTAATTCTGACTGACGCCGCCAATACGCCCTTCCCCGCGAAGGCATTTGATTTCGTTTTTTGCAGTCATCTCCTCGAACATGTGGAGTCTCCATCCAGCCTCATGGATGAGCTCATGCGAATCGGAAAGAGAGGCTATCTGGAGACGCCATCCAAGACCTACGAGAAGCTCTGGGGATGGTCATTCCATCGCTGGTACGTCTCGACGGCGGATAACCAGCTAATCGTGGAGAAGAAGCTGTCAGAGATCTTTGATACCGATTTGCACGCCTGGTTTGGCGCGCGGATGGGAGAGAGGCCCTTTTCGCGGCTGATTCTGTTGAGGCTTCGAGCGTTCGGACTACTCGTACGCTTCTATTGGACTGGAAGCATCGACTATGAGGTTCGGGACGCCGGTTCTATCGGAGTAGATGGTTCCGATCCCGGCGATGAAATCGGTCAGGACACTCACAACGGGCTCGAGCAAGAACTGGCCGCCATCCGCAACTACCCATACGGGGCCCGGGCGCGCCTAAAACAAGCGATTGCACGGAGGGTCAGGAGAGGATCAGACCCCATCACAAACCAGCTCTTGCTATCGCTCGAATGCCCATCGTGTCGTTCGCGATTGACCGCTGGAGAAACGAGATACGCATGCCAAGGATGTCGGGTGGAGTTTGCACGATCTGCAGACCTGTTCGATTTTACTCGTCGTCTGCCTGGATGAGAGCGAGCGTAAGCGTCGTCATCGCGACACGCAATCGCGCCCAATATCTGGCTCAAGCGATCGACTCGATTCGCGCTCAATCTGTCTGTTCAGAAATAGAGATAGTCGTAGTTGATGATTGTTCCGATGACGAGACAGAGGATGTCATCCGGAAGTTCGGTAACTCTCTCAGGTACATGCGAACACGTCGTCAAGTTGAACGCGGCAAGGCGAGGAATCTCGGGGTCGAGCTGGCGACCACACCAATAGTTGCGTTCCTAGATTCTGATGATCGCTGGATGCAAAATAAGTTGGAACGGCAATTGAACGCTGCCGGGGCGATTTCGACGACAGCCATCACTCTGATTGACCACAAGGGAGCGACGTTGGGATTGACCCTCCGTCCTCAATCAGACCCTGAACTCAGGATAGCCAGGTGCAATCCATTTCCCGCGCTCCCCTCGACGCTTGTGATGCCGCGTCAGTTGTTTCTCGAGCTTGGTGGTTTCCCTGAGACTCGAGAGGTGCAGGGATCGGAAGACTGGGTTTTCGCCGCTCGGATTTTGAAGATGGGTCACGCGGTGTTTGCCATAGGCGAGACATTGGTCGAATACCGCGTCCATGCAACCAATAGCAGCCGCAATGCCAATCATGTGGAACGATCGATGTGGGAGGCCGTTCGGCTTCTGGAGCGCGAGGCTCTGATTCATCCCACCGACGTCAGTTTGGCAAAGGCGTACACCAGCCTGACTATTGCTAACCATTATGGACGCGACGGAAACTGGCTGAAGACTGTTGAATGGCTACGAAGCGCACGACGCCACTCTGCAGGCGTCCACGTGCGAGAGAACCACCTAATAGCCGTTAGGAGCGCCCTTGTCCTCGGAAAATTCGTCGCTCGAAGAATGGGGGTCTCTCCGAATGAACCGAAAAAGGGCCCCCGGCAAACCTAGAAGGTCGAAGCGCCTTGTTCTTTTTGTTCCCGGCCTGCAGGACATCGGTGGAGCAAGTTCTCGCACCCGACTGCTGCTCAGCGAGTTAGAGAATAGAGGCTTCGAGTTGCGCGTCGTGGCACGATCGAGTGCTGGGCGACGCTACAAGAGAACTCGTCGCAGGAACCTGACGATTATTGAAGTCCCCGGCTTCTCGCACCGACGACTGGGGTTGCTTCTCTATGTTCCGACAGCGCTAATCGCGGGCGTGGCATGGGCCCGTTCGGCAAGCGCAATCCTGGCTCTACAGCTTTTTTCACAACTCTACGTAGCGGCCGCTGTGAGCCGCATCGCGAAGCTGCCTCTTCTGGGATTCAGCACGACAAGTGGTGAACTCTCGGAAGGAACCCTGATTCGCCAGAGACGAGGCTCGAGAATACGAATGCGGGCCTTGCGACAAGCCCACACCATTGTTTCCCAAACAAGGTTCGGAAAGGAAGAATTCCGCGCTCTGATTGACACCAATGTCATCGTAATCCCCAACCCCGTAGATATTGGGGCCAGGGTTGTCCACAGTGGCAATCCCTCGGCCTATTTCGCCGGACGCTTTTCTTCTGAGAAAGACCTTGATGTGTTGTTAAACGCATGGGAGAAGCTCAACCACACCCACGTTGGAGCGAGACTCTTTCTGATTGGGACGGGCGGCGCTCACCGCTCCGTCGAAGATGCGATTCGTGCACAAGTAGTCACCCGAAAACTGGAGGAATTCGTGACCTTTGTGCCGTGGACAGATGACCTTGAAAGCGCTGTGCGGACAATCGACATCTTTGTCCTCCCAAGTAGATCGGAGGGGATGTCAAACGCCTTGATTGAAGCCTGTGCGTGGGGCAAGGTCGTGGTCGCTTCCAATATCGAGCCGAACGTCGAAATCCTTGGTCCTGACTATCCGCTCCTATTCGACGTAGGGGATTCATCATCTCTCTGCGAGCAGCTATCGGTCGCCTTAACTGACGAGAGCACACGTCAGAAAAGTGTTGCTCTCGCGCGCGACGGCGTTCAGGTTTGTCGGACTGAATCTGTAATTAATCAAATCGAAGACCTCATTGAAACCGCGACTCGCACACGTCATTAGTTCCAGGGCGGGAATCGGGGGCGCCGAACGAGTCCTACTTTCAATTATCCGCGAAGCAAGCGTTCGTCAGTTCCCGCAAATCGTCGTCGATCTGTTCGCCGCTTCTGGCGACACCCAACTCAGGAATGAAACACTCGGTTTCGCTGAACATCGCGTTCTAGCAGGCGCAGGACTGGATGTCCTGAGGCGTCGAGCTGACTTGCAATCGCTTCTCTCAGAATTCAACCCCGACATCGTTCACTCTCATCTCTTTCATGCGACTGCAGTGGTCGCAACACTGCCTCGACGCAAATACACCAGGGTCATGACTCACCACCACGGCAACCTCTACTTGTTGAGAGGACGCAGGATCAGGAGGGCGGTCGATCGATGGACGGTGCACCACCACGATGTCGTTGTGGCAGCCTCGCATTTCGGCAGCCGCGTTCTGATTGAGGAGTACGGTCTCCCTCCATCCCGCCTTCAAGTGATACCGAGTGGGTGGGTGGGGCGGCCCGCTACGCCACGTCACCGGGATCCGAACCTCATACTGTGCGTCGCAAATCTTCGGCAGGAAAAGAACCATGAAGTTCTTCTTCGGGCGCTTAGCCGAGTAAAGCCGCAATTTCCGCAGGTTCGCCTCAGACTTGTGGGAGATGGGCCTCGGGCGAGCGATCTCAGAAAGCTGACCGCAAAGCTCGGGCTCACGGCCAACGTCGATTGGGCCGGAAGCGTCGAAGACGTCTGGCCCCACTACGCCGAAGCGAGCCTTTTTGTCATGCCGTCACGTGTCGAGCAAATGGGCATAGCCGTGGTTGAGGCGATGGCCGCTGGGCTTCCGGTCATTGTGTCGAATGTCGGAGGAATGCGCGATTTGGTGGACGAGCAGGTCGGGCAAACATTCCACTCCGATAATGACGAAGAGCTTGCTAACGCGATTAGCTTCCACCTAATCAACCCTGTCGTTGGACGCGCACGCGGGGCAGAAGGCCGAAAGCGAGCGCTCAAGTTCAAGATGGCAACATCCATCGATCGGTATTTCGAAATCTACGAAAGCATTACAAATAGCACGGCTAAACTGCCCGCTTCGAGCTGAACGAAGGTGGGCGTCGATGTGCGGGATAGCAGGCTTCGTGAAGCGGAGGGCGCAACCCAATCTTCACGTCCTACAGAACATGCTCAACTCGATGCGACATCGAGGATCTGATGCGTTCGGTCACTCGATTACGTCGACAGCTGCAATCGGAATGGCACGCCTAGCCATTGTTGATCTGGAAACAGGAGATCCTCCCTTCGCTGATGAGTCTGGTGAAGTTTCTGCGGTTCTCAACGGAGAGATCTACAACTACGGGGAGCTCCGACGCGACTTGTTTGCGCAGGGACACCAGCTCCGCAGCGCTGGAGACACCGAAACGATTGCGCACTTAGCTGAGTTCCTTTCTCCAACACAGCTGGCGTCAGCGCTAGATGGAATGTTCGCGATTGCCGTCTGGGACGAAAGAACCCAGGAGCTCACCCTCATCAGAGATCGACTTGGAAAGAAACCCCTCTATTACTGGTCGGGCGGGTCAAGCTTCGTCTTCGCCAGTGAAATCAAGGGCCTTTTAATACATCCCGAAGTGCCGAGGAGTGTGCGACTCAACGAGCTGTCCACGTACCTAATGCTCGGCTATGTTCCTACGCCATATACCTTCTTCGAAGGAATCGTGAGTCTTCCCCCCGCGCATTTGCTCACGTTTAGCTTCCACCGCGGAATAAGAATTGCCCGGTACTGGGAGCCTCCCCGCCGCCAAACACAAGGCCCGTCGCGTTCGCTGGCGCGCCAACAGGCCGCCTCGCTACTAACCGATGCGGTCCAACATCGCCTCGAAAGCGATGTGCCCGTGGGGGCATTACTAAGTGGCGGACTCGACTCGACCGCAGTTGTAGCAACCATGGCCCGGTTGCTGCCCGTACCCGTCCCGACCTTCAGTGTCGCCTTTGGTCGAGAAACAGGCTACGACGAAAGCGAGTATTCGCGTCTTGTTGCTACAACCTTTGGAACAGACCATCACGAGCTTCAGCTTCAACCACCTACGCCGGACCTGATCGAGACCCTTGTTCACCACCACGATCAGCCATTTGGAGACTCAAGTGCGCTCCCGACCTACCTTCTGGCCAAGTTCGCGAAAGAGCATGTCACAGTCGTATTAGGGGGAGACGGCGGCGACGAGCTCTTCGCAGGATATGACCGCTTCATTGCAGCGCGCCTATGGCAAGGCCTTAGGTCACTGCCCTTTCCCATTAGGAAATTGCTGATAGCGGGAGCCTCACCCCTTGCGCAGTCTCGAATAGGGCGAATGCAGCGAATCGGTCGGTTCGCAAAGAGCGCTGGACTTGAAATTCCGCGCGCTTACGCAGGCTGGCTCAGCTACGCCTCCGATGACTGGCGTCAAGCGTTGCTAGGGTCCCGCGGCGATGACGCCATGAACATCTTTGAGTCCGAATGGGAGAAGACAACCAAAGACGTAGATGTCGTGGGAAGACTGCTAGAACTCAATCTGCGTACCTATCTTCTGGATGACCTTCTCCCGAAAACAGATCGCATGAGCATGGCTCATGCTCTTGAAGTTCGATCGCCTTTCCTGGATAGGAAATTGCTGGAGTGGTCATTTCAGCTTCCGTCCCACTACCTGATTCGAAGACGGCGAGGAAAAGCCATTCTTAGAGAAGCCCTGGCAGGAATTGTCCCCCCCGAAATCTTGTCTCGCCAAAAACGAGGATTCGGAATCCCCTTAGACAGCTGGTTAAGAAATGAATACCGGACGTATTTGGTATCGACTCTCGATTCAAGAACCTCACGCATTGGCTCCATCCTCGATGCACGCGAAGTCCACGCGGTTGTCGCCTCGCACGTGTCGGGAAAGGCAAATATGGGCCACCTACTTTGGGCCCTCTTGACGCTAGAGCTGTTTCTTCGCCGCGAGTCATGATTCAAGACTCTCCTGCAGTCTTACGCTTAATAACTCGGCTAAACGTTGGGGGGCCGGGAATCCAGGCGCTCACACTCACGCGGGAGCTAACGAGCTGGCCCACAGTCCTAGCTGCTGGGTGGTGCGAGGAAAGCGAGAGAGAGCTCGACTTTTCCAGCAATGAAGTGCTTAGGGTGCCTCTTGCCCGCTCGGTGCGTCCCATTGCCGACGTCAGAGCCATTCATGTCGTCACGGGGCTAGTCCGACATTTGCAACCGGAAATCATCCATACCCACACCGCCAAAGCAGGAGTCGTCGGGCGAATTGCCGGTATCCGTACTCGTCCCCGCCCACTGCTCGTCCACACATTTCACGGACACTCGCTCGATGGGTATTTTGGGCGCACGGCATCCTGGTTCTTCGAGCGGGTTGAGCGAGGATTGGCAACCAAGACCGACATCCTGATCGTCGTGAGCCCAGAGATTCGAGACTTCCTTCTTTCCCGGGAAATCGGGCGCCCTGACCAATATCGCGTCTTACCTCTCGGAGTCGATCTTGACAAATTCGGAGGACATTCGTTTGCAAATCTAAGAGGTGACCTAGGAATTCCTTGGGAGTGTCATCTCGTGGGAATTATTGGCCGCCTAACGCGCATCAAAGACCATGCAACCTCTCTCGCTGCGCTCACTTTGATCCCGAACGCGCACATCGTCGTGGTTGGCGACGGCGAGCTCAGAAAATCGCTCGAACAGTTGGCAAGTAATCTCGGAATTGGAGAGCGGGCACACTTCCTCGGGTGGCGAGGTGACATTCCCGAGATTCTTTCGGCACTCGATCTCGTTATCTCGACGAGTCGCAATGAAGGGACGCCCCGGGCGCTCATTGAGGCCCACGCATCTGGCCGCCCGGCTGTAGCGACGCAAGTGGGCGGGGTACCTTCCGTTGTCCTAGATGGGCGCACAGGTTTCCTGGTTCCGCCGGGCGACCCGTCAGCCCTTGCGTCCAAGGTCACTACATTGCTTGAAGACGACAACCTCCGCATGAAAATGGGGAACGCCGCCCGCAAACATGTTGAGGCCCATTTTGGAATCAGCCAGCTAAAGTCAAATCATTCGTTGCTCTACGCAAACCTGGTTGCCTCTCGAGGCCAAGCTCGATAGCCACCTAGCTTCGCAAGACCAAGCCGCCCGCGACGAGGCATCGAGTTGCTGACTAGCATGGGGCGATGAGAGAAATATCCCTCGGAGGGCAGCGGCAGATTGGGAAAGATCACCCGCCCCTTCTTATTGCGGAAATTGGTCAGAACCATTGCGGCTCAATCTCCTTGGCTCACTTGTACATAGAAGAAGCCGCAAGATGCGGAATGGACGCAGTCAAGTTCCAGACACATATTGCCAGTGCAGAATCGACTCGGGATGAGGTCTTTAGGGGACCGCCGCCTTCCGGATATGAAAAGCGCACACGATTCGAATACTGGCAACGCATGGAGTTCTCAACCCAAGATTGGCATGAGCTCGCCGAGCACGTGCGGGCAGAAGGGCTCTACTTTCTGAGCTCCGTGTTCTCTCACGAGGCCTTCGCCCTTATCGAGACAGTGAATCCTGATGCCTGGAAGATTGCATCCGGCGAAGTCGGCTCAGCAGGTCTCATCGGTCGCATGGCAGTTACCAATAAGCCAATCCTCATCTCGACCGGAATGAGTACGACAGCAGATATTGATGAGGCGTTAGTTCAACTCGACCAGGTGTCTGCGAGTTACGCGCTTCTGCAATCCACCAGCTTGTATCCCACTCCTCTTTCCCGGGTGGGACTGAATGTTCTCGATGAATGGCGGACTCGGTATCAATGCCCGGTAGGGCTGTCTGACCACACGGGGACTGTATGGGCGCCACTGGAAGCGATGAGTCGAGGAGTCGATCTCATTGAAGTTCATGTCATTCTGGACAAACGAATCACGACACCCGATACGCCTGTTTCGCTCACATTCACCGAAGCTGCATGGCTGGCTGCGGCGCGCGAGGCGCACGAGGAGTTGAAGAAGCCCCTCGACAAATCGAATCTGCCCGAAGACATTGCAGAGATTCAGCGACTATTTGCTCGAAGCCTTGCGCTGACCCATGACTGTCCGGCCGGAACGGTGATTTCGAACTCCCTCCTCGTCGAAAAAAAGCCCGGAACGGGAATCCCCCCTGATGCCAAGGACCAGATTGTGGGGCGCCGCCTGGCTAGAAGCGTGAGAGTCGACGAATTGTTGCACTGGGACGACCTCGAGTGAGTCGTCGATGCTGTTTCGTCATCAACAACAGGGCGAACTATGGACGGATTAAGTCCGCACTGCAAGCAGTTGCCGACCACCCTGACTTAACTCTTCAGCTGATCGTGACGTCGTCAGCCCTCCTGTACCGGTTTGGAAATGTTAAGGAACTAATAGTTCAGGACGGGTTCTCACCCTCAGCCGTTATCTACTCGACGCTCGAAGGTGAAACACCCTCGACGATGGCGAAGTCGACGGGCCTAGCCATTATCGAATTGGCAACTCAGTTTGAGATCCTCCAGCCTGATTTCGTCATCACCGTAGCCGATCGCTTTGAATCGCTGGCGACAGCAATCGCGGCCAGTTACATGAACATCCGACTTGCTCACACTCAGGGTGGAGAGTCGACTGGATCAATCGACGAAAGTGTCCGACACGCCGTTTCCAAGCTTAGCCATCTTCACTTTCCGGCGACCGATCGTGCGGCAGAAACTCTTTTCAGGTTTGGCGAATCTCGCGAGTCTGTTTTCCGGACGGGTTGCCCATCCATTGATGTCCTCAGGGGCCTTGACCTGAGCGTTCCGGAAGATATCTTCCGCCGATACGGAGGAGTCGGCCCAGAACTCAATCCACATCTTCCCTACCTGGTCGTCGTACAACATCCCGTAACCACTGAGTATGGTCTTGGCCGAGAGCAAATCGAAGAAACGCTCAAGGCCATCGACGCTTTAAGCATGCCGGCAGTCTGGCTTTGGCCAAATGTCGACGCGGGCTCTGACGATATTTCCAAACGCCTTCGCGAATACCGCGAACGGAGTCCTTCGACTCGAATCCATTTCTTCAGAAACTTCTCGGTTGAGGACTACGCTCGGCTACTGAATGGCTGCGCGTGTCTGGTGGGCAATTCGTCTAGCGGGTTACGGGAAGCCGGCTTCCTTGGAGTGCCTGCTGTCAATATTGGATCGCGTCAGCAGGGTCGCGAGCGGGCTGGCAACGTTATTGATGTGCCCCACGACTCGGTCGCAATTGCCAATGCAATAACGCGGCAGCTCGAGCACGGACAATTTTCGAAATCCCTACTCTACGGCGATGGGACGGCGGGCAGGCAAATCGCCGACATTCTGTCGACAGTGGATATCCCTATCCAGAAGCGACTCACGTACTGATGGCGCGAAAAGCTGCCCTCATCGTGTACCTGGGACCTTCGATTGCGCTCCCAACGGTTCAGCGCATCATTGGAGAGCGTGCGACTCTGGCACACTTCGAAGGAGATTCGGAACAGTTTCGTTTGGCGCTACGCACCGCCGAAGGGCTTATTGACGCCTCCTTGATGGTTCGGCTAAATGCGTCCCTGCTCGATCGAGCGAGGAACCTAAGAGCAGTCACCTGCGCCGGCACGGGTTCGGATCACATCGACGGACCGTTCCTGAGCAGCCGCGGGATCATGTTTTCCAGTCTCCGAGACAACACCGCGCTCCTAGAAGAGTTCACGGGGGCAGCTGAGCTCAGTTGGGCGCTCCTAATGGCCTGCGGGCGCCGTCTGGTCGAAGCATCTCAGGATGTCCTTGCAGGACATTGGCGGCGTGAGCAATTCGCAACAGCTGCCTTGCGCTCCAAGACTCTCGGCCTAATCGGGTGCGGACGGCTAGGGCGCCAAGTGGCTCTATACGGAGAGGCGTTCGGGATGCGAGTCACAGGCTACGACCCACTTGTGGATCCGTGGCCACAAGGTATTGAGCGTCGCACCTTTGATGACCTGATCGAGGGATCTGATTACATCTCCATACACGTCCATCTCTCACCAGAGACACGAGGAATGCTTTCGGAAGACGAGTTCCGGCGAATGCGTCCGGGGACAATCCTGATCAATACGTCCAGAGGGGCCGTGATAGATGAAAAAGCGCTGATTGACGCTCTCG
Organism: Actinomycetota bacterium; assembly: GCA_035536775.1. GTDB lineage: Bacteria > Actinomycetota > CADDZG01 > CADDZG01 > WHSQ01 > DATLNM01. The sequence continues at coordinate 108,035 of DATLNM010000037.1, read as the reverse complement.
AAGACGGGCAGCTCTTTGCTGCGGGCCTTGATGTACTAACCAATGAGCCTCCCGCAATGTCCGACGCCATCACCCAATGCGCACGAGACAATCCCCGCCTAATCCTGACACCGCACTACGGAGGCTTCACCACAGATGCGGTCTGCGCAAGCGTTGCTCATTCAACCGAGAAGCTCCTCACATTCCTACAGGCGACAAAGTGAAGATGCTTGCTAAGGAAATTGCCGCATCGGGGGTTAAGACGTGTTTCGGAATTCCAGGCAGCGGCACCACGCTTGACCTTCTGCACCACCTCGAGAAGCTTGGAGTAAGGATTGTCATTCCAAGCGGCGAGGGGGCAGCCGCAATCATGGCCGGCACATCCGGGAGGTTAAGCGGCAGCCCTGGCTTGGCCTTCAGCATCCGAGGACCTGGAGTCACAAATCTCGTGCCGGGTTTGGCCTTTTGCGCGTGGGAAGCACTCCCGATGCTTGCTCTCACTGAATCCGTGCTCACTCAAGACGGGACTCCCAGCCCACACAAGTATCTGGACGCGGTTGCTGTCTGCCGCACCATCACGAAAGCGGCCATCAAGAATGGGAATTCAACGGCAGCCCTATCAACCGCTCTTAGAACGGCTGCGTCGGAAAGACCTGGCCCCGTTCTTCTTCAGCTGGAGGGTCCCGGGGCGCCAGACGACGACCTTCCCTCGGGACACTTAGGACCAGCTCAATCCAGGACAACGATAACGCCAGCCCAAGAGAAGGAAATCGTTCGATCCGCATTTCCGCTTGTAGTTGCTGGGTCGTTCGTTGCACGCGCCCAACTGGGAAGTCTACTCAGCCGTCTTCAGGTTCCGGTTCTCACGACGCCTTCAGGCAAGGGCGCAACAGATGAGCGCTCCCCTCACAGCGCAGGAGTCTTCACGGGAGTTGATGGCGCGCTGACCCCCGCGAGCTCGCTTCTGAATCAAGCAGATCTGGCGATTGGTATCGGGGTTCATTCAAGCGAACTCCTGGCGCTGCCCTCGTCCAAGGAAACAAGGTGGCTATTTCTTGGACCTTCCGACTTGAATGTCACCGATGAAGATAGGGAATCAAAGGGAATTTCGCTGACTCAACTCCCACGCCTTCTCGACGGAAAGGATTGGGGAGTCGAGTCCATCATGAGTTTGAAACGAGAGCTTCGAATGGAGCTGCTTGGACGTCCGTTCTCGCCTGCCCACGCATATTCGCAAGTTCAAGCTGCTCTCGGTACGAAGGTGCGACTTGTGACGGATACCGGCCTCTTTGCCATTCTTGCTGAGTATTTGTGGGAAACCCCGGCGACCGATCAGTTCCTCGGCCCAACCTCATCCAGGACGATGGGAGCTGGCCTTCCTATGGCGATTGCTGCTGCGCTTCACGACAGGGAAACTCCAGTCGTCCTTGCCGTAGGCGATGGCGGAATCCCTCAGTACCTCGCCGATCTTCGAATAGCAGTGCGAGAGCAGCTACCACTCTTGGTCGTTTCAATGGGAGATCGCACATTCGGGTCGATACAGAGGGTTGTCAAAAAGAAATCGCTGCGCGTTACCTCGCTTGAGTCCCAAGGAGAATGGAGAGAAATCGTCAGGTCATTCGACATTCCGGTCATGAAAGCAACAGGCGAGGGCGAGGTCGAGAGGACGGTGTCAGCGTGGTCCCCTTCAAGTGGACCGGCATTCATTGATGTTTCCTTCGATGAAAGCGACTACCGCGCCAGCATCGACGGACTAGGTCAATGACGAAACCACGGATCCTGGTAATCGGCACAGGGAGCGTGGGTAAACGTCACGCCACAAACTTGATTGCTCTTGGCTGCTCCATAAGCGGCGTCGATCCACGCCGGGATCGAAGGCAAGAGTTTGAATCAATTGACGGAGTGGCTACCTCCTACGAATCGGTAGGCGCAGCTTTTGACGGTAGCGATTACGACGGTGTCGTAATCGCTACTCCACCGATTCTCCACATCCCGCAGAGCGCGGAGGTCCTTGCAGTCCAAGACGTTCCACTCCTAATCGAGAAGCCGCTCGCAACTACTCTGTCGGCAGCCAGGGAATGGAGCGTGGGCTTAGAGCGCCCGGAGCGGATCCTCGTGGGCTATACGTGGCGATGGTCAAGGGCATTGCGCCACATTCGCGAACTACTGAAAAGCCGGCGAATCGGCGAATTCCTACACGCTCGCGGAATCATGTCATCGCATTTGGAGGATTGGCACCCGTGGGAGAGATATCAGGACTTCTACATGTCACAGGCAGCTTTGGGAGGTGGGGCCCTCCTGGACGAAAGCCACTGGATTGATCTCTTTCTTTGGCTTCTCGGACGGCCGACGGGTTTATTCGCAACCGTCGGCAAAATAAGCGCTCTGGAAATTGACGCCGACGACAACGTTGACGTCCTCTTGATGTATTCAAGCGGGCGCACCGCATACCTTCACCTTGACCTGTTCGGTCGTCCACACGAGACAAGTCTGCAGATCGTTGGGTCGCAAGGCCGAATTGATTGGTCAGAACGGAGTGGTGTGGTCTCGGTCAGCTTGCACGCCTCTCCCAACCCGGAAGAGTTTCATTTTCCTGATTCAAGAAATGAGATGTTCGCTTCGCTCGCACGAGAATTCCTTGAGCTTGTCCTCGGCAAGCGAGCTGAGCTGACGTGCTCAATATCAGACGGTCTTGCAGCCCTCGCGGTAATCGATGCAGCACGAGAAAGTCAACGGCAGAAGGCGCGCGCACTCATTTCCATCGCTGAAAGTGAGTGACATGCGGCCCGTACTCGCGGTTGTGCCAGCAAGAGGAGGGAGCCGGGGAATCGAAAGGAAAAACCTCCAGCGGATAGATGGAAAGACGCTGGTTGCTCTCGCCGCTGATGTGGCTCTCCGGACGGGAGGCATTGACGTTGCGGTTCTGAGCACCGATGACCCTGAAATCGCATCGGAAGGACTCAATCATGGCCTCAGCGTCTTCTTTATTCGACCTCAATATCTAGCGACAGACGAAGCCGATAGCTTTGCCGTCTGGCGTCACGCGCTCCTGGCCACCGAGGCAGAGCTGGGTGTCACGTTCGGCGGAAGCGTACTTTTGGAGCCCACGAGTCCAATGCGTACGCCCGGCGACGTCCAGGGCGCCCTGGAAATACTGATCGCACGTAGTGCGGGGTGCGTTCTGACGCTCAGTCGCACACCGGCGCACTTCAGCCCGCACAAGTCATTTGTCCTCAGAGAGGACTCGCGGGTCGACTACCTCACCTCAGATGGCGCTCGTTTTGCTCGACGTCAGTCGGTTCCAAGGCTCTATCACCGCAACGGCCTGTGCTACGCCGCGACCCGCGAATGGCTGATGACGGCGTCAGATCTCGTTGGCAATACGACTATTGCGATGATTACCGAACGCCCCGTTGTCAACATCGACGATCCTTTCGACATGGAACTCGCCCAGTGGCTTATGACGCGGGACCGCGACACGGAGACGAGCGATTGACTTCTCTCCTGGACAAAAGGACGAGCTTGCGTCTCTTCGCGAATGAGCTTTATCTGCTAGGGCGGCTTCCACGGCGAGAGATTGAACTTTGGAGAGACTACTTTCAAACGAAGCGCGAGGTCGGGTTCCTGAAAGAACAGGTATTCCACTCATCAGGTCATCGAACGCTTGTCCCACTCCTCGGCGATTGGCCCTTTGAAATAAAGCAACAGATGATGCTCGCCACGGGACTAAGACTCCTAGGTTCTGCTCCCATGCCATTAATTGGCACACTAAAAAACCCCAGGACGTTGCGATACTGCCGTGCCTTCGGCGTCACGACCTTCGCTGTGAGCAGCACCTTCCAACCAACCGAAGAGGAACGAGCGCAAGCGGCAGAGTTCGCGCAGAATCTCCTTTCCGGCGATCTTTCCTTTCAGGCCGTCAAGCGTTGGCAATACAAGGGCTCATGGATTGGGCCACAAATACTCTCGAGTCTGAGTCGTCGAACGCTCGAGGGGGCCCCTGATCCCCGAGAGCCCAATACGAGGTTGGAGCTCGCGGAACTCGTCATGTCCTTGCTACTTAGAGTCCATTGGGCGCACCACTGCTTGAACGCCCTTAAGCCCAATCTGATGGTTGTAAACGAAGCCAACTACGCCGTGTATGGGCCACTAGTAGACGCTGCGATCAGCAAGGGAACCACGGTAATCCAGTATGTGCAGCCATGGCGTGACGACGCCCTAATGTTCAAGCGAATCACGTCAGAGGGCCGTCGGATGCACCCAACGTCCGTTGATCCGACGACGTTCGCCGATCTTTCAAGGACGCCCCTTACAAACGAGCAACAGGTTGAGCTGGACGAGGACCTCGAAAGGCGATATTCGGCGAGTTGGAAGCTTCAGGCTCGAAACCACTTCGTGTCCGCGGGAGAGGCGCCGCGCACCCTCACCCCTCGCGCCCGCAAGCTAGCGATAGTTTTCTCTCACGTCCTGTGGGACGCGAATCTCTTCTACGGTGACGATCTCTTCGACAACTACGGCGAGTGGTTCGTCGAAACAATGAAGGCCGCGTTTGCAAACAATCGAGTTGATTGGATTGTCAAGCTGCACCCAGCAAATCGATGGAAACTAGCGGTAAGTGGACGGCCAGGTAGGTACAACGAACTCGCTCTTCTGAAGAGAGTGGGTGACTTGCCGTCTCATGTGCAGCTCGTCATGCCAAACGACCCCATCGATACTCTTGACCTCTATCGCGGCGGGGACTACTGCATCACTGTCCGCGGAACACCTGGCATGGAAATGGCCTGTTTCGGAAAAACGGTCCTGACAGCTGGATCGGGAAGATACTCCGGGCTCGGTTTTACTGTGGACTCAGACAGCGCTCAAGAGTATTTGGCTAGGCTCGCTCAACTTCCCAGTATTCCGCCACCGACAATCGAGGCAACGCAGCTCGCGAGACATCATGCGTACACCATCTTCTTACGCCGACAATGGCGAATGAAGAGCTTTCGATGCGAGTTTGTCTTTCCAGAACGTGGTCCGCTTAGCCACAATCTCCGGCCGGCGGTGCGTTCGCTGGGCGCACTCCGCGCATTGGGTGATCTTGACGCGTGGGCACGCTGGGCAATAGAGAGCACGGATAACGACTTCTTAGAGGACAAACACGGCGCAAAGGCCACACAGCAGTGAGGGTCTGCCACGTCACCTATTCATCGAGTCATCCTGGCGCAAATCGCGTGGCCTTCTCGCTCCACGCCGCGACTTCGTCGCAAGATTGCGATTCAAATCTAATCACCATGAAGACCACTGACGCGCAGCGCCCAACGCCTAAAGGGGTCTGGCGAAATCTTGTGACCGAGATGGAATTTCTGCCCAAGCGTGTCATGTACGCGCTGCCCCCAGGTCTCGCTCCTTCCCTTAGCCCTGAGACGTCACTTGCATGGACGGGTGCCTACGCGACTCAACGCATCGTTGCCGTCAATGCCAATCTTGTGCATTTGCATTGGATATGTGGGGGGTTGATGCGTGTTGAAAGTCTTCGCAAGCTTGCGGGGTATCCGCTTGTGTGGACGATGCATGACATGTGGCCGTTTGCCGGTGCGGAGCACTACACGGAGCAGACCAGATACATCGATGGCTATACCAAGGAGAATCGACCGGCAGGCGAACGCGGCTTCGACGCGACACGTTGGGTGTGGGAACGGAAGCAGAAGACGTTCCGCCACCTTCCTCGTCTTACCTTGGTCAGTCCAAGTCGGTGGCTCGCTGCGGAAGCTGCTAAGAGCGCCCTACTCAGAGACCGACGCGTGGAGGTGATCCATAACGGCATCGATCTCACTACGTTCCACCCGACGTCGCAGCAGACCGCTCGTGCCTCTCTGGATCTGCCCCTGGACGCGCCGATCATCCTCTTCGGCGCTGCAACGGGTACCGCCAGCCCCCGCAAGGGATTCGACCTCCTGGTCGCCGCTCTCAAGGAATTGGCTCCTCTCGATTGGGAGCATCCCCCGCATCTCGTCACCTTTGGGTCGCACCCGGGGGATAGCTCAGCGCCGTTGCCATTTCCGGCAACCAACCTTGGGCACATCGACGATCAAAAGCGACTCGCACTCATCTACAGCGCAGCGGATGTCTTCGTGGCTCCATCCCGTCAAGAGAATCTGGCGACCACCGTTCTGGAGTCATTGGCCTCCGGCACACCTGTTGTTGCGTTCGACATCGGCGGGATGCCCGACTCGATCGACCAGATGCGCAATGGTTATCTGGCGGCACCCTTCGACACGCGGGACCTCGCCAAGGGGGTCGAACAGATCCTCCGAGCAGACCCTTCAACCCGCACGTCACTCGCCAGAAACGCTAGGGCCACCGCAGAAGATCGGTTCGACATCAACAAGCAAGCACGGCGCCACATAGAGCTCTATGAAGAGTTGGTCGTCGCTCCTCAGTCCGAGGTCTCGTCCAACAGCCTCTGAGCCTTGCCTGCATTGACCTCATCGACATTGAGCGCTAAGGCGATCGCGATGGCCTCTGCGGCTCCCTCGCGATCGCCCAGCTCTGCACGCGCGAGAGCCGCCGCGCCCCAGACCTGCGCGTAACGGTCCGAACCCGATAGCTCCATCGCGGGGGCGAGAACTTCGAGCGCCAGATCGAACTCCTCGAGAGCGATCAATACCTCCGCATACTCCGCTCTCAAGAGAGGGTTCGAGTCGTCCATCGCAAGCGACTCTTCGTATGCAGAACGCGCCGCGTCATATACGCCCGGGTCCGAAGCTGCTGCCCAACTCTTCAAGAAGCGCGCACGATCCACGAGTCCGCGGGGATCAGCGAAGCCGTTCAGATAAGAGAACGCGGCCAACACCTTGTCGAAACTCTCATCACCAGAGGTTTCCGCGAGCGCGATGTCTGCCTCGGCGCGCGCCCACAGCCGTCGGTAGTAGGCGTCGTCGCGCATGGCTAACGCGGCTTCGTAACCCGAAGACCCAGCCGCAGCATCGCCGGAAACGTACGCCGCCTCGGCGCGCTGGACTCGCGCGTCTACGACGACGAACGATGCCCCGTAGATCACGCCTGCCGTGGCGACCACAACGGCGACACCAACAACAGGGAGACCCCGAAGCGCATCCTGGCGTGCCCCGGGCTTGCGCTTGGCATCGGCGAGCTTGCGTGCGCGACCCTTGGACGCAGGCGAGGCCTCCCCTAGGGACGCTACGAGGCCGGCGAGAGAGACCCACAGGAACACCCGCAGCGAGAGCTCATCGATGCTCACGAGCGACTGAACGAAGTACGCGGTTACTGCCCCGAAGAACCCGGCTCGCATCACATCGGCCGAGCCGGCCGTCATCCCGATCCGCGCAGCCCACGCTCCCACGACGACGAACCCGGCGAGTCCGAGCACGCCGCAGGCCGCGAACAAGGCCAGAGGTACGGAATGAGGATCGTCGGTGAAGTTGAAGTTCAACTCACGCGCATCATCGATGGTGCGGTGCTTGACACCTTCGAGGGCATAGGTGTTCGGGCCACGTCCCGCGATCGGCGAATCGAGTCCCATCGAGCCCGCCGACACCCACCATTCACCTCTCAGGCCGGCCGAGGCCGGCACGAGAGGCAACTCCGGACGCGCCGCCGCAACGAAGCCGACACCGATGACGCCGGCAACAGCAACGGCCGCGAGACCGAGACCGGCCCGTGGAGCCCACACCCACCGGCGGGAGAGCAACACACCCCCGGTAACCGCCACGCCGGCAAACGCGCCGGCATATCCACCCTGGCTGCGCGTCGCGAGACACCCCACCACAACGACTAAGGCCAGCTTGCGCGCAAGATTCCGACGCGGATGCTCTAGCACCGACAGCGCGACGGCAACGGGGATAGCGATCGCGAGTAGCCCACCGGTGAAGTTCGAATTGCCTAGTGTCGAGATGGCGGCCGCGGGTGCGCCGAAGGCGTCCCAGGAGAACGGATCGGCACCCACGATCTGGATCAGTGCGTAAAGCGCAACGAGAGAAGCCCCGACGAGCATCGCCCACCCGACCTCCCGCGCGCGTCCCGAAAACGCATCGGCTATGAGAACGCCCAGCACAACAACGAGGAGGTAGGGCAGGAGACCCTGGAATCGGCCGAAGAGCCCGAACAACGCCCAACCTTTGTAGGGCGAGAACAACCACGCCACCACCAACGGAATCGCCACGGCCCCCGCTGGGACGATGAGGGCGCGCCAGTCCGGGCGACGCGCTCCTTGTGCAACCTCGATCCCTCTGAGCGACGCGACGACGGCAACGCCCGCGATAAGGAGCGCGAGCTTAGGCACGTTGAACGGGTCGATGCCCGATCGGAGGAACACCACCGGTATGCCGCCCGCGAGCCACAACAGAGCCGTCCTGCGGATCTGCGGGCCTTTCTCGATGATGAGGGTTCTCACTCAGCTCCCAAAGCCGACGTCTCGGATAACGACTTGCGCGCGGCCTCGCGGCACCCAGATTCGCTAGGCTGACCGTGCCCGCAGCCTCGACGCCAGGAGGTCCCACAACGCTATTGCATCCGGCGGTAGCGCTGGTGGTGGCATTCGCAGGAGCATTCATGATCACGCCGATCACGAGCCGCATGGCCCGTCGCTATGGCATCCTCGATCATCCACGCCTGCATGACGACAGTCACAAACGCCACACGACCTCGACGCCGTACCTCGGAGGTATGGCCATCCTGCTCGGCCTCGGCCTTGGCTGCGTGCTTCTGTTCGCGCCGAAATCGGGTTCGGACACTGCACTCACGCGCCTCGCAATCATCGTGGCCGCCGGCGGAGCACTCGCGCTCGTGGGATTGGTTGACGATGTTCGATCTCTTCCGCGCGTACTCCGCCTCGTAGTTCAGGTCGGCGCCGGCACGGCCGCGTGGACGGCAGACTTCCGCGTTCAAGCAACGGGGAACACATATGTCGACTTCGCGATCACGCTCCTGTGGATCGTCGGCATCACTAACGCGTTCAACCTGCTCGACAACATGGACGGTCTCTCAGCGGGACTCGCAGCAGTCAGCGCGCTCAGCTTCACCGTCCTTGGTCTCCTAGCGCAGCTGCCCGAAGTGACCCTGGTAGCCGGCGCGCTATCCGGCGCGTGCCTCGGCTTCCTGGTTCACAACCGCCATCCAGCAACCGTCTTCATGGGTGATTCGGGCTCTCTATTGATCGGGTTCCTTCTCGCGCTTCTTGGGATCAAGCTGCGATTCGACAACCTCGTAGAGGTCACTTTCCTCGTCCCTGTGGTCGTGCTCGGGGTCCCGATCTTCGACACGACTCTCGTGGTCCTCAGCCGGCTCCGTCATCGGCGACCTCTGTTCCTCGGAGGCCGCGACCATGTATCTCACCGGCTTGAGCGGACGGGCCTTCCGGTCACGACCGCAGTCGGCGTCCTGTACGGAGCAGGCTTAGGCCTCGGGTGGTTGGGTGTCGTGATCTCACGAGCGACGGTCGAGATCGGATGGATGCTGCTCGGCCTCGTGATCGTCGTGGGGATGTTCTGCGGCGCGCTCCTGTGGAAGGTCCCGGTCTATGGAGAGCCTGAGTCGCCCTTCGGGGAGGGCCAAGGTGACGCAGCTCCTGGAGAGACACCTATCATCCGAACAGGATGAACGCCTCAAGGACCATCCGGGTGGTGCTGATCGACGATCACGATCTCGTGCGTCGAGGCTTCAAGACCCTGCTCCAGACCGAGGACGATATCGAGGTCGTCGCCGAGGGAGCTGACGGGACCGAGGCGTTACGCCTTGTCGAAGAGAACTATCCAGACGTCGTTCTGATCGACGTCATCATGCCCAACAAGGACGGTATCCAGGCGACCATGGAGATCAAGAGCGCGTGGCCCGCCGTCGAGGTCGTCGTCCTGAGTGGTCACGACGAGCAGCGGTTCGTGTTCGATGCCCTCAAGGCAGGAGCCTCCAGCTATCTTCTGAAGACGGCCGAGCTCGATGATGTGCTCGCGACGGTGCGAGCTGCAGCGGGGCACGAGGCGAAGATGGAGCCGGTCGTCGCGTCTCAAGTGCTAGCAGAGTTCGAGACGTACCAGCGCTCGGACGTCAGTGCCGTTTACCAGCCACTCACCCCACGCGAGCAGGAGATCCTGCAGCAGATGAGCAAAGGTCTGCCCAACAAGACGATCGCCAGCCGATTGACGATCTCGGAGCGCACGGTCACAACCCACATCGCGAACATCTACGCGAAGCTGCATGTGAACAACCGCGTCTCGGCGATCCAGGAAGCCATGAGGCGGCGCATACTCGACTACAACCCCTGACGCGGTGCGCGAGCGCAACAATGATCCACTTCGGGAACTTCCGTCCGTCGATGCCATCCTTCTCTCTCTAGGCCTCGAAGGGGCCCCACACACCACGGGCGCCGTCAGGCGCGCCCTGGACGACGCGCGATCCACTGTCCGGGAGGGAGGACCGGTTCCGTCCACCGATGAGATCGCGACCCGCGCGCGCTACCTTCTCGCATCCGCGACACACGCCGAGCTGGTCCCGGTCGTCAACGCGACCGGAGTGCTGATCCACACGAACCTTGGGAGGGTGCCACTCGGTCCCGCGCAATTGGAGGCGGTCGTCCGCGTCGCGTCTGGCTATTCCAACCTTGAATACGACCTCGTTGCGGGTTCCCGCGGAAGCCGTTACTCCCACGCGCGCCCTCTGATAACCGCGCTGACAGGAGCCGAAAGCGCGGTGGTAGTCAACAACAACGCCGGGGCTGTGCTCTTGTCTCTCGCCGCACTCTGCGCGGGGCGCGAGGTCATCATCTCGCGCGGCGAGTTGGTCGAGATCGGAGGCGAGTTCAGGATCCCCGATGTCATGACGACCGCGGGGGCGCGCCTCGTCGAGGTTGGCACCACCAACCGGACGCACCTCGCCGACTACGAGCGCGCGATCGGTCCCGACACGGCGGCGATCCTGAAGGTCCATCCTTCGAACTACACGATCGTCGGGTTCACATCGAGCGTCGCGTCACGCGATGTTTGTCGCCTGGCAGCGGGGCGAGGCGTGCACATGATCCACGATCTCGGCTCGGGGTTGCCGTCGCTCGCGGGTGCCACATGGATGGGGGAGGAACCCACGTTCCGAACCGCTCTCCAAGAGGGCGCCGACGTCGTGATGGGATCCGGGGACAAGCTCCTCGGGGGCCCCCAGTGCGGGATCATCGCCGGACGCGCCGCACTGATCGACGAGATCGAGCGCCACGCGCTGATCCGTACGCTTCGCGTCGACAAGATGACGCTCGCAGTACTAGAGGCGACGCTGCAAGCTCACCTCAACGGCGACGCTGAGCGGGACCTTCCCCTGTGGTTGCTTGCGTCGGCTACGAGCGAGCAGCTCGAGACGAGGGCTCACGCACTCGCACAGGAGCTGACAACTCGTGGGATCGATGCACGCGCCCAGGCATGCACTTCCGTCCCGGGAGGCGGGGCTGCACCCGGCGTCGAGCTGCCCTCGTGGGGTGTCCTTCTTTCGGACGAGCGCATGTCCCCCGATGAGATCGCGCGGCGCCTACGCTCGGCCTCGACCCCCATCATCGGTCGCGTGACCGACGATGGGATGCTCCTCGACCTTCGCTCGGTGATCCCCGACCAGGATGGCTCCATCGTCGGCGGGGTTGTCCGGTCGCTAGCGGCGAACTTAGACCAGCGAACGCGGTAGACGTCCGAACGTCAGACGCCTGAGCAATGCTCCAAGTAGGCGAGCCCGCGTGTGATGGAACCGCCACGGTTCGATCGCGATTAAGTGACGGAGGCGAGCAACACCTCGGTCGTGCTCGACGTGAACAGCCTCAGCCAGAGCACCTGCGCGCAGTGCCGCCCGTGCGAAACCAAGATCCGAAGGTTCAGACACCGGCTGGCCCGACCGCGTAGCGGGCCGGGGGATCGTCGCTTCGAGGTCAGCCACGCGTGCGAGTAGAGAGCGGCGCGTCAGCGGACCGCTGAACTGATGAGCGGCGGCACGTCCGAGGCCGATCCCCGCAGCGACCTTTCGCCCATGCTTCGCCCACACCGCCGCACACTCATGGAGGTTGCGTGCCGCGGATCCACGCGCACCCGACTTCGAATCGTCATGGATCTCGACCTCGGCGAGGATCTCGGGAACGTAGACGGCCTCGAAGCCCGCATCGAACAACGCTATCCATAGATCGAGGTCCATCAAGAAATGCAGCTCTTCATCGAGGCCACCCACTGCGTTCCACGCCGAACGAGCCACGAACACCCCTGCCTGTCCGACCGGATTCCCACGCTCCAGGAAGCGCGCGCGCAGGATGCGAGGACCTCTGAACCGCTCGCGCGGGACCCGCCCGTATACGACGCAGTCGCCATACGCCCAGTCCGCCCCGGGAGTCGATGTTAGCGACGCGACGACACGCTCGACCGCCGCGGGAGTAAGGACATCGTCGGCGCATAGCCATCCAACCCAGGCACCCGATGACATCGCAACGCCCTTGTTGATCGCGTGGGTCTGGCCGCCGTCGGGCTCGGAGATCCAGTGGATCCCTTCCCTCGCCCTGAGCAGGTCGACCGTCCCGTCGAGCGAGCCGCCGTCGACGACGATGTGCTCGACGCGGTCATAGGTCTGCGCGGCAACGCTTTCCAGGCAACGAGTGAGGCGATCCCCGGGATCGAGACAGGGTGTGATCACAGAGACGAGCGGTCGTTGCTCCATGCATGCATCCTCTCGCGCGAGCAGGTCCCCGGCCCATCCCTAGAGATGTGCCGAGGACCTGACTTGCGGGGAAAGCTGCGGTGCAGTTACTTGCTCGCGTCCACCCTCACCGGGTTCTTGCGGAACCCTCGCTCGGAGAGAAGCGTGAGCGCCATTCCTGCGACCATCAGCCACAGGGCTAGAGCAGCGACCAGAGAGGTCGGCGATCCGGTGAACGGAAGGCTCTCTCCACCCGGGTTGCTGACCGGACGCTCGGCCGGCTGCTGCGGGTTCGGGTTGTTCGTGCCCGGCGCCCGAGGTGCGGCCTGGTAGACCGACTCGCTGCGCATACCTGCGACCCGAGCATCGACACCGATGGTCCTCAGACCAGAAAGCGTGTCTCCGACCGGAAGATCGTCGAGCTGTGCTGTGACCTGATCGATGACCGCTTGGAGGTCAACAGGGACGGGGACCGTCACCGGCAGCGAAGCAACCGTCTCTTCGACCAAGGCGATCGCGTCCTGGAGGACACTGTCGAGAACATCCGTAAGGGCAACCGAGGGGATGGCGAAGTGGAGCGCCGACAAGCTGGCAGTACCCTTCGTGACACCTTCGGCGTTGGGTGCCTTCGACCCACTCGTGCTCGACTTCATGCCTTCGAACGTCGCCTTGGGAAGCTTGTTGCCCACGACCGGGAGCGAGCCGAGGATCTCATTGACCCCACTGCTCAGCTGACCGAACGCATCCGTGATGGCGTCGCATCCTCCACCCGCGACCGGCGTACCGAGAACCGTGATGCCGGAGGCGCCGCAGGTGACCGCGCCGGCTCCGTGGGTCGCGTCTGCCGAGGTGACGAGCTGCACTGCGATCTCATCGATCGACATGATCGGCGCACCCTCGAGGACTGCGAGCAGACCGTCGAGGAGTGCCTGCAGGTCGGGGAGGTCTCCGAGAAGACCATCGATCGTGGCGAGCAGCTCGTCGATCTGAGCGGTGAGTGCGTCTATCTGCGCACGGATCGCGTCGATCTGAGCACTGTCGATAGCGTCGATCGCTGCGTTGACCGCAGACTGCGCTACATCGACCTGTGCCTGTGCGGCAGTGACGTCAGCACCTGCGGCCGGAAGGCCACCCTGCGCCGTCGTGATCTCGGCGTTGGCGGCATCGATCGCAGCCTGGGCAGCAGCCATGGCTGCCTGAGCCTCAGCCTGGTCGGCGGTCGCAGTCGCGATCGTGGCGTTCACTGTGTCGAGCTGCGCCTGGATCGGCGCACACACTGCAGGGTCAACGCCACAGGCTGCGAGCTGACCTTCGAGGATCGCTTTCTGAGCCTGGGCACCCGAGAGGGTCGCGGTCGCCTCGTCGTAGTCGGACTGCGCCGAAGCCATCTGCGCCTCTGCGGCGGTCAACTCGGTCTGTGCTGCATCGATCTGCGCGTTCAGCTCATCGACGGCTGCGGTGGCAGCATCGAAAGCAGCCTGCGCCTGCTCGAGAGCGGCAGTCGCATCCGCGACGGCCTGGTTCCCCTCGGCGAGCTCGAAGATCTGTGCTTCGGCAGCATCGATCTGTGCCATGACGCTCTCGAGGTCGGCGATCGAGTCGAGCAGGTCGGTGACCGCCTTGACCTGCGAGTCGAGGCTCGCGGGAAGCTCGAGGCCGAGACCGTTGACGAGGTCCATCACGACACTCAGCGGAAGCTGGTCCATGAGCGACGCCGGGAGAAGATCGTCGAGGCCGACATCGATCGGGCCGAAGGTGGCACCCATCGAGCTGGCCGACGCGTCACGGTCAACGTGCGAGCGAATGCCATTCTCGGCGATCCCGGTTGCGAAACCGAGCGGGCCGATGTCGATGTTCCCGCCGAGCGCGCCGAGGACCGCAGTGGCGGTGTGGTCGGTTGCTTCTGCGGTCATCTGGACGATGTTGATCGCACCGGTGATCCCGGCAGCGTCGATCGGAGCGCTTACCTGCTGAGAGTCATCGCCGTTCTTGGACGAGACTGTGCGGCCGCCGGTTGATTCGCCGCCGGCACGAGCGGCTTCGAAAACAAGGGTGGCCTCGGGAACGCCGACCGTGGTCGCGTCCGAGGTGATGGAACCGAGCGCGGCAGAAATGGTGCCGAGCGATGGAACGTTCGAAAGCTTGACCTCCACGAGGTCCATAGCCGTCGAAGTTGAGCCTTCCCCTGTTGCCGGCGCGGCGTGGGCGCCGAACGGCCCGATAGCAAGGGCGGTGATGCAAGCCGTCACGAAGGTGGCGACGCTGATTCTTTTCCTGCTCATAAGCTCCTCCTGTTTCGCTCAAGGTTGTCCCGTTTGCCTGGGACAAACCTCTGTTATGTGAGCGTTGCGGGATATGGCCTATGGGGATGGTTTGGGGCATCGGGGAGGACTAGTCCGTTGAGTGACGGTTGAGACAGCCATGCACGTCCTAGGCACGGCGGGTCACGTCGACCACGGCAAATCGTCTCTCGTTCGGCTGCTGACCGGCATAGACCCGGACAAACTCCCCGAAGAGAAGAGGCGCGGGCTGACGATCGAGCTCGGCTTCGCGTGGATGACGCTTCCTTCTGGGACCGAAGTAGGTCTGATCGACGTCCCAGGACACGAACGATTCATCCGCAACATGCTTGCGGGGGCCGGTGGCATGACGGTGTGCCTCTTCGTCGTCGCCGCGAACGAGGGATGGAAGCCACAGTCCGCAGAGCATCTTGCGATCATCGACATCCTTGGAATCACCTCAGGTGTCGTGGCGCTGACCAAGGTGGACCTCGTCGAGCCCGATGAGCTCACAGCTAAGGAATCGGAGGTAAAGCACCACCTCGCCCCTAGTAGCCTCGCCGGTGCCCCCATCGTTCCGTGCTCGTCGGCCACAGGAGCAGGTCTCGAGGAGCTCGTCGAAACCCTCGACCGCGTCGTCGCCGCAGCTCCGCCAGTTCGAGATGTCGATCGTCCCCGCCTGTGGGTCGATCGGGTCTTCACGATCATCGGTGCGGGCACGGTGGTGACTGGGACGCTGGCCGGTGGACGCCTGACCGGGGGCGAAGAGGTTGAGATCGCCCCCCGGGGCCTGCGCGCTCGCATCCGAAGGATCCAGACCCACAAGCGCTACGTAGATGAGGTCGAGCCGGGTCACCGCGTCGCCTTGAACCTCGCCGGACTGCCCAAGTGGAGTGCACAGCGAGGAGACGCGATCGCGCGACCGGGGGAGTGGCGCGCGACGCAGCGCGTCGACGTCACCCTCAGGGTGCTTCCAAGAGACATATCGGGTCACGATCACCGGCTAACCGACAGAGGCGCGCACATCCTCTATACGGGATCTGCGGAGACGCCCGTGACCATCAGACTTCTCGGCATGTCCGAATTGACCTCGGGGACCGAAGGCTTCGCCCAACTCCGTTTGCGCGATCCACTGCCGCTCGAGCGGGGAGACCGTTTCGTGTTGCGCGACGCAGGCCGCGTGCTGACGTTCGGCGGCGGCGTGGTGCTCGATCCCGCACCGTCACGGACTCGTATGAACGATCCCTGGCGCCTCGACCTCCTCGGCGATCTCTGGGGAGCGACCCCGCACGCGGCGTTCAACGCGGTCGTGGAAGCGGAGGGCGCGATCGCACTCACCGATGCTCTCTTTCGGTCAGGTCTCGATCGCGCACCCGAAGGGGCACACATCCTCGGCTCGTCCGTCTTCTCGCGAACGCGCTTCAAACACCTCCGCGAAGACACGTTGAGGATCTTGAACGCCCATCATGCAGACCGGCCCCTTGACCTCGGAATGCAACGCGAAGGGCTCCGCGGGACCCTGGACATCGATCCCGAAACATTCGACGCGCTCATCGGAGCGATCCCCGAGATCATCGCGGATACGACAGTCGTGCGGACGCGATCGCACCAAGTCATCCTCGATCCAGACGCATCTGCGGCACGCACCAGGCTTTTGGATCGGATCGAACAGAGCGGCTTCAGCCCCCCGCTGGCGTCAGAGCTGGACGCGCCGAGAGACCTCGTACGGGCTCTAGTGACTGCGGGAGAGCTCGTCCCGGTCGGCGGCTTCTACCTCACAGCGGCGCAGGCAGGGCGAGCTCGAGCGATGGTGCGCAGCGCGATCGCTACCGAAGGTCCGATGACGGTCGCACAGATCCGCGATCTGCTCGACACGACCAGGAAGTACGCGGTGCCCTTGTGCGAGTGGCTTGATACGACGGGTGCGACGAGGCGTAAAGGCGACGTTCGCGACATCGGTCCGCATGAGTAGGGGCCTATCCTGGATTGATGCCGCCTCCTCTCCCACCTACGCATCGAGAGAAGTCGTGCAACGCGAAGAAGCGTTACGCGACCGGCAAAGCCGCTAAAGAGATGGCCGCGCACCGGCGCTCAGAGAGCGGCGAGACCGATCTCGAGGCCTATCCGTGCGCGTTCTGCGGCGGGTGGCACATCGGCCACGCCATGTCCCCTCGACCCAGCCGTCTCTAGCCGGCTTCTCCTGCGAGGGGATGACCGTGAACGACCGTCCCTCCGACGAGGTCCCCGGGGGGCAGAGGAGAGGGCTTCCCGTTGCGAAGCTCCTCGACCAGCGAATCGACGACCTTCGACAGGTCACGGGTCCTCCCATGGACCTCACGCTGTCTCGTCGCGGATGTTCCACGCTCGAGGATCTCCTCGATGCGCCGAAGGTCTTCCAAGCACCCAAGCCGCTCCGCGACGGGACATAGCGTCTCGACGAGATCGTCGAGAGACCGCCTCAGCGACAGCAGGTTTCCTTCCTCGTCGCGGATGATCTCGGCTTCGAGGCCGTAGCGCGCCGCGCGCCACTTGTTCTCACGGATGGTCCACGCTTGGTGCTTAGGAAGCTCGAGCCCTGAGTTGTAACGGTCGGACATCCACACCACAAGCGATTGGGACAGCGCGACGATCGCACACAGCTCATCCATGGTGGGGATGCCGTCACAGATCCGCAGCTCGAGCGTTCCGAACGTCGGGTGGGGCCTGATGTCCCACCACACCTCTCGGATGCTGCGGATCGTGCCCGCGCCGATGAGCGTGCGCATGAACCGCTGGAACTGCCCCCAGTTCTCCATCATGTAGGGGAGCCCCGCAGTGGGCAGCGACTCGAAGATCTTGGAGCGAACGGACGCAAGGCCCGTGTCCCGACCCTGCCAGAACGGACTCGAGGACGACAGCGCGAGGAAGTGCGGAATGAACGTCGCAAGGCTGTTGGAGATGGCGATCGCCTCTTCGCCCGATCCGACCCCGACGTGGGTGTGGACCCCGAATATGAGGAGCCGGCGGGCCGTCCATTGACAGTTCTCGATCAAGCGGTAGTAGCGAGGATCGGGCGAGACCGTCTGATCCGCCCAGGAAGAGAACGGGTGCGTCCCGGTGCACAGGATCCTGTAGCCCTGACCCTCAGCGACCTCGACGAGGCGATCGAGCTTGCTCTGGAGGTCCCG
This sequence comes from Actinomycetota bacterium, assembly GCA_035536775.1. Classification (GTDB taxonomy): domain Bacteria; phylum Actinomycetota; class CADDZG01; order CADDZG01; family WHSQ01; genus DATLNM01. The sequence goes on along the minus strand of DATLNM010000037.1, from coordinate 89,965 downwards.
GCGGGCTTCGTCGACGTTGGCGCACACGCCCGTTATGACCTCGATGGTGCATTCGAGGAGCTCGTGTTTGTAACCCGGGCCCTCCCCGAGCTCGGCGAGGATCTTGGTGGCGGCGGTATCTGTGGCGAGCGCTCCCGCCTCGTCCACGACCTGTACTTCGATCTCCACACCCAGTGTGGGTTTCTCAGACGGGCTGAAAGCGATGTTCAACGAGGCCCCCCGGCTCGGCGGCGGTGGGAGGAGTGACCCACCGTGGGGAGAACAGTACTAAGGCTGGACGCAGGAAAAACGAACCCAAGAACATCCGCACGGGCGCGGACGTTCGAACCGACTCGATCGACGTCTGATCTGAGAACGTCGGCTAGAAAAAGGAGCCCGAGTGCGCCGCACCCGCAAGACCGCCCTGACCCTCCTCGGAGCCGTCGCGGCCGGTCTGTTCGTCGTCCCGGTGACCCCGGCTACCGCCGCGGCCTTCGAGATCGTCACCGAGAGCCACGTCGTCGAGACCCGCCACGGAGACGTCTTCGTCGAGGTCGCTCGGCCCGTGGACGGAACCAAAATGGTCAAGGGCCCCGCCATCCTCACGTACTCCCCTTACTCGATCCTCAGCCCCGGAGGACGCACAGCCGGCTGGGAGGACTACGTCAGCGCCGGTTACGTCCGCGTCTTCGCCGACGTCGTCGGGACCGGGAACTCCGGCGGATGCTGGGACTACGGCGGCATCCGCGAGAAGGAAAGCGCGTACGACCTCGTCGAGTGGGTCGCCAAGCAAGACTGGTCGACCGGCAAGGTCGGCATGATCGGTGGGTCGTATAACGGCACGACCGCCAACGCCGCCGCAGTCATGCGACCGCCGCATCTAACGACGATCGTTCCCGAAGCCGCCATCTCGCGCTGGTACGGCTACGCCTATTCGGGCGGGATCCGGTATTCCTTGAATAACGAGGCGCTCGGCCCACAGGGACCGGGTGCGGTCGCCGACGAGGGAATCGACACGCCGCTGTTGTTCGACGGTGGCCTCGCGGTTCCACCGCCTACAGACCCTGCCGGACCGGGATGGCAGGACCGCGTCGCATCAACGATCACGCCTTGTGACGAGATCTCCCATACGCAGCACGGCTACGACGACACCCCCGACTACGACGAGTTCTGGATCGAGCGCGACTACCTGCGCCACGCCAAGAAAGTGACGATCCCGGTCCTGGTTGCATCGAACTGGGGTGACTGGAACGTCAAGCAGGAAGAGAGCTGGAACTGGTTCAAGGCGCTGAAGAACTCCGAGAAGCGCGTCCTCTACATGGGCACGAGGTGGGAAGGCCACGGTGCGCCTTCGGCCGAGCATTACGCCAACACGGTGCGCGCCTGGTTCGACCACTACCTGATGGGGATCGACAACGGCGTCGAAAACATGGCGGCGATCGTCACGCAGACCTCGGATGCCGACGGTCCGGGTAGGTGGTTCCGTCACAAGAAGGCACCGAATGTCACCAATGTCGAGCTCATCGCGCAACAGACCATCGCTACACAGATCGAGGACTGGCAATGGCAGATGCTGCCCGACGAGCCCAACATGAAGATCCTGACCGCGTTCGGCGAAGCGACCACGGCGACGTTCACCTCGGCTTTCGCCAACACGGAAGCGCATGCTCTCCACCACGCCCGGAGCAACCACGACTGGTTCTGGTTCGAGACGCCCGTCCTCAAGGAGGACACACGTATCTTTGGCCAGATCAAGGTGAAGATGTACTCGAGCATCCAGCGCAAATGGATCACGCTCACGCCGACGATCGCCGACGTCGACCCCTCAGAGCATGTGAGCGTTGGCCCCAACCATGTGGTCACCTGTCCCCCGGACGCCCCCGAGACGTGCTCGCACGCCATGGTCGGGGTGACCCGAGGGTTCCTCGACTCGCGCTACCGCAACAGCCTGGCGACCCAAGAGGAGATCGTCCCAGGCGAGCCGTTCAAGGCGAAGGTCGTTGCGAAGCCGCAGGACTACACCTTCAAGAAGGGCCACTACATCGGGATCAACCTCCAGACCGAGATCAACGAGTGGATGGTCCCCAAGCTGTACCCGGGCTGCGACAAGCCGCCGGGCCCGGCGGTGCCACCAGACCCCAACGCGCCGACCGCGACCGGCAGCGAGGACGACTGCCTGACTTTCCGCGTCCACTGGGAGGAATCAAAGACGAGGCTTATCCTGCCGATAGTCAACGCTCCGGCGAACGTGCACGACCTGTTCGCGGGCACGGGCCACGGCCACTAACCGTTCGAGGGAGACAGAGGTTCGAGTGATCGAGATCAGAAGGATGCTTGGGAGCGTGGCTGCAGCCTGCCTGCTCATCGGCGCGCTCGCTGTCCCGGCCTCTGCGACTCCGGCTCCGGCGTCGGCACCACTGCCCTGCGGCGCGAGCGGCGGGATGGAGATCGTCCAGCTGCGCACTTTCTACGTCGATGTCCAGATCCCCAAGAAGACCTACCGTGTCGGACAGACGGCCATCTTCAACATGACCGTCACTCGCCCAGCGCACGAGGACCCTCTTGGTAACGGCATCCCGGTCGACCCGCCGCAGTCCGAGCCCGCGGAGGGGGTCAGCATCGGAGTGGGCCTCATCATTGACGACGTCTACCTCTTTGGCCTCGGTGTCACCGACACGGAGGGCAAGTCCTCGATCAAGGTCAAGCTGAAGTCCTACACGCCGGCAGGGATGGCCCAAGCAAGGGCATTCGCAAAGAAGAACGTCGCAGACAGCCCGTGCCTCGTCATCGACGAGATCGGCTATCGCCCGATGCCCGACGCCTTCAAGGTGATCAAGTAACTCGCTTCTGCAGGTCTGAGGCCCGCGGCGGGTAACCTAGGGTTTGTCACGCCAACGGGCTAGGAGCACGGTATGAGGCGGCGCATCCTCTCTGCTTGTCTCGCTGCAGCGCTCGCATCAGCTCTCGCCCTCGTTCCCTCAGCGGCCCCCGCAGCACCGGCGGCAGCGCCCGCCCCCGCTCCTCATTGCGGCTTCAACGACTACTACCTTTGGACCCTTCACGTGGAGCTGGACGAGCCGTTGCGGGCGACCTATCGCGTGGGTGAGACGGTCACCTTCGTCGTGAAGGTGTCGCGCCCCGCCGAGCACGATCCGCTCGGCCTGGGGATACCGCTTCCGATCCAGCCCGACCGCGAGCCCGCCCCCGGCGTCTCGATGTCGATCGGCGTGGTGGCTGGTTCGAACGACGTCTTCCTCTCTGGCGGGGGAATCACCGGGCAAGGTGGCATCGCCCGCATCCCCGTCAAGATCCCGCGCTACGTGAAGCCGGGCTCAGCATCCGCGTGGGGCCTCGCGAAGAAACTCGTTCACGAGGACCCCCAGCGGTGCGCAGTCATCTGGGAGGTCGGGACGCTAAAGCTCCCCGAAGCCTTCGAGGTTGTCCGCTAGGACGCCCCTCGCGCCCTAAGACGTCGAGGGCGGAGGCTGGCTCGCAGGTGCAGGTTGGCTCGCGGGGGCAGGCTGACTGGCGGGAGCCGGTTTCGTGGCTGGAGGACCTGAAGAGGTCGGTTGCGCAGCAGGCGCCGGCACGCCCGGCACCGCAGGACCGACGTCGAACGCGCTGAGGTCCTTCCCGAACGCAGCCTGGAACGGTCCGAGCATCTCGATCGGTATCGGGATCACCAGTGTCGAGTTCTTCTCGACCGCGACCTCGGTGACCGTCTGCAGGTAGCGCAGCTGGTATGCGATCGGGTGCCGAGCGATGACCTCGGCTGCCTGGGCAAGTCGCTCCGAAGCTTGGAACTCACCTTCAGCGTTGATGATCTTGGCGCGTCGCTCGCGCTCGGCTTCAGCCTGCTTGGCCATGGCGCGCTGCATCTCGACCGGAAGGTCCACATCCTTGATCTCGACGAGCGCGACCTTGACCCCCCAAGGATCGGTGAGTCCGTCGATGATCCGCTGCAGCTCCTGGTTGAGGTTGTCGCGTTCGGTGAGGATCTGATCGAGATCGACCTTGCACAAGATCGCCCGCAGCGTCGTCTGCGCGATCTGTGAGGTTGCGTAGAGGTAGTTCTCGACCTCGACGATCGCCTTGACCGGTTGAAACACCTGGAAGTAACAGACCGCGTTCACGCGCACCGTTACGTTGTCCTTGGTGATGACGTCCTGTGGAGGGACGTCGAGCGTCACGATCTGAAGGTTGACCTTCACCATCCTGTCGATGAATGGCACCAGGAAAAAGAGCCCGGGGCCCTTCGGCTCGGGGATAACGCGTCCCAAGCGGAAGATCACACCTCGCTCGTACTCCTGCACGACTCGGACCGCGGTCGCCAAGAAGATGATGAATATGAAGACCACAAATCCGAGGATCGCGAAGTTCATGTGTCCTCCTTCTCGTGCCGGCAAGCAACCTTAGTAGGCGGGCATCCGGAGGGACAAATCCTCGTTGCTGCCGAACCGGTGGCTACTCGTCGTGGAGAGGCTCGACCAGGAGAACGAGGCCTTCGGTCGCCTTGACCTGAACCTTGGAACCAGCCGCGATCCCAGTCTCCATCGTGCGAGCGCGCCACAGCGTCCCCTTGGTCATGACCGTGCCCTCCGGCGCGATATCGGTCGTCGCCTCACCGATCGTGCCGACGATGCCTTCCTCGCCCGTGATCGGACGACGCAGGCGCACCCGTAACGCGGCGGTCATCACAGAGATGAAGAACAGCAGCGTCACAACGACCGCAACCGCGATAGAGATCGGACTGAGACGCAATACATCGGGCGCGCCCGAGAACAGCAACAAGCCACCCGAGACGAGAGCAACCACGCCACCCGCGGTCCACACACCAAGTCCCGCGATGTGGAGGTCGACCAGGAAGAGAGCGACTCCAAGCACCACCAGTGCAGCGGCAGCCCAGTTCGTCGGCAACGCGCTCAGTGCATAGAACCCCATCAGTATCCCGACGCCACCGAGCATCCCGGCGAGCCCGATGCCAGGGTTGTAGAGCTCGAAGATGATTCCGAACGCACCGATCAGCACCAGGAAGAACGCGACCTCAGGATCGGTGATCGCGTGCAGCAACCTCTGCAACAGATTCATCTGTTGGAAGCGCACCGTCGCGCTCGGAACGCCTCGCTCCTCGTCCCATGATTCGATGACCGTCTCGGCCATATCGCCTTCGATAGAGATCGAGCGTCCGTCCATAGCGCGCAACAGATCCTCGAGCGAAGACGCTTGACCGTCGACGACCCCGCGCTCCACGGCCTCGGTGACGCCGATCGATGTCGCATCACGGACTGCCTCGGCCGCGAACGTCTCGTCACGCCGGTTGGTACGTGCGAGCTCGCCTAGGAAAGCCGCCGCATCCTCGGTCACCTTGCGAGCCAGCGTTGGATCGAGACGACCACCGAGGTTGACCGGTGTGGCAGCTCCGATCTCGGTCGTCGCTGCCATGAACGCGAGGTCGGCGGCGTAGGTGATGAAGACACCCGCCGACGCAGCGCGCGCTCCACGAGGCGCGATCCACACGACGACTGGGATAGGCGAGTCCAGCATCTCCTGGATGATCGATCGCATCGGTACGTCGAGGCCGCCGGGCGTGTCGAGCTGAATGACGATGACGTCGGATGACTCAGCCGCGGCCTCCAGCCGCGTCGACATGTAATCCGCCGTGGGCGCGTCGATGAGGCCCCGAACCTCGACGAGATCGACGATGGGCGACGACCCCTGAGCCATCGCGCCCGACCCCAGCACTATTGCAGCGAGGCCCACCAGCACGATGAATGATCTGAGCTTCCTCATCGGGCCGATGTTCCCACGCGTCACCCGAGACGGAGCACTGGGGGGTAGAACCGGCGATGTGGGATAGAACTGGGCGGTGACGCTGGATGAGTTCTTCGCGCCCAAGATCCTCATCGTCTCCGGAAAAGGAGGCGTAGGGAAGACGACCGTGGCCGCCGCTTTGGCCGTCCTCGCGGCTCGGGGTGGCCGCAAGGTATGCATCGCCGAGGTCGATCAGAAAGGGACCCTCCCGAAGCTCTTCGGCGGGGCGCATCCGGGCTTCACCCCCAAGGAGATGTCCCCAGGGGTGTGGGGACTCAAGATCACCCCCGAGGAGGCGATGGAGGAATACCTCCGCGTCCAGTACCACATGCGCCGGATCTCTAAGGTCTTCACGAGCACACACTTCGTCGACTACGTCACCACCGCGGCCCCGGGGCTAAAGGACATCCTCGTCCTCGGCAAGGTCTGGTACCTCGAAGAAGGAAAGGCCGGAGCGGCCGGACACCGGTTCGACACGATCATCCTCGACGCGCCGGCTGCAGGTCACATGCTGACCTTCCTCTCCGCACCGATGGGGCTCTCCGACGCGCTCCGCGTCGGTCCCGTGAGGAAGCAGTCCGACTGGATGATCGAGATGTTGCGCGACCCAGCGCGCACACGCGTACATCTCGTGACACTCGCCGAAGAGATGCCGGTGACCGAGACGATCGAGACCTCTGAAGCACTGAGGACCTCGGTTGGGCTCAACGAAGGCATGGTGTTCGCCAACGCCGTCTATACGCGTCTGTTCACCCCCACCGAGGAATCGCGGTTGGCGAAGCGCGGGGAGCTCGATGGAGAGCTAGCCGTTGCGGCTAAGGCCGTGGGCGTCGAGCTCGAGGAGGAAGACATCGACGGACTGATCGGTTACGCGCGGTTCCTGACGGCGCGTCGCAAGATCCAGTCCCGACACCTGAAAAAGCTCAAGGCCAAGACCGAGGCACCCGTCGTCGAGCTGCCGTATCTGTTCTCTGCCGGACTCGGGCTCCCCGACATCGAGGTGCTCGCCGACGTCATCCAACGGGGAATCGAGGAGACGGACGCGTGAGCATCCTGCCGAGCATCATCCAAGAGAAGGAGGTCATCGTGTGCGCCGGCTCCGGTGGGGTCGGCAAGACCACGACCGCAGCTTCCATCGCCCTGCGCGCGGCGATCGACGGGAAGAAGGCGGCGGTCCTGACGATCGACCCTGCGCGCCGCCTTGCGTCATCACTGGGTCTGAAGGCACTTTCAAACGACCCGACGCGCGTCGACGTCAAGACGTTCGAGAAGACAGGCATCAAGGTAAAGGGTGAGCTGTGGGCCGCGATGCTCGACACCAAGACGACGTTCGACAAGGTGGTTCAGCAGTACGCACCCACGCCCGAGCAGGCCGAGAGGATCATCGCGAACCGCTTCTACAGGAACATCTCCGGAACGCTTTCGGGCACCCAGGAGTACATGGCGATGGAGAAGCTCTACGAGCTTCACGCCGACGGTGGCTATGACGTCATCGTCATCGACACGCCGCCGACGCGCAACGCGCTCGACTTCCTAGAGGCGCCCAAGCGCATGACGGACTTCTTCGAAAGCCGCGTCCTCCGATGGTTCCTCCTGCCCTACATGAAGGCGGGTGGAGGCGTCATGAGGATGGCCAACGTCGCAGCGACGACGTTTCTCAAGATCGTGAAGCGCATCGTCGGGACGGAGGTTCTCGAAGACACCGCTGAGTTCTTCGGGAACCTCGAAGGGATGTACGAGGGGTTCAAGGAGCGCGCCCGCGCCGTGGCACGGCTCCTACAGTCGAACGAAACGACGTTCGTGATCGTCACGTCGCCCGCGGAGGACTCCGTCGCCGAAGCCACGTTCTTCGCGACTCGCCTCAACGAATCAGGCCTCCCCTTCGGTGCCCTCGTGGTCAACCGCGTCCATCCCCAGATAGGTGACCCGGTAGAGCTCAAGCCCAGGCAGCTGGCGAAGCTCGAATCCGAGGATGGGGCCGGCCGCCTATTGGCGAAGCTCATCGAGAACGAACAGTCGTTCCGCAGGGTGGTCGAGCTCGAAGAGGCCAACCTCAAGGAACTAGCGCGCAAGATCCCAAGCCACATGTGGGTGCGGGTCCCATATCTCGAGCAGGAAGCAGTGGACCTCCCGGGGCTCCTCGCCATATCGGAGCAGCTCTTCCACTAATATTCCTCACGATGCTTGCCGCACGAGCGATCGAGGGCTTCGTCTTCCTGCTGACCGCGGGGTCCGGGCTATTCGTGCTCTACCTCCTCGTCGATCTGCTCCGGCTCCGCAAGTCCGCCAAGGGACCTATCTACAAGGGCGGCATCGGTCAGTGGAGCTGGGCGGCGCACCGGATCACGGGTGTACTCGTCGTCGCGTTCCTGTTCGGACACATCGTGGACACCTTCGCGATCGGGTTCGGACCCGAGCTCTACGACGAGACGATCGAGCTCTATAAGCAGTGGTGGTTCAAGCCCTTCGAAGTCATGCTCGTGGGCGCGGTGATCTACCACGCGTTCAACGGTCTGCGGATCATCCTGTTCGACTTCTGGCCCAAGCTTGCGCTGCGACAGAAAGGGTTCGCGTACGCGGAGCTCGTCCTCTTCTTGGCCGCGTTCTCGCCCGCCGCGTTCTTCATGCTGCGATCGGCATGGGAAACGTCTCCGTTCGCATGAGCGTTCCAGAACAAGCGATCGTCGCGGCTCCGCCGGGGGCGGAATCCTCAATCTCGTCGACGATCGCGCCGCAAAGGCAGCGTCGAAGACGATGCCGGCGCAGAGCAACCAACGCTAAGTGGTTGCTCGAAGGGGACAGGTAGGGTCGGTATATGGCCATCACTGAGACCGACCGGCTCGCGGCGATCCGCGACCTCGTGGCGCGCGAGATCGCTCAACACGGGGTCCTGAAGGAAGAGACCGTCGCTGCACGGGGCATCCTGCGGGTGGAGCTCGAGCAGGACGTCAAGCGGAGCGTCCAGGTCTACTGGACCGGCTTCCAGGCCGACGTCCCCGGCGCGTCCATCGGTCTACATCTCGAGATCGCAGAACCCCACGTCCACTGGGGCGAGGCGTACCTCTCGCCCGACTACCGCAACTGGGTGTTCTTCTTCGTCGAACGTCCCGACGGCGAGATACAGCTGGCCCACTATGGCGACTACGCGACGCCTACCGAAGCGATCGACGAGTTCTTCACGCAGGCTTCCTGGTATCTCCTCACCGCGACCGATACAACATGGAGCGACGTGCTCTACAAGGTCGACGAGCGTCTCGACTGGGCAGACCCGATGTCATCGGTGTCGGGCAACACCGCGACCGACGCGGTCCAGGAGTCGCTGAAGAAGTCCACGATCATCTGGCTGCGGTGGAACGAGGACGGCGTGCAGCGCACGATGCCGGTCTGGTACCTGAACGACAAGGGCGGCACCCTTTATGTCATCTCAGGTGAACGACAGCAGACCATCCCCAACGCGGCGCAGCTCCGTCGCTGCGACATCATCTTCCGGTGGAAGGGCAAGAACTCGCGCGTCGGGGAGATCCCTGCGGCCGTGCGGGTGCTTCCCAAGGACGACGACTGGGACGCCATCGCCGAGAGGATCGCCGAGAAGCGACTCAACATCCCCGGCGCGCCCGAGGCAACCGCCCGCCGCTGGCGCGACGACTGCGAGATCCTGGAATTGACCCCTCTTAGTTAAGAGGAGGGGGTCTGGGGCAGCCCGGGAGAGGTTGGTTCGATCCGGCGGCGAACCTTCTTACGTACTAGAGATGATGGATATCCGCCGCCTATTCCTGCTCGCGACCTGCCTTCTCGTGCCGTTGTGGGCATCGGGCCACGCGGCCGCGGCTCCGGCATCGCCCACGGCTGCGCCCGAGCGCACCGGCAGCGATCCCGCTCCCGATTCCCACGTCGCCGCGCCGCCTACAGAAGTGTCGATCACATTCTCCGAGCCTGTCGATCCCTCGTCGGGGATGCAGGTAGTGAACGAGTGCGGAGAGAGGATCGACGACCGCGCCGTCACCGTTGAGCTGATGACGATGCGCGTCGGTATCTCCGACGGGCCCAGCGGGCACTACGTCGTCGAGTACCTCGCTCGCAGCTTGAACGGCCTAACCGGAGATTCGCGCGGCAAATTCCACTTCATCGTCGACTCCGGCACGCCCTGCGCCGGCGGTCATGGTGACCATGGCGGCCACGAAGAGCCCGAACCTCCGGACCACAACCATGGTGACAGGGACGAGGACGGCGAGGGGATGGGCGATCATTCCGACGACGACCACGAAGGCGACCCCGGGACCCACGGAGACGACGGCATGGGGGATCACGAGGGCGAGCACGATGGCACGGACGATCGGCCCAAACACGAGGGACGCCACGGAAAGCATGAGGGCAAAGGCCACCGGGAGCCGGACGAGACCGTTGTCACCCCTTCGCCCGTGCCGTCCCCTTCACCGACATTCGGACCTGCCGCCGCACCGCCGCCCGTCGATCCGCCCCCGGTCGAACGTGAGGCCGTCCTTACGGCGCTTGCACTAGCGGGTCTGGTTGGAAGCCTGGGCGGGTGGATGTTGCGCGTCTAGCGCGACTGACCCAGCGCTTCCCGGAACCCCCACCGCCACCGAAGGCCGAGTCCGCGCAAGACCTGTGAGCAAACCGGTCAGGGCCATGAGCCCGATGGCGATCGCGAGCTCGATGGCGATGGTCCGTCGGAACGCGCGATGTGCGCCTCCCGGGCGTCCCCCCGCGAGTGATAGCTCCAACTTGCGGCGCAGGACGAAGTGATTGATCCCTCCCAGTGCCAGAATGCCTAGGAACAAGATGATCTTCAACGCGAGGGTCCGCCCGTAGCCTGAGCTGAGGAGGTCGCCGGGCGACTCAACATTGAACAACGAGTTCAGCGTCCCGGTCACCGCAACGACGCTGATCGACACGAGCGCGACGCGTGAGAACGCGGTGACGGCAGGCGCGAGCAACTTGACACCGTCCTCCTGACTGCGATTTCTCCACCCGTCGGGCAGAACGACGGCGAGGACCACGATCCCGGCGAACCAGATGGAACCCGACACGAGATGAACGACGTCGTTGAGGATCGCGAGTGTGCGAGGAGATGACACCGCGGCGTGACCGGACATCGAGCTGGTCGCGGTAAGGGCGACTCCCAACCCAAGCCACAATGCCCACCATGCGCGCATCCCTCCCGGCCGTAGTGAACCGCGGACCTTGCCGACGAGGATCGCGGCCAAGCCGGCGAGGATGGGAAAACGGATCGCTTGCCACCGGCCGAAGCTCGTTTCGACGACAGACGTGAGCGTGTCCCCGCCCATGTCGGTGTCACGCAACTCCGATACGACGGTCGCCTGGAGCAGGAGATAGAGGGCAGTCGTGGCAACCGACGAGATCAGAGCCGCTCGCACGAAACCTTCGAGGCGAGCTGCGACGCCTGCGCGGCCCGCGTCCCAGTCATGACCCTCCAGGCCCGAGAAGCTCGGGCGCAGGACCAGCAGGATGATCGCCGGGATGCCCATGACGAGAGCAGTGGCTGCGAAACCGCCGAAGCGCACGAGCGGGAGCGCTATCGAACGGAGCGCGTCCTCTACGTCCACGACATCCTCGTTCCCCTAAGATAGCGACGCGTCACGGCGCCCGATTTCATAAGTCCCGCCAAGCCCAAGGAGTGTCCCATGACTTCATCGCAGCTGATCCTTGTGGCGGTGACGTCGGCGTTGATCTCCGTTTTCACGATGCTGTTCGTAGCCACGCTGCGGCGCGCCCGGACGCGCGACGATGACGAGCTCAAGCCGGTGATACATCCTGTCGCCCAACAGCTCATGGCTGTTGAGGAGGCGCCTGCAGCAGTTGTGAGCGCACCGACGAAGACGCCGGCCAAGAAGACGCCTGCCAAGAAAACCACCGCCAAGAAGACCACCGCGAAGAAAGCCACTTCAAAGAAGACGCCGGCCCGTAAGGCACCTGCGACGCGCAAGAAGCGCTAGACGCGGAAGCCCTTCGCGGCCTCGTCGACGGTCGGGGAGATCGACACCCCTTCGCCGAAGCCGGTGATGTTGAACAGCTTCAGATGCTGTTCACGTGTGCAAGCGATCGCAAGGTCACCGCCGGCCTCCCGCAGGCGCCTGACACCGCCCATGAGTGCACCGAGGCCTGAGGAATCCATGAACGGCACGCCGTCGAGGTCCACGACGACTTTGGTCGTGGCCTCCTCGATCATCATCCCGATGGCGTCGCGCAGCGACCCAACCGTGTAGACGTCGAGGTCGCCAGTCGGCTTAAGGACCCGGTAGTCCGACGCGTCCGAGATGTCGATGTCTATCTTCTGCTGGGCCACGCTTGTTCTCCTGTTTGCTCGACAGAGATGCCGGCCCGGGCAGGGCTGCCCTGAGATTCCAGATCCTGAGATTCCAGGCCCCGGAACTCCAGAACGAGCATCGTGAGGTCGTCGTCGAGCTTACCCGCTGCGAACCGCTCCACATCTGCCAGCAGCTCGTCGACGATCGTCTCGCACCCGAGCGGGGAGAGGGCGAAGAGTGCATCGGCCAGACGATGCTCTCCGAAAACCTCGCCCTCGGCGGATTTCGCCTCGAGGAAGCCGTCCGTGTAGAAGACGATTCGATCGCCTGGGCTCAAGGTCAGAACCGTCTCGACGACACCCGGGTCATCCCACCACCCGAGAACCCGGTTCCGGGGGCCCTCCACGTAGTAACCGCGGGGACCGGCCTCGTCGTGAGCCTGGAGAACGAAAGGTGAGGTGTGGCCCATGTTGAGCAATCGCACCTCACCCGAGACGTGATCGATCGTCGCGTAAACGCACGTCGTGAAGGACTCAGGGTCGGTCGCGTCCTTGAGTGCCTGGTTGGCTCGTTCCAGGATCCTCTTGGGCCCCGCTCCGAGTCCGCGCTCGGCGCGCAGCACCGAGAGAGCAACCGTCGCCATCAATGCCGCGGCGATGCCTTTGCCGGACGCGTCACCGACGACGACCGTGAGGAGGCGTCCTGACAGGTCGACGTCGTACCAATCCCCCCCGACGAGGTTCGCCAAGCGCTGCGACGGAACGAGCTTGATCCCCGGCGGGTCGGGCAGGGTGCGTTGCAAGAGGTTGTGTTGGATCGACGCCGCGATCTCGAGCTCTTTGTCTTGGAGCGCGAGCTGCTGGAGCCTCTGGAGTCCCGACTGCATCTCACGTAATCGTCCGGCAAGCTCCTCGACCTCGTCACCGGATCGGATGTCGATCGTCTGATTGAAGTCACCACGTCCGATCGCGCGCGTTGCTTCGACGAGCTTCGAGATGTTCCTCGACAACCGGCGCGGCAAGACCACTGCGAGGAACACCCCTATGCCCAACGCCGAGACCGTCACGATCAGCAGGATGACGAGGGTCTGGTTCGCCCTCAACCTCAGCTCGGTCTGGCTCTCGGAGACGACCAAGTCCTGGGCGTTCGCGAGCTCACCCCCGAGCGTCTCGATGCGCGCGATTAGAGGCGTGCCCTCCTGGCTGAGGACGCGGAACGCCTGTGAACGCTTTCCTTCGCGTGCAAGTGGGATGACTTCGTTGTCGACGAGATCCTGGAATTCCTCGCCCGCGGCCTCGAGCTGATCGAGCTTGCGCCGCTCGTCGGCCGCTGTGAACAGCGATGCCGCGCGCTCGTCCCAGAGGTCGGTCACCGAGACCTCGTTGTTGTACTGGTCGAGCAGGGCGATCTCGCTACCGATCAGATAGCCACGCACCGCGGCGGACTGGGCGGTATAGGACCGAACCATCTCGTCGACCGCGATGAGTCCGGGGATGGCGTCGTTGAAGACCTTCCTCTGGACGTTTCGGAACGACCCGAAGAGCGCGTAAGTGACCCATCCCAGGACGGCTATCAGGGTGAGCATCAGGCCGAAGCCCCCGACGAGCTTCCAGCGGAGCGACAATCTCACCGCGCGAGTATGCCTGGCTTAGCCTTGGGTGATGAGAGCGAAGACGTTTCTGGGCACGGCGGTCGGGCTGGGCGCGGCCGGGGCGACATACAGCTTCCTCGAGCCGTACCTCTTCCGGCTCGTCGAGCACCGGCTCGTGGGTGGGGCGCAGGTGCCGCCGGTAACCGTCCTGCACGTCTCGGACACGCATCTCAGCGCCTCCGATACCGCCAGGGCCCGCTGGGTGCGGTCGTTGCCCGAGCGCATCTCCTCCCAACCCGACCTCGTGATCGCTACCGGGGACCTCATCAACGACGACTCGGGGATCGCCCCTGCGGTGGAGGCCCTCGGCGGCCTCGAGGGGCGGTGGGGGAGCTTCTACGTGCTCGGCTCGCACGACTACTACCAGGCGAGATTCGAGACCTATCTGAAGTATCTCCACCCTGGGCGGGAGCAGCGGTCGGCGCGCGCCGCAGCGACGGGTGATCTCGAGACAGGCCTGAAAGCAGCGGGATGGGTTCCGCTCACGAACTCGACCGAGGTGCTGGAGACCGATCTCGGGCGCGTCCGGCTTTGTGGCGTCGACGACCCCTACCTCGGCCGGCACCGGACCGATCATCTGACGCGGATGCCGGGGGACGATCTCGCCATCGCCGTGATGCACGCGCCCGACCTCGTCTCGAACGTCGCCCTTGCCGGCTTCGATCTGGCACTTGCCGGCCATACGCACGGCGGGCAGGTCCGAGTCCCCATGATGGGGGCGATCGTTACCAACTGCACGCTGCCGGCGGCCCTCGCGGCGGGGCCTCATCAGATCGGGGCGATGTGGCTGCATGTCAGTCCGGGGCTCGGCACGGGCAGATACGCCCCCATCCGCTTCAACTGCAGACCCGAGGCGACCATCCTCCGATTGGGCCCACCTCTCACATAAGGTGCCCGTCATGCGAAAGATCTTGGTTCTTTTCGTCGCGTCGCTCCTCGTGGCCACAAGCATCGGGGGTGTAGGCGCGCGCCGTCAGGGTCCGCCGCCGCATCGCCTCAGCCCTCCAGGGCAGATCTCGGTCGTGGCGGTCAACGCCAAGCAGCAGCGTGTGCTCGGACTCAAGCGATTCCTGGCGATGTTCGAGCTGGGGCGAGCGCTGCGGTTCCGCCCCCCCGCGTTCGACGGTGGAAGCACCGGGGCGGTGATGCCACCAGACGTCGTGATCATCGAAGAGATGCGTCCCTCCAACTTGGAGATCTTCGAACGCCTCCTTCGCCAGCGCTATCCCGACTACAAATACAAGATCGCAGGGGAACCTGAGCTGGCTGCCTCGATCATCTTCAATAGCAACACGCTGCAACTCGAGTCGTTCGAACAATGGGGCGATGTTTGCACGACCGCTGAAACCCCGACCGACGGCCGAGCCAATCGTGACTATCCGATCGCGCGCCTCGTAGACGTGAACACGTCGGCGTTGGTGACGGTTGCGGGCATCCACTTCGCCAAGAACTACCGCACCAGCAACAAGAGGAACTGCGTGGAACAGAACATCACCGAGCTTCGCACCCAGTTGGCCGATGAGATGGGCGCGGTCATCATCGGCGGCGACTTCAACCGCCGCGCCACTACCGAGCTGCGCGAGTGTGATCGCAACGAAGAGTCCGCTCCCAACGATTGGTGGCTGTTGCTGACCGATCCCTCCGACGGAGGGCGCGCCTACAGCGACGCTGTCAGGTCATGGCATCGTAGCCATGGGATGTTCATGACGCGGGAATGGACGCACGAGCAGAAGCGCACGACGATGGTGTGCGATGCGTCGGAACGCAAGCGTCGCACGCGCATCGACTACCTCTTCACCTCGGGGGCCCTCGTTGCCGAAGCCCATGCGGATCACCCGGGGTGGGCGGGCCCACACGCAGGAACGCTGCATCCCAGGAACTATCGGTACTCCGACCACAGGTTCGTGTGGGGTCGATTCGTCATCACCCCGACGCCACAGGCCCTAAAGCCCGAGATCGAGTCACGCGCCCAAGGTGAGATCGCTCTGGCATGGGAGCCCATCCCGGGGGCCCAGGGATGGATCTTGTACCGGGCCCGTCAAGGCGAGCCCTACAGGGAGCTCGCCCACCTTCCCGCCGAAACCGTGGGATACACCGACATCGAAACCGCCCACGCCACCCACTACCGGTACGCCATCGCGGCGGTAGGTAGTGATGGTGGCCAAGGACTCGAGTCGTTCGCTGCGAGGGCAGAGGCCGACGCTCGAGGTCCGACACCGGTGCACCTCACCCCGGACAGAGGGGCAGTCGGAGTAGGGCGCGGCATCCGGATCGTCATCCGCTTCGACGAAGCGATCGATCCCGCGAGCATCGACCCGACCAGGGTCCACCTCTCTCTCGGAACGCCCCATGTTAGGGGCACCCTGCGTCTGTTCACTCCGCGGGTGCTCACGTTCACGCCGTCACGACCATTGCGGAGCGGCGCGACTTATCGCTTCTACGCCGCGGGCCTCCGAGACAAGCTGGGTAACAGAGGCCGCTACTTCTCGTTCCCCTTTACGGTCGAGGGTCGCTTGCGGCCTTAGACCATCACTGACGCGGTGGACGGAACGATCTGACCGACTGCGCCGAAGCCGAGTACGCAGCGAGCGGATGCAAGGGTGACGCGGTGGTGCCTTCGCATGCCAGCGGGGCCGACTCGAGGTTCAGGCAATTATCGAACCCCTCTCCACCGTCCGCTAGATCCGCTCCGTTTTCACCGTCAAGGAAATCGTTGTTCGCGCCACCGGACAGCTGATCATCGCCGAACCACCCGAACAGATAGTTGATCCCTCCATCGCCGACGAGAACATCATTGTGCTCCGTGCCATATAACGCCTCCAGCGACACGAGCACGTCGTTACCTTCACCGGTGGCGGTCCCTCGTTCCAGGTTCGCATCTACCGCCGCGGGTCCGATGAAGTCTGCGAGGTCATAGTCGCCTTCACCGCCGTCGACATGGTCGTCGCCCGGACCGCCCACGATCCAATCGTCGCCACCTCCGCCGGAAAGCTGATCGTTGCCCGCATCACCGTCGAGATAGTTATGGCTCTCATTCCCGATGAGGGTGTCGCCGAAGCCCTCCGAGCCGAAAAGGTTCTCGATGCCGGTGAGCGTGTCGCTGCCGTCGCCGGTCGCGGTTCCGGCGGAGAGATCGACCGTTACGGCTTGCGTCGCGAACCAGTAGAGGGCTGCATCCGATCCGCCGCCTCCGTCGAGGGAGTCGTTACCTTCGGCCCCGTAGAGAAAATTCGAGCCACCGTCCCCTATGAGGGTGTCATCGAAGGGACTCCCCAAGAGTGACTCGACTTCCGCCAGGACGTCGTTGCCCTCACCCGTCGCGGTACCTGCCGACAGGTCTACTCCGACGGGACCGGGGGCAGACGAAAACACCATGAAATCGAAGCCTTCGCCACCCAAGATCTGATCGTCGCCGCCTTCACCCACGAGAAAATCGATGAAGCCACGACCTTCGATGACGTCATTGCCCTCACCGCCGAATGCGATCGTGAAGTCGTCGGTACCGATGATGTGATCTGCAAGCGGGCTGCCCGCCACGTGCTCGACGCTGCGCAGAGTGTCACGTCCCTGGCCGGTGGAGATCCCGTTGGGAAGGTCGACGTTCACCCCGACCGGCGAAGTCCCGTAGAACAGAAGATCGAATCCCGCTCCCCCGAGCAGACGGTCGTCTCCGCCGTCACCGGAAAGCAGGTCGTCCCCTTTGCCGGCGACGACGCGGTCCACACCACCTCCACCGGAGATCGAGTCGACACCGGTGCCGCCACAGATGATGTCGTTCCCCCCGCCGCCACTGATGAAGTCGTCGCCGCCCAGACCTACGATGACGTCCGCTCTGCGCGTGCCGACGAGCTCGTCGTTTCCTCCCGTTCCGAGCACGGTCGCGCGCTGTCCGAGACAAGGTGGGCGAGCGGCGGCCGCAGGGGAAGGAACGGCGAGCGGCAGGAGTGCGAGCAAGATGAGCAGCGCGATCGGCCGGAAGCGCGTCGGATTCCGCATGTGTCCTCCTATCTCGATTCACCCAACCATGACACGAAGACGAAGGGGCTGGCTAGGGCACCTGACTGCCATCTCCATCCTCCGCAAGTCATGGGCTTATGCTGGGGGGAACGGGAAGTGGCGCAGTTTGGCAGCGCGCTGCGTTCGGGACGCAGAGGTCGGGGGTTCAAGTCCCCCCTTCCCGACCAAGGACCCATCGCATCAACTACAGGCTCGATCCTCTGGCGAGGCAGCCGGCCGGCACCGAACTCCGGGATACATCGGACAACCCGGCTACGCGCAGCCATGACTCGACCTCCTCGAAGGTATGCGTCGAGATGACCGGCGCCGCGAAGTAGTCAAAGATCGTCACGCGCATCACCTCTGGGCTCGGGTGACGAGGGACGGAGACCAGGAAGAGAGGCGCACACAGGATCTTGGTCCAGCGTCGAGCAGCGAGGCGCAGCTGGATGCGACCGAGCGCGAAGAGATAACGGCTGCAGAACCGCCACGCCCTCTGAGGCTCCCATCTCCGCAATCGGCCGTGAATGAACCGGTTGACGGGTCCGCGTAGCCGGCCACCCCAGTAGTCCGGGGGGTAAACCCAAATAGACAGTGAGCCCGAGGGAGTCACAACGCGGCTCAGCTCTGCCACACCCCGTTCAGGATCGTCGGTGTGGTGCAGAACCCCGATCGAAAAGGCGAAGTCGAACGCACCTTCCTTGAAAGGTGGAGCTAGCACCGAGCCTTGGACCAGAGCGACGTTGGGAAGGTCGGCGCAACGCCGCGCGGTACGAGCGAGGTGACCAGCAACATCGAGGCCGACAACGAAAGCTGCTCCTGCGTTCGCAGCCACGCGCGTGAACCGTCCCGGTCCACAGCCGGCATCGAGGACCACCTTGCCGCGCACGAAGCTTGTATCGGGTCGATACCCATCGGGCAGGTCCGACATATCAGTTACATAGGGGTCGGCGACGACGCCGTCGAGCCCCGGGTCGATACCGGTACGGGAGACGAAGAAGAACTCGAGGAGCTCCGAAGAGTCCATATCGAGGTCGCCGGACTGGAGGCTCGTGAACTCATGCTCGAAATGACGAGCTACCGCATCTTGGCTGACGCTAGCTGCCTCCTCCTGCGACGGGCAGGGTGAAGGTGAACGTCGATCCTTCGCCCGGCTCGCTGGCGGCGGTGAGGGTACCGTCCTGTGCCTCGATGATGGCTTTACAGATGTAGAGACCGAGCCCCGTTCCCTTCGGCTTCCCCCCTTTTGGCGGCTCTATCGCAGCGAACTTGTCGAACACGCGGGGAAGGTCGTTGGGTCTGATCCCAACCCCTCGATCGACGACGGAGACCTCGACGGATCCAGAGCGCGGCACGACCTCTACGACGATCTCAGACTCAGATGAGAACTTCGCCGCGTTCGACAGCAGATTGAGCAAGACGAGCCACACTCGATCGGGGTCGGCTCGCACCGCCGGGGTATCGGCAGCGAGCACGGTCTTCATCCTGGCGGTGGCGTCTCCGAGGGATGCATCCCGGGTGGCTTCGGCCACCAGTGCAACGAGGTCCACGTCCACCAGGTCGTACTCGAGGGTTCCACCCTCGATCCGGGTCACCTGGAGGACGTCGTCGACGAGCTTGGAGAGCGACGCGATGCTCTTGCCGATGCGCCTGACGAAATCCTTGCGCGTGTTGTCATCGAACCTGTCCCACGAATCGACGAGCGTCTCGGCGAAGCCCCCAATGATCGCCATCGGCGACTTAAGGTCGTGAGCAAAGACCGCGATGAACGCGTTCTTCTCGGCAAGAGCGTCTGACTGCTCTTGCGAAGGTCGATCCGTCAACGCGGATCGAGCACCAACTCGGCGACCTGGACGGTGTTGAGGGCGGCTCCCTTGCGCAGGTTGTCGGTGACGCAGAACATCTCGATCGCGTTGGGGTCGAATCGATCCTGTCTGACTCGGCCCACGTAACAGGGGTCCTTGCCCGCCGCGTGCAGCGGTGTGGGGTAGTTCGCTTCGCTGGGATCGTCCAACAGCTCGACACCAGGAGCGTCCGCGAGGATCGAGCGAGCCCGTTCGGGCGACAACGGCCCTGCGAACTCCACATGCACCGCGACGCCGTGTCCCACGACGACGGGCACCCTCACGCACGTCGCGGTGACGCGCAGGTCGGGAAGACCCATGATCTTGCGCGTCTCGTCGCACAGCTTGAGCTCTTCGCTCGTGTAGCCATCCTGCTTGACCGAACCGCACTGTGGAATGACGTTCATCGCGATGGGGTGTGCGAAAGTCGACCCTGCAGACAGGACCTCTCCAGCGCGCCCCTCACGGGCGAGGTCGGGCTCCTTCGCGACCCTCTCGATCTGATCCCATAGCTCCTCGACGCCGGGCCGGCCCGATCCCGACGCCGCTTGATACGACGCGAGGATGAGTCGTTCCACGGGAACCTCCCGATGAAGCGCAGCGAGCGGTACCACCATGGCGAGCGTCGTGCAGTTGGGACTCGCGATGATGCCCTTGGGGTGCTCGTGCGCGTCTCCAGGGTTGACCTCCGGGACGACGAGCGGTACGTCTGGGTCCATCCGGAATGCCGCCGAGTTATCGATTACGAGTGCGCCCCGAGACGCGGCGACAGGAGCCCACTCTTGCGTCAACTCATCCGACACATCGAAGAGCGCGACGTCGACGCCCTCGAACACGCTCTCCGCGAGCGCAACCACGGTCCATTCCTGACCTTGGCATGACAACCGCCTCCCGGCTGAACGCGGGGATGCGACCGGAACGAGCTCTGTGAAGGGAAAGGCGCGTTCGTCGAGGATGCGAAGGATCTCCGTTCCCACGGCGCCGGTTGCGCCGACGACGGCGAGCTTCATCTCAAGCCTGCCCCGTCGCGTCGTCGCTGTGGATGATCCTCAGCTCTCCGGGAATGCCCGTGCCGGCAGGGTGACGTTCGCGGATCGCTGCCTCCTCGGGGAGGTTGAACTTCTCATGCAAGGCGACGACTGCGCGCTCGACGTCGGTAGCGCGGATGACACAGGAGATACGGATCGATGAGGTCGAGAGGATCTCGATGTTTATCGATTCCTCCCCGAGAGCTTCGAACATCTCGGCGGCAACACCGGGGTGTGTCTTCATCCCAGCACCGATGAGGGAGACCTTCGCGATGTCAGAGTCGGTCACGAAAGACTCTGCTCCAACGTCGCTGCAAACGGATTCGAGGATCGTGCGGGCTCGATGAAGGTCCTCTTTTGGAAGAGTGAAGAAGATGTCGGTTCTGCCCGAAGCCGATGCGTTCTGGACGATCATGTCTACGTTGACCTCGCCGTCGGCGAGCGGGCGGAATACCCGAGCCGCCACGCCCGGATGGTCGGGCACGCCGAGGATCGTGACCTTCGCTTCCGAAGTGTCATGGGCGATTCCCGAGATGATTGCCTGCTCCATGCGCTCGTCCTCCTCGCGGATCCACGTCCCCTCCTCGTCGTGGAACGACGATCGCACATGGACGAGTACGCGGTGGTTACGAGCGTATTCGACAGACCGGAGCATGAGGACCTTCGCTCCGCTGGCCGACATCTCGAGCATCTCCTCATAAGACACCGCATGAAGCTTCCTCGCCGACGGAACCAACCGGGGGTCGGCGGTAAAAACCCCATCCACGTCGGTGAAGATCTCGCAGACGTCGGCTTCGAGTGCCGCCGCCAGTGCCACCGCGGTGGTGTCGGATCCCCCACGGCCGAGCGTAGTGACATCGAACTCCGTGGACACGCCCTGGAATCCCGCCACGATGGCCACCTTTCCGGCATCGAGGGCATCGCGGACCCGTTTGGCACGCACCTCGACGATGCGAGCTTTGCCGTGACTCGTATCCGTCACGATGCCAGCCTGTGAGCCGGTCAACGAGATGGCGTCGTGACCGAGATCGTGGATGGCCATCGACAGCAGCGCCATCGAGATGCGCTCACCGGCCGTGAGGAGCATGTCGAGCTCGCGCGCGTGCGGCTCGTCGGTGATCTGTTCGGCGAGCAGGAGAAGCTCGTCGGTCGTGTGACCCATGGCGGAGACGACCACACAAACCTCGTTGCCTGCATCAACGGCGGCGACGACACGCTGCGCGACACGCTTTATCCGCGCCGCATCCCCGACCGACGTCCCACCGTATTTCTGTACCAGGGTGGCCATCGCCTCAGATTAGACGGGGCGGCGGCCTTCCAAGGCGCGGCCGAGGGTGACCTCGTCGGCATACTCGAGGTCGCCGCCCACGGGGAGGCCGCTCGCCAGACGCGTCACGACGATCCCGAGTGGCGCGATCAGGCGCCCGAGGTACATCGCGGTCGCAGTGCCCTCGGTGTTCGGGTTGGTCGCGAGGATCACCTCGGTCACAGGTGTCCCTTCCGGACCGGCGCCGTTCGGCCCCAGTCGAGCGAGCAGCTCGGCGACGCGCAGATCATCGGGGCCTACGCCTTCTATAGGGCTGATCGCGCCTTGGAGCACGTGATACAAGCCGCGGAACTCGCGCGTCCTCTCGATCGCGACGATGTCGGGGGGATCCTGAACGACACAGATGACGGTCGCGTCCCTCCGCGTATCGCGGCAGTACTCACATAGCTCTTGGTCGGCCACGTTGAAACAACGTAAGCAGAACCGAACCTTCTCTTTGGCTTCGACGATCGAGCGAGCGAGAGAACGAGCCTCCTCATCGGATGCTCTCAAAAGATGAAATGCGACGCGCTGCGCGCTCTTCGGGCCGATCCCTGGGAGTCGTGCGAGCTCGTCGATCAGCGCTTGAATGGGACCTGCGAACACGCTCTGCTACAGACCGGGCATTCCGAGGCCACCCATCCCACCAGCGAGAGGCCCGAGCGCTTTCTCCTGAGCCGCGCGGGCGTTGTTCAACGCGTCGTTGACAGCGGCCGTAACCGTGTCGCCCAGCATCTCGAGGTCGTCGGCATCGGGGGTGCCCTCAAAGACCGATGAGGCGATCGTCACGGAAGTGATCTGCATGTCACAAGTCGCGACCACCTTCACGGCTCCTCCACCGGCCGAGCCATCCACCTCGACGTCGGCGAGCTCAGCCTGGGCCTTCTGCATCTCGGCCGCCATCTTCTGCGCTTCCTTCAACATCCTCTGCATATCTTTCAACTACTACTCCCCTTTTCGACCACCTCGGCGGAGAAACCCTTCTTGATCAGCTCCACGGGATCATGGTCTTCGATCGGAACCGCTCCCTCGAGGTCGGCCTCGGAATCCGGCTCGGGCGCCGGCTCGGCTCCGCGCGCTACGAACTGCAACCTCAGTCGCACGCCGAGAGCGGCATGGATCGCGTCCTGGAGCATGCTCATGCTCTTCTGTTCTGCCATCGCAGTCGTGTGGAACTCTGACTGCACCTCGACCACGAGTCGATCGTCCTCGAGGCGTACCGGCGTCGACGGATTGAGGTACGCGGCCACGCGTTTCCCTCTTTTGCTCACCTCTTGAAGGGTCGCGGTCCACGCGTCCTTGATGTGGCCGAGTCCGATGCCCGAAGCGGGGATCGGCGGCACCTCGACGGTGGAGGGGATGTCTTCCGAGGGTGGGCTCGCCTCGACGGGGCTCGCCGTCACCGTGGCCTTGGGAGCGGCCTTAGGCGCACGTGGCGCGGGCGACGGCGTGGCGCGGGGTGGCGCTTTGCTCGGGGGCGGGCTGGTCGCGACCGTTGCCGGCGTGACCGTGTCTCCGGCAGACGTCTCGCCCGCGCTGATCCCCGCCCTTCGCTCAAGACGTTCGATCCGTCCCAGCAAAGCCTCGACCGACGAGTCCGTGTCGGGGTCGGTTGAGCGGATGAGAGCTACCTCGAGGAGGAGCCGATGGTTGGCCACGTTGCGCATCTCTGCGAGCGCCTTGGTAACGAGCTCGAGGATACGCAACAGCGAAGCATTGGTGAACGCCCCGCTTTGCTGGAGGAACCTAGGGATATCGCCCTCACCCACATCGAGTGAGTTCTCCGCTCCAGGAACGGCCTTGAGGAACAAGAGGTTGCGCGTGTGATCGAGCACACTGATCGCCATCTGCCTGACGTCGGCACCTTCACCGACGGCGGTCGCGACCGACTGGAAGACACCGGCGACGTCACCGGATGAGATGGCATCGAAGAGGCCGAGAAGGTCCTCGTCGCGTCGACCGCCCAGCAGTGACGACACATCCTCGACGGAGATGCGCTCTCCCCAATTGCTGAGCTGGTCGAGCACGGAGAGTGCATCGCGGACGCCGCCATCCGCGTGCCGTGCGATGAGGGCCAGGGCATCGGGTTCTATATCGATCTGTTCGAGCTTGGAGATCGCACCGAGATGCCCCTCGAGCACGTCAGCCGACACACGCCGGAAATCGAAGCGTTGCGTGCGCGAGATGATCGTCGGAAGCACCTTGTGGGGCTCCGTCGTCGCAAGTACGAAGACGACATGAGACGGAGGTTCCTCGAGGGTCTTCAGAAGCGCGTTGAAGGCGCTCGTCGAGAGCATGTGGACCTCGTCTATGACGTACACCTTGCGCTGTCCCGACGACGCCGCTAGCGGGACGCCGGCCAGGATCTCTCTCGTCTCTTCAACCTTGGAGTGCGACGCGGCGTCCATCTCGATAACGTCCATCGATGAGCCTTCGGTGATGGCGACGCACGACGCGCACACCCCACATGGGCTCGGCGTCGGGCCCTGCGCACAGTTGAGGGCTTTCGCCAGGATCCTCGCGGTGCTCGTCTTTCCCGTTCCGCGCGGGCCGGTGAAGAGATAAGCGTGCGCGACGCGGTCCTCGGTGATCGCGTGAGTCAGCGTCGTCGAGACGTGATCCTGACCGAGGATCTCGGCGAACGTCTGCGGGCGGTACTTCCTATAGAGGGAGAGGTGGCTCATGTCCCGCAGGATATAGAAATGGCCGTGCGCCCCGTCCTGGACTTCCTGGTGGCCGTCGCTTCCCCGGCAGCCGGCTCCGGCCGGGCTGCCCTGCGGCACTCCCGGGACACCGCTTACGGCTGCTCCCTTCCGGGCCTGACCGGGTTCACGGCTCCGGGTCGCGCAGGACCCGACCATCAACGCTGCACACCGGGAGCTGCCCGGTCACACAGGAAGCCGCGGACGAGTAGTCAGCCCGGCGTATCGAGGGTTTCCGGTACAGGGGACCCCGAGCCCCCCGCCTAGCACGGCCGGGGACAGGATAACGCTCCGCGAGTCTCGAGCGATCGGGGCGGCACTAAACTCCCGCCCGGAGGCGTGCGAGAGCGGCCGAATCGGCACGACTGGAAATCGTGTGACCTGAGAGGGTCCAAGGGTTCAAATCCCTTCGCCTCCGCTCATGAGCATCAATGTTGGACGGTTGGTTGCCGCCGGAGTGGCACTCCTCATGGCGCTGCCGCCAGGTCCTGCCTCGGGGGGCGGCACACGCCATTTCCGAAGGGTCGCCGACGATTGGGGTATCGCAGGTCGCCCCACGAGGACCTGGGGGGCAGTCATCGCGGATATCGACTCCGACGGTTGGAGCGACCTCCTCCTCGGCCGGCATCTCAAGTCACCGAAGGTGTTCTTGGGCTCCGAGCGAGGTTTGCGGCGGGTCCGGTACCCGGCCTTGGAGGACGCGCCCCGCGGCCAGAGCTACTACGACCGTCACACTTGCGCGTTCGGCGAGGCCGACGGCCATCCCGAGCCCGATCTCTATTGCGTTTCAGGTGCGCGGGGTGGCGAGGGCACCGGGCCCAACCAGCTCCTGCTCCAAGAAGACGGCGGGCTGAGGGATGTCGCGCGTCGCTGGGGTGTCCGGGACGAATTGGGGCGGGGGCGCTCGATCAACTGGCTGGACTACGACTCGGATGGTGATCTCGACCTCTTCGTCGGAAACGAGGAGAGACGCGGTCACCCGAATGTCATGTTCCAGAACACGAGGGGCGGCTTCGAGATCGCCGACGCGGGCGTGGACCTCGAGATGGGCACAGTCAGCTCGAGTTGGTCC
The DNA here is from genome assembly GCA_035536775.1 of Actinomycetota bacterium. Classification (GTDB taxonomy): domain Bacteria; phylum Actinomycetota; class CADDZG01; order CADDZG01; family WHSQ01; genus DATLNM01. The sequence goes on along the minus strand of DATLNM010000037.1, from coordinate 64,289 downwards.
GACTGGGACAGGGATGGCGATCCGGACCTCGTGGTCCTCGGACATGGTTACGTCGGATCGGTCTTTCTGGAGAACACCGACGCGAGCTTCTCGTCACGTCGGATCGACGGGGTGAGCGGCGTCGAACTCTTGTCGGCAGCGTGGGGCGACTATGACGGCGATGGCTGGGGGGACCTCCTCGTCACTGGCCGTCGGCGCGCCGCCGTGTTGCGCAACCTCGAGGGGCAGAGCTTGGTCGAGGTAGCGACGTGGCGGCTCGCTGCCGGACGCGCCGGGAAGTGGATCGACATCGGAAGCGACGGCGACTTGGACATCGTCGTCGTTCAAGGACGGACCGGCAGGTCGCCCCTCGACGATCCGGCCGGTGAGGAGGCCGCGGACAGACCGGATCTGCTTATCGAGCAAGCAGGCGGGGCATTCGTCGCGCCGACAAAGCTGCATCGCGTTGCCAATGGCAACGGGGAGGACGCCACGATCGGCGACCTAGACGGTGACCTCATCCCGGATGTCCTCGTGACCGCCGGCTACCTCGAAGACGCTGCACGGCCGATAGCGCTCGCCCAGGTCACGGCGGGAGCTACCGTGGGCGTGCAGGTGTCCGATGGGTCGTGGAACCCATGGGGGCTCGGGGCGCACGTTGAAGTGACTGCTGATGGCATCGTCCAGACGGACGAGCTGACGGACGAGGTCGTGTTTCACAGCCAGTCGAGTCCCGGCCGAACGCTGTTCGGGATCGGGACGTCGACGGTTGCCGACGTTGTCGTGACGTGGCCCGACGGCGAGCGCAGTTGCATGACCGTTCAGCGCGGGCAGGTTGCGCTGATCCAAAGAGGTGGAGCTCCCTGCTCCCCCATAGGGTGACGGAGAGCGGCTGCTGGGCGGTGGGGGCGGGATTTGAACCCGCGGGGGGCGTGAACCCCCAATCGCTTTCGAGGCGATCCCGTTATGGCCGCTTCGGTACCCCACCAGGTCCCGGCCGATCCCGGCCCGGGATGGGCAAGCCTACCCGCTGCCTCCGTCGGAGACGGCGCGACGGCGTTCGAAGAATCCGTTCAACAGCACCGCCGAATCCTCGGCCATGACCCCCGGCTCGATCTCGACGAAGTGGTTCAGCCGCGGGTCCTGCGGGATGTTGTAGAGCGAGAACGCGGCACCCGCCCTCGGGTCGGACGCGCCGTAAACGAGCCTATCGACACGTGCGAGCAGGAGAGCTCCCGCGCACATCGCGCACGGCTCGAGAGTGACATACAACGTCGAGCCCTCCAGACGCCTCGTGCGCAGCTCCTCCGACGCGCGTCGCAACACGATGATCTCCGCATGCGCGGTCGGATCCTGCGCGAGCTCGCGTTCGTTGCGCGCCCTGGCGACGATCGCGCCGTCGCGCACGAGCACAGCGCCTATCGGGACGTCGTCATGGCCGAGCGCGCCGGCTGCCTCCTCGAGTGCGGCCGCCATGAAATGCTCGTCGCCTGGCGCTCCCGCGCTCACTCCGCCGGGCGCCGGGTCAGACGGTTCTTCGTCTGCGTGTACTTCTGCTTCCCCCAAGTCCTGAGGTCCTGAGCCCAGTCGTACTCGGACGACAGCACCGCCAAGCCGGCGAAGATGATGGGGAACGACCACGGGCCAGGAAGGGGAGTGATGAGGATCCCCGCGACGACCAAGATCGCCCCGATCGTCGTCACCGCTATCCGCTTCGTCTGATCGGCGACGGACCGCCGATACACCGGAACCGTCACGTCGTCGATCACGAACTCCTCGTCCGCGCGCCTCAGTCCGCCGGGGGGGCTGGGCACCGAGCGCGAGAAGTTCGCAAGGAAGTCCCTGACCTTCATCGCGGTGGCGGGAGTCGCCACGGGCATCTTGATGACGACCTCGTCGTCGGCGGACTCGATACGAAGAAGAGGACCGCCTTTGGCCTCGTGATCGGCGCCCCAGCGCTCGATGTTCTCGAGCTCGACCACTTTGTGGGAGCCGTTGCGGCCGGTCAGCAGCGATATGAACCGAGTCGAGGAGAGGTACGCGAAGCCCTCACCGCGGTGACCGGGGTGGCGTGCCCGAACCCAGAGGATGACCTCGTCCCCCTCGGGGAGGAACGGCTCCGCTTGAGAGACGATGTGCTTCCATCGCTGCTCGGCAAGCGATCTCATGATTCCCATGGCTTGGGTACCCCCTCGGAGCGGCACACCGACGTCGACTCAACGACTCTGGAGATAACAGTACGCCGGAGGGGGCCTGGGCATCACGTCAGCGATCGGTGGCTGCCCTCTTGATCCAGCTTGATCCAGCCCTGATGAGCTGCCTGAATTCCCGCTTGGAATCGTGTGCTGGCGCCCATCTGCTGCATCAGCTGCTGGATCTTCCTCTGGACAGTGCGATGTCCCACACCGAGCTGATTAGCGATTGCGCGGTCCTTTATTCCCGCCGACATCATCATGAGGATCCGAGTTTCCATCTGGCCTAAATCGCTTCCGTCTTCAGTCCCCCCTCGTTCGGCCACCTCCATCGGCACAGCGCGGGACCATAGGCTTTCGAACGTCGCACTTAGTAGTTCGATGACCTCAGGCGATTCGACGATGAGCCCTTGATCGACGGGCCGCCCCCTTCCGGGGTCGAGTGGAAGCATTGCCCTGCGCTTGTCGACAAGCATCATCTTCATGGGGATCTTGTCCAGCACGCGCGCGCGTTCGCCCGCCGCGGCCAGTGTGAGGATCCAATCCACGTAGCCCTCATCCTCCAGAGCCTGTCTGTCATAGATAGTTCTGTAGCGAATACCTCGCTCGAGATGTTCCAGTTGCTCGGGATTGCGATAGATCGCGTAAGGGGGACGGTCAAGGACAAGGATTTGTTCGGTCACTGAATTCGCAACTTGCCTGAGTGCCATCGCAACGGCGTCGACGCCTCGGACAAGGTGTATTGGAAGGCCTTCGCTTCTTTGACGAGCCGCCCTCCTGTAATCCTCCTGCAAGCTCTCGATCTCGGATTTGACGGCGAGCAGCTCTTGGGTGCGGGAATGGAGTAGGGGTTCAAGACCAACGTCGGGCGCGACGGCACTGAAAGTGAGGTCTTCTGAGGGAAGCCTCGACACCAACCCCTTGGATTCCAGTTTTTCGAAGGTTCTTAGTGGCCTCTTTGCATCCAAGTTTGCGGATGCTGCCATCTCGGGCGTCGACGGTTCGAGGCGACCAAGGAGCCACCTGTAGAGCTGCTCTTCTTCACTGGTGAGCCCTAGATCGGTGAGCACACTTACCCCTCCTCGCCTTTGGGCAGTACTTTATGCCATTGGCGTAAATACGCCTACCTAGGCGGGGGGAGAGGTTCTTCCCCCATCCAACTAACTCTCTGCGAGGAGCAGGAACTGGAGGGGCAAATCCCGAGCCAGACAACCAGGCTTGCAAATGGAGCACACAGATGCACTCATCTATTTCTAAGCGGCGATATTCGGATGGCAGCGCGCGCGTGAGCAAACCGCCAAACAGCCGAGCGGTGCTTGAGCGATCCATTGGCACAGCGATCCGCTGTGTTCTTGCCAGCACTCTTCTATTGGCAAACCTGGGCCACGGTTCCAGCCCAACCCATTATTCGGTCGGCGGCGAGTTGCGGCTCGCGGCACCGTGGCACGTGGGACCCCGAGATTCTGGTCCCCCTCCGGAAGCACCCCCGGCCACCGCGGTCCCGACGCAAGCGGCAGTTGTTCACGACGCTCACGACAACGTCCTGCCACGAAGTGCTTTCAAGGGCGGCCTACCGAGCTTCGTGCAGCGTTACGTTTCCGACAGGCCGGCCGTTGAACCCCAGGTCGGGTTCGCCCCCGATGGCACCGCCTACTTCCCGAGCGTCTATACGCGCGGAGCGCCCTACCCTGAGAACGCTCTCGGTGTTGATCGGCGTTTCTACCTGTTCCAAAGTAAGGACCAAGGGAACAGCTGGGAAGACATCGCTGGGAAGCTTCCAGCCATCGCGGTCGCAGAGACGCTCCAAGGCGGGGACCCGATCACCTACCTCGATCGGATCGCGGGCCGGTTCTTCTTCGGGGTCTATACAGGCGGTTGCACTCTCATCCACTGGACCGATGATGACGGCGCCTCCTGGGACTTCACGCGCGTCTGCGACGAGGGTCCCGGAACCGACAAACCAACTCTGTTCTCGGGCCCCGCCCCTGCCGGAATCACCACGAGCGGCTATCCAACCGTTCTCTATCTCTGCTACAACGGCTTGATATCTGTCAGATGCAAGCGCAGCACTAACGGTGGCTCGGTGTGGACCCCCACAGCTCTGCCTTATCCGGACAACCTCGGCCCCTCGGGACACACGATTGGGTTTGCCGCCGCGTCACCAGTCCACGGGACCCTTTATGTGCCTCGTACGGTTGCGGGCAAGGCGCGCGTTGCTGTTAGCCATGACGGCGGGGATGCCTGGGAACAGGTCGAAGTAGGACCTGGGGTGGACCGGCCTTTCTCCGCCAACCATGGTCAGATCGTGGTCGACCAAGCGGGGAACGCGTACTATGTCTGGCTCGGTGAGGAAAGTCTCCCGAGACTCGCGTTCAGCCGCGATTCTGGCAAGACGTGGAGCGAACCGATGCGCGCGAGCTTGCCCGGGCTCACGGCCGCCAACAACCCTGCGATCTCCGTAGGCCGTCCGGGCCAAGTCGCCTTCTTCTATGTCGCATCGAACGTCCCCGGGGGTCATCAAGCTGTGGATGAGGACAAGGCGAACGCGATCTGGAACGGTTACATAGGTACATCGCTCGACGTCTTCTCCGAGTCGCCGGTGTTCGCGACAGCACTTGCAAATGTGCCCTCCGATCCACTGAAACGTGGCCCCTGTGACGACCGCTGCTACGAAAGAGCTTGGAATGGGTGTGTTCAGGAGCAGTCCTGCGCTCAGCCATCGGTTCCCGAAGGTATGTATGACTACGCTGGGATCGCAGTGAGTCCCATGGACGGGCGGATCTGGGTTTCATTCGTGGATCTTTGCCTCGAGAGTTGCCCGGAGCCGGTTCCTGATTCGGAGGGCTTCTCATCCCGCGGTTCCGTCGCGGTGCAGGTCAGAGGCCCTCGTTTCAAGACGCCACCCAGTTGATCGCCGGTAACGCGCGGGCGACCGTGCGGACAGGAGGCTGAAATGAGAAGGATGTTTAGCGCAGTTGGGCTGGCCACCGTGGTTGCGTTGGTGCCGTTGGCGTCGCAGGCAGCACAAACAGGTCAGAGAGTCGAAGGCAGCGTGGCTATATCGGCTACCTACCCGGACGGTACGTGCTACCCAGGTCTGGCTAGGAGGTTGGCGATCGCATCGAATGGTGCGATCAATGGTGTGACGGGCTACGTCTTCGATATCGACTCCGCTACCTGGAACAAGCGCTTCGTGCTCGAGCCGACCGGGGGGCAAGGCACTGTTGACCTCGACATCACTTTCTACTACGACTTCGGCGACCTGGACCCGTCCACATCTCCGGCGAACAGGACGTACGCGGATCGCAATACCGCGGGTGAGAAGGGATTGGTTCCCAGGACCGCTGAGAAAGCGATCGTTTGCATGTTCGCTGATGGAGGGATGACGCCTCCAGGCGGAGTCGCCGCGACCTTCACCTACAAGGCTGGAGTCCGGCGTTAGCGGCGGAAGATTTCGAATAGCGCGAGTTAGCGAGACGGCTATGAAGATTCCCAAGCGAATGCGCCGCGGCGTGTGTCGGACCCTGCTGGTTCTGACTTTTCTGACTCTCAGCTGCATCGTGCCAGGCCCCCCGGCTGCCCACGCCGGGGAGTCTTGGACCCTGCTTCCGCTCCACCCGACCGCGCCAGATCAACCGACGCAACATGCAAGGACGATCCACACCCTCGAAGGTTTTGAGGGACGCCTTTATGCCGGTTACGGTGACTTTGCGGCCAACACCGGGCCCATCACGATCGCGGCTTGGGACCCTTCCGTGTCCGAATGGGTTACCGAACACGTTGCTGCCACCGAGGAGATCGGCCTCTTCAAGAACATTGGAGGGTCACTCTTCACCCCCTTTGCCGATGCTCATGGGCGAGTCGAAGGCCCCGAGTTCGCGGTTCGCACAGCTGACTCGTGGGCCGATCGCGAGTCCGTCGGTGTCAGCCTTTCCCACGTCTTCGATGTCGCCGGCCACGGACCTGATGACTATTTCCTTGTGGGGACAGCTGCAGCAAGCGCCTTCGGCACTACGGGCTCTTTGAGTTCATGCGGTGGGCCCCTTGATGGGAAGGTCGTCGCGGGAACCAGGGATGGACTCGCGGGGCGGTGGGCCTGCGAGCCCCCCACGCAGGTCGTTAGCCCCTTGCTGGGCTACGGGTTCGTCCAAGCGAACGGGAAGGTTTGGTTCTCCGACCAGACGAGGCAACTCTCTTGGTCCTATGACGGTCAAGACTGGGCGCCCTCTCCTCTATCGCTCGGCGCACCTGGTCCCAGCTATCGGGATGAGGTGGTCGCTGGTGAAGCGGTTTACATCGCGCGCCAGTTCTTTAGTCGTCGCGATCGCCCCGAATCAGTGGGAACGTTGATGCGCTTCGACGGGGTGTCGAACGCGCTGTCGATCGTTGATCAAGCCGTTGATCTTACGGGAGGCAAGGATGATTCAGGACGAGAGGTTGCCTACGTTCTGCGTCGCCTCCAGGACGGGGCGATGGAATTCGGTGAGGTTGACCTCGACCAGCTTGGCCCGAGTGACTACGTGGGGATCGGAGCCGTGCCGGACGACGCGTGGAGCATTGGATTCCTCGAAGGTCGGGTCTATCTCGGGGCGCGAGACGGCCGAGTATTTCGATGGGATGGATCGCTACCGGGCATCTCGGCTCCTACTGTGCCGACTGAAACCACCCTGGAGTTTGAGCAGGCATCTCCGAACTCCGCTCAGTTCTCGGATGCCGCGACTTTTTCTGCGAGTCTGGTCGATGAGGACGGGAACCCCATAGAGGGTGCTTCGATCACCTTCAGTCTCAGGACTGAGGGAGGTGCTGAAGTCTTTAGCGAGCAGGGCATCACTGACTCTTCCGGTATCGCGGTCTGCCAGATGTTTCTTTGGGAGCGCCCTGGCTCATACGTTCTTTCCGCGCGATACGAGGGGGGGCCATCCGAATACGCGGGCTCTGAGATGGTCACTCCCTTTGTTGTTGAACAAGAGGACACGATCACATCAATCGATGTAGGCAAACCGGGAGCCGACCGGACAGTGATGGCGACACTGACGGATCCAGACGCGGAGTCTCCGATAACGGGACGCGCTATCCAGTTCTACGCGGATGACCACTACCTGGGAGCAGCTGCATCTGACTCGGCAGGCAAGGCTTCTTTCGAAGTGCCGCCGCGCTATCGGGGAGAGCATCATTGGTTTGAGGTCCTATTCCCGGCGATGCGTATTACTTGGAGTCAGGTAGCAAGTCCTAACAACAGTACGCCCGGAGGGATTCGAACCCCCGACCTTCCGGTCCGTAGCCGGACGCTCTAATCCACTGAGCTACGGGCGCGTGCGGTGGAACTCTAACCGTCTATCAACAGCCGTCCGTTCTTGTCGATGAGCGCGGAGGCGCGGGGATTTGAACCCCGGAAGGGGTTTACACCCCTTAACGCATTAGCAGTGCGCTCCCTTCGGCCGCTCGGGCACGCCTCCACGATTATCATAACCAGCGCCCCCATTAGGCTTCGAGCGTGCTGAAGTCGGGTGCCGTGATCGCATGCCTCGTGATGCTCGCTATCGCGCTCGCGCCGCCACCTGCACCCACGATGGCGGGCTCCGCCGACCATCGCCGGGCGCTCTCGACCGACACGCTGCCCACGGGGGCCCGGGTGCAGACCTTTCGCGAGGACCTCTCGTTCCCCGTGGATATGGCATGGGTTCCGCGGACTCAGAAGATCTTCTTCACCGAAAAGAACAGCGGGAAGATAAGGGTGATGATGGGACCCCATCTCCTCGATCGGGCATGCACTCGACTCGACGTCACGAGCTCGGGCGAGAGGGGGGCTCTAGGTCTTGCCCTCCATCCCGACTTCAAGGACAACCGCTGGCTGTATGTCTTTTTCACCAACGCAGACCCCCTCGAGAACAGGGTCGTGCGCTTCACCGTCTCGGATAACCGGTGCACGGACCGCAAGATCATCGTGAAGGGCATCGACGCGTCAGCCTCCGGCTATCACAACGGCGGACAGCTCGAGTTCATCGGGGACAAGCTGTTCGTCTCAACCGGTGAGGCTCACGATCCGGCGGAAGCACAGTCCACGGATAACCGGCTGGGGAAGATCCTGCGGCTCAACGACGACGGCACGATCCCAGCCGACAACCCGTTCTCCAGACCAGGTGCGCCCAACCCCGTGTGGTCGTATGGCCATCGGAACCCCTTCGGACTTGCCGTTAACCGGAGCACCGGAATCCTCTACGAGAGTGAGAACGGGCCGAGTTGCGACGACGAAGTGAACCTCATTTCGCGCGGCGGCAACTACGGATGGGGTGCGTCGTACGAGTGCGGTGGCGAGGGACGCGGGGCGAACCCCATCGCGCCGTTGCGTAGATGGACCCCTCCGATCGTTCCGACGGATCTCTTCTGGTACACGGGCCGGATGGCGAGCCTTTCAGGCTCCCTTTACATGGGTGACTTCGGGACGGGTCGTCTCCACCGGCTCGTCATGGACGAGTCCGGTCGGCGCATCACCGCGGACCGCATCATCTACGACGCGAACGACGGCATCGTCGATGTATCCAAGGGGCCCAAGGGGTGGCTCTATTTCATGACGCCCGACGCCATCTACCGGATCATCCCGCGCTGACCTAGCGTTTTACTCCGGGCGACGGTCAGTCTGCCTGCGCAAGCGCCCGCTTCTCGACCTTGACCCGATACATCTCACCGTCGGCCCGGTCGATGAGCTCTTCCACCGTCACCGGGTCACGCGGGTCGTACTTCGCAACACCGACGCTGAGAGAAAGTTCGAACGGCCTGCCCTTGTTCTCGTTGTAATCGCCCACGGCATCGTCGAGCCGGATCAGCGCCCGTTGCGCGCAATCCGGTCCGCCCTCGGTCAGCAGCACGCAGAACTCGTCGCCACCCACGCGCGAGAGGATGTCTGACTCGCGGAACGTTTCACACAGGATCGCCGACAAATCCGTAAGCGCAAGGTCGCCGTGGCTATGGCCCAGCTGATCGTTGATCTCCTTCATGTTGTCGAGGTCGACGAACAACAGCGCGAGGCTCTTACCGGTCCTCTTCGCGAGCTTCAGCTGGAACTGCGACATCTTGATAAATCCGCGACGGTTGTTGAGGCCCGTCAGGTCGTCACGCTGAGAAAGGGTAAGCATCTTCTTCGCGTTCTGCTCGAGTGCCGTGCGCGCGATATCGCGCTCGACGACACGCGCGAGCTGACTGCCGATCATGTCCATGACCTCCAGGAGCGTCTCGTCGAGATCGGCCGGAGCGCGAGAGAAGAACTCGAGGACGGCGACAACGTTGCGCCCAACGGAGATCGGGAACGCGTATGCGCCTTTCAGGCCGAGGTCACGCGCGAGCCCGGAGCGCTCGAAGTGCTCGTTCTCGCTGACATCCCGGACACACTGGGGATTACCGCTCAGGTGGGCCCACCCTGCAACACCCCTGCCGACCCCGAACTCGGTCGTCTCGGTCACCTTGCGGAAGTGCGCCAAGGCCTTTGGGTTCTCGAGATGCCAAACCGGTGTGGGGAACAGGCCTCCGGATTCACCGACGGTGTACAGATGACCTGTGGGCCACTGGGTGTGCCGGCAGATCTGACGGAGAACGATACGAACGGCTTCTTCCAGCGACGAGGCCTTGTTGGCGGCGGCGGACGCCTTCTGGAGGAGGTGAAGGGTGGCGCTTTTCTTCCTCAGCAACTCGGCGGCGTCGGTCATCTCTGTGATGTCACGCGCCACCCACAGGATGTGCGTGCAGGTCCCGGCGGCATCGAAGATCGGCGTAGCGGTCGCGTCCAAGACGAGGCGGTCGGAGCCCTTGTGTATGACCTGCTCGTACCGGAAAGGGCCGTGTTCGGCTATGGCCTGGAGGCATCGCTCGCTCGCCACGGGCGCCAGTGACGGCGGGAGCAGATCGAGTCGCTCGCCGTGGAGGTCATCGGACTGGAGCTCGGTGATCGCCAGGTAGGCACTGTTGGCAGTGACGTAGCGGAAGAAGATGCCGGAAGACGTGTTTTCGGTCTCCAGGACGACGATGAGCTCGGGGACGGCATTGAACAGCGGCGCCAAGAGCCCACGGCTGGCGCTGAGCGCCTCGCCCACAGTGACGGCTTCGGTGACATCCAAGGTCAGGTCAGAGGCCTGCGGCGCACCGGACGCGCCGAAAGAAGGGATAGCCACGTCTTGTTCGCGGCTTGTCCCCAAAGACACCTCTGACCTGCTGGTCTGCGGGGGCACTTCATCCTCCAGAACCGGTTCTTGGAAGGGGTATCGGCAGAAGCCCCGAAACCTTTAGCGATCGCTTTAGAGACCTCGATGCTCGAGTTGCACCTTCAGGGAGCGGGCCACGATCCCGAGATCGATACGCAGGAGGCGGGACCCCGACGCGGTTCGGTATTCCTCCCAGTACTCGAGGTCCAGATCCACGTCGCTGCGTCCGTCGGTTGCCCCTTTGTGGGCCTGCACCGGCCCGATCAACCCCGTCGGCATGTCTCGTTTGCGGGTGATGCCTCTGGCGAGCTCCGCTTCATAAAGCTCGATCGGGTAGGGGCGGGTTCCGATGAGCCCCATATCGCCCCTGACGATGTTCCACAACTGAGGCAGCTCGTCGAGGTACCACTTCTTAAGGACGCGCCCGGTCCCGGTGAGCATCCCTTGCTCCTCGAGACGCGCTATATGGGTCGGGCCCGGGCCGAGCGATGCAAGCGCGCTGGCCGTCAGGGTCCGAAACTTCAGGAGCTCGATAACGCGCCCGCGCGCCATCCGCTTCTCTCGGAAGAACACGGGACCGCGCGCCTCTTGACGAAACATCGCCTCCGCCCGGATCGCAACGATGCAGACCGCGAAGACGGGACTCAGGGCGATCAGCGCGACGCCCGCGGCTCCCCTCTCTCGGAGATCCTTGCCCGGGCGATGCTCCTTCGTGGGCTCAGCTCTCCTCGACATGAGGATGGACCACCTCGTAGACGATCAGCTTCACGGCCGCGGCCGCGGGGATCGCCATGAGCGCGCCCACGAAGCCAAGCAGCGCGGCCCCTGAGAGCGCCGCGAGTAGGACCGCTGCAGGCGAGAGGTCGACGGCCTTTGTCATCACGCGCGGGGCGATCAGATAGTTCTCGACCTGCTGATAGAGCACGAAGTACACCAACGCGGCCAAACCAACCGGGGCCGACACGAAGAACGCGACGATGACCGCGGGGATCGCCCCCAGCGTCGCACCTACGAGCGGAAGCAGGTCCGCGATGGCCACCCATAGAGCGAGGGCCACCGGAAAGGGCACGCCGGCGATCGTCAAGAAGATGAAGGCGAGGCTCCCGGCTATCAGAGAGATGATGATGTTGCCGGCGATGTAGCCCCCGATCTTCTCGAGAATCGGATCCAAGAGCTCCTTGACACGCGCTCGTTTGCTGCGGGGAACCAGCATCAAGCCTCCCTCACGGATGCGAGCGAGACTCGACGAGAAATAGATCGTGAGCACGATGATCGTTACGACGCGGAAGATGCTCGACAACACAGAACCCGCGACTCCCAAGACGCCGCCTATCGATCCTGCGATCTTCGCGGGGGCATCCTCAGTAGCCTCACGTAGCTTCTCAGCAACGTCGTTGTCCCTCACGTAGTCGCGGATCCGAGGATTGCTCTCGGCGATGTCCTGAACATATTCAGGAAGGTCCGTCGCGAAGCTCGTTACCTGCGTGACGAGAGGTGGAACAACCGCGGCGAAAAACCCGACTATGAAAACGACGATGCCCGCGATGATGAGTGCTACCGCAGCACCTCGTTTGAGACCCCTCGCTTCGAGCTTTGACACCGCAGGGTCTATACCGACCGCGAGGAAGGCCGCGACGAAGACGAGTACGAGAACGCTTCGCAGGATGTAGAGGCTGTACAGCAGCAACAGCGCCCCAGCTACAGCAAAGACGACGCGCATGATGCTCACCGTGCTGAACGGGATCGAGCGCTCCTCGAGGTCCCTCTCTTGCGCTACTTCGGGTGGAGGTGAGGGGTCCGTGGACCGACGGCGCGTTGGCTTGCGTGCCGTTGCCTTGCGCGCTGCGGTCTTCCTGCCTGTCGCCCTCTCGCTCACTGGGCCCAACTATCGCAGCACGACACCTGCGGCGTCATCTCACTGAAACGCGACACGCCCCAGACCGGCTAGGGCCCCGGTGGACACGACCCAAAGGACGTTCAGACGGAATCGCCACAGGGCGATGAATGCGCCTGCCGCGAGTACCGCCGCCCACGGATCGATCGAGGGCAGCACGGGGACCGGGAACGTGATCTGACCGAGGGCCCCGCCACGAACGCCCGAGAACAACGCCGCGATCGCGAAGGTGACGGCAAGGTTGGCGATAACCCCAACGACCGCTGCCGTGATCGCCGCGAGCGCTGAACCCAGCGTCTTGTTGCCTCGTAAGCGCTCGATATACGGCGCGCCCAAGAAGATCCACAGGAAGCAGGGCGCGAACGTCGCCCACACCGTGACGGTCGCACCGAGGATCCCGGCAAGAACAGGATCGAGGCCTCCCGGGAAGCGGTACGCGCCCATGAATCCGACGAACTGCGTGACCATGATCAACGGCCCCGGTGTCGATTCGGCCAAGCCCAAGCCGGTCACCATCTGGCCAGGCTCCAGCCAACCGTAATGGTGGACTGCAGCCTGGTTCACGTACGCAAGCACCGCGTACGCTCCGCCGAAAGTGACCATCGCCATCTGGCTGAAGAAGATCGCCTCTTTGGTGAGCGTGTCGCTTCCGCCGCGAGCGATGAAGACGATCGCGAGCGGCCCCCACCAGATCAGAAGTCCGACGCCGAGCGTCCGCACACTCCTCCATAGGTGTCCTCGTTTCGGCCCGGCATCCACTTCCACTGCGTCGTCGTCTTCGTCTCCGTGGTGCGGTGCGGGAAACAGCCTGGGTGCGATGCGTGCGCCGGCGGCGCCGATCAGACCGGCAGCCAGGATGATGAACGGGAACGGGACCTTCACGAAGAAGATCGCGATGAACGACGCGACCGCGAGTGTCTGCAACGCGACGTTGGCCAGCGCCTTCGCACCAACTCGGATAACGGCAGCGGCGACGATGCCTATGACTACCGACCGCAGGCCGAAGAAGATGGCGGCTACCCACCCGATATCTCCATGAACGGCGTAGGTCCAGGAGAGCCCCAGGATCAAGAAGAACGCGGGGAGCACGAAGAGGATCCCGGCCACAAGGCCGCCGAGTGTCCCGTTCAAGAGCCACCCGATGTAGATGGCGAGCTGCTGCGCCTCGGGGCCGGGAAGCAACATGCAGTAGTTGAGGGCATGCAGGAAACGCGAGTTGCTGATCCACCCTCGCCGATCGACGAGCTCGTCGTGCATGATCGCGATCTGACCCGCGGGTCCGCCGAAATTGATGAACCCAAGGCGCGCCCAATACCGGCACGCGTCGCCGAAAGAGACGGACGTCACCATGCTCAGGTCACTCTCGTTTCGCCGTCGCCATGTTCGTGAGAGTGAACTGCATCTCGACACCGTCGGGGTCACGTGCCGTCAGGACCTCAGAACCGTCGGACTCGGCAACCGGCTGATAACCCAGACGGGAGCTCAGGTCGTCAAGCTGACCTGGGTCCGCAACCGCGAACACGATGCGCTCTAAGCCCGCGTGTGACGCGTCAACCGGAGTCGCCCCTCGTGAGCGCCACGTGTTCACTCCGATGTGATGGTGATAGCCGTTCGATGAGAAGAACCCGGCACTGTCGCCGAGCATCGCGGTGCGGTCGAGTCCAAGCACGTCGGAATAGAAGCCCGTTGTCGCGTGGATGTCTGAGACTTGGAGATGGACGTGACCCATGTCAGTCCCCGCGGGCGCCGCCTCGCCGATCGCATCCCGTCCGTGACCATCCTCGAGGAGAGCGCGCAGATCGACGGGCAGGGTCGCCATCGGGATCGCCATGTCCCCGGAGGGTGGAGGCCATTGATCGATAGGCCGATCACGATAGAGCTCGACGCCGTTTCCATCGGGGTCATTGATGTAGAGAGCTTCACTGACGAGATGGTCGCCCGCCCCTATCTCCATACCCGTATCCGCTAGGCGTGCAAGAGCATCTCCGAGCGAAGAGCGCGTCGGGAACCTGATCGCGATGTGGAACAAGCCGGTGGCCCCAGGAGCAGCGGGCCGTGACACGCCCTCGGAACTGAGCTCGATGAAGACCTCGCCCTCTGGACTCCTCAGGGCCGCACGGGTGGCGGTCGCCTCGGCAACCTCGAGACCGACGACCGATCGATAGAACGAAAGCGACCTATCGATGTCCCGCACGCGCAGATCGACGCGCGCGATGTGGTCGATCAACGTGCTGTGGATCAGCGACGCTCGCGTGGTCACGGTCCCGCCCTCCATCTCTCCCTAGGTGGGTCATACAACACCACCGTTGCTAGAACAGAGAGGGAGCCGGAAACCTTCCGAGATCAGGGGTAGTCGTAGATGTTGCCCGGGTCGCGTCGCGCCTCGAAGATGTGTTGAACATGGAGGCGGCCGTCGCGCCGGACAGCGCCGATCCCCTGGAAACGGAAGGGTCCCAAGATCTGGTGGCGATGAGGGCCGGAATTCAAGAACGATCGCATCAGACTCATGCAGCTCTGTCCCGCGCCCGAGTTCTCGCCGAGCGTCTTCCACCTGGTCACCTTCTGTTCGAGAGCGGGGTCATGAAACACCGAACGACGCTCAGCCATGCGTGCGGCATGACCGCGCGCAACAAAGCCAAGTTGCTTGTCGGGTTGCAACGCGACGAGGCGCGCTGTGACGCAGTGCAGGTCAGGCGTCCGAAAAACAACTCAAGAACTTTCCGCGATGTCTTCTTCATCGCCGCGATCGGCGCGCAGGATCAAGATCCCCGCGGCCCCCGCGATAGCCGACGCGAGGAAGATCCCGACCTTGGCAGCGTCTTGGAGCTCATCGGATGTGAACGCCAGAGACGCGATGAACAACGAGACAGTGAAGCCGATCCCCGCCAGCGCGGAAGCTCCGAGCAGCTCGTGAGCCGACATCCCTTCCGGACGCGCCACCAGCTTGAGACGCATAGCTAGCCATGACGCGCCCGCGATGCCGATGACCTTCCCAAGGACCAGCCCACCCACGATCCCTAATGTCACCGGAGACCGCGCAGCGGCACCGAAAAGCTCGAGGCTGACCGAGAGTCCCGCATTCGCCAGCGCGAAGAGGGGGATGACGATGAAGCTGGTCCATGGATGCAACCGGCTCACAAGCCACTCAGCCACTGAGGTTCCGTTGTCGCCCGTGGGGATGGCAGGAGTCATGAGTCCCAACACGACGCCGGCGATGGTGGCATGCACGCCGGATTCCAGCATCCCGACCCACATGACGAAGCCCAGGAAGACGAAGACAGGGATCGACTTGACGTCCATCTTCTTCAACAGCGCCACAATGCCGACGACAAAGGCTGCGAGCGCCACCCACTGCAGGTCGATACCAGCGCTGTAGAAGAGCGCGATGACCAGGATCGCGCCGACATCGTCGACGATCGCGAGGCTCAGCAGGAAGACCTTCAGTCCCGAGGGGATGCGGTCGCCGAGAAGGGCCAGCACCCCGAGGGCGAACGCGATGTCCGTTGCCATAGGGATGCCCCATCCGGAGGCCCCGGGGCCGGCCCAGTTGAGCAACGCGTAGATCGCGGCCGGGACGACCATCCCGCCGAACGCGGCCACCACGGGCAGGGCTGCTTTGCGGGGGTCGTTGAGCTCTCCGACCACGAGCTCACGCTTGATCTCGAGAGCCACGACGAAGAAGAAGATCGTCA
This sequence comes from Actinomycetota bacterium, assembly GCA_035536775.1. Lineage (GTDB taxonomy): Bacteria > Actinomycetota > CADDZG01 > CADDZG01 > WHSQ01 > DATLNM01. The sequence continues at coordinate 48,340 of DATLNM010000037.1, read as the reverse complement.
TGAGCCCTTCATTCACCCAATGCCTAAGGTCGTGGGCGAGCTCGAAGCTGCCCATCGAAACCGATGCCTCTGTGTGCCACAGCGTCCGGTAGCTCTCTGCGAAGGGGGAGTTGGCCCACACAAGTGCAACGAGGGTGGCGGCCAGAAGAACCATTCCGCCGGCTGCTTCGGTGTGAAGGAACGTCAGGACTGGCCGGGCGATCAAGCGCGGGACGGAACGGTCGCTGCTCAGCCAGGAATCCCCGGTGTAGGGCGGTTCGGCGTTCACCTGTGCCTCCTCGAGCGCGTCTTGACGAGCGCCGACCAGGCTTCCCGGCTCACCAACCTCAGGATAGTTGAATGCGCGAACCCACGCTCGTAACGCGCCCTAGTAAAAACATTCCGCCGGTAGCATGAGATCGTGATTGGGGTACCGGCTCCCAAGCCGCTATTGCGAGGTTGGCTTCATCAAGGCGCCGTAGTTCTCGCGGTCCCAGCAGCGATCTATCTTCTGGCTGCAGCGCCTCCTGGAGCGGTGCGGATCGGCGTCGCCATCTATGCCGTCGCGCTTATCGGGCTGTTCGGTACGAGCGCTGCCTACCATCGCTTGCGCTGGTCGCCGCGCGCTCTTCGCATCATGCGAAGTCTCGACCACAGCATGATCTTCTTTCTGATCGCGGCGACGCACACGGCGTTCGCGATGATGGTTCTAGACGGCGTATGGCGGTGGATCGTTCTCAGCCTGGTGTGGGCGGGGACCACTCTCGGGATCGCCTTCAAGCTCATCAGGATCGACGGCTTTTCGAGGGTTGGCGGCACTCTGTACATAGCACTTGGCTGGCTAGGCGTTGCAACGATGCCGGCGGCCCTGAGAGAAGCCGGCGTTTGGCCGCTGGTCCTCATCGCGGCAGGCGGGTTGATGTATACCGCCGGCGCGCTGGTCCTCTTACGGAGGCGTCCCGATCCGAACCCTCGCGTGTTCGGGTACCACGAAGTCTGGCACGCGCTCGTTGTCCTCGCGAGCGCATGCCAGTACGGGGCGATCACGTTGATGCTTCGGGCTGATAGCTGATTCCACTGTGGACCTGACACCTACGTTGCTGAGGCCGCCACCCGCTCTTCGACCAGCCGCTGAGCGACATCCCTGAGTTTGATGTTCGAGTTCTGAGAGATCGTCTTCAGCATCCCGAAAGCCTGGTCGTCCGTGACGCCCTCACGTTCCATCAAGATCCCCTTCGCCTGCCCGATCAGGTCTCTGGACAGAAGCGCGTCATGTAGCTGATCAGCGACTCGGCGGGCGGCCGCGTACGTACTCGCGTTCCTAAGAGCGATAGCGGCCTGCCTCGCGAAGATCTCCGCGACCGCGAAGCTCGACTCATCATCGAACCCATGGTCGCGGGTGGAATAGAGGTTCAACGCTCCTGAGGATCCATCACCGTTCAGAGGGAACGACAGACTGCTGCGGAAACCCTTAGCCGCGGCGCGCTTACAGAAGTCTGGCCATCTGGTTTCTTCCGCGACCGCATGGATCTGTTTGGGCTCGCTGTCGTCGATGGCCGCGACGCAGGGGCCTTGGGCTTCGCCATATTGGATCTTGTCGATCTCCAGCGTGTACTCGTCCGACGCAGCCGCGGTCGTGTCTCTGTTGCCGATGCGCAAAGTCACGCCAGCGGAGTCACACCCAGGCAGCGTGGCAACGGAGAGATTGACAACGTTGTTCAACGTGCCTGCAAGCACATTCTCCTGGTCGAGTATCGAGGACAAGGAATGCAGCGCGTCGACGAGTTCTTGTGAGACGAAGAGCTGTGACACGGAGGCGCCTTCTTTCCCAGACGAATGCTGGGAAGGGAGCTAGCCTAGGCAGCTATCGTCCACATGGGTGGACAGTGTTCTTGTTGGAAGCGGTGACTCGACCTTACCCCCGATCGGAGACTAAGTAACCACTAGTTGGGGGCCCAACCAGAGGAGCATCCGATGCAGCTAGAGGGCATCCACCACATCACTTGCATCACGGCCGACGCCCCGCGCAACGTCGAGTTCTACGTTGGAACGATGGGTCTGAGGATGGTGAAGAAATCAGTCAACCAAGACGACCCCAGCGTCTACCACCTCTTCTATGCAGACGAGAGCGGAAGCGCGGGAAGTGACATCACTTTCTTCGAGTATCCGGGTGTTCCGCGTGGGCGGGCAGGAGCCGGGATGATCCACACGATCGTGTGGCGCGTGGGGTCGACCGACTCCCTGGACTTCTGGGCCGACAGGCTGCGCGATCGCGACATCGTCGTCGAGCGCTCGGGGTCCACGCTTCGCTTCAGTGACCCGGAAGGGCTGACGCACGAGCTCAAGATCGACGACGGCAGTGACACTCCACTCCGCGCGACACACGGCGAGATCCCGTCCGAGCACGCGCTGCTGGGATTCGACGCCGCGCGCGCATATTCGGACGACATGACGGACAGTGCTGCGTTACTTGCAACCACCCTCGGGGCCAACCAGGTCGGCACCAGGGAGTGGGAGATACGCGGAGCGACGCGTGGCGGCAGGTTCACTTTCGACGCGCCCCCCTCTCTCCGTGGTCTCAGCGGTGCGGGCACCGTCCATCACATCGCGTGGGCATCCGAGATGGCCGACCACGACGCCTGGCGAGCGAAGGTGGCCGAGGCAGGTGTGAGCGTCACTCCCGTCATCGACCGCTTCTGGTTCCGTTCGATCTACTTCCGCGAACCGTCCGGCGTGCTGTTCGAGATCGCGACACTGGGACCAGGTTTCACGACTGATGAGCCGCTCGAGGCGCTCGGTGAAAAGCTGACCCTCCCCCCCACGTTCGAGCCGATGCGCGCGGAGATCGAGAGGACCGTCACTCCTCTACCCGATCCCACTGAGCTCCGTCACCTGCCCTCGCGCGCGTGACCGATGGATCCCGGCTAGCGCGCGGCGGTCTTCTTGTACTGCCTGATCGACAGCGGCACGAAGATCGCGAGGATGACCGCGACCCATATGAGCGTGTAGGCGAACGGATTCTGTAGCGACCAGGCGTCACCTATGGGGAGCTTGTCGCTCGTGTTGCCGAACGCCTCTCGGATCGCTTGTGCGACCGACGATACCGGGTTCCACTCGGCGAACGTCCTGAGTGGACCGGGAAGAACATCGACGCGCACGAACGTGTTGGCAATGAAGGTCAACGGCATGATGAACATGAACGACACGTTGTTGACGACCTCGACGCTCGGCACCTTGAGCCCGACGTAGGCCATGATCCACGAACAGGCATACGCGAAGAGCAGCAGCAGCAGGAATCCACTTATGGCATCCACCAAACCGTTGCGGATGCGCCATCCGACGATGAGGCCAGTGATCGACATGACCACGATGGAGGCTGAGTTATAGAAGATGTCACTGCCCGTGCGGCCGATGAGCACCGCGGACTGCGCCATCGGTAGTGAACGGAAGCGGTCGATGATTCCCTTCGTCATGTCCTCGGCCAAGCCCGCACCGGTGAACGTCGAACCGAAGATCACGGTCTGGACGAAGATGCCGCCGATGAGGTACTCGCGGTAAGAGATCCCGGGCAATGGGATGTTGCTGCCGAACACGTACGCGAACAGAACGACGAACATGATCGGTGACATGAGCGTCCAGATAAGGATCTCAGGGACGCGCTTGATCTTGATCAGGTTCCGCTTAGCGACGACGGCACCGTCTCCGAGCGCCAGAGCCAGCTGCCTCATCAGACGGCCTCCCTTTCAGTGATGTCGAGTTCGGAGCCGTCCCCTTCGGCCTCGGCCACGTCTTCGGCCGCGTGACCCGTCAGTGAGAGGAATACGTCATCGAGTGTCGGGCGGCGGAGGCCGACGTCGACCACGTCGATGTTGCCCTTCTTCAGTCCTTGAAGGACCTGCCTAAGCGATTCGGCGCCGTCCGTTACGCCCGCCGTCAGCCGGCGCGCCTGCACATCGATCTGAACCTCGTCGACGGCCAGCTTGGCTAGCACTCGATGGGCTTTCGGGATCGAATCCGCATCGGCGAGCACGAGCTCGACGCGCTCGCCACCGATCTGGGTCTTGAGCTCGTCAGCGGTGCCGTGTGCGATCTTCCGTCCTTTGTCGATCACCACGATGTCGTCAGCGAGGCGGTCGGCTTCTTCCATGTACTGCGTCGTGAGAAGAACCGTGGCGCCCTCAGCGACGAGGTCCTGGATACGCCCCCACAACTGCACCCGGCTCCGCGGGTCGAGGCCCGTCGTCGGTTCGTCGAGAAAGATGACGTCGGGCTCGGCGACGAGAGCTGCTGCGAGGTCGAGACGCCGGCGCATGCCGCCCGAATAGGTCTTCGCCGGACGGTCCGCGGCCTCATCTAGCTCGAACTGGTCGAGGAGCGTGCGGGCGCGATCGCGTGCTTTCGCGCGGCCCAGGTGGTAGAGCCGTCCCACCATCTCGAGGTTCTCGAATCCAGTCAGGTGCTCGTCGACTGCGGCATTCTGACCCGAAAGGCCGATGCGCTCCCGAACCTGGCCGGGCTGCTTGAGCACGTCGAGTCCGGCGACCTCGATGGTCCCCTCGTCGGGGAGAAGCAGCGTGGTCAGGATGCGGACGGCAGTCGTCTTACCCGCTCCGTTTGGCCCGAGGAGCCCCAGGATCGTCCCTTTGGGAACTGCCAGGTCGAGGCCGTCGAGAGCGACTACGTCCCCGTAGCGCTTGACCAGCCCTTCGGTTCGGATCATGTCTGTCAAGGCATCACCTTTCTTCGGTTTCCAAGAAGTTAAGAGCCTCCGGCGAGCTAAACAAGCCCACTACTCGCTCTGTTCCTAAGACCGGGAAGCCAGCCGAAAATCATCGGCTCAGAGCGCTCATTTTCCCCTCCGTGGTCCGTCATATGGTTGATAGCCATGACAGACCTACTGACGACAGGAGCGGCGGCGGGCGTCCCGTCGAGCACCCTCCCACAGGGGGCCGACGACCTCGAGCGACAGCTCGAGGGGCACCGGCTGGAGCTCACCGCCTATGCCTATCGGATGCTGGGCTCGGCGTTCGAAGCCGAGGACGCCGTCCAGGAAGCGTTGCTCAGAGCGTGGCGGAGCTTCGACGGTTTCGAGGGACGCTCGGCACTGCGGTCATGGCTGTACAAGATCACCACCAACGTCTGCCTCGACATGCTCAACGGAAAAGAACGCAGGGCGCGTCCGATGGACCTCGGCCCGGCGCAGTCGGCAGATACGCCGCTGCCCGATGCCCTCCCCGAGGTGACATGGATCGGACCGGTGCCCGACGACCGCGTCGTCCCAACCAACGGCGATCCCGCCGAGGTCGCCGAGCTCCGCGAGTCGATCCGCCTCGCGTTCATCGCCGCATTGCAACATCTCCCCCCTCAGCAACGCGCGGTCCTGATCCTTCGCGAGGTCCTGCGGTGGAAGGCATCCGAGGTCGCCGAGCTCCTCGACACGTCGGTTGCCGCCGTCAACAGCGCGCTGCAGCGAGCGCGATCCGCTATCGCTACGCACGATGGGATGCAGACCCCTCCACAGCCGATGGACCCGGAGCAGGAGGCACTGCTCGCCCGCTACGTCGATGCCTTCGAGCGCTATGACATGGATGCGCTCACGGCATTGCTGCACGAGGATGCGACGTGGTCGATGCCTCCGTACGACCTCTGGCTTCAGACCCACCTCGATATCCGCAAATGGTGTCTCGGGACCGGGATCGGATGTATGGGGTCCCGGTTGATCCCGACCATGACCGCCAACGGCTCCCCGGCCTTCGGTCAGTACAAGCCTGCTGGCGACGGCAGTCTCGCCCCTTGGTCGCTACAGGTCCTAGAGATCTCGGGCGGCTCGATCACCGGGATCTGCTTCTTCCTGGACACGGCCACACTGTTCCCGTTGTTCGGGCTGCCGGAGCGCCTCGACGCCTAGCCACCCTCGATGGGGAGCACGTCGGAAAGCCCCGATAGCGCGAGTAGCTCCTGGAGCTCCTTCGAAGCGCCGCGTATCTCGAGCTCGCGGCCGAGTCGCCTCACGGTCAGCTGAAGCCGCGCGAGGGCATCGACCACCACCACATCTGGGTCGCTAAGGGCGGCAACGTCACAGAGCACGACATCCCCGCTACTCGCGCAGAGGCGGGAGCGCGCGTCCTCACAGAGTCGGGGGATATCGGCCCGATCCACCCTGCCGCGTATGACGATGACGATCGAAGGCTCCTTCCCCTCTGGCTTCACAGATAGAGACCTCGGGACATGCCCAAACTCATCGAGGGAGCGGGAGTCAAACTTCTTCTTGACCTTGGAGTGCACTCCAAGGTTTACCGTGGAGCCATGGGTCTCAAGGTGTCCGAAGTGGCGCGACGAGCGGGGGTCTCCGCAGACGCGATCCGCTTCTACGAGAAGGAGGGCCTCCTTCCCGCGCCTCCGCGTTCGGCGTCGGGATACCGCGCCTTTGATGAGACGACGCCGCAGCGGGTCCGCTTCATCAAGAACGCCCAAGAGATGGGGCTCAAGCTCGCCGAGATAGGGGAGCTACTCGAGATCCAAGATCGAGGCGCGTGCCCGTGCGGCCACACACGGACGTTGGTGGTGCGTCGTATCGCTGAGATCGACGCGGAGATGAAACGGCTGGCGCACCTCAAGGCTGAGCTCGAGAAACTCGCGGAGCTGGACTGTCCGGCCACGACAGATTCAGACCTCTGGGCATGCGAGATCAAGTTCGGAGCGAGAGGGGGTGAGTGATGACTACACCATGTGACTGCGGGCCCGAGTGTCCGTGCAACACCGCGACTGACTGCTGCTGAAGTGAGCTGAACCAGTAGGCGCCGTTGCTAGCGCGGCGCCTACGCGCTAAAGGTCAGCGCTGCCGCAGAAGTTGAGAACGCCTAGACAGCGGTCGCGTTGACGGTCACGCCCGGAAGCGTCAACCCAGAATCCGTCTGGAACATCGCTACGTTCTCGCGGAGCGCTTCACGCAACTCGTCTATCTTCTCGGGAGAAAGCTGCTTGATGACGGTCGCGATCGCACCGGCGACCTGTCTCTTCCAGTCCCACATCTCGTCGAAGGAGGCGAAGCTCCAATCGACCGAGATGTCCTCGATCGTGATGTCAGTGAAGCCTGCTTCAGTGAGCATCGAGCGGACCGTCTCGTGGTTCGCCATCGAAAACATGCCACCAGGACCGAATGGATCTCCGCTAGGCGGGTAGCCGAGTTGCGTCATCGTCATTCCGGTAACCGTCACCCAGGGGTTCTTTTCGGGACCGCCCCACACCGACAGGGCGAGACGACGTCCATCCTTCAGCACGCGCCGGCACTCCGTCAGTGCGGTCGCAGGATCCAGCATCAGCATGAAGCCCCAGCGACAAATGATGCCGTCGACACTGTCATCGGGAAGGTCCATCTTCTCTGCGTCGAGCACGCGCGTTTCGACATTGTCTAGTTCGAGCTCGACGGCACGACGTTGTGCGGTCTCGACCATCTGTGGCGCGAAATCAGTCGCTATGACTCTGCCGGCCGGCCCCACTCGCTCGGCCGCGAGGAACCCGTTGTCGCCAGGTCCACCGGCGAGATCGAGGATCGTGTCGCCCTCGCGCGCACCGACGTTGTCGACGAGCCACTCGGCGACGTGTCTGGTCGTGCTCCACATGTACGCTCGGTGCCGCTCCCACCCGGGTGCCATCTCATCCCAAAGCGCCCGGCTCTTCTCACTGGTGTGCTCTGTCATACGCTGGACGATAGCGCTCGAGACGCCGATCCCCCTAAGGCCGCAACCATACGAGGGTGAGTGCCGCGTACTTGAGGTGGGGGGACGCCGGCCGTACACGGTGACGTCACGCACCCCCTCGCCCGAACCTCTACTTCATCGGGTACTCGAACCCCTTGAGCGGCAGGGCCGCACACGGCAGGGAGGCTCAGTCGGGCTAGCCGCGCCTCACTTCCCTGAATCGCTTCCAGGGACGTCATCATGGACCCGCCACCGATTAGTTGGTCGACCCCGGGTCGTCTAAGTGGAGAACGCAGAGCGCGACCACCATCTTCAGGAGGAGGAACCGTGAGAAAGATCAAGGCCAGCATGTTCATCTCGCTCGACGGAGTCGTCGAGGCGCCGAACGAGTGGCATTTCCCCTACTTCAACGACGAGATGGGCGCGGCCGTCGATCGAGTGCTCGGGACGTCGGACACCCTGCTCATCGGTCGGGAGACCTACGACAGCTTCGCGGGAGCATGGCCGGACCGAGAGGCCGGCGGCGGCGAGGACGCCGATTTCGCCAAGAAGCTAGGCGACGCCCGGAAGGTCGTCGTGTCGAGCCGACAGCTCGAGCTGAGCTGGCGGAATTCAGAGTTGTTGAAGGGCGACTTTGTGGCCGCCGTGATCGCGCTGAAGAACGAGCCGGGCGATACGCACATCGCGATGAGCGGTTCCCCATCGGTGGTCCGCCAGCTCTTGGCCGCAGGGCTTCTCGACGAACTGCACCTGTTGGTGCATCCGATAGTCGTCGGCAAAGGGATGCGGCTGTTCGAAGATGGCGGTAGTCCCATCCCCCTGAAGGTGATCTCGTCCGAGACCTTCGAGACGGGCGTTCTGGACCTCATCTATGGGCCGACCGTCCCACCGGCGGACGCCACGTACGAGGACGCCAAGGCCCACATCGCAAAGTCTTAGTCGCTGCTCATCCGCCGTTGCCGATCCCACGAAACACGTCGGGCAACGATCGCGGCGCTCGTCGAGAACTGGAAGAGGTTGTTGATCAGTATCGGAACATCACCAGAGACGACTCCATAAAGAGACCACACCGCTCCGTCTGATGCTGTCAACGCCCACGTAGACGGTGACAGTCCCGTCAGGTCGCGTTCCCGGTACGCGACGACGACCTGAGGCAGGTTGGCCACCAGGGCGCTAACCGCAAGGACAACGCCGAGCCCAGCCGACCCAGCGATGGCGAGGACAACGGTAACGACGGTCAGCCACGCTGGAGCAGCTCGGAGCTCTCTCGTTCGTCGGCCGAACCGCAGGGCGAGGATGGTGATCATCGCGAACACCACTGCAGAGAGCCCCGACGCGAGCACGACCGCAAGCTGGTCGGTGAGCACACCGTATGTAGCCCACGCCGAGCTGACCACGCAACTAGTCGCGGCGCTGTCCAGCGAAACCCCGTGCGCGTCCTTCGCTCTGAGCAATCGAATGAACTGGGGCAGAGCGCGAACGAGCCCGATGAAAGTTCCAAGTCCGCCCAAGGCGGCTGCAGCATCCACCGAGGCACCCTAGAGGGGACTTGATGACTGCGCGATCACGCGGCGGCGAATGCACCCTTTCGCAGACCGACCCATCTAGAGTTGCGTGCAGACCATGAGCGAGCCCCGGTTGACGGCGCAACCGACCCACCCCACGATGCTGCCGCCCGCGCAGCCCGGCGGAGGCCGCGACGAACTGCTGGATCTGTTGCGTTCACTTGCCACCACAACCGTCGTGCTGTGGCACTGGGTCTTCACGATCCTTGTGTGGCGGACCGACGGTCCCCATGCCGACAACCCGATCGGCTACGTGTCGGGGTTGTGGAGCCTCACGTGGGTGCTGCAGGTCATGCCGCTTTTCTTCGTGGCCGGCGGCTTCGTCCATGCGCGGGCATGGGCGCGCGACCGGGGTAAACCGGGCGCGTGGGCGAGCTTCCTCAAACGGCGCGCGATACAGCTCGGGGTGCCGGCCCTGGTGTTGATAGGCGTCGTGGCCGGCGTAGGGACCGCCGCGGCATTCCTCCACGAGGGGCCTGATCCATGGGTAACCCGCGCTGTCACTCTTGTCCTTTCGCCTCTGTGGTTCCTGATCGTCTACATGGCTCTCGTTGCCACCGTTCCCATCTGGGACCGACTCGACCGGCGCTGGGGTTACCTCGTCCCCATCGGGCTGGCGGTGATGACGATGGGGATCGATCTGGTGCGTTTCCGCTACGGCCAGCCCCACTTCGCATGGTTCAACATGGTCTTTGTGTGGGGAGCGGCCCATCAGGTCGGGTGGTCGTGGGAGCGTCTGCGCAACGCGCCGGCGCGCTTTGGGCATGCGCTCATGCTGATCGGATTCGCAGGTTTGGTGGGGCTTACCAACATGGGGCTGTATCCACGGTCGATGGTGGGAACGACCTCGGCGGTGGACCGATTCTCGAACATGGGGCCGCCGACACTTCCCATCGTGGCGCTCTTGACGTTTCAGGTGGGCCTGGTTGTAGCGCAACGCGAGCGCATCCTGCGCGTCGCAGAACGTCCGGGGATGGAGCGCTTCGTTGCGTGGCTATCGGCCAACGCCATGCCGCTGTTTCTTTGGCACACCGTCGGTTTCGCCATGTTCTACGGACTGATGCGCTTCGTCTGGGCCGTCCCGGAGGAGCCCAGCCTGCTGTGGTGGGTGATGAGACCCCTGTGGGTGATCGGGCCGGCGCTGCTGACGGTGCCGCTCCTCGCGGCCACCAAGCGTGTGCGACCCGCTGCCTGACTCCTAGCGCATGTGGGTCGCGTTGGCGCTCTCGTCGTTGATCGTTGCCTACAACAACCTGGTCAACAGGTGGGGTCCGTTCCATGGCCCCGCCTATGTGCCCCTGAACGTGATCTTTACCGGTTCGATCGTGCTCCTCGCAACGGCAAGATTGGGGCTCTCGAGGACCGACCTTGGATTACATGGCGGCCTGGTCGATGCGGGGATCGCGTTGACGGCGACCGCGCTATTCGGCGTGGGGGCGTTGGCGCTCGCCCGGTCGCGCCACGCCCACCGCATCGCCGACAAGCGAGTGACCGGTCTACGGAGAGCACAGCTCGCCTACTACGTACTGGCGCGCATCCCGATCGGGACGGCGGTCGCCGAAGAGGTGCTCTTCCGAGGCGTTCTATTCGCAGTATGGCGAGATGCCGGTGTTTCTCCACTCGGCGCGGCGCTATGCGCATCCTTCGCCTTCGGACTGTGGCACGTCTCCCCCACGATCCTGGGGGTCCGCATCAACGACCCCGATCCCTCAACTCACAAGCTGCAGATGGCGGTGGCGGGCGCCGTGCTTGCCACTGCCATCGCCGGTCTCGCCCTCACTTGGGTGCGGCTTCGTAGCGGAGGTTTGCTCGCACCCGTGATGTTGCATGGAGGGATCAACTCGGTCAGCGCGTTAGCCGCGGTCGTGGCGAGCCGCCGAACCTCCTAGCGGGTTCCGGCTCACTCGGCTTCGTCGATCTTTCGCATGAGGGCAAGGCCGTACCACAGTCCGAAGAGGGTCGCGCTGGCTAAGGTCGTCCAAAGGGCGGCGACGAAACCGCCGAAGATGACATCGGTGATGACGAAGAACGCTGCCGTCATGGCCAGGGCCAGGAACACACCACCCGTGATGACCAGCCGGTTCATGATCCGCAACATCTCTTCCTTGTCACCCTGGCGCCAGCGCAGGCGATGAAACGTGGGGGGCGCCGTCAGGAGAGCCGCCGAGATCGTCGTGAAAAGTAAGGACAGGAAGTATGCGTTCTGCTGAACGTCGGTGATGCTCGTGAATCGCTGACTGAATGGCGCGGCCAGCAGAAAGGCAAACAGCACCTGAACGCCGGGCAAGACCACGCGCAGTTCGTTAAGAAGCTCTATCCACTCCTTGTCGAGTTCCTCATTGCTCCCCATTCGATTCCTCCTTGGACAACAGGGTCTTTTGCGGAGGGCGTGGGACTCGAACCCACAAGCCCTTGCGGGCAACGGTTTTCAAGACCGTCCGGTTGCCAATTACCGTAGCCCTCCGCCCGGCAGCCTACGGCTCTTGATTCAGGCGGGAGCTATCTCCGCGAAGCCCGTATAGGGGCGAAGAGCTTCGGGGATGTCGACGCCGCCATCGGCGCGTTGATGGTTCTCGAGGAGGGCGACGATCATTCGCCCCACTGCGCATGCCGTCCCGTTCAGCGTGTGGACCAGACGTGTGCCTCCCTTGTCACGAAGCCTTATCTGCAGGCGGCGCGCCTGGTAATCCGTCGCATTCGTCGCCGAGGTGAGCTCGAGCCAGCGCTGCGCGCCGGGAAGCCACGCTTCGTTGTCCACTTTCTTGGCGGCCGACGAGCCCAGATCGCCGGCGCACATCACGAGCACGCGGTAGGGGATCTCCAGAAGCTGCAGGATCTTCTCTTGGTTCGCACGGATCGTCGCGAACTCGTCCCAAGAATCGTCGGGGTGCGCGAACGAGAACTGCTCGACCTTGTCGAACTGATGGACCCGGATCAATCCTTTCGTCTCAGCGCCGTAGCTACCGGCCTCGCGCCTGAAGCAAGACGAGAACCCCGCGTAGCGTCGCGGCAAGCCGTCGTCGGGGAGGATCTCGTCGGCGTGCATGGCAGCCAATGCCACCTCCGACGTTCCCGTGAGATAGAGCTCGTCTTTCTCGAGCGTGTAGAACTCGTTCTCGTCCGCAGGGAAGAAACCGGTGCCGTACATCGCCGGGCGTCGCACGAGCACGGGAGGGACGACGGGCGTGAACCCGCGCTCGGATAAGAAGTCGATGCAGAAGCGCACGAGGGCAAGCTCGAGGATGACACCGCGACCCGTCAGATAGACGAACCGACTGCCGGAGGTGCGAGCGGCGCGGTCCGAGTCGAACAGCTGGAGTCGTTCGCCGATCTCGACGTGATCCTTCGGCTCGAAGTCGAGCTCGGGTCTGTCACCGACTTCGCGCTCGACGACGTTGTCGGCCTCGGACCGGCCTGGAACGACAGAGTCGTGGGGAAGGTTTGGGAGGTGAGCCGCAGCGTCGCGGAGCCTCTGGGCGACGTCCTCGAGCTCAGGTTCGAGCCCCTTCAGTCGGTCCGACATCTCCTTTGCGGCTGCGATGGCCGCCGGGCGGTCCGCCGGTTCAGCTTGGCCGATCGCCTTCGCCGATCGGTTGTGCTCTGCACGCAGGGTCTCGACCTCGGCCAGCATCTCGCGATGGCGAGCATCGAGCTCGACGATCTCATCGAGCCCTTCCACGCCCCCACGTTTGGCATAGGCAACCTCGACATCCGCGCGTTGGTCGCGCAAGAGCTTCAGGTCGATCATGGGGTCTCTAGCGCGCCGCGGAGGTGAGGGCCTCGCTGCGACCCTGGCCCGCCATGGCCGCCGCGATGGCTGCGGCCTCCTCCTGAGAGAGGTTGTGTTGGGATTTCGTCTGTTTGATGGGCTTCGCATATGTGCGCGTCTCGGTGCGACCGTTGATCGAGGTGATGACGATGCCGTCGCCGCGATCGTCAAGGAGAGCCGCCGAGAAGGACAACCGCCCGCCCATATCGTCGAATGCGTCGTACCGAACCATCGCGAACTTCTGTATCGCGGAGCGGTTCACTTCGGCAAGAAGATCGTGATCCGCCTTGAGCTCACGCACGCTCTCGCCGAGGGTCTGAAGCTCTTTGATGCTGCGGCCAACCACGGCGAAGATCTCGGTCGCTTCACCGTCACCGCGCAGGATCAGATAGTTCTTGCGAAGCTTCGAGAGGCGGGCCCAAAGGAACGCCGCCAACAGCAGCGCCAACAATGCGACTGCCGCCACGGCGGCGAGCGCGGTCGTTGTCTGTTGGGGCGTCAGGTCTGGCATCGGTCGGGCATCCTACACTTGGAAGATGCGCCCAGATGAGCTGAAAGACCTGCTCAGAGCCACGCGCGAGGGGCGCGTCTCACTCGAGGACGCTGCCTCCGCATTGGGACGCAGCCCGGTCGAAGACCTCGGTTTCGCGCGTCTCGATACGCATCGGGAGTTGCGTCAGGGCATTCCCGAAGCGATCTACGGCGCGGGCAAGACGTCAGACGAGATCATCGAGATCGCACACAGGATGCTCAGTGTGACGTCATCACCCGTAGTGGCGACGCGGGTCGATGCGAAGTCGGCTAGTTCGATCGTGGCGGCCTTCCCAGATGCTTTGCACCATGAACGGGCGCGCATGATCGTGTTCCGGCGCGCCCAGAACGAACTCACCGGTCGGATCGTCGTCGTATGCGCCGGGACGTCGGACCTTCCGGTGGCGGACGAGGCGGCCGTGACCGCGGACGCACTCGGTGCGGTGGTCGGGCGAGTCACCGATGTCGGTGTTGCAGGCATCCACCGCGTCCTCGCATCAGAAGCCGAGTTACGCGAGGCAGACGTCGTGATCGTCGTCGCCGGGATGGAGGGAGCGCTTGCCAGCGTCGTCGGGGGGGTCACACCGGCACCGGTCATCGCGGTCCCAACGAGCATTGGATACGGCGCATCGTTCGAAGGCCTGGCCGCATTGCTCACGATGCTCAACTCGTGCGCAGCGGGGGTCGTGGTTACGAATATCGACAATGGGTACGGCGCTGCCTGTGCCGCGGTGCGCATCCTCAATGGCGGGATGCGATCGTGAGGATCGCCTACTTCGACTGCTTCGCTGGGGCCTCGGGCGACATGCTCCTAGGCGCCCTTCTCGACGCCGGAGCCCCGATCGAGGCCGTGCGCGCCGATATCGCGCAGCTCCGGCTTCCAGGCGCCGGACTCGATGTGAGCGCGGTCACCCGGGCCGGGATACGCGCGACCAAGGTGAGCGTCACCCAGACCGAGCCGTCCGAGGAGCGGGACCACGCGGCGATCGCTGCGCTCATCGAGGAGTCCGGCCTGGACGCTCCGGTGAAACAGCTGTCGCTCCGGGTATTCGAGCACCTGGCGAAGGCCGAAGCGACGGTCCACGGCATGTCACCAGATCACGTGCACTTCCACGAGGTGGGGGCCGTGGATTCCATCATCGACATCGTCGGATGCGCGTCGGCCTTTCTCGCCCTTCGCCTCGAGGAGGCCTTCTGTTCGCCGCTCCCACTCGGGTCGGGCTTCGTCGAGACCGCACACGGCATCATGCCGGTGCCGGTCCCGGCGGTCACCGAGCTCCTCGCAGGCGTGCCCGTCACGCTATCGGGCGAAGGTGAGACCGTGACCCCCACCGGAGCCGCGTTCCTCGTGTCCGTGTGTGAGAGCTTCGGAGTGACCCCGCCGTTGCAGATCCACGCGACGGGTTGGGGCGCCGGTGATCGCGAGATGGTTCATCCAAACAGTGTCAGGGTTCTCATCGGAGAAACCACAGCTGAAGAAACAGATCACGTAACCGTGATCGAGGCGACGATCGACGACATGACTCCCGAGATCGTCGCGTTCGTGCTCGAACGCCTCCTGGAGAACGGCGCGCTCGACGCGTGGGTCGCACCCGTGTCGATGAAGAAGGGGCGTCTGGGCTACGTCATCTCGGCGCTCGCCGACCCCTCAGAAGCCGGTCGTGTGACGAACATGCTTCTCTACGAAACGACAACTTTCGGCGTGCGGCAGTACGACGCGCAGCGCGAGGTTCTCGACCGGTCATGGAAAGAGGTCATCGTCGAGGGGCACCCCGTGCGCATGAAGCTTGGGACGAGAGGTGGCGAGGTTGTGACCAGCTCCCCTGAATACGACGATGCAGTCCGCGTTGCGCGTGCGACCGGCTTACCGCTTAAGGAGATTTACCGGCGCGCCCAGATCGCGCTCGAGAGCGCGGCGCTTTCTTAACCGCTGCCTTACCGGCTTGCATTCGCGACAGCGTCTCGCCGGGCTTGACGGGGTACCAACACGCGGCGACGTGCGCCGGCGCGACCTCATCAAGCGGCGGCATCACGTCGCGGCAGTTCTCCGGGACGGCGTCTTCCGAACCTGCAACGAGCCGCGCCTTGGGGCAGCGCGGGTGGAACGGGCATCCCGACGGCGGATCGATCGGCGAGGGGACATCTCCTTGCAGTACAACCCGCTCGAGGATCGAGGAGTCACCACCCCGGGGGATCGCCGACAGCAGAGCCGCCGTGTATGGGTGGCGCGGGTTCATATAGACCTCATCGGCCTCGGCGAGCTCAACAACGCGGCCGAGATACATGACCGCGATGCGGTCGGCGATGTGCCTCACGACACCCAGGTCGTGCGAGATGAACAGATACGTAAGGTTGAACTCGTCCTGAAGGTCTTCGAGCAGGTTCAGGATCTGCGCTTGGATCGACACGTCGAGCGCCGAGACCGGCTCATCACACACGATGAGCTTGGGACGGAGCGCAAGCGCGCGGCCGACGCCGATGCGCTGCCGCTGGCCGCCTGAGAACTCGTGTGGATAGCGGTTGTAGTGCTCGGGGTTGAGGCCGACGCGGTCCATCAAGTCCTGCACCCGCTTCTTGGTGTCCCCCTCGGTCTTGTGGATGCGGAAAGGCGCTCCGATGATCTGGCCGACCGTCTGGCGGGGGTTCAACGACGCGTACGGGTCCTGGAAGATCATCTGCATGTCTTTGCGCAGGGGACGCATCTCGCGGCGGCTCTTTCTGGTGACGTCCTGGCCCTCGAAGATGATCGATCCCGACGTGGGCTCCAACAGTCTCAACACGAGTCTCGCGGTCGTCGACTTCCCGCATCCCGACTCACCCACGAGCCCCACGGTTTCGCCTGGATAGATGTCGAACGTGACGTCCTCGACGGCATGGACCCGGGCAACTTCCTTCTGGAGAATGATGCCCTTGGTGATCGGGAAGTACTTCGTCAGGTTGCGTAACGAGACGAGGGGCTCACCCGTCAGCGTGGGGCGTGGAGGCCGAGGCTTCGTTCCGGTGATGACCGTGCTCATACGCGTGCCTTCACGCGTCCCGACTGGCGCTGCTTCCACAACTTGCGCTTCTGGTCGATCGTGAGGTGGCACGCGTCCGGATGACCTCCGCCGCGATCGACGAGGTCAGGACGGTCCTTGTCGCATGGCTCGAAACGGTGCGGACAGCGGGGGTGGAAGGGACAGCCCGGCGGCACGAAGATCAGCGATGGCGGCGAACCTTCGATCGGCACGAGACGCTCGCCCTTCATCTCGAGCCGAGGTATCGACTGCAGCAGACCCCACGTGTAGGGGTGCAGCGGCTTCCCGAACACCTCATCCTTTGTGCCGAGCTCCACGGCGCGCCCCGCATACATGACCATGACCGTCTGAGCGACATCCGAAACGACACCAAGGTCGTGCGTGATGAGGATGACGCCGATGTTGAACTGTCGTTTCAGCTCATCGATCAACTCGAGGATCTGCGCCTGAACGGTCACGTCGAGCGCGGTCGTTGGCTCGTCGGCGATGAGCAGGTCGGGATTGTGGGCAAGCGCCATCGCGATCATCGCTCGCTGGCGCATCCCACCGGAGTACTCATGCGGATAGCCACGGAACCTGTCCTTGGGCTGGGGGATGCCCACTGCAGACAACAGATCGATGGCTCGCTCTGCAGCTTGCCTCTTCGGGATCTTCTCGTGACATTGGATCGCTTCGACGATCTGGTCGCCCACCCGATAGTAGGGGTGCAGACACGCGAACGGATCCTGGAAGATCATCGAGAGCTCTTTGCCGCGGAGATCCCTCATCTCTTCCTTCTCGAGCTTCAGGAGATCACGGCCCTTGAAGAGGACCTCGCCCGTCACCTTCGCGCGCGTCAAGTCGGTGAGTCCCAGCGCGGTCAGACACGTCACGCTTTTTCCCGAACCTGACTCGCCGACGATTCCGAACGTCTCGCCGCGGCGGACTTGGAACGAGAGACCATCAACGGCTTTCACCACACCGTCGCCGGTAGGGAAGTGGACGTGCAGGTCCTTCACGTCCAGCAGGACTTCAGCGCTCACCGTTCTCCTGTCCCCCGCAACATCGGATTCTGCAGGTCAGCATAGCTGTCTGTGATTCGCCCCTCTAGGAGTAACGCACCCTCGGGTCCAGCACCGCGTACAACATGTCGACCGCGAGGTTGGCGAGGATCACGAATGCCGCCGCAAAGGTCGTGGTTCCGAGGATGATCGGCAGGTTCGAGCTAAGGATCGCTTGAACCGTATAGCTCCCCACCCCGGGGATGTTGAAGATCCGTTCGGTGATGACCGTGCCTCCGAGAAGGATGCCGAGGTCGAGCCCGTACATGGTCACGACCGGTGTAAGGGCGCTGCGGAGAGTGTGACGAACGATCGAGCGTTCCTTCAGCCCTTTCGCACGCGCGGTCCGGATGTAGTCCTCGCCCTTGATCTCGAGGATGTTGCCCCGCACCATCCGTGCATAGATAGCCGCCGTAGTGAATGCGAGGACGAGCCACGGGAGCCACATGATCTTGAACCAGCCGAAAGGATCCTCGGTGAGCGGAACGTAGGAGCCCGTGTCGTACATCTGGAGTCTGAAGTCGAAATAGAAGATCGCGAGAAGCCCGAGCCAGAACGTTGGCATCGATACACCGATGAGGGCGAACACCATCGAACCTCGGTCGAGCAATGACCTGCGTTTGAGTCCCGAGATGACACCGATCGAGACGCCGGCGACTAGCCAGACGAACGAGGCGCCGAACGCAACCGACGCCGTAGCGGGAAGGCGAGAAAGGATGGCGTCGGTAACGTTCTCCTGCGTCTGGAACGATCGGCCGAGATCCCCTTGGAGTGCGTTGCCGATGTAACGGCCGTACTGCACGTACACAGGCTCATTCAGTCCGAGACGATTCTCGACGCTCTTCAACACCGATGCACGCGGGTTGCGGCCCGCCATCATGACGGCCACGCACCGGTGCTCGCCGCACTTCCCGCCCGCGCCGCCAGGGACGATGAAGAAGATCACGAAG
This sequence comes from Actinomycetota bacterium, assembly GCA_035536775.1. GTDB lineage: Bacteria > Actinomycetota > CADDZG01 > CADDZG01 > WHSQ01 > DATLNM01. The sequence goes on along the minus strand of DATLNM010000037.1, from coordinate 29,789 downwards.
ACCGCCGAGATGACCAACCACAGCATCACTACGGACCACAGCAGGCGCCTGATGAAGTACTGGAACACGTTTCCCCTATCCCGGTTCGTTCACGCGAGTGAAGGGTGGGGCCTCTCGGCCCCACCCTTCCTTAGATCCTTACTCTGCGTCCAAGATGCCGACGTTGACCCAGTCGATCGCGTTGTAGAACGTGTGGTAGTAGGCACCTACAGCGTGCTCACTGAACACCACGATGTCCGAGTCCCAGCTCCACGGCACCCACACCCCAAGCTCGGATGCTTGCTTGTTGACATCGGACCACGCCGAGTCACGCTCCTCCGGATCGGTCAGCCGCGCTGCTGCATCGATCGCGTCGTTGAGGGCGGGGTCATCGGTCTCCGCGTAGTTGCTGTTCCCGGACTCGAGGATGTTCTCTCCGTGGAAGAGGGGGTCGAAGAAGGTGAAGGCATCGTTGTAGTCCTTGCACCAACCGGCAGAGATGCCGATGTCGACGTTCTTCGCGGGGATCCCATAGAACTGCGAGTACTGGAACGGGAACTCCGGCAGCTTCTCTTTGATGTTGGTGAAGCCCAGCTCCTCGAGGTCCGAACGCACGGACTCGAAGTACTTGTCGTGCGGCGGAGTCGACGAACCCACGACGAAGATCTCCTCGTCGTAACCGTCAGCGAACCCAGCCTCGGCCATCAGCTCTTTGGCCTTATCCATGTCACCAGCGAGATTCTCGGAGGGGAAGGGGTCGAACTCCGAAGTCGCAAGGTGGCCGTTCAGTCCCGGCGGGATGATGCTCGTTGCGATGTCACCGGTGACTTCACCACCCTGGAGACGCTTGAGGTTGGCGCGGTCGATAGCGTAATTGACAGCCTGTCGTACAAGCGGATCATCGAAGGGCTTCTCGGTGGTGTTCATGTAGATGTAGCGCGTACAACCCGACGGACCCTCGACGTACTGCTTGCTGAGGGTTGGGTCGGTGACGGTCTTCTCGAGGAGAGCTTCAGTCGGCTGCGCGTCGGGCCACCCGATCGTGAACTCACCATCCTGAATCTTCTTGACCGCGATGTTGGGATCGAATCCGATACGCACCTCAACACGGTCCGCGTAGGCGTGGCGCACCTCGTCGGTTTCCGCGCTCCAATGCTCGTTCCGGGCGAAAGTGATTCGCTCCTCTGTCTTCCACTCCTCGATGAAGTACGGGCCTGATGCGACGACGTGGTTGTCGTAGTCGGAGTCTTTCTTCTTGTCGAACTGCTCGGCGTAGCGCTGCGGCACCGGCGTCGTCGCAGGCATCGCGACCCGGTACGGCCAGTCACCCGCGGGCTCTTCGAGCTTGAAGATGATCGTCTTGTCGTCCGGCGTCTCGATGCCGGTGATCTCGTCGGCATCGCCCTTAGAGAACTCGTCCGCTCCTTCGATGATGTCGTAATAGAACGGGTACTGGGCCCCCACGGACGGGATGAAGATGCGCTCGATCCCGTACTTGATGTCTTCGGACGTGATCTCCTCGCCCGTTACGCCTGGGATGTCCTCGCCGCCGAGCGCCGGACCCCACTTGATCCCGTCCTTCAGCGTGAAGGTCCACTCCGATGCATCCTCATTGGAGGTACCGGTGTCGGTCGCGAGATCTGGGACGAGGGTGTTCTGGTCGTTCTGGTCTTTGGTCCCCTTGTACGTCACAAGCGTGCGCGACACTCCACGATGTAGCGCACCGCTGATGACGTAATAGCCCGCTTGGGGGTCCATGTAGTCGACGTCAGAGGTTCCCGCCATCGTGAGCGTTCCCCCGGCGGTGATGTCTTCGAAATCGGGGATGTCCTCGACATCCACGCCGCCTCCGCCTTCGCCCCCTTCGCCTCCCCCGCCGCTACCGCACGCCGCGCCGAAAAGCATGATTCCCAGCAACACTGCCAGGAGCTTGGTACTTCTGTTCCTTCTCATTGGTCCTCCTAGTTCGATGGTCATTTCTCGTTAGGTCAAGATGGGACTCGGTCGATCCACCCCCCCTTCATGAACGCGCCGTCTTCGGGTCGAGTGCATCGCGGAGTCCGTCCCCCAGGAGATTGAAGCCAAGGACGGTAATGAAGAGGAACATGCCCGGGAAGACCATGTACCACCAGGCAGCTCCGTAAGAGACGTAATTCGACGCGCGCGACAGCATCGTCCCCCACGCCGGTTGGGGTTCGTGCACACCGACACCCAGGAACGACAGGCTCGCCTCCCCGACGATGTTGATCGGGATGATCAGGGTCGAGTAGATGATGATCGGAGCGAGCAAGTTTGGAAGGATCTCCCTGAACATGATCCAGCGCGACGATGCGCCGACGGAGTAGGACGCCTCGACGAACTGCGCCTCACGGAGTGACAGAGTCTGCCCGCGCACGACGCGCGCGATGTAGGGCCAGCCGAAGAACGCGATGATCACGATGACGAGCATCTCGCCGCCGTCGAGGATGATTCCGAGTGAGATTCCCAACAGCAGGAACGGAACCGATAGAACGAGGTCGATGGTGCGTGACACCAACGTGTCGACCCAACGACCCCTGAATCCGGCGAGCAAGCCCAACACGACCCCGATGAGGACTTCGATCCCAGTGGCGATGATCGCGATGCGCAGTGACACGCGCGCGCCGTAGAGCACACGTACGAAAAGATCCCGTCCGAGGTCGTCGGCTCCGAACCAGAAATCCTTATCCGGTCCAAGCGGCGTACCGAAGTCACTCAGCATCAGCGCCTCGCCGTCTTGGCCTCGGAACTGCTTCCCGAAGGGATGGCCGGTGACATTCTCGAAGAACCCTGCACTGAGCGCCGCGGCGATCATGAGGAGGACGAGGAGCGCACCGAAGATCGCGAGCTTGTCGTCCTTGAAGCGTTCCCAGAAGATCTGGCGGGGACTTCTTGCTTTGACCCCCGAGATCTCCGAGCCCTCGCCGCCTGCGTCGAATCCGACCTCGGACGTGGGCTTGAAGTCGGTGGCGCTCTGAGCCAATCAAAAGACTCCTCGTGATCCCCCCGGTGCCGACCAACTGTACTACTACAGCGGTCGTACAGGGCGGCCGATGCCCCGCCGGCGCGCCCGGCGGAACCCTAGAGCCGCCGGTCGGGCGGCGTCAACGCCTGAGCGGATTCGCTTAGTCGGGGTCGGGGTCGATAGGTTCTCGGCCTACCCCTCGACAGAGACGGAGGTCACATGTCACTCGGCCGCGCGGTTCAAATGAGGCACCTCGCAGTTATGTCTCTCCTGTTGCTCGCGGCGGCAATGTCGATGGCGCCGGGTCCTGCCTCCGCGGCGACCAGCTGTTTCGGTAAGCGTGCGACGGTCGTGGGCACTGCCGGGGACGATGTCCTCCAGGGCACCACGGGTGTGGATGTCATCGCGGGCCTGGCTGGTAACGACACCATCAAAGGGCTCGGCGGCAAGGACCTGATCTGCGCAGGAGAGGGCCAGGACTTCGTCGCGGGGAACCCGGGGGCCGATCGGATCAGCGGTGGTGCCGACGACGACACCCTGACCGGCGGCGGTGGGGGCGACGCGATCAAAGGCGATGCCGGCAACGACAACCTGGAGGGTGACGGTGGCAACGACAGACTGAAGGGCAATGCCGGCACCGACTACATCGCAGGCGACGCGGGGGACGACGCTCTCTTCGGTCTCGGCGACGGCGACACCGTCTTGGGTGGGGAAGGTAACGACACGCTCGATGGCGGCGATGGCGTTGACTTCGCATCGTGGGATCAAGCCGCGGCGGGCATCACCGCCGATCTCGGTGCCGGCACGGCCTCCGGGGAAGGTACCGACACCCTCACGGCGATCGAAGCGCTGTCGGGCTCGGCGCACGACGACACCCTGATCGGGAACGACGTCGCCAACAACATCTCCGGCGCGGACGGTAACGACAACATCGGCGGGCGGGGAGGCAACGACAGCCTCGAGGGTGACCAGGGCAACGACACGGTCACCGGCGACGCGGGCGACGACTACATCAGCGGCGGGCCCGACGAGGATTCCGTCGACGGCGGTGAGGGCACCGACGACTGCAAGCAGGGGGAAACCACAACCAACTGTGAATAGTGGGCGAGGGGGGATTTGAACCCCCACACGCTTGCGCGCACTGGCACCTGAAGCCAGCGTGTCTGCCATTCCACCACTCGCCCATGGACAGCTCGGCCCCGCTTGGGCCGCGGTCCAAAGTTAGCAGTACGCCACTGCTGGGCATGCCGGGGGGATGTCTGAGCCAACACAAAACCCAGGGGTGGGCATAATCGCTCCATGGGCGTAGCCAGGAGTATCGAGGATCGCCTGGAGGGGCTCGTCGAGGGGTTCTTCACAAAGGTCTTCCGGTCGGGACTACAACCGGTCGAGGTGGGCCGAAAGATCCTCAAAGAGATGGCCGAAGGCAAGACCGTCTCGGTCAACCGCGTCTACGCGCCCAATGAGTTCGCCGTCACGATGGGAGCCGATGACTACAGCCGGTTCTCGCAGATGGCTTCGGGGTTGAAGAAGGAGTTCGCCGAGCTGGTCATCGAACAAGCCAAGCAGAACAGGTGGAACCTGATGGGCCTGCCCGAGATCGAGTTCGTCCAGGAAGAGGGGATGGGCCGGGGCGAGTTCAAGGTCTCTGCGTCCTTGAAGGCAGGCGAGGTCCCCCAACCTGCCACGCGGTCCGAGAAAGGTAGTGACTCCGCCCCCTCAACTGGATCTCGAGCGAGCCTGCTCATCATCGGACGCGAGGGGAAGTCGAGCCAGACGGTACCGCTCACGTCCTCCCCGGTCGTGATCGGGCGGATGTCTGGATGTGACATCGTCCTGGATGACGCCAACGCCAGTCGCCGACACGCGGAGCTGCGCCACCACGATGGAACGTGGACCGTCGTGGACCTCGGATCGACCAACGGAACCAACGTGAACGACCGCCGCGTCAAAGAGCACGATCTCGAGGAAGCCGACCGTCTGACCATCGGGTCGACGAACGTGATCTTCAGGGAGGGAGAAGACTGATGCCTGCCCTCGTCCTCGACATCCTTCGGTACGTCTTCCTTGCCCTCCTCTGGATCTTCCTCGCACGCGCCGTACGCGCCATATACGTGGAGCTCAGGCCACCCGTCACTCGGTCGGCGCCACCCAAGGCTCAGGCGTCGCCGGCCCGGAAGATGAAGAAGGCGCCTGCACGAGCGTTCGTGCTCGAGGGCGACGGACTCAAAGGCAAATCCTTCCCACTCGGTGACGAGCTCATCATCGGGCGCGCCGAGCGCTGCCATGTGATGCTCGTCGACAACTACGTCTCGCAGGTGCATGCACGTGTGTTCTCCAAACAGGAGGGCTACATGGCAGAGGACCTGGGATCGACGAACGGGACCTACGTGAACGGTCACAAGATCAGCTCGCCTACGGAGGTCTTCCGAGGCGACCGCGTCAAGGTCGGGAAGACGGTATTGGAACTCCGCAAATGAAGATCAACGTAGCCGCGCTGAGCGACACCGGTCGCGTTCGTAGCGGCAACGAGGACTCTTTCCTCGCGAGCGCGCCGCTGTTCGCGGTCGCCGACGGGATGGGGGGCCACCTTGCCGGCGAGGTCGCGTCGGCAGCGGCCGTCAATGTCTTGCTGGACAAGGGTGGCAAGGCCACAACGCTCGAGGATCTAGAAGCACTCCTGAAAGAGGCCAACCACGAGATCTGGGAGATGGCGAGCAACGATCAAGCCCTGAAGGGCATGGGGACCACCTGTACAACGGTGCTTCTCGACGGTGGTACGGCTCTCATCGCCCACGTTGGCGACTCGCGTGCCTATCTGTTCCGCGGCGGCAGATTGCGCCAGATCACAGAGGATCACACGCTCGTCGCGCGGATGGTCAAGGAAGGCAGGCTCGCGCCCGAGGACGCTCACCATCACCCGCAACGCAGCATCATCACGCGCGCGCTGGGGATCGACGATGAGGTCGAGGTCGACCTTCTCGAACAACAAGTAGGGGATCAGGACCGTTTGATGATCTGCTCCGACGGCCTTACTGGGATGGTCGGCCCGGGCGCGATCGAAGAGATCTTGGAGGCTGAGGCCGATCCGGACGAGGCCGTCCGGCGCATGGTCGCGCTGGCGAACGACGCCGGAGGCGAAGACAACATCACGATAGTCCTGCTGGATGTCGTCGGCGACGGCGATGCTCACAGCAGTGACGACCCGCCAGCCGTCGTGCCGGCACCGGTCCGGAGAGAGGCGACGCCTGCCGAGCCCGCGCCGCAAGAACCGTCAGGTCGTTTCGCCCGCGGCGTACTCAAGGCCGGCATCCTCGTCGCCGCGCTCGTGGTCACCGGGTACTTCGGGCTTACCTATGCCCGCGACAACCTGATGTGGTACGTCGGCGTGGACGAAGCGGGCAGCGTCACGATCTTCCACGGCATGCCCGAGGACATCGCGGGTTTCGACCTGAGCAAACAGGCTCGGCGCACGGAGCTCACGGCCGAGGACCTCCCCGAGTTCGTGCGGGCCGATCTCGACGAGGGGCACAAGGTCGAGTCTCTCGAGGAGGCCGAAAGCTACGTCGAGAACCTCCAAGAACGCATCAACGATTTCAGCGAGCCTAACGGGAGCACTCCTTCCCCTCAATCGACCCGCGGATGAGCGTGAAGCAGGCTGCGGCGGGGTCCTTCCAGCGCAACCGCGAGCTCTCGCTCCTGCTGCTGGCGCTGATCGTGGGGGGCGGAGCCATAACCCTCGTCGCGCTCGGACGCGATCGGAACGACCTCACCCTTTCGCTCCCGATCATCGCGACCGTCGTGGCGTCGTACGCAGGCGCTCACGTCGCAGTGAGGAAGCTCGCGCGTGCGGCCGATCACCTCCTGCTTCCGGTCGTTGCGGTCCTCAACACTCTCGGCCTCGCTGCGGTGTATCGGCTCGCGCCCAAGCGATTCGGCCCCGCGCAGGTGACGTGGACGGTGTTCGGCTTGGCGCTCCTCGTGGCGGTACTCGTCTTCCTGCGCGACTACAAGACGCTCGGGCGCTTCAAGTACCTGTTCGGGTTTGCGGGTGTCGGGCTGCTCCTTCTGCCACTCAGTCCATTGGGGCGCGAGATCAATGGGGCGCAGCTGTGGATCAGCCTCGGACCGCTCTCGTTCCAACCTGGCGAAGCGGCCAAGCTCTGCCTCGTCGTGTTCTTCGCGGGATACGTCGCCGAACGAAAGGAGTTGCTGGCACTGGCATCACGCAGGCTCGCCGGTATGCACCTGCCTGATCTCAAGCATTTCGGACCGCTGCTTGTGATGTGGGGACTATCGCTGGCGGTGATGTTCTACGAGAAGGACCTTGGGTCGAGCATGTTGTTCTTCTCGATCTTCCTGGTGATGATCTATATGGGAACGGCGCGCGTCGCGTATCTCTTTTTTGGCGGAGCACTGTTCGCGGCCGGTGCCTTCCTGGGCTATCGCGCGTTCGGGCACGTCCAGTCTCGCGTCCAGGTGTGGTTCGACGTCTTCAACCCCGAGCTGATCGACGGACCGAGCTATCAACTCGCGCAATCGATGTTCGCGCTGTCAACGGGTGGGCTCTTCGGGACCGGCCTTGGTCAAGGACGACCAGATCTCATACCCGAAGCACATACAGACTTCATCTTCTCGGTCATCGGTGAAGAGCTGGGGCTGTTCGGCACATCAGCCGTCGTCGTCCTTTTCATGTTGGTGATCGCGCGCGGGATGCGGATCGCTCTCAATGCACGAGACGACTTCGGGCAGCTATTGGCCGCTGGCCTCACTGCGATCCTGGGGCTTCAGACGATCATCATCCTCGGCGGCATCACACGTCTTCTTCCGCTCACCGGCATAACCCTTCCGTTCGTTTCATATGGAGGGTCGAGCCTGCTGGCGAACTTCGTTCTCATTGCACTGCTGATCCGGGTGTCGCACCAAAACGCGTCGGAGCCGGATCCTGCCCACACAGCGGAGATCCTGATCGGCGGCGGCCCCACATGATCGGGCGTCAGATCCGTCGAGTCGGGCTCACGCTGATCGCCGCCTTCGTCGCCGTCTTCTTCCAGCTCAACTACATACAGATCTTCGCCGCGGAAAGGATCGCGTCGAACGACGCCAATATCCGTCGTCTCATCGCGGAGTACTCGATCAAACGTGGAGACATCCTGACCGCCGACGGCAAGATCATCGCGGTGAGCAAGCCGACGAAGGGACGGCTGAAATTCGTTCGCACATATCCATTCGGCGATCTCTACGGGCACATCACCGGATACCACTCGGTCTTCTTCGGAGCGGACCGCATCGAGCGGTCGTTCAACGACCAGCTCCTCGGTGAAGGCGGCGTAATCTCGATGCAGGACGTCGAGGATCGCTTCCTCGGATCGGGCGAGCAGGGCGACGACCTTGTCTTGACGATACATTCCGAGCTCCAAAGGATCGCTCGTGAAGCACTCGGCGCGGACCGAGGTGCGGTGGTGGCGATGGATCCACAGACCGGCGAGGTTCGCGCGATGTGGAGCAATCCCTCGTTCGACCCAGGACCGATCGCGTCGCACGACTCGAAGACCGCGAGGGCATATTGGGAATCGCTCGAGCCGGGCTCACCTACGAGTCCCTTGCTCAACGTCGCCACGTCGCGCAGCTTCCCGCCCGGCTCGACCATGAAGGTTGTAACGACGGCTGCCGCTCTCCGAGAAGGGTTCAAGGCCGATGACACCTTCCCCGATCCCCGTGAGCTCGAGCTACCTCTCTCCGACGAAACGCTGACCAACTTCACCAAGGAGCCTTGCACAACAGGGGGGGAGATCGACCTCTTCGAGGCACTGCGTGTCTCATGCGATACGACTTTCGCGATGTTGGGATTGGAGATCCCCCACACCATCTTCGAGATCGCCGAGTCGATGAGCTTCAACGCACCTATGCCGTTCGACATCGCGACCGGTGAGAGCGTCTACCCCGATGTCCCAGCCGACGAGGCGCCCCTTGGGGCGTATGCGGCCATCGGACAGGGCGATACCGCGGCCACCCCCCTCCAGATGGCGGTGGTTGCCTCCGCTATCGGCAATGGAGGGGAAGTGCCACGTCCTCGCCTGGTGCGGGACATCATCGACGTCGACGGAAGTGTCGTCGAGAGCTTCGACTACGAGTCGCTCGGTGAAGCGCTATCGGCCGAGGACGCTCGCACCATCACCGAGATGATGGTCGCGGTCGTGGAATCGGGCACCGGGACCGCAGCCCGGATCGAGGGCATCCAGGTCGCCGGTAAAACGGGAACCGCTCAATCGACCAAGGGTGCTTCTCCACACGCATGGTTCATCGCATTCGCGCCGGCGGCCGATCCACAGATCGCGGTCGCGGTGTTCGTCGAGAACGGCGGCTCGTTCGGATCGGAAGCGACGGGAGGGGCAGTCGCAGCCCCGATCGCGCGCCGGATCATCGAAGCCGACAAAGCGATCCGGGGATGGTGAAAAAGAAGGAATCCACGGAAACAAGGGTTCTCGGCGGTCGGTATCGGGTGGTCGAGACCATCGCTTCGGGCGGGATGGGAACGGTCTTCCGTGCTCTCGACGAGCGACTTGGCCGAGAAGTCGCGATCAAGGTCCTCAAGCCGGAGCTCGCTCACGACGATCGTTTCGTCGAGCGCTTCAAGCGCGAAGCCCGTGCGGCAGGTGCCTTGTCGCATCCGAACATCGCGGGGATCTACGACTTCGGCGATGACGACGACGAGCAATACATCGTGATGGAGCTCGTACGGGGTCGCGATCTCGGACGCGTCCTGCGCGAGGACGGAAAGATGTCCCCCGGACGCGCCGCAGGTGTGGCGGGCGAGATCGCGGCAGCGCTCGGGCACGCGCATGCAGCGGGCCTTGTTCATCGCGATGTCAAGCCCGCAAACATCCTCATCGATGACGGCGGCCGGACCAAGGTCACGGATTTCGGGATCGCACGGGCCACCGGAGACTCTCGACTCACTGTCACCGGGACGATCCTCGGGACGTCGCACTACATCTCCCCAGAGCAGGCTCGCGGAGAAGAAGCCGTCCCCGCCTCGGATGTGTACTCACTAGGGATCGTTCTCTATGAGCTACTTACCGGGGCGGTCCCCTATACAGCGGAATCCCCCGTCGGCGTCGCCATGCGCCATGTGACCGAAGACGTCCCACCGCCAAGTGAGCTCAACCCTGAAGTGCCCCCCGACCTCGACGATGTCGTCGCTCGGGCCACAGCACGCGATCCCGGCACCCGCTATCACGACGGACGCGAGATGGCTGCCGGCTTGGGGCGCGCGCTCAGCGGCGACACCGCCGAGCTCGAGACGACCTCGGCGTCAACCCAAGCGGTCTGGCCGATCCCGGGAGATCGCTGGGATCCGCAAAAGGTCGGGCGTCGCGTTCTGGCGATCCTCGCCGGGCTCGCGCTGCTCGCGGTCGCCCTGTTGCTGATCCGCGTCGCCTCAACCGACCGAGGGGAGGACAGTTCACGCCGCGACCGCGAGGGGCCGCGGGCTCGCGCCTCGCAACAAGCCGACCCCAACGATGGGCCGACTAACCTGCAGATGCCTGGACTGGTCGGCGAATATTGGGAGGACGCCGCCGCGACGCTTAAGGCACAGGGCTTCGAGGTGGTGCCGACAGGGACACCTTCGGAGGAGCTGGAGGAGGGCTTGGTGGTGATCACCGATCCGCCCCCGGGCGCCACGCTTGTGGACGGTGCGACCATTACGCTCTTCGTCAGCACTGGGCCAGAGGACGACGACGAGGAGCACCCGGGGAAGGGTGACGAGAAGAAACCGGAGAAAGACAAGCCCCAACATGATGACGATGACTGACCTCTCGGATAGGCCCGCGTCATGACCCCCGGGAAGGTCACCTTCGCGGATCGCTACACGCTGCTGAGCAAGGTGGGCTCTGGCGGCATGGCAGAGGTCTACCGCGCCCGCGACGATCTCTTGGGCCGCGAAGTGGCGGTCAAGGTGCTCAGCGAGCGCTTCTCGACGGACGGGTCGTTCATCCAACGATTCAGGCGCGAGGCTCAATCGGCTGCGAACCTGAGTCATCCCAACATCGTCTCGCTCTACGACTTCGGTTCCGACAAGGGCACCTACTACATCGTCATGGAGCTCATCGAAGGGCACTCTCTCGACGAGCTCATAAAACGAGAGGGTCCGCTGCAACCGGAGCGCGCTGCGGAGATCGTGGCCGACGTGGCCTCTGCGCTCGATCGCGCTCACACGGCCAACGTCGTTCACCGCGATATCAAGCCCAGCAACATCATGATCACCAAGCGCGGGCAGATCAAAGTCACCGACTTCGGTATCGCACGCGCCATGACAAGCGTCGATGGTGAGCAGACGATGACGCAAGCCGGCATGGTTATCGGCACCGCGTCGTACCTCTCGCCTGAGCAGGCGCAGGGACAACCTGTGGACGCGCGCTCCGATGTGTACTCGCTGGGGTGCGTGCTCTTCGAGGCGCTGACTGCACAGCCTCCATTCACGGGCGACACACCACTGTCGATCGCGTACAAGCATGTCCGTGAGCACCCTCCGGCCCCCTCAGAGCTGAATCCCGACGTCCCGGAGGGCCTCGACGCGATAACGCTGAAGGCTCTAGCAAAGAACCCCGACAATCGCTACACGTCCGCCGAAGAGATGCGTGAGGACCTAACGCGCTTCCTCGATGGTGCTGAGGTCCACGCGACCCCTCTGCTCGGTGCGACGACACAGATCGCTCCGGTCGATGAGGGCACACGAGTCATACGGCGCACAGAGCGTGACCTCGATGAACCAACTCGCGGCGGCGGTTGGTACATCCTCGCGGCACTGGGGATCCTCGTCCTTTTCGCGGTGCTGGCGTGGCTCTTCCTTAGCGGCGCGCTCGGAGGCGAGGAGGTGGAGGTTCCCAAACTCGTCGGCAAGACCGAGGATCGTGCGCGCGCCGCGCTCGATGACCTCAACCTCGACGTAGAGGTGGTCCGAGCAGCAAACGAAGCACCGGTCGACGAGGTCGTCGATCAGGATCCGAAAGCCGGGGAGATGATCAGCGAGGGCGACACGGTCATCCTCACCATCTCCAGCGGTCCTGAACGCGTCACCGTGCCGGACGTCGTCGGGTTCCCTCTGGACGAGGCAAAGGCGACACTCAAACGTGAGGGGCTCAAAGCCGGGCCGATCACCCGGGAAGCGAGCGAGGATGTGGAGGAGGGCGAGGTCATCCGTCAGTTCCCGTCCGCGGACTCCGAAGTGACGACGGGAACGAAGATCGAATTGGTCGTGTCCTCGGGCCCACAGCTGACTGTGCCGTCCGTGATCGGACTCACCCAGGAGGAAGCAGAAGCGACACTTGCTGACTCTGGTCTCGAGTCGACGGTGATCACCGCGGTGAGCGACGAGGAAGCAGGCGAGGTCATCGCGCAGGATCCCGACGCGGGCAGTCCCGTGGAAGAGGGGGACGTCGTGACGATCACGGTGTCCGAGGGACCGCAGGAGCAGCCGATGCCGGACGTCCGCGGGATGGAGGCCGACGAAGCGCAGGCGATCCTCGAGAATGAATACGGCCTCGTCGTCACCCAGACCGAGGGGGCCTGCGCGGAACCGCCGGGCTACGTATGCGATCAAGACCCCCCGCCTGATGAGCCCGTAGCCGAAGGCGACAGCGCAACCTTGTTCGTACAGCCGGGCGACGCCCTTATCGACCCGAAGGGCGATCCCGGTGGTGTGGGGGTTGCCATCCTCTTCGGCGGTGCAGGCGCCATCGCGCGGATGTTGCGTCGGCGGCGACCCTAGGCGAGCGCTAGAAAGTTCGCCAGCAGCCTCGGCCCCTCGCGGCACAAGATGGACTCGGGGTGGAACTGAACACCCCACAGATCCAGATCCTTGTGGCGCGCGCCCATGATCGTTCCGTCCTCGCTCCGAGCCACGACTTCGAGCACGTCGGGAAGCGTCTCGTCGCGGATCGCGAGCGAGTGATAGCGCGTCGCCGCAAATGGAGACGCGAGCCCGGCGAAGACACCGGTCGCGGTATGTGTAACAGCGGATGTTTTCCCGTGCACCGGACCAGCCTGGGCACGATCGACGCGGCCGCCATAGGCAACCGCGAGGCACTGGTGTCCCAAGCACACACCGAGCACCGGAACGTCGCCGGCGAACTCACGGATCGCATCGATGGATCCGCCCGCTTCATCCGGGTGACCGGGGCCTGGAGAAACGACAACGGCATCGGGCCGCTCCGAACGCATCCGGTCGAGGCCAACGTCGTTACGGAGGACGATGGGCTCCGCGCCGAGCGATCCGAAGGCCTGAGCGAGGTTGTAGACGAACGAGTCGAAGTTATCGACCAAGAGGACGCGCATCGAACGTCTAGAAGTTCGCGGGGAGGAACCGGTCCGAGAGCTGCACCAGCAGCACGGCCGTCCCGACCGCGACCGCAGCCCACAAAAGGAACTCTGCAATGCGCGACGAGCGCGACCGCTTCTCCTTCATCCTTATCGCTCCAACTCGGCGTAGACGATCAGGCGTTCCGCAGCCGAGAACTTTGGGTTGCAGGTTGTCAGCACGAGCTCGGCCTTATCGCTCTGCACGACGATCGCACGGGAATCGGGGGGGACGACCTCGGTCTTCGTCACCCGGTATGTGAATTCTCCCCAGCGAGTATCGATATCTATCGTGTCGCCCCGCTTCAGGCGATCGAGGTCCCAGAACGGCTGCCCGTAGGTCGTGCGGTGGCCCGAGACGATCACGCGCCCCTTCTCCCCTGGGAATACCGCGTCGAACGGAGTGCATAGAGGTGCCTCGAAACCCGCCCTGCACGACGGGTAATGCCCGGGGCCGAGCTTGAGCTCTTCGACGCCGACGCCCTCGATAACCATCTTTCGCAGGTCGATCGACGGGATCGTCATCCGGAAGATCGGCACACCCGGACCCGGCTCGAAGTCGTCGGGAGGAAGTCCGGGGCCCTCGTCCCCGGGCTTGAGCTCCGGTAGCGCTCCGAACTCCGCCTCTAGGCGATCCTGCTGCTGCGCCGTGTAGATCCCGGTTCCCCACAAGGTCCACGCGACGAACAGGAGGACCCCCACGCCCACAGAGATCAGGAACTTCCCGAAGACCCTTATGAAAACCATGTGCTGAGGATTATGTGCCCCAATTCCTCGACCTTTGGCCCAGGCCAGCCCGAGCGGGGCTACTATCTCGACCCATGCCGAAGAGTCGTTCAAAGCGAACCAAGCGCCAGCCGCCGCCGAAGGCGAAGCCGAAGAAGTCCCCGCTATGGGTGGCGGCGCTGTTCTTCACCCTCCTCGGTACGGGGGTGCTGGTGATCGTTATCAACTACCTCGGCATCCTTCCGTTCGAGACCCAGAACTGGGCCCTTTGGTACGGGCTCGGGCTGATCACCGTTTCGTTCGGCGTAGCCACCCGCTGGCACTAATTACAAGCTTGTTGTTTATCCACGCCTGTGGACAGAGCTGGGGATAAGTGATTCCCGCCCTCGCACTCATGGCGATCGCAACGGTCGGGCTCGGCCTCGTCTACGGGTTCGGGCGTGCGGCGGTGGGAGTCGTGATGGGTGCCACGATCCTCTATCTGGGGATCAGCTACTTCCGCAGTGCAGGAGCCTCCCTCCCCGACCCGGACGATCTCGACGTCGCCGACGAAGGCTTGCGTTATGTCTGCTCGATGTGTGGGCTCGAGCTGAAGATCGAAGTCCTCACGACCGACCGCCCCCCGACCCATTGTCGCGAGGCCATGGAGCTCGTGGGAGGACGCATCCCGCGCCCTCCCCTAAAGCCTGTCGAGTAGCGTTAGAGCCTCTCGATGATGGTGGCGTTCGCGAGCCCGCCGCCCTCGCACATCGTCTGCAGTCCGTAACGACCACCAGTCTGCTCAAGGGTGTTCAACAGCGTGGTCATGAGCCGAGCGCCGGACGCGCCAAGAGGATGCCCAAGCGCGATCGCACCACCACGCACGTTCACGTGGCCGTCGAACCACTCGTCGTCGATCTCGAGATCCTTCTTCCACGCGAGCACGACGCTGGCGAATGCTTCGTTGATCTCGACCGCGTCGATGTCCTCAAGTGACAGACCCGCTGCCGCGAGTGCTTTACGGGTCGCGGGGATCGGACCGGTCAACATCGTGACGGGGTCGGTGCCGGCCAGGGCGAAGCTGACGAAACGCGCGCGCGGCCGAAGGCCGAGCTCTTTGGCGATGTCGGCGGAAGTGATCAGCAGTGCCGCGGCACCGTCGGTGATCTGCGATGAATTGCCGGCTGTGACGATGCCATCCCCTTTGAACGCGGGCTGCAGCTGTGCCATCTTCTCCAGGTTCGGAGTACGGATCCCCTCGTCGGTGTCGAAGAGCTGTGTGCCGCTCTCGGTCTCGATCTTGATCGGAAGGATCTCGTTCTTGAACAGCCCTTCGCTCGATGCTTGGCCCGCGCGTTCGTGTGAGCGCGCGCCGAACGCGTCGACCTCATCGCGAGTCAGTCCCCATCGCTCCGAGATGATCTCGGCCGAGATGCCCTGAGGCACGAGTCCGCCTTCGTAGCGCGACATCAACTTCTCGCTGAAGGGGAACCCTTGCGACTGAGCACTCGAACCCATCGGGACGCGCGTCATGTGCTCAACGCCGCACGCGACCGCGATGTCATACGCGCCTGCGATTACGCCCTGGGCCGCGAAATGGGCGGCCTGCTGGGACGAACCGCATTGCCTGTCGATCGTCGTCGCCGGCACCTCTTCGGGGAGCCCAGCGGCGAGCCACGCGTTGCGACCGATGTTGAGGGATTGCTCACCGATCTGCGACACACACCCGCAGATGACATCGTCGACCTTGGATGCGTCGAGGCCGGCGCGCGCGATCGTCTCGTTGAGGGTCTCGGCCAGGAGATCTACGGGGTGCCAGTCCTTCAGGGCACCATTGCGCTTCGCTAGCGGAGTGCGCACCGCTTCGACGATGACTGCCTCACGGCTCATGGCTCACCATCCATTCTGCTCCCGCCACGGGGGCCCACTTAGAAAAAGTTGACCGACCGGTCAAGTATCGCGCAATACGGGGCTGGGCGCGGCCAACCCGCCCCCACCCACGCTCTATCGGAGGGTCTTGGTCAGGGTGATCGTGGTGCCCGCGGCGGAAGACTCGACCTCTACGTCGTCGGTCAGCTCGACCATCAGGTAGAGGCCTCTGCCGCCGGCGGCGAAGGGGTCCGGGGTGGGCCGCTGAGAACGAGGATCGAATCCAACACCATCGTCGGCGAGCGTCACCGATACCGAGTCGCCGCTCGCACGGCATTTGACGCGCACCTCACTGCGTCCCTCCACCCTCCGGCCGTGACACGCGCAGTTGGCTGCGGCTTCGCCGACCGCCATCAACAGCTCGGACGAGGGCTCAACGGGTGCTCGAAGGTCCGCGAGAAATGAGGCGACGAACGCTCTGACGTCCTTGAGGCGTGCCGGCTCGTTGGGCAACACGAGCTCGCGCACGGGTTCACCCATCGCGTGGTCGGGAACGACCTGACATGCCACTACCGCGATGTCGTCGCGCAGGCCACTCGGGGACACCCACGCTTCCACCGCCCGCACGACCGCCTGGACGAACTCGCCCGGCGATCCCGCACCCCAGTCCCGTAGCAGCTCCACGAGCCGGCGCGTTCCATAGGGTTGCCCAAGGCGCGGAGCCGTGCTGACACCGTCGGAATAGAACACCACGAGATCACTGGGCTCCAGCTCAACGTGGCCCGACTTGTACTTCTCCGCGTTGTCGAGGCCGAGCGCGACGCCGCCTTCCTCGAGCCACTCGACCTCTCCGGACTTTGCGCGGTGGACCATCGGAGGGACATGGCCTGCATTGGCATAGGCAAGACGTCCTCGCTCCGGATCGAGGATCGCGTAGACGAGACGGATGAAGCGGTCCGGGGCCAGCTGCGCGCCAACACGTTGCGCGACACGCTCCAACAACGCGCCGGGCTCGGACTCCTCCGGGAAATAGCTCGTCACTGTGTAGCGCGCCAGCGCCGCGTCGTTGGCCGCCGCCGGCCCGATCCCGCAGACGTCTCCGAAAACGATCCCCATCCGTCCGTCGGGCAGCGACAGGAAATCGTAGAAGTCACCTGCGATCGCGCGATCGCCGGCTACTGGAAGGTAGTGCGCAACGATGTTCATGCGAGGAAGGTGAGGCGGTGCCGACGGCAAGAGGCCACGCTGGTAGCTCTCGGCCGTTCGGCGCGCCTGTTCGTAAAGGCGCTTGTTGTCTTCGGCGCGTCGGACACTCTCGGTGATGTCGGTGAACACATCGACACGTCCACGCGCGGAACCTCTCGCATCGCGGACGGCGCCAGAGAAGAGCCTTAGGGTCCGGCGTGCCGGCAATATCTGCTCGAGCTCAGCATGGAGCTCCATGTCGGGATCCTCGAGGAGCTGTTGAAAGAGCTCCATGAATCCTTCCGGATCCTCAGTTCGCCGAGCTACCTCCCGCAGGAGTTGGACGCGCGGCGCCCCGATGTAGCTCTCCGGAACGAGGTCGAGGAGGTGGGCGGCAGCGCGATTCACCACGCGCACGACGCCGGAATGGTCGGAATAGACGACCGATTGCTCGATCGTGTCGAGTATCGCTAGTAGCCCTGCCAAGCGGTGCATCAGTAACAGCTACTAAACCATCTCCCGACGCGCCCATCGGTCATCGACCGCAACGACCTTCCCCTGTTCCGCCAACAACTCCAGCTGTGCACCCACCGACAGGGCTGCGACGGGATACAGCTCCGGGGAAACGTCGGTGTAGACCGCGGCGACGATCTCTTCAACGCCGAGCGCACGGCCCTCGAGGGCCTTCAATATCGCGGCCGAACGGGCGGCACGATGCGCGATGTAACCCTTGATCACTTCGGCGCCATCGCGACGAGCGCGGAAGTGTCCCGGAAACACCGATCCAACGCCGAGCTCGTCGAGACGCTCCAGAGTCGAGAGGTACTGCTTCATGTTTCCGTCGGGCGGCCCGATGACTGCCGTGCCCTCGCCGAGGATCGCGTCACCCGAGAAAAGACCCTTCGAATCGGCGTCCCAGAAGCACATGTGGTCCGAGGAATGTCCGGGCGTGTGAAGAGCCTTCAGCCTCACTCGACCGGATCCGATGGTCTCGCCATCACCCAACGGGACGACCTCCGCCGAACCGGCGGAACGGTCACCGAACGCTCGAACCGGCGCACCAGTCATCTTGGCGAGAGCGTCTGCACCGCCGGTGTGGTCATCGTGTCGGTGAGTGATCAGGATTGCCTCGACCGTCCCCGCCTCACGCAGAACGACCTCGATGAACTCCGGATCTTCCACCGCGGGGTCGATGACCATCGACGCATCCGAATCTCCGACAACGTAAGTGTTCGTCCCCGGGCCCGTCATGAGTCCCGCGTTCGGAGCGAGGATCGCCATGACACCGGGGGAGACGCGCGATGCCCAGATCGCACCGGAGGGATCGCCGACGGCAACACTGCCCTCGACGGCCTCGGCCACTGTTGCAAAGGGTGACAGCAGGGTCAACATCTCGACGGTAGGGGGCGACATCAAGAGCTCCCCGACCCCCGAGCCACGAAGGGCGTGGCGCGGTTCCCACCACGTGCATGCCTCGACCTCACCCGCGCGAGGAGCAGGCTCCCATCCCCTGGGGGCCTCGGCGAGGAAGAAGCGCGTGTCGAACCTGACTGGCGACCCAAGTGGTGTGATGCCTCGGCCGGCAGCGTGGATGAGATCCGTCCTCAACGGAAAGCCGCCGGATTCGACCGCGGCGAAGAACGCGCCGGGTCGCTCCGCGTCGTCGGCCTCGATCGCCGGAGGTCCGTCCCCCAGCCACAGTGAGACCTCCTCGAACGCCTCCCTCAATGCACACACGTGATAGGCCAGCGCCAGCTCGGGGTCATCCATGTCGAGTGCAGCTGCAGCCTCGCCGGGGCTCCTCACCGAAAGGCTCTCCCAAGCTGGATCGCGATCGCCAGGATCGACCGCACCACCCGGGAAGACACTGGCGCCGCCCATGAATCGGAAATGCCGGGGGCGCAATGTCAATAGGACCTCGAGGCCCGAGGGGCCATCCCGCAACACGACCACCGTCGCCGACGGGCGAGGATCCGTGGCGTGTCCGAAGGGCTGCTCGCTGCGGTTCATCCTGAAAACGGTATGTTCTCGCGCCAAGGAGGTCGAGCAACCTCAACAAGGAGGCCACTAGTGGGTGTGAAATTCCTCTCGGAGGAGTGGGCAACGGAGATGACCGCCGCTCTCAATGCATCAGATGATTTCCAGAAAGCCGCATCGGGTCAGCAGACGAAACTCCAGCAGGTAGTCACCGACACCCCTGACGGCGGCGAGGCGAAATACTACTTCACGCTCGACGGCGGCAAGGCAGAGGTTTCGCTCGGCGAGCTCGCCGACGCGGAAGCGACGATCACGCAGAATTATGAGACCGCGATCGCTCTCAACAAGCAGGAGCTGAACGCCCAGAATGCCTTCATGCAGGGCAAGCTCAAGATCCAGGGCAACATGATGAAGCTCATGCAGCTCCAGACCGTCTTCAACGCGATGCCCAAGGCCGTCACAGACGTAGAGGTCGAGTACTAAGAGGACTTCTTGAGAAGAAGCGGGAGCCCTCGGGCTCCCGCTTCTTCTATCTGGCCGTCCCTTCTTTAGGGCATCGGCCCTGCGGTTACATGGCCACTCCGCATAAGCTCCGGCCGTGGAATACGTCTATCCGTTCATCGAGCGAGTCGCCCTGACGACTGTCGCGACGATGGGCTACGAGGTCACCATCATCGGGGAGGACAACATCCCCACCGAGGGCGGCGCGGTGCTCGCTAGCAATCACATCGGTTATCTCGATTTCGTCTTCACGGGTTTGGCCGCATTCCGTCGCAAACGGCGTGTCCGGTTCCTCGCCAAGAAAGAGGTGTGGAACAACAAGGTCGCCAAGGTCCTTATGAACGGCATGCGCCATATCCCGGTGGATCGCGCGGCTGCTCCGGCACAGGCGTACGAAGCTGCTGTTGCCTCGCTCCAGCAGGGAGAGATCATCGGGATGTTTCCCGAATCGACGATCAGTCCTTCGTTCGTGCCGCGTGCCGGCAAGACAGGATCGGCACGGCTGGCGCGCTCAGCTGGCGTCCCCCTGATCCCCGCTGCAGTGTGGGGGACTCAGCGCATCCTGACCAAAGGGCGACCCAAGAACCTCCAGCGCAAGCTGTCGATAATCGTCAACGTCGGCGCACCGATCGATAGCGAAGGCGATCCCCGCGCGATAACGGACGATCTCATGGATCGCATAACGATCCTGCTCAAAGAGGCCCAGGCGCGCTATCCGCAATCACCGAACGGCGATGACGACCGGTGGTGGCTCCCCGCGCATCTGGGCGGCACGGCCCCGACGCCCGAGGAAGCCGAACGGATCCTCGAGGCCGCACGCAAAGAACGCGCCGAGAGGAAGGCGCGCGACTAACGCTTCTTGACGGGCTCCATCTTCAGCGCGTCACCGAGATTCGAGTTGCCCTCGAGGAAGTCCACCCCCACCACCTCGTTCTGATACGGCCCCGAATACTCGAGGATGTAGAGACCGTTGCGCACGTCGACAACGTAGATCAGCCCGTCCTGGATCACTGGGTAGCTCCACATGACGACCTTGTCGCGCCCGGAGCTCAGGACGGGATCCTCGGTGACCACCGCGGGGAGCGGCTCGGGCTTGAACTCTGCGACCTGAGTCGGGGCTGCTGGATCGTGAAGGTCGACCACCTGGACGCCACCTGCATGCCACGTCACGAACACGAGGTTCTTGGTGACGGTCGGGTTGTGGGCGGCATAGCTGGCAAGGGTGTTCCTATCGGGCGTGTTGTCCGTGAGCGATGCGCAGAACTCGTCGTTGTTCTCCGGCAGCGTGTATTCCGACACCACCTTCGGCGCGGCAGGGTTACGGATATCAACGACGCGCATCCATCCCCACGGGCATCCATGCCCCGCAAGCAACACCGGTATCTCGCCATAGACCTCATCGGTGACCACGACGTAGGGCCGGCCGTACAGCTTCACGGCTGAGTGAGCGCCGGGTCCCTCCCAGAAGACCCTGTTCTGCAGCGGTGTAACGAGCTCGATCTTGGGCTCAGGGACACCCTTCGCGATCTGCGAGGTGTCGATCACGAAGAAGCCGCCTTGCAGATAAGCGATGAAACCTCTCGTACCGTCGTTACTGACGCTCAACGAATGGAGACGGTTGTCGCCCTGCTCCGGGATGACCGTGGTCCACGTCGCGATCTCTTCGAACTCGCCTTCGGCGGCGCGGGAGATATCGGTTACGAGCAGCTGCGTGCCGCCGCCCGGAGTCGACATGTACATCAGCGCTCGGCCCGGACGCTTGGGGTCGTCCCACAGGAAGAACTCGTGCGGGTTGACGCTCGGGACGTATTCGCCGACGAGCTTCGGCGCCGCCGCGTTCTCCCCAGAGATGTCGAAGAAGCGGAAGACGTCGTCCATAGTGGCCGACGTCGGTGAGCACTCGTGGATCAGGTAGCTGCAATTGCTCGCGAGGTTGAGGACGATCAACAGTTCTTTCTCGGGCCAGATGCGCATCTCGCGCGTGGTCTCGCCGATGTTTCCGGCGGCCGGCGGACCGATCTGGTGGACGACCGAAGGAGCCGCCGGATCGGAGATGTCGACGACCATGAGGCCTGCGTTGGGATGGAGGCCGTCCGTCCGGCTCCCGACATAGGCGTAGTCGCCGCGCACCGCGAGGGCGGCATTCATCCCTCTGTTCATCAATGGCTCGTGGCCGATCTGCTCGAGGGCTCCCGCGGCCGCCGCAGGCCGGACCTGATGGCGGCCGGCGAACGCGGAGGCTCCCGGCAGCGCTATCAGCAGGATGCATAGCCCGATCTGGATGATTCGCTTCATCGTCGCCCCCTCTAGCTTCGTCCCCACCTGTTTCTCCGACCACGGGACACCTCCTCCGGCGCGACCCTGAGCAAGGAACGGCGCCCTCATAGGAGAATGAAGCCAGCTACGAGAGAGAAGGACGGGGGGCGGACTCATGGGCATGTCGCGCAGGCACTTCTTGCGCGCCGCAGGTGCGGCCGGCGCGGCCTCAATGGTTCCGTGGGGCTGGGCGGACGCGGCGATACCTCCGAAACGGCGCGCCCGCGAGCTGACAACGCTTGCCCGCACCATCGTGAAAGGCGCCAAGCTGACCGACGGCTCAGTGGGTTCGTACTACCAACTAGCGTATGGGCCGGGCGAGAAGCACCTTCCACGGTTCGAGCTGGCCAAACGGGCACCGGGCTCGACGGGGCGGCTGGATGCGGGAAGGCGCTCTCTGTTCAGCTTCGCCCATTACACGGACACTCACCTCATCGACGGGCAGTCGCCGGCGCGCGTCGAGTTCCTCGACCGCTACAACGAGGTCGGACAAGGTTGCGAAGGCTTGCCTTTCGCCTCGGCTTACCGGCCCCAGGAGATGCTCACGCTTCAGATATTCGAGGCGATGAACCGGCGACTCCGCGCGATCCAGGTGAGCCCGGTCACCGGCGCCCCGATCACGATCACCGTTTGCACCGGGGACAACATCGACAACGAGCAGTTCAACGAGCTGCGGTGGTTCATCGACATGATGGACGGATCCGAAAGCGTCAGCGCCAACAGCGGCGGCCCCGAATACGAAGGGGTCATGGCGGCCGCGTGGGGTGATCCCGAGTACTGGCACCCCGATCCTGAGGTCGAGGACAAGTACAAGCAGCAGTTCGGGTTCCCGAGTTTCCCGGGGTTGCTCACCGACGCGATCCGCCCCTTCAAGGCTGTGGGCGTGGGCATGCCGTGGCTGCAGACGCTCGGTAACCACGACGGACTCCTCCAAGGAAACGCTCCTAAGAACCCGACCTTCGAGGCCATCGCGGTAGGCGGGTCCAAGGTCGAAGGGCTTCCTCCGGGGGTCAACCCATGTGACGCGTTCCAAACGCTGCGCGACAACCCCGCTGCATTCGCAACGGCGCCCATGCGTCAGGTCACGCGCGATGCAGATCGCACAGTCCTAACGAAGAGCAGCTATATCGAGGAGATGTTCAAGACAACGGGAAAACCGATCGGGCACGGCTTCAGTCTGTCGAACAAGGAGTCCGGCGCGGCGTACTGGTCGAAGGACTCCATCCCTGGTTTCCGCATGATCGGCCTCGACACCGTCAACCCGGGCGGATACTCGGACGGATCCATCGGCCAGACCCAGTTCGACTGGCTTCAGACGAAGCTGACCGAGGTCTCATCTCGCTACTTCGACGGTGAGGGCGAAGCCCAGAACAACAATGTCGCCGACCGCTACGTCATCATCTTTTCTCATCACGGGTTGCGCTCGTTGGACAACCCGGTATTCGCACCTGATCCCTTCGACCCAACCACCAACGACAGCCCTCGCATCCTGTCGGAGGAGATCGAGGCGTTGCTGCATCGTTTCCCAAACGTGATCGCGTGGGTCAACGGCCACAGCCACAGGAACATCATCGAGCCTCGGCCGGGTGCCACCGGAACTGGATTCTGGGATATCGGGACCGCGGCCCACATCGACTGGGGGTGCCAGTCGAGATTGATCGATGTCGTCGACAACAACGACGGCACGCTGTCGATCTTCTGCACGGTCTTCGATCACGCTGCACCTCCTGTTGCAGGCAATAGGGATCCGGTGATCCGCCTCGCGTCGATCGCGCGAGAGCTCGCAGCCAACGACAACCAAGGGGCAGGCTTCGCGAGCGCCGGGCTGGGAGAGGCGAAAGATCGGAACGTCGAGTTGCTGATCAAGGCGCCCTTCAGACTTCCCGCGCGCAGAAGACGAGGTGTCGAGACGTTCGCGATGGCCGAGTAGCCCGCTCCGACGATGGGCGGGACCCAGGAACCTCAGGTCTTCGAGGTCAACGGTCATTGGTGGAGCCGCTCCGAGGACGGTTCGTGGTCGTGCTGGAACCCTCAGTCGAAGAGGTGGGTGCCACAGAGCGCGCCACCGCCTTCACTAAGACGGCAGCTCGGCGGAGCACCGGAGGGTCCAGCCCCCGGGACGGCAGTTTTCGGAAGCTCGAAGGGCCCCCTCCCCGGGGAGCCGGGCTGGTTCGCCCGGAGCTTTCCTGCTTACAGCGTGAAGCGGTGGGTCTTCCTGATGACGATGCTGCCGCTGATCGCGATCGTCGTGGAGATGATCGAGGTCGCCCGCTCCAACGAGCCGTTCTCCTGGTTGACGGTTGCGGTCGTGGTGTTCCTCGGGGAATCCACGTTCGCGACCGCGTGGAGCGCTTCAAACGATCGGGAGGGTCCCCGCAACACGATCTCTGAACCATGGCGCGGTCTCTTGGTCTTCGTGGGCGTCATGGTCTTCCTTCTCATCACCGAAGCACTGTGGGGTCTCGAGACCCCATCACAGCTGAGTGAGCTTGGGATCACGGCTGGCATCGCCGCGATCATGACGCTGGTCTGGTACGTCCGCTACACCGTGCTGGCCCCGATCATCGTCTCCGCGTTCGTGGCATGGCCGGTCGCTGCGATCATGTATCTGTTCACCTTCTGGATGGGCTCATCGTCCTTCCTCGCGCTGTGGGGCATCGGCTTCGTCCTGGCGCTCCCGTTCGTGGTTCCCGTGTGGGCCGGCTTCGTACAGATGGCCGGCCGGGACGTTCCGCTGATGCCGAACCGGCGCCCGCGTGCCCGGCGGAGCGCGATCCGAGTCCCGGCGTGGGCGCTGATCGGTCTTACCTGTTTGTTCGTGTGGACGCCTGCGCTATTCACGGACTCCGTAGACGAGCGACGGGCGCTCGACCCGAGAGAGCTCGACTCGTATCAGCCCGCGCCGGTCAACACGTATCGAGACTCTCGACCACTTCCCGTGGTCGTGGGGGCGCCGGGGCAGGAGGCCGCGGCTCGCCAGCTGATGGACGCGTGGAAGCTCGGAGACCGCGCGTTGGCGGCGCGCGTGGCGCTCCAGGCACCACTCGATGCGATGTTCGCGGTCCCGATCGACCCCGGGGCCCGATTCGACGGGTGCGATGCCGACTCGACCCCAGCCATCTGCCGCATCGCGACGGTCGAAGGCGTCGTCGTGTTGGAGATCGATCTCCATCCCGATACCAACTGGTTCTACGTCACGTCCGCCCGATCGGAGCCCCCGGCCTGACGGGTTTCGGGAGCCCAGGTATCCGAGGGCTTTCATCGAGACCGTGAGCCGAGCGAAGACCTGGGGAAGCTCGCACTGCTTCGAAAGCGTTTCGGTGACGGCGCGTCCGGGCAACACGGATTTCCGGGGGGAGATATGGTCGGACGCGGCACCCATCTCTTAAGCAAACGGAGGAACACAGTGGTCGATATGGCACGTAAGGCAGCCGGGGTAGCCCTGGCGGGCTCGCTCGTCGCAGCCCTTTTCGCGATGGGAGCAACCGCGGGAGCTGACGATGTGTCAGCCGCTACCGGTGCGGCGTTCGGAGTGCGCCTTGCGGGACCCGTTCCGATCGAAGACACGCCCGCAGTCAGCGCGTCGGTGCCGAAGGGCGAGTCCGACGCGACCGACGACATCCTGGTCGTCCCGGCGGACCCACTTGCGACGTCGTTCACAGCGCACGTCGAAGCGAACGCTTCTGTCAAGAGTTCGATACCGGCAACGCTTCAAGGCACCATGGACGGAGCCGCGTCGGGTCTTCCGAAGAAGTGGAACGCGCGCGGCTACGCGATCACGGAAGATCTCGGTGCCGTCACTCAGCAGATCCAGGCCGACGTGATCGAATCCGAAGCCACCGCGGCATGCGTCGGTGAAGATGTCGTGTACTCGACTGCAGCGCGGATCGTGAACCTCAGTGTCGCAGGGGCGGCAGTTCCCGTGCTCAACGCGACGCCAAATCAAGAAGTCTTCAACCAGCTCGGCATCCGCATCGTGTTCTGGGAGACCAACTGGGATCCCGACACGGGCAAGCTCGCGGAGGGCGGCGACCTTGTGTTCGCCAATGCCGTCCACATCACTGCTCCCGGGGGAATCGATCTGATCGTTTCCCATTCTGAAGCTAGGGCCACATGCGGCGCGATGCAAGCTCCGAAGCCACAATGCGACGACGACAAGGACAACGACGGAGACGGCAAGATCGACTTCCCTGCGGACACGGGGTGCGAGAGCAAGAAGGACGACAACGAAAAGGATCTGCCGCAGTGCTCGGACCTGATCGACAACGACGGCGACGGCAAGATCGACTTCCCTGCCGATCCGGGATGCGACTCGAAACAAGACGATGACGAGCGTGACGCGTCCGCGCCGGCCGCCGAGCCCGTCTTCCGTCAGCCCGCGTTCACCGGCTGATCGACGGCAGGACCTGATGCAGCCGCGCGGGCTGCCTCTCGGGATAGCGGTCCTCGCTGCAGCGCTGCAGACCCTAGGTCTCGTCGCGCTCGTAAACGCCGAGGGGACCTCGTATGAGAAACGCATCTCGGGGGCATCCGGCAACGAGCCCTTTGCCGACAGCGCCGATTTCCTGATCGGCGCTGTCGCGGCGGAATCGATAACCGCACGCGAGGCTCCCAGTGAGTTCGCGCCGGAGATCGAAACGTTCGCCGCGACCAACGAACAGGGCGCCCCTCAGGTGTTCCTGCTGGAACCCGACGCGGTCGACGCGACGGGGATGGTGCCTGTTGGAGAGGAGTGGGTCAAGGCCCTGTTGCCGGTTCTCCCCAACGGCACCAAGGGCTACCTTCCAGTCGGCGACCTCAGTATCACCACGACCGCCTACCGGATTTTAATCGAACGCAGCGAGTTCAAGCTGACGTTGCTCAAAGGCTCCGAAGTTCTGATGGAGGTACCCGTCGGCATCGGGACCGGCGAGACGCCGACACCTGTAGGACGCTTCTATATCTCGTCACTATTGAAGCCGTCGGATCCGAACACGATCTATGGGACCTACGCATACGGCTTGTCCGGATACTCCGAGACCCTCGAGGAATGGAGGGCTGAGAAGATCATCGGGCTGCACGGGACGAACGACGACACCTCGATCGGGATCGGATCGAGCCACGGTTGCATCCGGATGCACAACTACGACCTCGAGAAGCTGATCCCACTCCTGCCGCTGGGCACGCCGATCGATATCAGTTAAAGCTGATCATGTTGTTGAGGATCTGGGCGCCGGCCACGGTCACCGCGTAGTCGGCGAGTCCGAAGAAGTGATCGAAGCGCTCGGTGGGATCCGGCAGTAACGCACCGAAGATGCCGATCGTTCCTTTGCCCATCTCAACGCGCCCCAGACCGATGCGAGCTTCATCGTCATTGACGTGGGCGATCGGCTTGCTACCGGCCCCCTCCCACGCGGCGCGCGAGACCGTGAAGTGTGGAGCGAAGTCTCCGGCGACCGAGTAGCCGAGCGGGACCTCGTAATAGGTCTGGCTCGCGGTCGTGTGAACTCCATCGAGGTAAGGATCCTCGAACGTCTCGATGTCGATATGACCCGCGTTGTGAACCGTTCGCGCGACATCACCGCGGTCGATAACTCCGAGACGGGGCAGCAGCTTCAACGCTCCGTCGGTCAGCACCAGATTGCCCCCGCGCGACACGAAACGCTTGAGAGCTCGGATCACTGGCCCGCGTGCAACGGCACTCCCGTCTGGGCCCCGACGGAAGGGGTTGCCGGCGATGACGAAGCTGTCGAGACCGCGCAGGCTTCCCGATGCTACGCGCGCGAGGGTTACGGGCCGCAAAGGGTCGACGGTGAAGCGGCCGAGGTCGCGGAAGAACCTCATGCGTGACGCACGGTACGGCGCGGGGCGCACTCCCTGTGGCGGCTTGGGGCCGCCGTAACCGTCTCGGGACGTGACGATCTTTGGGTCGAAGAGGTATCCGGCGCGTCCGAGATCCAACCTGACTCTTACCGTCTCTAGCGCGATCGCTTCCACGACGTAGGTCTCGATCTCAGCACGAACGGCTGCGATGTGAGCATCTTCGTGCGGCGCCACCCACTCTGAGTTCGGCACCATGTGGGACAGCAGATGCTCGACGTCCATCTCGATCGCGCCCACTTGCTCCGTCAAGAAATCGCCCATGAACCCAGAGTCGTCGTAGCCGATGATGTCGTAGGCGGTCGCGTATTCGGCAGGCTTCATGCCGGCGACGCCGGTGACGGCGCCGATCTCCACGCCGGCTTCCTCGAAGTATCGGGCGACGTTCGACGCCATGTGGCGGGCCATCCGCTCTTCCTTGGCGAGCTCGAGCGGGTTCCACTGGCCGGCGGGGTACATGATGTCCGCGTAGGCGTTGTTGGCCGACGTGAGCTCACCGTGGAGGTCCCCCGCGGTGACCGGGGCGATCTGGTGGGCAAGCTCATTCCAATGTTGCGCTTCGGGCTGGGACAGCGGATCGTAGGCGACCTGGGTCCACCCCTTCGTCGGGAACTGCCGGTTCAGATCGACGCCGTTCGCGTTCCCCCGCACGAAAACGCCGCCGTTGATGAAGTCACCCTCAGCCCATCCGTCCGGATTCATGTTCGTCAGATAGATGTGGACCTTCTTCAACGCTTCGCCTACGGGGATGCCGATGCTGTCGGGGTCCGTTCCGTTACGCAGTTCGTGGGTGGGATCGTCGGTCGCCCATCGCGCGAGGTCCTCGGCGTAGCGGACGCCGCCCTCGAGCCCTGCTCGCTCGGGACCGTGCACCGACAGCGACACCGCTACGGCCTTCTTTCCGAGCTCTGGCGCCCTGAAGTCACTGATCTCCATCATCCAGATCTCGCGGCCGCCGGCCGACAGCGCCGGCTCGCCGAGCATCTCCGAGAACGTCCGGATGCGGATGTAGCGCGGGAACTCCTCCGCAAGCGCCTTGATGCCGGCCTCGAACTCACCGGTGTCGTGCTGAACGAACGAGACCGTGGTCTCGGCCTCGGCGAACACGCGCCCGCCGCAAACCTCCCGAGGTATGTCGGAGCACACCGGCGCCGCGCCGGACGGCACCGCGAGCGCAGTTAGAAGGAGTACGACTAGCCCCACCAACAGAGGCCTGTGATCTTTCACGAGTGGAGCGAATCGGACTCGAACCGACGACCCCCTGCTTGCAAAGCAGGTGCTCTACCAACTGAGCTACCGCCCCAAGGGAAGCCTCAGTCTAGCTGCGGAAAGGCTCCGGCATGGCGCCCCACGAAAGCGATGCTGTAGAAGGTCAGACCGTTCTCAGATCTCTTCGCAGGGCGGACCTTGGCCTGACTCGGACCCGGAATAGGTGCACCGCACGATGTGTCCGTCCTCGTCGAACACCTCCACGACGATCGATCCGGTGTGCGACGTCCCCTGATCGTGTGGACACTGGCCTACCCCAGTGCCGTTCGGATGGCTCCATCGCGCGTTGTTGTCGGGGATGTCGTCGTCCGGCGATGCGGTTCCCGGGGTAAAGGTGCCGCAGCTAATCGATGACTCACTCCAGTCGTAGGTGAGACTGCCCCCATCTGGATCAGTGAACGAGACCGCGTAGCTAGTGTTTGGAGGAGAAAGTGTCGCGCCCAGCGGTCCTCCTTGGGGCTTACCACCCGACGGTGTCGTCATCGGAGTGGGCTGACCGGCCGTCGTCGTCGGAGCGGGCGTAGCGGCGGTCGTCGGACTGGGCTGAGCGGCCGTCGGAGTCGGCGCGGGCGTACCGGCCGCTGGCGTCGGCCTACTCGGAGTCGGAGTGGGCGTAGCGGCCGCCTCTTGCAGATCGTTCTCGAGTGCCTGCTTGCACTTCTTGGCTGTTTCGAGGAAGTCGGGGACGTGCTTTCTGTGTCGATCGGCTGTGAGGTCGTAGCCCAACGCCAGATACATCCGGCTGTCGACGCAGTCGAGCTTCGTGAACACGCGGCTCCACGTGATC
>DATLNM010000036.1:0-18121 GCA_035536775.1 Actinomycetota bacterium | reverse complement strand
ATGACCTCGCCGATCTTGTCGACAGGGACCTGGATAGCGAGGACGCGAGGTGCGTACTCGGCTAGCTCGCTGTGCGGCGATGTGATCGTCTTGTTCATCTCTCCGATGATGTGGAGGCGAGCCTTCTGCGCGGCCTCGAGGGCCTGACGAAGAACGTCTGCGGGCACTCCGGAGATCTTGGTGTCGAGCTGCAGTGCAGTCACGACGTCCTCGGTGCCGGCAACCTTGAAGTCCATGTCGCCGAACGCGTCCTCGTCACCGAGGATGTCGGTCAGCGGGAGGAACTTGCCCTCCTCTGCGATGAGGCCCATAGCGACGCCACCGCAGTGCTTGCCTCCGCGCAGCGGGACACCCGCATCCATCAGAGACAGCGACGAACCGCAAACGCTCGCCATCGAAGTCGATCCGTTGGACGACAGGACCTCGGACACGACACGCAGCGTGTAGGGGAAATCGTCCTTCTTGGGGATCAGCGGGAGCAGCGCCTTCTCGGCAAGCGCTCCGTGACCGATCTCGCGGCGCTTCGGTCCACGCATGAACCCAGCCTCTCCGGTCGAGTAAGGCGGGAAGTTGTAGTGGTGCATGTAGCGCTTGCGGTCCTCCAGTGAGAGGTCGTCGATCATCTGCTCCATGCGCGCCATACCGAGCGTCGTGATGGTGAGCGCCTGGGTCTCGCCACGGGTGAACAGACCCGAGCCGTGGACACGCGGAACGATTCCGGTGTCCGACGAGATGGGACGCACCTGGTCTATCGAACGACCGTCGAGGCGCTTGTTCTCGTTGACGACGCGAAGACGCATGACCTTCTTGGTGAGCGATCGAAGCGCGGCCTTGATCTGGCCACCGGCATCGGGGAAGCGTTCCCCCAGCTGCGCGGCGACATCTACCTCGATCTCCTTGAGCTTGCCGCGGCGCTCGGCCTTGTCTGTGATTGCGGTCGCCTCTTCGATGCGTGCCTGCACGAGGCCCTTGACCGCGTCCATGATCTCGTCGGAGTAGTCGACGAACAGCGGGTAGTCGGGGTTGTCCCCGGTCGTGCTGCCCTTGGGCTTGCCGGCCTTCTCAACGAGCTCGTTCTGAAGCGAGATGGCCTCGGCGATGTAGCCCTTGGAGAACTCGATGCCGTCGGCGAGAAGCTCCTCGTCGGGACGCTGCGCGCCCTCGGCGACGAGATCGAAAACGAACTCGGACGCGCCGGCCTCGATCATCATGATGTCGACCTCGCCGGCGTCGTTGACGCGGCCTGCGACGACCAGCTCGATCGTCGCGTCGTCCTGCTCTTCCCAGGTCGGGTTGGCGACCCATTCACCCTCGATGTGCGAGACGCGCACCGCGCCGACGGGCCCCTCGAAGGGCATGTCGGAGAGCGCAAGCGCACACGACGCTGCATTGAGGGCAAGGATGTCGACGGGGTTCTCGTTGTCGACGGCCATGACCGTTACGACGCAGTGGACCTCATGACGAAAGCCGTCGGGGAACGCCGGACGGATCGGGCGGTCGATCAAGCGAGCGTTGAGGATCGCCTTCTCGCTGGCGCGTCCTTCCCTGCGGAAGAACCCGCCGGGGATCTTGCCGGCGGCGTACATCCGCTCTTCGACGTCGATGGTGAGCGGGAAGAAGTCGGCGTCCCCGCGGGGGTTTGACGACGTCCCGGTGGCAAGGACCGTGCTCTCTCCTACCGATGCGAGCACCGCTCCGCCCGCGAGGCGCGCGAGGCGTCCGGTCTCGAAACGGAAGACTTGGTCGCCGATCTTGCGCTCGACGGTGGTTGCTTCTAGTGACATAGGGGTGTCCCTCCCTTGGTGGATGGCCCAGGCGCGCGTGTCGCGCCGCGGTGCCGTCAGGAGAGGCGCCAGCTTGGTCAGTTCTCAGTGGTAAGCCCGCCGCCTCGGTGCAGAGACGAGCTTGCAACTGATAACCGACCGCGGTGGAACTGGTAGCCGGCCCTCTCCGGGTTCGGATCAGTGGTGGTCGAAGGCAGCGGACTCCTTTCGTCTGAGGAGACGGCGCTCGGCGAGGTCTGTTATCGCCGGAGGCCGAGCTTGGCGATGATGCTGCGGTAGCGCTCGATGTCTTCGCGCTTGAGGTACTCGAGCAGCCGGCGGCGGCGTCCGACCATGCGGAGGAGGCCACGGCGGGAGTGGTGGTCCTTGACGTGCAGCTTGAGGTGCTCGGTCAGCTCGGAGATCCGGCGCGTGAGGACGGCGATCTGGACCTCGGGCGAGCCAGTGTCGGCCTCGCCACGAGCGTTGTCGACGATGATGCTGGTCTTTTCTTCCTTGAGCAGAGCCATGCGCGCTGATTAACTCCTTGCTTCCCTAGTTGCGTTCGGTCAGGCCCGAAGGGCGACCCGAAAAGGCCCGGCAGGCCGGGCGGTCTGCCTATCCTAGCAGGTAGCCGCTCGTCCGCTTTAGAGCTCAGCGCGGATGCTCGAAGACTGACCCACAATCGATGAGCTCGGGCCGAGGGCTAGCTCCGCCGTCCCCTGCCTGCGCCCGCTATCGTTCCCGGCGTGATCAGGCTCGATCTGCCCGATGAGCTAGCTCTCACCTTCCTCCAGGAGCCCATCCTCGACGTCTACTCCGTCGGGCCTTGGCGGATCCCTGATGGCTTCCCCCAGCTCCTGCAACAGCGCGCCATCCAGGCCAACAACGATCCGCGCCTCGCAGGCTGGGTGGCGGAAGGCAACGCCGCCTGGCGAACACCGAACAACGGCGTCCCCGACACCCTTGATTACATGCTGAACTTCCTCTTCGGCGCCTGCGCGATCCGGTCCGGCTATTGGGGGGACATCTTCTGGGGAGTCACCGATCCCTTCCTCGCTCAACCCCGTGAGCCGCGCTCCCCGTCGTTCGATTATTTCCGCTCCCAAGATGGGATGTGGCGTCCACCAGGTTTCCTGCTCCCGAGGACCGCGGGCGAGGATCCGGAGCGACGACGGATCGCCTTCGCGGTCCTGCGTTCTCTCGTGGATGTGTTCGCAGATCTCGAACCGCTCGAGACCCGGCGCGCAGCCCTCGCCCGCATCTGTGACCAGCGGACGGCGTACATCGAGACCGACGTCCACACCCATCACGATGTCCTCCCCGACGAGTGGGCACGCGGCGCCGATGCGGAGACGCTCGCCGCGCTGCCCGAGCTCAACGGACCGACCGGATACCTCGGTTGGGTCTTCGATGGCTTCGACGACGTCCATCCGTTCCTCCTGAACGTGGTGGGCGACGGCGACACGCTCGAGACCACGATCGCCAACCTCTTGCTCGCCGCGGGGATGCAGAGCGTTCCCCTCGAGCTCGCGACGTTCGCCGGTCCTGACTTCTTCGCCAAGGTGGAGGATCAGCACCGCACCCTGAAGCCCGGCTTCGTGGCGCAGACGTGGAAGGACGCGATGGCGAGGTGGCTGGTGCGCGCCACGATCCGCGGCGAGATCGTCGCGTGCCGCGCGTGGCTCGACATGGCGATGCGCCTCACCGGCGCGGCATACGGTCTCCCCAACCGGGCGGCGCTGCCACCAGGGACGATCTGGGTACCCATCGGCACCTTCGAATGGAACATCCGGGAGCTACTCGCCAACAGACCCGTACCGAACCCGCTCAGCGATCGTTTCTCCAAACAACCCGAATCCGAAAAGGGGCAAGAGGAATCGGCTTCCTCTGCGCCAACATCCACTCACGTAGTGGGTCAACCCGACCTCGATGCGGCGTTGCGCGCGGTCGAGGCTTCCGACACGCCGGTACGCATGCTCGTCGCCGGGCCTGCGGGCAGCGGGAAGGGTGTCGCGGTTCAGACGCTGGCCGAGATCCTGAAGACGAGAGGCTTCGCGCAGCCGCCGATCTGGTTGCCTGCCGCGATGCTGAGTGAGAAGACGGTGACCGGCGCCATCGATCTCCTGCGCTACGAGGTAGACCGCTGCAAAGGCATCCGTCTGCTCGTGCTCGACGGTCTCGACGAGATGCTGACCGTCGCCCAAGCCGCCGACGAAGCCGGCGAGGAGCTCCTGCGACTCCTGGACTCGACCCACAACCTCCACGTCATCGCGCTGTGCGATCCCGGGGGGGACGACAAGGTCTACGCCGCCAACCCGATCCTGCACCGCAACTTCCGCATCGTGCGCACGAAGGACTTCGACGAGGAGGCTTTCGCAACCCTCTTCGAGCGCAAGGCCAAACAGTTCGGCGCACGGACCGATAGCACCCTCGTTGCAGAAGCCGGCCGGCGGCTGAGCGCGATGCGTCCGTTCCGCAACATGCGCAACGGCCATCTCGTCGGCACGTTGGCCCTCGATGCGATCGCCCGAGCCAAGGCCCGCACGGGCGATGAGAATCCAGTGCTCACTGTCGAGGATCTCCCGGAGGATGTCACCGGCACGCGCACGGAAGTCGACCCGTTCGCGGAGCTCGACGCGCTGGTCGGGCTGGAAGTGATCAAACGTGAGGTCCGCCTGCTCGCGGCCGAGGCCAAGGCCGAGAAGGCACGCCGCGACGCCGGGATCACCGTTGCTCCCCCAACACGCCACTTCGCCTTCACCGGCAACCCGGGTACGGCCAAGACGACGGTCGCGCGCCTCCTCTCTGGCATCTACCGATCGCTCGACCTCTTGTCGGGGGGCCACCTCGTCGAGGTATCGCGCGCCGAGCTGGTCGGGCGCTACATCGGACACACCGCTCCCCTGGTGAAGGCCGCGGTCGAACGTGCCCTCGGGGGCGTGCTCTTCATCGACGAGGCCTACGCGCTCACCTCCTCGGACCACCAATGGGACTTCGGTCACGAAGCGGTCGCGACTTTGGTCAAGCTGATGGAGGACCACCGCAGCGACCTCGTCGTGATCGTTGCCGGCTACGAGGAGGACATGGACCAATTCCTCGCCTCCAACCCGGGGCTGTCGTCGCGCTTCGCCCGTCGGTTGCGCTTCCCCGATTACAGCGACACCGAGCTGATAGAGATCTTCGTGTCGATGGTGACGGGGTCAGGGATGACGCTGGGGCCAGGCGTCCAGGAGCGCGTTGCGCAGTTGCTACGCGAGACGCCCCGCGGAGCCGCGTTCGGCAACGCTCGCCATATGCGCAACCTCTTCGAGAGGGCGATGGGACGGCAAGCTTTGCGCATCACCGCAGGCGAAAGCCCGGTTGACCTCGCAGCCGTGAGATCGCTGCTGGTGGAGGACATCCCCGAGCCCGACACCAAAGCGTCCGATCTCGAAGCGTCCACCGGCTCAGGCGCCTACCTCTAACGCCGACACCGCAGTTACCGCGCACGAGTCGTGCCGTAAGGAAGGGCGATGCCGAAGGCACGGTGGGTCCTCATCCTGGTCTTGCTACAACTGGTCGCTGGAATAGTGACGGCGGCGGGCGCACAGCGGAGTGTGTTCACCAGGGTGGTTGCTTTTCCCATCAAGACGGATTTCAGGATCGCCGTTGCTTGGGAGACCACCGGGCCGGTTGAGGCCGTCGTCCGTTACGGACGTAGTCCTTCTCAACTCACCGAGACCGTCACGCCCGAGGGCGTCGCAGCCGCGCCGTCCCAACTCGTGTTCATCGATGTCGACCCGGGCCAAGGAGACGTCTATCTCCAAGTGGAAGATCTCGCTACCGGAGACAAGACGCCGATCCAACGCGTGGTGCCGAAGAACTCCTACCGCAGCTACGACAAGCAGAGGCGTATGTACACGGTCAACCTCGCGATCTGGTTGGACGGCGAGAACTCACCCGCGCCCGGACTCGACGCGGACCTGGGTCTGATCGCGGAGGGCGTCAACGTCATGGCGGAGCGCGTCTATGACGCTCTCGACGGAAGCGTCCGGATCGGCCAGGTGGTCATCGCTGATGCACCGGTCGGGCGGGCGCCGCACGTACGTACCTTCCAATACGAAGAGCAGGCGTGTGCAGAGAGCGGGACCATCGGCGCGGACGTGGTCTTCATGACAGCCTTCCCCAGCTCCAGCGAAGTCAACGGCAAATGGACGATCGACGACCCCTGTGGCGTGGTGTATCTCGGTCGCGTCGGTCCTTATGGGGGTCAGTGGTCTGATGAGCTACTTCTCGGCGGAATCATGACCCACGAGCTCATGCATTACGCGTTCGGATTGGCCGACCAGTACCCCAAGCCTGAAGGGATCGGGGATGGGGACGCGAGCTGCACGAACGAACAGTTCGATCTCTCGCTGATGAACATCGCACCCCGATACGTCCGGAACAGATGGGAATACACGGAGCTGGATCGCAACGCCGAGGACACGCCGTGCGACCACGGCACCGTGTCTTGGTCATGGCCGACCTTGACTGAGCGCTATGTGAAGGTCCCGACGCCAGTGCCAAACATCCCTGAGCGCATCGTGGATGACCTTGCGAAGGGCAATCCCGATGGAGGTGCACTAGAGATCTGGATCCTCGACCACCTGCCTGGACAAGGAGCGACACTGACCACCCACAGCCCCCAAGACTGACCGGGACGACCGGCTGACCGGGACGACCGGCTGACCGGGACGACCGGCTGACCGGGACGACCGGCTGACCGGGACGACCGGCTGACCGGGACGACAGGCTGACCGGGACGACCGGCTGACCGGGACGACCGGCTACTCGCCCCTTATGAGCGCTCCCGTTTGGATCACGTCCTGTTCGATCTGGGCGATTAGAGCGTCGGGGGTGTCAAAGCGTTGTTCGTCGCGGAGGCGCTCCCAGAATTCGATGCGGATGGGGTGGGTGTAGAGGTCGCCTTCGAAATCCAGGAGGTAGGCCTCGATGCGCGGCGGGATCGTCTCGCCCTCGGCCGCGAAGGTCGGGTTCGTTCCTAGATTGATCGCGGCGGGACGCCAGACGTCGGAGCCGTGGAGGGAGACTCGGGCGCGGCCCGCGTAGACGCCTATCGGTGGGTGCGCGAGAGACTCGTCGACCTTGACGTTGGCCGTCGGGAATCCCAGGCTCGCTCCCCTGTCGTCACCGTGCTCGACGACGCCGTCGGCATCGAACGGACGCGCCATCAGATCGCGCGCGAGTTTCATATCGCCGCCTTTGATGGCAGCTCGGACCCGGCTCGAGGACACAGCGGCACCGCCGATGGTCTCGAGATCGACACCGTCCACCGTGAGCGCCACTTCTTCACCTAGCCCCGCAAGAAGCGCGACATCGCCCGCGGCTTTATGCCCGAAACGCCAGTTGGAACCCACTACCACCTCGGCGGCATTCAAGCCCTGGACCAACACGTCGTTGACGAAACGCTCGGGGGGCCAGCTCGACAGCTCCTTGTCGAACGGCAGAACCACGACATTGTCGATGCCTGTCGCCTCCAGCAGCTCCATCTTGCGTTCCGGTGTCGTGAGGAGTGGCGGCACCTTGTCGGGCCGGAGCGTCGCAGAAGGATGACGGTCCCACGTGAGGACGATCGACTCCAACCCGCGCGCACGTGCAGCCTCGATGGTCCGCGCGATCAGGAAGCGGTGGCCGAGGTGAACACCGTCGAAGGTGCCGATCGTGACGGCCGACCGGCCGTCGAAACCCGCGAGCGAGTCGAGACCGACGAAGTTCTTCAATGGCTTACGACCCGCTCGGGAACGAGCCGGCTTCCGTCCGAGCGGTAGACCGCGAGAAGGCGACCATCGTGGCGAACTGCGACAGGCCCCTCGCCTGCCTGCTCTAGATTCAAGGGCCGTCCGTTCATCACGAGCGTCGCGGCGTCCGCATCCACATCGAGATGGTCGAGCGCACGCACGATGGATTCGAGCGGATGAAGCGACCCCGCACCGACATCGTCGAGATCGACCGCTTGATCGAGGCTGAAGCCCCCAGCAGCCATACGCCGCAGCGACCCCATGTGACCACCGCAGCCGAGGGCGGCGCCCATGTCGTGGATCAGGGTCCGGATGTACGTCCCGGCGGAACAGGTCACATCGAGCTCGCTCGTGGATCCATCACCCTCGTGCTCCAAGAGCTCGAGCTCGTGGATGACGACCGGACGCGCCGGGCGCTCCACGGTCTCGCCGCGGCGCGCCTTGGCGTAAAGGCGCTCGCCGCCGATCTTCACCGCCGAGACCATCGGCGGCACCTGCTCGATAGCTCCCGTAAAGCGCTTGCACGTCGCTCGCACCTCATCCTCCGAAGGTCGATCGGAAGACGATGCGACGACCTCACCGGATGAATCCTGTGTCGTGGTGGACGACCCCCACACCGCGGTCGCGCGGTAGGACTTCGGGACGGCCTGCGAATAATCCAGGAAGCGGGTCGCGCACCCCACGCCGATAACCAGAACACCGGTTGCGCCGGGATCGAGGGTGCCCGCGTGACCGACCTTGCGCGTCTTGAGGACGCGCCGGACCCTATCGACGACGT
This sequence comes from Actinomycetota bacterium, assembly GCA_035536775.1. GTDB lineage: Bacteria > Actinomycetota > CADDZG01 > CADDZG01 > WHSQ01 > DATLNM01. The sequence continues at coordinate 9,797 of DATLNM010000036.1, read as the reverse complement.
CATGTGAGGTGATACCGGCCGGCTTGTCGATGACGAGCACACCGTCTACCGACTCCCCTGGTGAGCGCGTCACTCCGGTTGCTGCAGCCCGGTGGTGATCGCGGCGATGGCGGCGTCGATCGTGTCGGCGCTGAACCCCGCCGCGAGCTCGTGACCTCCACCGCCGTTGGCGCGAGCGATAGCGCCGACACTGCGGGGCCCCTTCGAGCGCATGCTCACCCGGAAACGACCATCCTCCTGCTCCTTGAAAATGGCCGCGATCTCTGCATCGCGGATCGAACGTAGAAAGTCGATGAGCTTGTCGGTCTCGTCCTTCGCCACCTTGGACTCCGTGAGATCTGCTCGCGTGATCCATGAATAGACCAAGCGCTGGTCGCTATCGAGCGTCGCGCGCTCCAGCAACCGGCCGACAAGCTTGAGATAGCCGAAGGGAGCGGATTCAAAGACCTCAACCGCGATCTCCGAGGCCGGCACGTCGTACGCGAGGAGGTCCGCAGCGAGACGGAGTGTGTCCGGGGTCGAGTTCACGTACTGGAACCGGCCCGTGTCGGTCACGATCCCGGTGTAGAGGCAGGTCGCGATATCCCTGTCGAGCTCGATCCCAAGGACTCCGATGAGCTGCGCTACGAGCTCGGCAGTTGACGAGGCACTCGTGATGACCGCGTTGAGCTTCCCGAAGTCGGTGTTGCCGGGATGGTGATCGATGTTGACGAGGCACGGGGACGCCGTCGCGGTGACCTCGAGGGATCCGAGACGGTCGAGACCGCCGCAGTCCAGGGCGAGGAAAACGTCGGCGGACGGCATCTGGTCCGGCGCGACGACGTGATCGCCTCCGGGGAGGAACGCGTAGCTCGCCGGGATCTTGACCACGGGGTCGTCCCACGACACCGCTGTCTGCTTGCCCGCCTTGCGCAGTGCGAGCGATGCGCCAAGCGCGGAGCCCAGCGCGTCTCCGTCTGGATTCACATGGCACGCGATCGCAATAGAAGACGCATCCCGCAGGGCAGACGCGATGTCCTCGAACTGCGCGACGACGTTAGCCATCGACCGAAGCATCTCCATCCGGAGCAGTGGGGGCGTCGGTGTAGACCTTGCCGTGGATCTCTTTCAAGAGCATCTCTATCCGCTCTGCCTTCGCGTCACTCTGGTCGAGCTCGAAGTTCAGCTCCGGCAAGAACTTCAATACGAGCTTGTGGCCCAGTTCCCCCCGCAGGTGAGCTTTGGCGCTCTCGATCCCAGCCATGCTCACCGCCTGGGCGTCGGCATCGCCGAGGACGCTCACCGTGACGCGCGCGTGACGCAGGTCGGGCGAGATATGCACCGCCGTCACCGTCACGAACCCGATGCGCGGGTCCTTGAGGCCCTGGATCGCTTCGCCCAATACCTGGCGCGCCCTCTTGTTGACCTTCTCCATGCGCTGGGTCACAAGTCCTCCAACGATCTGATCCACGTGGTGCGATCCACCACTTCAGCGGACGGCACCGCCATCTTGACGATCGTGCGCTCGACCTCGTCGAGCACCTCGACGCAATGTCCGGACGTCGAGGCCACACACGAAACACCGAGAGCAGCGCGTTGCCACAGCTCCTGATGCTCGACCTCGGCGATCGCGACGTTGAACTTCTTCTGAACGACGTTGATCACGGACCTCAACACCTGTCGCTTGTCCTTGAGTGAGCCGCTTGCCGGGATGAACAGCTCGTAACGACCGATCCCGATGAACACTTCTTAGTGCCTTACCGGGCGACTTCCTGCACCTCGAAGGCCTGGATGATGTCGCCTTCCTTGATGTCCTGGAACCCCTCGAGGCCGATACCGCACTCGAAGCCCGCCGCGACCTCACGCTGGTCATCCTTGAAGCGACGCAGCGACGCGATATTGGTCTCGTAGACGACGGTGCCGTCGCGCACGAGACGCGCCTTGCCGTTCCGCCGGATAACGCCGTCGAGGACCATGCAACCGGCGATGACCCCGAGCTTGGGGACACGGAACGTGGCGCGCACCTCGGCCTGACCGAGCGCGACCTCGCGCTCCTCAGGACCAAGGAGACCCTTGGCCGCCTTCTCGATGTCCTCGACCGCCTGATAGATGACGCGGTAGGTGCGGATATCGACGCCCGCTTCTTCGGCCATCGTCTTGGCACTCGGGTTCGGAACGACGTTGAAGCCGATGACGATCGCGTTCGATGCCTGCGCGAGCGTGATGTCGTTCTCGGTGATGCCGCCTACGCCCTTGCGCAAGATGTTCACGGTGACGAGCGTCTGGTCGAGCTTCGTTAGCTGGTCGTTCAGTGCCTCGACAGACCCTTGAGCGTCGGCCTTGAGGAGCACGTTCAACTCGGGGAGCTCGCCCTCGCGCGTCGCCGCGAGGAGTGTCTGCAGCGACATCCCCTTCTTGAGGGTGATGAGCTCGGCGGAACGCCGGTGGTGCTCACGCTCGCCGGCGATCTGGCGCGCCTCGCGCTCGTCGTACAGGGTCTTGAAATCGTCGCCTGCTTGGGGAACCGACTGCCAGCCGAGGACCTGCACCGGCTGACCGGGACCGGCACTCTCGACCGATTCGCCGCGCTCGTTCAACATCGCGCGCACGCGCCCCCACGCCGGACCCGCCACGAGGGCGTCCCCCGCGTAGAGCGTGCCGCGCTTGACGAGCACCGTTGCCAGCGGGCCGCGACCTTTGTCGAGGTGCGCTTCGATAACTACGCCGCGCGCTGCAGCCTCGGGGTTCGCCTTGAGATCGAGGTGGACATCCGCGGTCAGCAGGATCATCTCGACAAGGCTGTCGAGATTTGTCCGCTGCTTGGCGGAGACATCGACGAACACCGTTTCGCCCCCCCACTCTTCAGGGAGGAGACCGTGGTCAGAGAGTTGCTGGCGGACGCGTGCCGGGTCGGCTTCGGGCTTATCGACCTTGTTAACCGCAACCACGATGGGGACGCCCGCAGCCTTCGCGTGGTCGATCGCCTCGACCGTCTGGGGCATAACGCCGTCGTCGGCCGCGACGACAAGCACCGCGATATCGGTTACCTGAGCACCTCGGGCGCGCATCGCCGTGAACGCCGCGTGGCCAGGCGTGTCGATGAAGGTCACTTCACGATCGTCGTGGTGGATCTGGTAGGCGCCTATGTGCTGCGTGATCCCTCCAGCCTCGCCGGCCGCAACGTCGGTGCGACGGATCGCATCGAGGATCGCGGTCTTTCCGTGGTCGACGTGACCCATGACGGTGACGACGGGCGGGCGATCGATCATCTCGACGCCCTCGTCCTCGTCGGCATCGCCTTCCTCGGCGGCGTCGGCTTCGGCCTCTTCCTCTTCCGGGTCGACGACGCGCACGTGGACACCGATCTCGTCGGCGACCAGCAGGACAGCCTCGTCGCTCATCGACTGCGTCACGGTGACCATCTCGCCGAGGCCGATGAGGATCTTGACGATCTCTGCGGGAGCCCGATCGACCTTCTCAGCGAAGTCCTTGACGGTGATCGCCCGATGCACGTTGATCGCCCCGGCGGTCGTGTCCGCGCTCGGCGTTATGACCGAAGGGGGTCCACTGGCAGCAGTCGGAGCCGCCGCGGCGGGCGCGGCTACTGGTTCGGGAGCCTTGGGTGCGGGTGCGGCCTGCGCGGATGCGGGTGCAGCTTTGGGTGCAGGTGCCGGCGCGGCCTTCGCAGGCGCGGATGCGGCCTTCGGTGCAGCGGCGGGTGCAGGTTTGGGTGCAGGTGCCGGCGCGGCCTTCGCAGGCGCGGGTGCGGCCTTCGGTGCAGCGGCGGGTGCAGCTTTGGGTGCAGGTGCCTCGGCCGGCTTGGGGCCGAGGGCGCTCTTGATCTGAGCCACGATGTCCGGCTCCACCGTCGACGAGTGGCTCTTCACGGGGTTGCCGGTCTTTTCTAGGTACGCGAGGACCTCTTTCGAGGAGACCCCGAGCTCCTTGGCGATCTCGTGGACGCGCGGGTTAGCCACCGGCGACCTCCTCGGCCGGCGTGGCAGGCTCGGCCGGCGTGGCAGGCTCGGCCGGCTCGGCCGGCGCCGCCGCCTCCGCAGGCTCGGTGGTCTTGACCGCCTCGGCCGCTGCTTCTTCCTCGCGCTTGATCTGCGACTCGGACTTGATGTCCACGCGCAGGCCGGTGAGGCGCGCCGCCAAGCGCGCGTTCTGCCCCTCTTTGCCGATCGCTAGCGACAGCTGATAGTCCGGAACGATCACGAGGGCGGTCTCGCCGTCGTCGAGGAGCTTTACCTCTTTGACCTTGGCGGGCGACAGGGCCTTCGCGACGAAATCGCCCATGTCCTCACGCCACTCAATGATGTCGATCTTCTCGCCGCGCAGCTCGTTCATGACCATGCGCACGCGCGACCCCTTGGAACCGACGCACGCGCCGACCGGGTCGACGTTGCGGTCCTTCGACAGCACGGCGATCTTCGTGCGGTGCCCCGGCTCGCGTGCGACGCCCTTGATCTCGACGACGCCGTCGAGGATCTCGGGGACCTCGAGCTCGAACAACCTCTTGATCAATCCGGGGTGCGTGCGCGACACGATGATCTGCGGGCCGCGCGCCGACTTCCGCACCTCGACGATGTATGCCTTGAGGCGCGCGCCGTGCTCGTAGCGCTCGTGTGGGATCTGCTCGGACGGCGGCATGAGCGCCTCGGTCTTGCCGAGGTCGAGGATCGTGTAGCGGTGGTCCTGCTGCTGCACGATGCCGGTCACGATGTCGCCCTCGCGCCCGGCGTACTCGCCGAACGTGATGTCGCGCTCAGCCTCACGCAAGCGCTGGAGGATGACCTGTTTCGCGGTCTGCGCCGCGATACGCCCGAAGTCCTCGGGTGTGTCCTCCCACTCTTTGAGGACAGTCACCTCTTCGGTATCGGGATCGATCTCGACATCTTGGGCGAACACGGTGACATCACCGGAGCTCTGCTCGATGATGGCGCGGGCACCGCGGGTCTCGTCGGCTCCTGTCATACGGAGATAGGCGGAGGCCAACGCCTTCTCGATCGCTTCGACGAGGGTCTCGAAAGAGATCCCGCGCTCGCGTTCGAGCTCGCGCAGTGAGTCCATGGGGATCTTCATCTCGGTCCTCTTGCCTCCTCGGCTACTTCCATTCGAATACCGTTCGAGCCGTCTTCACCTGTCCGAAGGGGACATCCACCCGCTCGCCACCGGGCTCACGCTCGAGCACCGCGCGGTCCTCAGCGGCTTCGACGATCGTCCCTTCGATCCGATGACTGTCCTCTACGACCCGCTCCTTCGTCTTGACGACCACCTTCTGGCCTTTGCACAGTGCCCAGTGCTCCGGACGGTTCAGCGAGCGCTCGATCCCGGGCGAGGACACCTCGAGGGTGTACTTGCCTCCGATCGGGTCCCGGAGATCGAGACCTCGAGAGATCTCCTCCGACACCTCGGCGACCGTGTCGAGGCTCACGCCTCCATCGGCATCGACGAGCACACGCACCAGCGCACGGCCGGGCGCGCCACCCATCTCCACGTCCCACAGCCTGAGCGACCTGCGGCGGGCGACGGCCTCTGCAAGGTCCTTGACCTCTTCGAGAGCTCCCATCGGTCCCTCCTACGCCGGCGTGTCCGGGCCCCACCTCAACCTGGCTCGGGTCACAAAGAAGCCCCTCGCCTGAGGGGCTGGCTGTGCGACCCAAGTTGTGTCACCCGAAATCATCCCAAAACGGTCGAGCTTCTACAGTCGACAACAACAAAATCCCTGCTCAGAGCAGGTTTTGTAGTTTACCACAGGGCCGAACGGCCAAAGTTGGCCGACCCGGCGCACGATGGCTATTTGCGCCCTGCGTTGGGCCTCTTGCCGTGGTTAGCCTTGTTCTTGCGACGGGAACGCCGCTTACGTCCTTTGGTTGCCATGGAGACAGCCTATCCCCTGGCTCCGATCGAGGTGGCCGGGCAGCTCCCCAGGGCCGGGGCGTCCGCCCCGCCGACGAACGCGGCGCGCACCGCCTGGTCCGCGTCGTACTGAGCATCGTCGGTGGGACGCTCGGGTAGCGCGACCTCGCCGCGCAAGACCTGGAGCGCGAGCTCGACCGAGCGCTCGTTGACCGCGCCGTAGCCGATCAGCGGGAACTGATCCACGCCTTGCGGCACCGCGCTCCAAGGGATGGGTGTGGTCGTGCAACCGACGCAGAAGGGGTTGTCCCCGGGTCCGTAGGGCTGTACCTCGGGAGCGCGCGGCTCTCCGGACCAGTGAACCTCGCCGTCGTCCTTGCCCTCGAGGGGGCGCGATTCCGCGGTGTTGAACACGACCGTCGTTAGTTCTTCGAGCGTGAACACGCCATCGGCGAGCGGACCTTGCTCAACGAGGCCCTCACGCCCGCACGCGACGATCCCGCCGGTTATCCCAGTTGTTCGCTGGCCCAATATCCGCCGGGCCTCCTGGATGACCGAGAGATACCCGCCGGCCACATAAGGCGCGGCGGCGCTCGAGCAGCACGCGATCGGATCGGGCCGCATCGCCTCGGACGAGTTGAAGATCGCGCTCATCCCCGCGTAGCCGTCCGCGACGAGATGGGCGGGAGCTCCCGACCACAGCGTCATCATCCCGTTGTCATGCGCGCCCGCGAGGATCACGCCCGCCGGTGCGGTCGATAGGAGGTAGGTGGGTGTCGGCGCGAAGCCCGTCACGAACGCCGTGCCGTTTCCGGACGCCGCTATCGTCACCATCTGCGCGGCCGCTTCCGCGAACGCGTCGGTGGTGTCCTGAGGTACGGGTGGGGGGACCAAGCTCAGCCATGAGTTCGATTGCACATCGATCCAGCCCTGCTCGGCCGCCCACCGCACGCCGCCCGCGCCGAGACCTTCGATCTCGACGATACGCGCCGAGGGCGCCAGGGAGTTGGGGAAGCCGGCAGCGCGCGATGCGGTCATCGTTCCGTGCCCGTTGTCGTCGAGGATGACGTGGTCCTTGCAGTCCACGGGCGTCGCAATGCCGGTCGGCGGCGGTGCTTCCGGTGACGGACAACCGCCGGCTCCGAACGAGATCCCGCCGATGACGCGTGTCCCGGGGAACCAGTAGAGCTTGCCGCGGGCGAGCAGCGCCCACTTGTCCTCGTCTTTCGCGAGCGCTTCTTCGAACGGCAGGTCGAGACTCAAACGAACCGCGACTGCGTCTTTGGGGTAGCCCGGAATGTACGTGGAGGGATGCTTGTACGCGAGCGGTGAGCGGTCGCGGAACGCCGGGCTGTACGGGTTGACGCCGGCGTCGATCAGCGCCACTACCGCCGGACCTGTCTTGGCCGCGCCGGGCGTAGTCGTCTTCCACCGGTAACTACCGTCGCCCGCCGGCACGCCGCCGGCATGCGCCCGAGTGGGCTCGATCGCAACGATGAGCGCGAGCAGAACCAACCCGGTCGCGAGCGATACCCGAGGTCGCCGGCGCATCCGAGGTGTTTCCACGGACGGCGCTCCGGTCCTGCCGGGACGTCAGTCGCCCGGGCGACCCATTCCGATGCCCATCGTCGCGGCGCGCCGTCCCGCGCCCTTCAGAACGACGACATCTCCATCCGAGGTCTCACCCGATGCTCTGATCTCAGCTGCGACGCGTTCGGCCTCCTCGAGAAGCGCCTCCACGAGCCGGTCGTGAGGGACCCATCCGATCTGCTTCCCCTTGGAGAACAGCAGGCCGCGTCCCGGGCCCGCGGCGATGCCGATGTCGGCGTCGCGCGCCTCACCGGGCCCGTTGACCTCACACCCCATCACCGCGATCTGCATCGGCGGGAGATCCATCTTCTCGATCGCGGCCTCGACCTCATTTGCGAGGGCGAAAACGTCGAGCTCGGCGCGCCCGCACGACGGACACGCGACAAGGTCGAAGCCCTCTTGGCGCAGCCCGACGATGTTGAGGATCTGTTTGCCGAGCTTCACCTCCTCGACGGGATCCGCGGTGAGAGAGACGCGGATCGTGTCGCCGATCCCTTCGGATAGAAGGGTCCCCAAACCGATGCAGGACTTCGGTATCCCCTGCTTCGGTGTGCCGGCTTCGGTGACGCCGAGGTGCAGCGGAACATCGGTCTTGGCCGCAAGCATCCGGTACGCCGCGATCATCTCGGGAACGTTCTGGTGCTTGACCGACACTTTGATGTCGGTGAAGCCGTGCTGCTCAAGCAGTGAGATCTCGTGAAGCGCGCTCTCGACGAGCGCCTCCGCGGTCGGACGTCCGTACTTGGCGACGAGATCCTTGTCGAGCGAGCCCGCGTTGACGCCGATGCGGATCGGAACGCCGCGCTCTTTCGCCGCGGTCGCGACCTCCTCGATGTGTTTGGGATTGCGCATGTTGCCAGGGTTTAGTCGGAGCCCATGCACACCGGCTTCGAGCGCCATCATCGCTAGCCGGACCGAGAAGTGGATGTCGGCGATGATCGGAACGCCGCCCTCCTTGGCGATCATCGGTAGCGCTTTGGCGTCGCCCTCGTGAGGCACCGCGACGCGCACGATGTCGGCACCCTGCGTTGCGAGCTCGTGGATCTGGATGAGCGTCGCGTTGACGTCTTCGGTCTTGGTGATCGTCATCGACTGGATGGAAACGGGCGCGTCTCCGCCCACCGCGACGGAGCCGACGTGGACCTGACGACTCTTACGCCGCGGGAAGGTGGCGGGAAGCTCCATCAGAACGGCACCTTGATCGGGCGCGCGAGGTCGAGGTAGAGCACCGCGATGAACAACACGACGAAGAATGAGATGACCGCGGCCGCGAGTGGGATGAGCTTTCGGATGTCGACCGGATGGTGGGCGAATCCCGGCTCGGTCAACGCAAGTGGATCCGAGCGTAGCTTCAGCATGTCAGGGACCAACTTGATCTCCTCGAACACCAGGACCGCGAGGTGGCCGCCGTCGAGAGGGGGCAGTGGCAGGAGGTTCATGAGGCCGACGAACACGGTGAATCCGGCGATCAGCCCCATGAGCTCTAGGAAGCGGCCCGCCGCGAAACTGCTCGACGCGATCCGGCTCGCGCCGACGATCCCGATCGGACCGTCCCCGACCTCGCGTTCGCCGTCGGCGGTCAGCGCCGACCACAGCTCGCCGTCGAAAGGCATGGCGAGGATCGCGCCCGCGCCCTTGACCGACTGGACCGTGAACTCCCACGTGATGGTGGCCGCGGTCCCTGCTGCGGGGATGAGGCTCTCCTTCTCGTAGACCTCTTTGGGGCTGACTCCTAGAAAACCTGCACTTTCCTCGTCCGGCTCCAACGGACGCAGCGTCTCGCCCGGCGGCGCGTAATCGACGAGGGCACCCTCTGCGTTGAAGATCGCTTGGCCGAGCTCGACATCGACCTCGCGCTCCCGGCCGTCCTTCTCGACGATGAACTGCACCTGCTCGCCGGGATTACTGCGGATGAACGTGCGGATGTCGCGCCACTCCTCGGTGCGGCGCCCGTCTATGCCCACGATGCGATCGCCGGGCTCGATGCCTGCGGCCAAAGCCGGGGATTCCGCCTCCGATCCGATGACGTCTACGGCTTGGATCTCGTTGCTCACGTCCCCCGTCGGAAAGCCGACACTCATCGCAAGCACGAGGAGGATCAGGAAGGCAAGCGGCCAGTGGGTCGCCGGGCCGCCGAGAAGGACGAGGGCCCGCTGCCAGCGCGGTTTGTTCGCATACGAACGCGGCTCGTCCTCGGGTGCGATCTCCTCGTATGGGTTCATGCCGACGATCTTGACGAACCCGCCGAGGGGAAGCGCTTTGATGCCGTACTCGGTCTCGCCCTTCGTGAACGACCACAGCGTCGGGCCGAACCCGAGGAAGAACTTCGTCGCCTTGAAGTTGAACAGCTTCGCCATCAGGAAGTG
>DATLNM010000035.1:0-92264 GCA_035536775.1 Actinomycetota bacterium | reverse complement strand
GGGTTCATCAGCAAGGATGACCTCAGCCTTTACAAGTGGTGCCATCACGCGGAGGAAGCGGTCGAAGAGATCGAAACGTTCTTCCGGGTGTACCACTCCCAGCGACTCGTGCGCGACCGATTGATCCTGCGGCTCAATGTGATGCCGGACGACGCGACGCTCGCCGAGCTATCGCGCGAGTTCACCGACATCCTGGGCGGCCCCATCGAACGCGCCGAGGCATCGCCTGCCGAGATCAAGGACATGGACGTGCCGGACCTACCCCGCATCGCCCTCAAGTTCGACCGTCACCACGTTGGCCGGCTGCGTCAGCTCGTCGATCGCCTCAACGAGATCGGTCCGGAACCCGCCAGCGCACCCGCAGACAAGGGCCCTCCCGAAGAGGTCTAATCTCGGCTAGGGCTAGGGCTAGGGCTAGGGGGCGCCGGCGTGACACGAACTGCGATCGTGACGGCAGCAGCGGCGATGATCTTCGGCGGGGTGGCGTTCCCCGGTGCCACGCACGGACTTCCTGGATCGTCTCTCACATCGTGGCACGACGTTCACTCGCACGAGCAAGAAGTCGAAGCCGACCCCATTTCGGTTTATGCCGCGAAGCACAGTCCCCTGCGCGCTGAACTCGGCAAGCACGCGGTCGTCCGAGGGATCACCTATGTCGCGGGCAGCTCGTCGCGCAAGAAGGCCGGGAAGCGGCCGCGCGGCGAGATGTTCGACACGGGTGTTCTCGGCGCGGAACCAACGCTCGGTGTGACTTCGAGCGGAACGGTGTTCTTCAAGGGCCTCGACACGTCCGACACCTCGGGCATCGCGTGGCCCCTTGTCGCGACAAGCGATAACGGCAAGACGTGGGCTGAGGTCGGTGGCCGGCTCGGCCCGACGCGCACCCATGCGTTCGGCCAGGACCCGTACTTCTACGTCGACCCAGCGACCGATCGCATCTTCGATAACGACTGGACGGGTCCGTGCACCCAACTGTCGATCAGCGACAACGAGGGTGAGACATGGCAGGAGTCGACGATCTGTACGCTCACCGACCACCAGAACATCTTCGCGGGGCCGCCCGCTACGAGCGGGCCGATCGGGTACCCGAACGTCGTCTATTACTGCGCGATCGACGCGGGCGCGCTCGCGTTCTTCGGCACTGCCACGAGCTGCGTCAAGTCTATCGACGGTGGTCTCACCTGGGTGCGAACCGGCCTCCCTGCGTTCACAGATGACCCAACCATGACGAGAGATGGCATGGCGGGCATCCCCGGACACTGCGGAGGCGCGACGGGACCGGGTTTCGTCGACACCGAGGGTGTCGTGTATCTGCCGCGCGGGTTCTGCGACGCCCCCTACCTCGCGATCAGTGAAGACGAGGGTGCGACGTGGCGGCGCATCCAGGTGGCCGACAACGGGATGCCGGTCAGCGATGGATCGATCGACAACCCGGCGATCTGGGAGCACGAGGCGGGCGTCGTGGTCGACCCCGACGGCAACATCTTCTACGTTTACACGGCGCGCAACCGGCTCCCCTATCTAGTCGTTTCGCGCGACGGCGGAGAGACGTGGGGGTCGCCGACCATGATTGGGCCGCCGGGGCTCAAGGAGGCGTGGGGTCCCGTTATCGCGCTGGGGCCTTCGGGTGGTCTCGCGTTCGCGTACGTCGCGAGCATGAACGCACCCGGCGGCGAGGCGCCCGACGGCGCGGGCGGCGAGTACGAAGATGTGACCTGGAACGGCTATATGTCGGTAACAACGAACCCACTCGCGGCGCGCCCCAGCTTCCACACGGCTGCGATCAATCCGGTCAAGGACCCACTGATCTTCGGTAGCTGCGCGATCCTCCGGTGCGGGGTCCAGTTCGACTTCATCGACGTCGTCATCGCGCCCGACGGCACGCCGTGGGCCGCGTTCATCGACGGCTGCACGGCCGACGGCCTATGTGTCCCGTGGGGCGCGGGCGTGGCCGGCCATCTCACCGGCGCGCCCAAACTCTGAGTTGATCCCCCCCCGGTTAGCCGGGGATGCAGCGGACCTCTTGTAGGGAGCAGGGCGGGAGCTCGGGGCCTAGGCGCACGCGGTTCGCCGGAATGAGAGGCAACGTCAGGTGCGACGGGTTCTCCGCGTTGTGGAACACCGTGTTAACGCCCGGGAAGCGCTTCGGGACGTACACGTAATAGCTGTCGGCGATCGGCGGTGTGTGGATCTTTACCACGAGCTTGTGGCCCGGGCGGAACACGTGGCCGACGGGGAAGATCTCGACGAGGTACTCGTAGGTCTCTCCCGGCATGATGTCGCGGGGGTTCGTGTGTGGCCGGTGAGGACGGTAGATCTGACCCTCTCGCGTCCTGTCGCTGAGCAACGGGTCGATCGCGCGATGGCTCGCCTTCAGCATGCCCCGCTGGATGTAGTAGCGGCTTCCGTCGGGAGCCTCGTCTATCAGCTGAACGAAGACCTCTGTATCCGTCGCGGTCGACGACATGAACAGCGTCGCGGTCGAGGGGCCGGCGATGACCGTCGGACGCTTGAACTCCGGTGTCGAGAACGTCAGCTCGTCGGGACCAGATTCGGTCGTGACCGGGGAGCCGGCGGTGTGTCCCGCCTGGAACACCCATCCCTGGCGCACACTGCCGGACGCGTACATGCTCGAGCCCTCATCACCCGGCTTCGCCTGGGTGAGCCCGCCCTCGCCGTGCAGGTAGAAGTCGGTCCACTGAGTGCCTGCGATCGGGAACGTCGGCGAGTCGAGGCGTCCCTTGGCAACGCCGTCTGACATCTCGAGTAGCGCGGTCACGGACTGCGGCGCGCGCGACATCCCTCGTCGCCACATGCCGAAACCGTTGTTCTCTCCCTGCACCCAGTGATCCATCCACGCGCGCCGGTCTTGCCAGATCTGCTCGGGACCGGTCTGCGTGCCGTGATCACCGTTCGTCATGAGCAGTCGCTTCGGGATCCCTCTCACCTCTTCGAACAGGTGGTACGGACCCCTCGGGCCGGTTTGTTCGTCCTGGTAGGCGCCGGTGATGTGTATCGGGACCGAGATGCGCTCCGCGTAGTTGATCAGCGAGCGGACCTGGAACCAAGTGTTGTCGGTGTCCTGAAGGCCTTGCACGATGGGATCGTTCAGCACCGTGCGCGAATGGGCCCCGAGGTTCTGCGCGCACTGCCCGTCGCCCTCGGAAAGCCCGTCGTACGTCCCACCGCCGACGTCGTAGACAGGGCGGATGCCGCCCGTCCATAGCAGAGGGAAACCGTAGTTGCTGACGCCGCCCGGGTAGACGATGCCTCGGTAGAGGTCGTCGATCAGGCCCGACACCGACATGGCGTCGAGGCTCGGTGGCCGCGTCGCGCCGATCATGAACCCGGTGATCCCACCGTAGGAATGGCCGTAGAGACCGATGCGCCCGTTGGACCACGATTGGTCGTCGATCCACTCGATGACCTCACGCCCGTCGAGCGCGCTGCGCCACGAGAAGAGGTCGAACTCGCCGGTCGAGCACCCCGTCCCGCGCACCGACGCGTGCACCGTGACGTAGTCGTCGTAGAAGATCTTGGTCAGACCACGGCTGCCTTCACCCCCCGTGGGGTCCTCGCCGTCGGCAGAGCCCCCGTCGTAACCCGACATCTCGAAGACCGTCGGGTAGGAGCGGCCCTCCTGATAGTTGTCGGGGAACCTCAGATTGATCGCGATCAGCGTGCCGTCGCTCATCTCCACGTAGCCGGTGGGCGCGGCCTGCGCCGGCGTCATCGGGATCAGGAGACCTCCGACGATCGCGACCACTAGAGCGACGATCAAACGGCGAGGAACGGAAAGAGCGCGCATGTGAGCCTCCGCAGCGTCGGTGGACTTGCCCCTTGGTTGTTCTACTTTGGGTCGTTCTACTCCGAGGCCCGGTTCTCCTCCAGGCTCTAGATCTTGGCGATCCGGCGGATCGGGTGCCGGGGACCGTACGACGGCGGGTGCGAGCCGCCGGCCTCGAGCAGGCGGATCGCCCGTCCACGGTGGCCTCGGTACGGCTCGAGCAGCTCGAGCATGCGGGCGTCATCGCCCCTCGGCTCCCCCGCGAGCACCCACGACACGAGGTTCGGCACGTTGTAGTCCCCCACGGGTACGGCATCGGGGTCACCAAGCGCCACCTCGGACACGATCGCGGCCGTCCACGGCCCGATGCCTGGGATCGCGGTGTAGAGCTTCTTGGCGTCATCGAAGCGCGCACTGCCATCCGGTCCGGCGAGCGCGAGCGTTTCTTCCAGACGACGGGCGTATGAGCACGCGCCTCGCAGGATGTCGGCACGGCGCTTCTCGAGCCCGAGTGGGTGGAAGAGGTGGTACGGCATCCGGCACAGCGCGGCCGGCTCGGGCGGGAGCATCAGGGGCGCGGGGCCGGGTGCGCGCTCGCCGAAGCGGCGGATCAGCGCGTGGTAGGAGCGGTGCGCCGACACGCTCTGGACCTTCTGAGCGATCACGGTCGGGATCATCGTCTCGACGACCGCCGCCGAGCGGCACAACCGGAGGCCGGGCAGCTGGTGGTGCAGTCGTCTGAGGACGGGATGACGCGGTTCGAAACCACTGGGGTCGTCGCGCGCTCCGAGGAGATCGGGCGCGGCATCGAGGAGCCATTGCGCCCCCGGCCCCCACGCGGTGACGTGGATCTCGCCGCGCGAGGCCGATATGCGTTGCGTTCCCGGGCCTTCGGGCGTGCGCGTGGCACGCCACGCGACGCTGTTCCTCTCGAAGCGGACCGATGGGTCGCCGAAACCCTGACGGAGGGGTCGCAGCGTGAGGCCGAGATCGACCGGCAGCTGCGCGCGGAAGACCCTTTCCTTCTTCGTGACTACCTCGAGCAGGCTTTCTTGATCAGAGGCAACGACTTCTTCATCGCCTTCTTAGGCTCACCGAGAGCGGCGGCACTGCTGATCTCAGCGTTCGAGAAGATATCGATGAGGGCGAAGTACTCGCGCGAGCCAGGCCCGAACGCGGTCGAGGCCCCGATCGTCGCGTCGCTGAGGTCCTCGCCCCGGCCCTCTGCGAGCGCGGTGAACATCGCCCCTAGGTGGTTCTTGAAGAGACGGTTGCACTGGGCTTCGGTCAGCTCCGTCACGGTGTTCTCGTTGCCACCCTGGAACGCGGTCCCGACCTCGGTGCGGACCGTGTCGCCGATGTCCGAGACGCTGTCGGTCACGTTGTTGATGAACCCGAACACGCCATAGAAGATCCCTCCGACCATCGCGAGCACGACGAGCGCGATGATCGCCCCGGCGCGTCCGGTGGAGCGGACCGCGGTCTGCACCATGTCTGCTGCGGCGGCCTGGTTGATGGCTTGGGCGGTCTGTGGGGACCATGACGTCGGCGTCGCCGGGGTCCACGATGTGCCCGATGCCCCCACGGTGCCGCCCGTGAGGCTCGAGACCGCAGCGACGATCTGGCCGACCGCGGCCTGGTTCGGGTCGATCGGGGCTGCCGTTACGGGGGCTCCCTGCGCAGGTCCGCCGCCGGAGGTGGGCGGAGCTGCCGACCCCGAGCCGAACCCGCAGCGTGGACAGCGTGGGTCAACGGCTGAATAAACGAGGCTACAGACCCCGCAAGTCTGCGTAAGGCTCACCGCACGAGTATGCCCTTTGAGGGCCCCCGGTGCTAGTGCTTTCGGCCGGGACCGGTAAGGCGCTTGTCACCCTCGGTCGTGATGACGTAGACCTGCCAGTTGTAGTACTCGAAGAACCTCTCTGGATCCCGCCGCATGACGTTCGTGTATGCGATCACCGCATCGACGTAGGCATCCGCGTGGTTGTACGCGTACAGCGCTTTCCTGTAATCCTCGGGCGCGCCGGACGCATCAAGATAGTTGGCAGCCCCCATGATCGCGTCGAAGGGGTCGTACACATCGCCGCCCATCCCGTATGCCTCCCACGTCGCGGGCATGAACTGCATCGGGCCCTGTGCGCCCGCCGAGCTGTTCGACCGGATCTTGTTGAAGCGCGTCTCGACCATGTTGACCGCTGCGAGGATCTCCCAGTCGACGCCGAAGCGTTTCTCGGCACGCTTGTAATAGCGGAGGAGGTCTCCGGCAGGTTCGGCGCGTCCGGTCTTGAACTCGAAGTCAGGATCGACGGGAGTGACCAGCAAGCGTAAGCGCCGGCCCGCGAAGAAATTGCTCTTGGTCTTCTCCTTTAATGCTCCATCGAGGCGCGCTATGACTTCACGTCCGAGCTGCGGGCGGCGCACCATCATGCGCGACAACCGCTGCCCGTAGAGGGCTTGGAGCACCACGAGCTCCGGAGGCGGGCCCTGCGAAGGCGTGCCTTCGGCGAGCCACGCCGCGATGGATTCCCCGAGGGCAGCATCGACCTTGGCAAGGGCGCGCACGATCCGATCGGGACGCCGGGGGAGCCCCTTATCCGGCTCTGGCGCGAACGACTCGGCGGTCGGTGACGGGCTGGGTGATGGAGAGGCCGGGGCCGCAGTGGGAGTAGTGGTGGTCGCCGCGGCGCGCACGGCGACGCCTGAGGGGGGTTCGCTGCATCCCGCGGCGATAATCATCGGCAGGACAAGGACGATGAGAAGGCGCGATATCCGGATCATGAGCACGATCGTAAGGCAGGGTGTGGAACCCACCTGCATGGGTACGTCGCAGGGATGAAGCCCCCCAACCCGTCGCTGTGGATCGCGACGACCGATCCCACCTCCTATCCTCCGCTGCAGAAGGGGACCCACGTCGACGTCGCCGTCGTCGGCGGCGGCATCGCCGGGCTTTCCGCAGCGCACCTCTTGAAGAGCGCGGGCAAGAGCGTCGCCGTCATCGAGTCCAAACGCATCCTGCACGGCGTCACCGGATACACAACAGCGAAGGTAACGGCGGGGCACGGACTCATCTATTCCGAGATCGAAGGCAAGCACGGTGCCGAGGCGGCGCGCACGTACGCCGAGTCACAGACAGCAGCTATGGAGCTCATCCGCGCGACCGTGGAGGAGCACGCGATCGATTGCGATCTCGACGAGGCCGTCAACTACGTGTACACGACGGATGCTTCTCAGGTCGACAAAGTGAGAAATGAAGTTCAGGCAGAGCGCGACGCGGGCCTGGATGCTTCGTTCGCGACCGACACCCCGCTCCCCTACGAGGTCAGGGGAGCCGTGCGGCTCGACGGACAGTCGCAGTTCCATCCACGTAAATACCTGCTCGCGCTCGCACGGATGATTCCAGGCGGAGGTAGCCATGTCTTCGAGGAGACCGTCGTTACCGACGTCTCCGACGGCGAGCCGTGCACCGTCACGACATCGCTGGGAACGATGACGGCCGCCGACGTGATCATCGCGACGCACATGCCGGTGTTCGACCGCGGTCTCTACTTCGCTCGCGTCCACCCCACGAGGTCCTATGCAGTTGCGGGCAAGATCGCTCGTACCAAGGCACCGGCCGGGATGTTTATCTCGGTTGACGAACCGATGAGGTCGCTTCGCCTCGCGCGCTACAAGACCGGCCACGTGCTGATCATTGGCGGCGAGCACCACCGTCCCGGCGAGGTGCAAGACACGACAAGGTTCTATGAGGGCCTCGAGGATTTCGGACGGCGACACTTCGGAGTCCAGGACTTCCTGTTCCGGTGGTCGACGCAGGACAACTACTCCGTCGATCTCGTGCCGTACACCGGACGTCTCACGCGTAGCTCCGACCACCTCTACACGACGACGGGCTACGGCGGGTGGGGTATGACCAATGGAACGCTCGGCGGGATGATCCTTTCGGACCTGATCCTCGGCCGCGACAACCCTTGGGCCTACCTATACGACTCGTCGCGCATCAAGCCGGCGGAGTCCGCCTCGACGTTCATCCAGGAGAACGCCAAGGTCGCGGCACATTGGGTCGGCGACAGGATCCGCTCGAAGCCGCCACTCGATGCGCTAGCACCCGGCACCGGCGCTGTGGTGAAGTCGAACGGACGGACGATCGGTGCGTACCGCGACGAGGCCGGGAAACTGTCGTGCGTATCCGCCGTGTGCACGCACCTCGGGTGCATAGTGGGCTTCAACGATGCAGAGAAGAGTTGGGACTGTCCCTGCCACGGTTCGCGTTTCGCGCTGGACGGACGCGTGATCCAGGGACCCGCGACGAAAGATCTCGAGGCGATAGATCCTTGAACGAACCCTTCCACCGCGACGGGATCTGGTGGCTGAAGGGCCCAGGCGGAACGTGGTACCGGTGGGATCTCGCGGAGCAAGTGTGGACCCGCTCCGCGAGCGAACCGCCACCTGCCCCCCTCCCTCCTTCGGTGCCGGACCACCTGCGCATCAGCGAGGGCGACGCGACCGAGCCCCTCGCGGCCGGACCC
The DNA here is from genome assembly GCA_035536775.1 of Actinomycetota bacterium. GTDB lineage: Bacteria > Actinomycetota > CADDZG01 > CADDZG01 > WHSQ01 > DATLNM01. The sequence continues at coordinate 83,951 of DATLNM010000035.1, read as the reverse complement.
GCGGTCTCACCCGCGCACGCAGGGACCGGGACTTGGGATGACGACGATGTCGGCGACTACCAAGAGACCAGCAGGTTTCCAAGCGTCATGGGGCCTGAATCACGCGGGAACCTCTGGATGTGGACCGTCGGCGGCCTGGTCGGGCTCGTGGTGCTGGTATTCCTCGCCTCCGCATTGTTCGGTAACGGCGACGACCCTGGAAACGGCGACCCGGACGAGGCGCTGACTCGCGCCGAGATGAAGGCGGCTTTCATCGCAGATGCCGACGTTCTATGCGCCGAAGCACGGGAGTTCCAGCAGAACCTCCCGCCGCCGACAAACGAACGAGAGCTCATTCGCTTTGCGCAGCGCGTGAAGGAGATCAACCGCACGCTGCATTCAGGCTTAAGTGGCCTCGAACCTCCGCGCCGTGATGAAAAGAAGGTCGAGAAGATGATCGGAGCGCTGTCGAAATCGCTTCGGTTCCTCGACGAGGCGATCGCAGCAGCCAAGAACGACGAGGAAGCAGCTTTCGCGCGCGCCGACGGCACGGCCACGAGGTTCGCCACACAATTCCGGAAAAAGGCGGATCGCTACGGCATCAAAGAGTGCGGGATCGAGAACAACTAGGCCTTCGCCGGCACATCCTCGATCCAATCATGCGTGAGGAACAACCAGAACGCGAGTCCCGCATAACTGCCGTATCGACGAAAACGCGTGACGATCGCTTTGTCCGGAACGGTCTTCTTGCCCACGAGGCGCGCGTACTTCGGCCGGGTCCACGAGTCGAGGATCAACCGTGAGTAGCGCCCGATCATCATCATGATGTGCGCCGCGGCATACGGCCCGACTCCGGGCAGGGCGAGCAGTTGTCGTTCGAGCTCGTCGTCGTCGAGCTCGTCGCGAGGGGCCGCCGCCAGCGCCTCGAGATCCACGGTGCCGTCGGCCACGGATGTCGCCAGCGCGATGAAATAGCGACCGCGGTAGCCCGAGCGGATGACGTCCCTGTAGAAGCTCTCAGGCTGTGCCGCCATCACTACCGGTGTGGGAAAGGCGCGCCCGGCGGCGCCGTCTGCCGGCGCGCCCGGCGCGCGTGCGCCGAGGTTGGCGACGAGCGCTCCGATCATCTTCGTCGTCGCACCCCAGGAACAGTTGGTCGTGCACACCGTCTTGACGACCTCTTCGAACGTCGACGCGCTGCGAAGCATGCGTCCCGCCCCCGATGCCGCCCACGCCAGATCGGGGTCCTGGGCGGCTTGCTCGTAGAACTCAGATAGATCCTCGTCGAGTCGAAGGATGTGAGTGATGCCGCGCTCGATCACACCCTGCGCGGTATTTGCTGGGGGCCGGCCGTGAATCGTGCACCGGACGCGCCGGACACCCGCGCTCTCGATCGTGACCGTTCGTGCGCGCCCGCGTCCGACGGGGAGGGTCACCGTCAGAGCGCGCTCGTCGGGATCGACAGACATAGGGGGGAGCTCGGTCAGTCCGTGAGACTGCAGTGTCCGCCACAGGTCGACGGGCTCTCCCCCGGCGCCGCGCAGCGGCACCGTGAACGATGTCGTCATGTCTGCGAGGTGGCTTGGCGCGCCCGGTAGGCGCGCGCCTTGGCGCGGTTCCCACAGACACCCATCGCGCACCAGGTACTAGAGCGGTTCTTAGAGTGGTCGTAGAACACCCAAGCGCAGGTGTCATCACGGCACACCTTCAGCCGCGCCCAGGTTCCGTCTGCCATCGCTTCTGCTACCCCGACCAGGATCGTGCCCAGCGCCTTCTCGATACCCTCTTTCTCGGGTTCCAGCAGAGGGCCCTCAGAAGAGAACCGCAGCATCACAGCGGCGGCCTCGGCGGCTTCATCCAATGCACTCCAGGCGGACCGAACATCAGCGTTCTCGTCTCCGTTGTTAGCAAGCGCCAGCACCCGAAGCGCATCTCGGATCCTCATCGCCGCTGCGAGTTGACGACGTGTGGCGGTCGCCTCTGCGTCGATCAGGTCGTGTCCGGCGAGCCACGAGACGAGATCCCCCGGTGTCGTCAATGAGTCTTCTGGAAGGTCGACGTCGTAGGTGTTGATGAACGAGCGCACGGCCTCGAGGAGCCCTGGAGCGGGGCCACGGCCTGCCATGATCGATTCCTCTCGTAACTAGCTATCTGACTTGACAGGTTACGCTAACCACTATAGCGTGTTCACTAGTTACTGGCCAGGGGGAACTTGGCTGGCGAGACCGAGGGAAGGAGGCATCTCATGCACCCCACCATCCTCGCTGAGATGGCCGACGGAAGGCGTGAGCAGCTCATCCACGAGGCCGAGCACGCGCATCGCGTGAGCGACGCCGCGGCCCGGAGGCACGCCACCGCGCGCCCTGCCTCACGCGACTCGGCCCGGGACGGCGTGCGCGCCGTGATCGGTGTGCTCCTGGTCCGCACGGGCCGCAAGCTCGCGGGATCCGAAGCTGCGGAGGCCGCCCTGTGCAGGTGAAGCTCGGTAACGTCGGTGTCGACTGTAACGACGTCGAAGTGATGGCCGAGTTCTGGGCGGGGGCTCTCGACTATCGGATCGCGCACCGCTCCGACACTGAGGCACAGCTCAAGGACAAGCGTGAGCTCGGGCCCCGCATCTACTTGCAGAAGGTACCGGAGCCCCGCACCGGCAAGAACCGTCTGCACATCGATCTGTACGTTCTCGACGAGGAAGCGGAGGCGGCGCGCATCGAGGCACTCGGCGCGCGCCGGGTGAAGCGCTTCGATCGCGACGAGGGTGACATCTGGATCGTGATGACCGACCCCGAGGGCAACGAGTTCTGTGTTTGCAAAGCGATGCCCGAGAACATGGCCGACGGTCAATGGGGTCCGGTCAAAGCCTGACGGGCTAGGCGCGCCAAGCCGATGCGTCGGCTTTGGGGATGTCCTCGTGGCGCTTGTCCCCCGGCCTTCGGTCGGTCGGGCGCTGAGGGACGATCGTCATGCCCGGTAGATGGTCGCGTGTTCCCGTCCATGGCCCCGGCGGCGCAACAACGCTGTTCGCGAGGCGATAGGCGATCGACTCGTAGTTCACTCGCCACCCCTTGAAGTGCGGCCACGCTTCTTCGGGCGTGCGCTCCATCGGGAAGTGCGCCGCCTCGAGCCTGTGCACTCCTCCAAGGAATTCCTCATAGGTGAGCTCGATCGGTTCATCGGGGAAGGGATCGGGGTCGTAAGGCATCTTGATCGCGTCGGCGATCGTGCGCAGACAGACAAAGCCCATGCGGATACACAGGCGCGTCTCCGGAGGCGCGGTCGAGGGGCAGACGGATTGATACAACGCCGCCGAGTCGAGCACCGCGATGAGCCCGACGATCCACGAACGAAGTGGGTGCGGGGAGCGGAACCACACGAGGACCGGATAGGTCGAGTGGCTCTCCGCGACGTCGGCGGACCACTGTTCCCAGTCACCGTAGAAGTGACGGAGGTTGTCGAGCAGCCCGACGGTGTTGTGGCGGGCGAGGATCTCGGGCCCCCATGCAGGCGCGCCGGCGCGGCTCTGGAGCATCGTTACCAGGGTCTCGCGCCGGTTGAACGCGCCGTAAAGGGTCGGGAGGTATGCGATCTGCAGCGCGATCACGATGAGGCCTGTCACGGCAGCGAGGAAGTAGACGATCGTCGGCAAGACCGAGTCTTGTCCCGCGAACCCCAGTGTGAGCATCGACGACCCCGACTCGCGCAGCGACGCGGCAAATGACAGGCCGGTTAGGGGCCACAGGATCATCGCGAAGCCGAGCAGGAACAACAGGAGCCAGACGATAAGTACGACGACGAGCGCCATCGGCGCACTCAACGCAAGGATCCGGTCTTTGATGGCGTAGCTCTCCGTTCGATCCGAGATCCACAGGAACGTTCGGCGAACGACGCGTCGGCTGACGAATACCGACAGCCTCGAAGACACGCCCCGCGGGACGACCAAGGTTCGCATCAGACTTCCGGCGGTCACGATTACGAGAGCGAGCCCGAATACTCCCGCGATCCACCTGAATGCGTCCGGAACCACGATCAACCCGCCCTGCGCGCGAACTGACCTGGCTTGCGTCCTTCGCCGGGTGGGCCGGCGAAGGCTTGCGCGATCGACATCCAGCGCGTCGCCGTCTCGCCTTGGACGTCGAGGTCGGTGTCGTCGACGTGGCGCCGTTGCGTTACAACGAGACAGAAGTCGAGGGCGGGGCCTCCGACTTTGTCGGGTGCGCTTTCACCCCAAGACCAAATGTCGCCCGACGGCGCGCGCAGCTCGACCCGTACCGGTGCGTCGGGGGTCTCGAGACCGTTGGCGTGGAAGCTGTACGGAAGCGCTTTGACCCCGAGGTGAGCAACGTGGCGAAGCCGCTCGGTCGGAGCGCGGCCGACGCCGAGCGCGTCGACGACGTCTTGCCCGTGCGCCCAGGTCTCCATGATGCGGGCGGTGATGAACGACGCCGGGCTCATCGGCGGACCGAACCACGGCACCCGACGACCGGGGTCCGCAAGCGAGAACCCATCAAGAGCGTCGGTCCGAGCCTTCCTCCACCACGCCAGCACCTCGATGGCGGGAAGCGACCTCCCCCGCTCGAGGGGGCCCGACATGAAGCCGACCGGATCCGCGGCGATCTCCCCCAGCGAGACGCTGAAACCATCAGGGTCGGTGATCGCCCGATGCGCCTGCTCCTCGAAGAACGCCAGGTGGCTGATCTGGTCCCGCACCGTCCATCCGGCCGCCGGCGTAGGGGTGTCCCAGGCATCCTTCTCCAGGCTCGAAACGATGTCATCGAGGACGGCCTGCTCTGTGGCGAGGTCCGAGCAGAGGTCCGGCAGAGCAGGCATGGGCGGATTCTAGTTAGCGTTGCGGGATGGAGACAGATCGGGCGGACCTCGAGAGGGCGATCGCGTTCGAGGATTGGGTGGGCGATCAGCTCATCGACAAGCGCGTCCCCTTCCCTGGGGGCCTTGGATTGTTCGCCACGAAGTTCCCTGTGATCTGGGACGCGAACAAGCTGCTGGTCCAAGAGGCGTCAGGCATGACGGCTGAAGACCTCGCGGCCGAAGCCGAACGCCTGCACAGTGCAGAGGGGCATGAGCATCGGGCGATCTCGATGTCCGACCCCGATCTTTCGATGACCTATGGGGATGAGTTCGCGGAGCTCGGGTGGAAGGTCGACCGTTTCGTCGTCATGGCACATCGCGGCGACCCTCCCCCCCTATCCGGCGACACCGAGGTACACGAGCTGACGGCGGAGGCGATGCGCGACGTTCGCTCCAAGGTCATAGGCGAGCAGCCGTACGGGCAGAAGCCCGAGGTCGTCGCGCAGCTCCTCGATATCGACGTCGTCCTCAGAGATGCCATCGCGATCCGCTTCTTCGGCGCATCCACCGGCGGCACCATCGGCTCGATCTGCGAGCTCTATTCGGACGGCAAGACTGCCCAGATCGAGGATGTCGCGACGTTGAAGGAACATCGCAAGAAGGGTTTGGCGAGGGCGCTACTGGCGCAAGTACTGGACCTCGTCTATCGCGAAGAGCACGACTTCGTGTTCCTGGTCGCGGACGAGGAAGATTGGCCTAAGGACTTCTACGCTGGGATGGGGTTCGTCCCCATCGGGCGATATCAGCGGTTCCTCCGGCCAGGCGGTGTCGATTTCGTGAGCGAGTAGAGGAGCCATGGCTGAAAACGGGAAGCTGACGGTTGCGGTTACGGGACCCACGGGAAGCATCGGTACTTCATTCATCAGGGAGTTGGACCGCGAGCCGTCGGTCGGGCGCGTTCTCGGCATGGCGCGGCGTCCCTTCGATCCCGGAAAGCTCGGTCTCCGCAAGCTCGAGTACGTCCGCGGCGACATCCGTGATCGCTCCGCGGTGGAGTCACTGGTTGCCGAGGCCGACGTGGTTGTCCATCTGGCCTTCATCCTGTTCGAGCCATCCGAAAAGTCGCGCGCCACTAACCTCGTTGGGGCGCGCAACGTCTTCGAAGTAACTCTCGAATCGACCGCGAAGCGACTCATCTACACGTCATCCGTAGCCGCATATGGATGGCACGAGAACAACCCTCAGCCCCTGACCGAAGACGTCCCCGCCCGGGGGACGGAAACGCACTACTACTCGAAGCAGAAGGCCGAGGTCGAACGCCTTCTCACGAACCTCGCTCGCCATTCAGATAAGGAGGTGTACGTCTTCCGGCCGTGCATCGTCGCGGGCCCGAATGCGATCGATCTGATCGAGAGGATCCCGCTCGTCAAGACCGGGATGCGAGTGCCACGAACGATCCGCAAGGTCACTGCCGCTCTTCCCCTGCTTAGGCCCGTGCTACCCGATCCCGGCCTCGAGTTCCAGGTCGTTCACGAAGACGACGTAGCCGACGCGCTGCGACGCGCAACGCTGGGTATGGGCCGGCCGGGGATCTACAACCTCAGCGCGGACGGAGCATTGACCGTCGCCGACCTGGCACGCGCCCTCGGCTGGTACTCGATACCGCTTCCATCGATCGCGATCGATGCGACGGCCGCGATCGTTTCGCGCCTGCCGCTCATGCCTGCAGAGGCCAAGTGGGTCGACTCGATGAAGCTGCCTGTGATCATGGACAGCTCCAAAGCCAAGAAGGAGCTGGGGTGGTCGCCCACCCATGACGCAGCCGAGACGCTGGCACAGACGATCTTCGCGGCGCGGGCGCAAGGGGTGTTGGGGTCGGCTAGCTGAGCTGAGCGAACGCCGCGTTGACGAGCTGCTGCTGTTCCTGCTCGTGGATGCGGGAGCTACCCGACGCAGGGCTCGCGCTCTCGACCCTTGAGGCATGGCTGAATCGATATTTGCCGTAGAGCTTCTCGGCCAGGCGCGCGTAGATGAAGAACCACGCGCCCATGTTCTCGGGCTCTTCCTGAACCCACCGGACCTCTTCTAGGTCCGGGTAACTCTCGAGGATCGCCAGGATCTGCTCCTCGGGGAACGGGTAGAGCTGCTCGACCCGCGCGACGGCGGCCGGCGCGGTCAATCTGTCACGCTCTTCCATCAGGGGGTAGGCGACCTTTCCGGAGCAAAGCAGGAGGCGCTTGACGACTGTCTTATCGCTGACGCGGGGATCGTCGAGCGTCTCGTTGAAGTGTCCGGTTACGAGCTCCTCGGCAGCGCTTCGTGCGTCTGGGTGGCGCAACAGTGACTTCGGAGTGAACACAACAAGTGGTTTGCGCACTGTGCGCACGACCTGTCGGCGTAGAAGGTGGAAGTACTGTGCAGGCGTTGTCGGCTGGACCACCTGGATGCTGTCCTCGGCACACAGCGTGAGGAATCGTTCGAGCCGAGCGCTCGAATGCTCGGGGCCTTGGCCCTCGTAGCCGTGCGGCAACAACAACGTCAGTCCGCTCGGTTGCTTCCATTTGTCCTCACCCGCGACCATGAATTGGTCGATGATCACCTGCGCGCCGTTGACGAAATCTCCGAACTGCGCTTCCCAGCACACGAGCGCATCGCCGTTCGCGATCGAGTAGCCGTACTCGAAACCCATCACGGCGAACTCCGACAAGGTGCTGTCATACGCGCGCAGACGCGGTTGACCCTCCTTCAGGTGTGTGAGCGGGTGATATTCCCCGCCCGTGCGGTGATCGACCAACACGGAGTGCCTTTGACTGAACGTTCCGCGGCGAGCGTCCTGTCCCGACAATCGGACAAGGATCCCCTCCATCAGGAGTGAGCCGAACGCGAGCGCCTCGCCGGCCGCCCAGTCGATCGCGTCGCGCTCGAGCATGTCTGCACGGCGCTCGAGCATCTTGCGGAGCTTCGGGTGAGGCTCGAACCAAGACGGGAAGCTCGTGACGACCTGATGGATGTGTTCCAGCCGATCGCGCTCGACACCGGTTTCGGTCGGCGGGAGCACACCGGCGGGCTTAGGTGGAGGAGGCGCGACGCGGTCGGGTTGTGCTGTCTCTTTCACCTCGTCGAGGGACGTCTGCAGTCGCCGCTGGAAGTCCTCGAGGAGGCTCTCCGCCTCCTCGACCGTAAGCTCGCCGCGGTTCAAGAGGGACTCTGTGTAGAGCTTGCGGACCGAGCGACGCCCCTCGATCTTTGCGTACATCAAGGGTTGGGTGAACGCGGGCTCGTCACCTTCGTTGTGGCCGTGACGCCGGTAGCACACGAGGTCCACGACCACGTCCTTGCCGAACGTCTGACGGAACTCGAACGCAAGTCGCACCGCGCGGACGCACGCCTCTGGGTCGTCGCCGTTCACGTGGAAGATCGGGGCTTGGACCATCTTTGCGATGTCGGTCGCGTAGTTGGTCGATCGAGCCGCGATCGGCGCCGTCGTGAACCCGATCAGGTTGTTCACGACGATATGGACCGTCCCCCCCGTGCGATAGCCCGGCACAGCCGAAAGGTTGAACGTCTCAGCGACCACACCCTGCCCCGCGAACGCGGCGTCGCCATGGAGGAGCACCGGGAGGATGCGGTGGGCATTCTCTCGTCCGAGCAGATCCTGCTTGGCGCGCGCCATGCCCTCGACGACCGGATCGACGGCTTCGAGATGTGAGGGGTTCGACGCGAGAACGATGGCGAGCTCGTTGCCCGAACGCGCCTTGAAGCGGCCCGTCATCCCGAGGTGGTATTTCACGTCGCCGGATCCTTGGAAGCTGTCGGGGGCGAGGTTGCCTTCGAACTCGTTGAAGATCTCGTTCAGGGGCTTCCCGACGATGTTGGCGAGGACGTTGAGTCGCCCTCGATGCGACATGCCCATGACGATCTCGATCATCCCCCTCGCCGCGGCTTCCTCGAAGAGGACGTCGAGCATCGGGATCAGGCTTTCGGCGCCCTCGAGTGAGAAGCGCTTGTGTCCCATGTACTTCGTGTGAAGGAAGCGCTCGAAAGCCTCGGCTGCATTGAGACGGCTGAGGATGTGCTTTTTCTCGTCGAGCGGCATCTCGACCTTGGCGGGGCTCTCGGCGCGGTGTTGGATCCACTGCTTCTGCTCCGGGTCCGAGATGAACATGTATTCGTATCCCGTAGTGCGGCAGTAGGCATCGCGCAGCTGGTCGATGATCTCCCGCAGTGTTCGCTTGCGTGCGCCGGGGAGGGAGTCTGTGAGGAACTCGCGATCGAGGTCCCACACCGACAGCTCGTGGTACGAGAGGTCGAGCTCAGGGTGGCTCAGGATCTCCCACCCGATCGGGTTGAGCTCGGCGAGGAGATGCCCGCGCACCCTGTACGTGTTGATGAGCTGCATGACTCGACTCTGCTTCTCGAGCTCGGCGTCGCTTCCGGATTCGGCGGCGCGGTCCTGGGACCAGGTGACGGGCTTGTACGGGATCTGCAACGAAGCGAAGATCTCGTCGTAGAAGCGATCTTCACCGAGGAGATACTCGTGGATCTGTGCGAGGAACTGTCCAGATTCGGCTCCCTGGATGACACGGTGGTCGTAGGTGCTCGTGATCGAGATGACCTTGCTGATCCCGAGGCGCGCGAGCGCCATAGGGTCCGACGCTTCGTACTCAGTGGGGAACGCGATCGCACCGACCCCGACGATCACTCCCTGTTGCGGCATCAGGCGCGGAACCGATAGGCGCGTCCCGACGGTGCCGGGGTTGGTCAACGTGACGGTGGTGCCGGCGAAGTCCCCAGGTGCGAGCTGGTTAGAGCGAACCTTTCGGATGACGTCCTCGTACGCGGAGAAGAACGACGCGAAGTCGAGCTCGTCGGCGTGCTTGATGTTGGGCACATAAAGGACTCGATTGCCGTCTTTTTTCTCGACGTCGACCGCGAGGCCGAAGTTGACATGCTTGTGCTGGACCAGATGTGGCGCGCCGTCTATCTCGGTGTAGCTCGCCTTCATGGCCGGACGCGCCTCGAGGGCCCTGATGATCGCGTAGCCGATGATGTGAGTGAATGAAACCTTGCCGCCCTGTTTGCCGGCAAGGTACCGGTTGATGATCCGCCTGTTCTCTTCGAGGAGCTTGGCCGGAAGGGTGCGGACCGAGGTTGCCGTCGGAACCCCAAGAGAGGCTTCCATGTTCTCTGCGATCCGAGCCGCGACGCCCTTGAGGGCGGTCGCATCCTCCACGGCGGGCCGTGGTTGTGGCGTGGGGACCGCCCCTTCGGGAAGAGCCGGCTCGGGCGCGGCCGGGGCCGGGGCTGTCGGAGGAGGCGGGGCGGCGGGTGACGCGGCGGAGGGCTGGTAGCCCTCGAAGAACTCCCTCCAGGACTCGGTTACGCCCTGGGGATTCTCCTGATAATTGCGGTACATCTCGTCGACGAGCCAGATGTTCGGTCCGAACTCATCGGGTCTCGGTTCACCCTCCATGACCTGAGACTACAGAACCAGAGGGTGCAGCCACCGCGATAACTTGTGGCGTCGTCGATCCCGAGGAGCCTGATGTCTACTCCGGCGCGCCCGCGCCTCGTCACGCCGGTGTTCATGCTCGTCACGCTGGCGAACTTCGCCTACTTCCTATCGGTGGGCGCGCTGATCCCGACACTGCCGCTCTATGTGGAATCCCAGCTCGGGGGCGGCGACGTCGCGGTCGGTCTGGCGATCGGCATGTTCAGCGTTTCGGCCGTCTTCCTTCGCCCCGTGACCGGGAACCTCTCGGATCGCAAGGGCCGGAGGATGCTGATCATCCTGGGGGCGGCGCTCGTGGCGGGATCGGTCGCGGCGTACGCGCTTGTCTCCTCACTGATCCCTCTTCTGCTGCTGAGACTCGTCAGTGGCGCGGGCGAGGCTTTCTTCTACGTGGGCGTCGCCAGTGCCATCAACGACATCTCACCAGATGAGCGCCGGGGCGAGGCGCTCAGCTTCTTCTCGCTTGCGCTGTACGCGGGCCTCGCTCTGGGGCCCTTGCTCGGCGAGACCGTCCTCGGCGATGGCCGCTTCACTCTGACCTGGTTGGTCGCGGCCGGAATCGCCGCGAGCGCGATGATCCTCGGACTCAAGATCCCCGATACGCGGCCCGCCGGACTCGAGACGAGCGCGCATAAGGCAAAGCTCATCAACCGGGCCGCGATCATGCCGGGCACGGTCCTCGCCGCGAGCATCTGGGGGCTTGCCGGCTTCACGGCGTTCGTCCCGCTCTACGCGTTAACGCTCGGACTCAGCGGAAGCCGCGTCGTCTTCGCCATCTACTCGGGCATCGTCTTACTCATCCGCAGCGTCGGAGCGCGTCTGCCCGACAAGCTCGGTGTTCGCAAGACTGCGCGTTCCGCGCTGCTTTTCTCCGCGATCGGTCTCTTCGTCATCGCCGGGTTCGGAACGACGATCGGCCTGTACATCGGGACGGCGATCTTCGCGGTCGGGCAGGCACTGGCATTCCCGACGCTGATGGCGCTCGCGGTGAGCAGCGCTCCGCCGGCAGAACGCGGGTCAGTAGTCGGAACGTTCACGGCGTTCTTCGACCTCGCGTTCGGGCTCGGCGCGGTCTCGCTCGGAGTCATCTCCGCGAGCCTCGGCTATCGCGGTGGATTCGCCGCCGCCGCGTGCGTTGCGCTGGGCGGTCTCGGCCTCCTCTTCTTCTACGCGCGGCGTTCGGTGGTCGCCACCGAACATTGAGGAGGCGGCGCTCGGTCGGCCGTCGCTGCTAGGCTTCGAGGACACCATGGCGGCCGTAGCTCAGCCTGGTAGAGCACCCGGTTGTGGTCCGGGATGTCGCGGGTTCAAGTCCCGTCGGTCGCCCCAAAGAAGGCAGATACACTCCCGCATTCGGGTCGCTAGCTCAATTGGCAGAGCAACGGACTCTTAATCCGTAGGTTCAGGGTTCGATTCCCTGGCGACCCACGCAATCCACCAGGAAGAAGCTTTGCATCTGGTCAGGCTGAGTACTCATCGGTGTTGAGGTTCTCCTGAACTGATTGTTCGGCTCGGGATAGTTCTTCTCGGCCCTTCTTCACGTTCCGGGTGAGCTTGTCGTGCTGACTCCGTTCCCACTCGTCTATCCGTTGGCGCACTGACTCGATCTTCGGGGTAAGCGGCGGAGCCTCGTCCAGCCTCGCGCGCCCGCGCGCCGCACGGCGTGCGATCTTCGCGTGTCCTGCCTCCTCCGCCTCGTGGAGCTTCGTGCGCGCCTTGTCGAGGTCGTCGCGTACTCGCGCGCGGAGCTTCTCGTGCGCGGCTTGCTTGGTCATCCCGAGCGCCGCGCCCACGTCCGTCCACGACCAGGATCCCGAGGTCGCGGCGCGGGCCGCCTCCTTGGCTCGCTCGCTCGTGATCTCGCCGAGTCTTCGGGTGGCGATCAGCGCCTCGATCGGACGACCGTTTCGGATCGCGTCGGCTAAGTAACTGTCGACCGTCTGGATCATCGTCTGGGCTTCCCCCGAGAGCTCATGGGTTGTTACTTTCCTCTTCACACCGTCAGGGTATCCTGACAGCTCTCTGGGTGTCAAGCTTTCCTGACGGCCTGCCTCTAGCAGCGCTTCGCAACGTAGATGACAGGAAGGTTGTCCTCCGGCTCTGACCAGGCTGCCCAGACACACCCGTCGCGAGCGATGGCAAGGCCGCCGTATTCGTCTCCAGCACTGTCGCCGCGGGGCCGACCCGTCGGAACAGCCGCGAGCGTTGCCGTCGTTACAGACCCCCGTCGGATCCTCGTCAAGAGAGCGCGCCAGGCCGGCCCTTCTCCCTGCTCGGTGTGGAGGATCCAAACTGTGCCCTTGTGCGCGGCGACGGTCGACCAGTCTGTCGCGTAGCCAGTGTCTTCTCGCGGGAACCTCACCATGTCCCAGGGCCCCGTCCCCCGGTTCGCACGGAGCACAGTGATGTCGAGATCCCTCACATACGCAGCAACAGCGGTCGATCCATCGAAAGCCGCCGGGATTCCTACGAGACGGCCACCCATGGCTTCCTCCGTTAGTAGTGAGAGCGGTTCGAAGGTTTTCCCCGCGTCGAGGCTGACCGTCGCTCGGGTCTGTTGGCCATTGCTGAAGACGAACCCTTGAGTAACCAGCAGGAGCAGCCCGTCGGGCCCCGCCGCTATACGCGGCCAGAGCTGGAAGCCGGTCTGGACGAGCCGAGTAGCGCCCTCAGCGTTTTCCAGATGGGGGAAGCGAACGACGCTCCAGGAGTCTCCGCGGTCGGAGCTCTGCCAGAAGCCGATAAACCGATGGCCTATGGATTGGGCCACGGCGTACAGCTCGCCGCTATCGGGGGCGACCGCCAAGTGCATCGCGTCCCACGCGTGCACCTGTCCAGTGGGATCGACGGGATGGAAGCTCCAACTCCCCTCGTCAAATCTCACGAGCGTCAAGCCGCCGGGAAACTCGGTCACGCCCATCAGGACGTACATGGTGCCGTCAGGGCCGATAACAGCGGTGGGATCGTAGCCTTCCTGGCCGGTCACGATCGGAATAGTTTCGGGATCGCGAAGCACCTCCACCTGCCACGTGCGTCCTCCATCTTCGGTTCGAGCGGTCCAGATGCGGCTGATGTCCTCCTGCCAGGCGAGCAGCACGCGACCCGCGTTGTTGGGATCCACGGCGAGAGAGACTTCCGTGTCGCGCCCCGGTCCTGGATCGAACCTCCACCGGCCCGGACCTCGCGCCCATATATCAGTCGACTGACGCGGGAACACGTCACGTCCAGGCACATGGTGTGGCGCTAATGCGCGTGCACCAAGCGCGTCGTCAGAGAGGCGACCGAACAACCCAGTTGAGATGGAGCGGCTCTCGGTCTGGAAGCTCGAGACCTGGCTTAACGTGACGGGCGGGAGAGCTAACCCGAGAACAAGGACCCCAACGCAGATGAATGCCGCCAGGATCTGCGTCGCCCTACCCCCGCGCTGATCCATCCCACAAGAATCCCACCCCTTGTCAAGGTTGGATCCCCTGGTGATTCACCACCTGAAAAGGTGCGACATCAGGAATGATGCCCCCTATCGGTTCTCCACGGTTCGGCGAGTGATGGGATGACGTTGGAAAAGACACGCGACGAGCTCGAGAAGGCCAACCAGAAGGTAAGTCGTTCGTGGGCCAAGTGGGCGCCTGTGTACGACAAGTCGATCGGGTTCCTCGAACGGCATGTATTCGGACCGGAGCACCGGGCGTGGGCGTGTTCGAAAGCGACGGGCAAGACCCTCGAGGTCGCCATCGGCACGGGTCTGAACCTCGGTCACTATCCACGCGACGTGATCCTCACCGGGATCGATCTGACTCCCGAGATGCTCGCCATCGCACGGGAACGCGCTTCGACCCTCGGTGTCGATGCCGAACTGAAAGAAGGAGACGCTCACGCGTTGCAGTTTCCCGATGAGTCTTTCGATACGGTCATCGGTACATATACGCTGTGCAATATCCCCGATCCCCGCCGCGCCGTCGCGGAGATGAAGCGCGTCTTGCGGCCACTTGGCAAACTGATACTCGTCGATCACATCCGAAGCACAGTCAAGCCGATCTACTGGTTTCAGAAAGGGCTTGAAGCGATCACAAGCCGGCTGGAGGGCGAGCACATGACGCGACGATCCATCGAGCACGTGAAAGCCGAGGGCTTCGAGATCATTGAGCGAGAGAGATTGCGCGCCGGAATCATCGAGCGGCTCGTCGCCACGAAACGGTAACCCGGTGACGTCCTAACTCTGGCGTGGCATCGATCAAGCCGGTAAGCACTAGGACGGCGACGGTGTGGCGCACGCTGCGACCTTAGCTGTGTCGAGCGACACTCGTTCTTTGAAGCGGCACTCGTTCTTTGAGCTGAGGATCAACAGCTATCTTCGGAGTCTCCGCCCTCGCAGTCGTCGTCTCCGGAACCCCCGTAAAGCCGGTCATCACGATCGACTTCGAACCCATCTGGATCCACTGATGAACCCGCCCACAGCCGGTCGTTACCGTTGTCGCCGTGGACCCGGTCGTCCCCAGGTTCTCCCGACAAGGTGTCATGTCCATCGTCGCCGTGGATCAGATCGTTCCCCCACCCGGCGCCGATCCGGTCGTCCCCGGGTCCTCCGTGGAGCTCATCAGCGCCGCCTTGTGATGACAGTGCATCATCGCCCTCGCCCCCGTTGAGCCGATCCTTGCCCCCCAGCCCGAACACGAGGTCGTTGCCCGCTCCACCCTCGAGGAAGTCGCTTCCGTCCTCCTCGGGCGCTCTGGCCACCCCACCCTCGTACCAGATGTCCTTGATGACGTCGCTACCGCCGTTCCCTGATACGCGGTCGTCGCCTCCATCGCCCGTCAACCCGTCGTCTCCGCCGCCTCCAGTAACGAGATCGTTCCCGGCCCCGCCGCTGGCATGGTCGTTGCCTTCCCCAGCGTGGATCGTGTCGGGGCCGGCGCCGCCAAAGATGGAGTCGTCTTGATCCCCTCCGAAGAGGGTGTCGTTGTCGTCACCACCTTCCAGCCTGTCTTCGCCTTCCATCCCTGATAGGTGGTCTGCGCCTTCGCCGCCCAACAGGCCGTCCGGTCCGTCACCGCCCCGCAGCGCGTCATGCCCGCCCCCACCGGAAAGTTGGTCGGCCTCCGATCCGCCGTTGAAGACATCGGTCCCTCCAGCTCCCTGTAGGCGGTCCTTGTCTTCCCCGCCATCGGCGAAGTTGCTCCCGCCACCGGACTTGATCACGTCGCTACCGGCGCCCCCCAGCAATGAGTCGTCCCCTTCCTCACCTTGGATGTTGTCGTCGCCAAGACCTCCGTCGGCCCGGTCGTTGCCCTCTCCGACCTCGATGACGTCGGCGCCGGGTCCGCCGATGGCCTCGTCGTTGCCAGCGCCACCCGTCATCGAGTCGGCGTCTCCGTCGCCACGCAACCTGTCGTTGCCATCCCCTCCGAGAAGGCGGTCCTCGGCGGGCCCGCCGTCGAGCAGGTCATCTCCGCCGTAGCCGATGAGAGTGTCTCGTCCTGCTCCTCCGTAAAGGTGGCTGGCCACGTTGATGCCATTCACTTCGTCCTCGCCGGGCCCACCCGACGCCCATGCGGCTTTCAAGACGTCCTCCTCAGTCCCCCCCTCAACCCCCTCGGTTGACGGCCCGATGTAGTCCCACTCGTCCAAGGCGCCGTCGCCCCCCTGATCGACAGAGGCAAAGATCCTTGTGGTGCGACCGCGGTAGGAGACGATGTCGAATCCGGCGTCACCCAGGAGTGTGTCCATTCCGTCTGCTACCGACCCTTGGTCAAAGGTGTCGTCCCCGTCGCCTCCGGTTTCCCAGTCGTGTCCGAGCCCACCTCTGATGGTGTCCGCACCCCCGCCGCCCGCGATGATGTCGTCGCCGGGTCCACCCACAAGGAGGTCCCCGGCGGCGCTCCCGGTCACTGCCTCGGCAGTGAACGCGTCGTTCTCGCCCTCGACTCCGTCATTTGCCACACCGTCGAGCGTGACGTGAACCGCGATGGTTCGGTCTTCGTAGCTGAACGTGTCCAGCCCCGGCCCGCCCTCGAAGCTGTCAGTGCCGTCGACCTCGTCGGCCCTGAAGACATCGTCACCGCCCCCGCCCAGCGCGGTGTCGTTGCCCCCCCCTCCTCGTAAGAGGTCGGATCCTTCACCGCCATCCAGGCGATCGATCCCACCGTCCCCGAAGAGGCCGTCGGCGCCGGACGCGCCCTCCACGAGGTCATTGCCGTCGCCTCCACGGAGGAGATCGTCACCTCCGAGACCGATCAACGTGTCATCTCCGCCGAGACCGCAGATGGCGTCCGGGCCCTCCGTGCCGACGATCCGATCGTTCCCCGCTGTCCCGACCACTACCTTCGTGCCAGGAGGAAACAGCCCCGAGCAGAGCCCGTCATCGTCGAAGATCGAGCCGGTCGCCCGGGTCGAGGTAACCCCCGCCCCGACGACCCGCCTGAGAACGAGGAACAGCTCTTCCGTCTGCTCCTCATGACGGTCACCAAGGATCGTCACTCGTACGACCGCGCTCGTGCTTCCGATCGGGATCGTCACGGTCCCCACGGTCGAGCGGAAGTCGACGTCTGGGGCTGCAGTGCCCCCCAATGTCGCGAACTCGACCACGACCTCCTGATCCGATGGCATGTCCAACGTCATGAGGAACTCCATCTGCTTCACACCCCCGTGGCCTTCGACCACGCTCGCGTCCGACACGGTCAACGTCGGTCCGACGCGGACAGTGGGTGTCGAGGTTGGCGCGGAGGTGGACGCGGGCGTTGGGGTGCTTGCCGGAGCAGTGGTTGAAGGCGGCGCTGAGGACGGCAGCGGAGAAGAAGGGGTGGCCCCGGGTCCCGGCCCCGGAGGCGCAGGGTTTGTGGAGGCCGACGCGGATGGTGTCACTGAGGGCGTCGGCGTCGGAGTTGTGCTGGGTGATGGTGATGCCGGAACCGATGGCGTCGCGGACGGCGTCGCGGAGGGCGTATCTGATGGAGTCGCGGACGGAGTCGCGCTGGGTGTTGGTGATGGCGAGGGAGTGCCCGTGGCGAGCTCCTTCGCGAAGACGTCGTAGGTGTTGTTCGAGTCGCCCGCGACGAGGGCGCTCGAGTCGGACGAGAACACCGCCACCGAGGCGTCACCACTGATGCTGCTTATCGAGTGGAAGCAACACGTCTGAGAGCCGGCGCTCGTGACGCTGACCCGCTCTAACGTTCCTTGGGCGATGTTGTAGACGAATGTGTCCTGGGCACCGTTGGTATCACCCTCGACCAAATCCGGATCCCGTGAATTGAAGATGATCCTGGACCCGTCCCGGCTGATCACCGGATAGGTGGAGGTCATTGTCGTTGGGCTTCCATCACGCTTCTTGCTGACGAGGATAGTGACATCGGTCGACCTGTCATAGAGATAGATCCGGTCTGACAATCCCGATGGAAAGCTGCCGGCGGTCAGCGTAGTGGCGGCGGAATGGAACGCTACATACCGTCCATCTCCGCTTATCGAAGGCGCTTGGCTGTTTTCGTTCCCTCCTGGGGTGAGAAGCTCGATCGATCCTCCCGCGGAGACGTAGATGTCACTCAGGTCATTGGTGTCGGCGGCGAGGAGCTTCGCCGATGAGAAGAAGGCGATCACGTCGCCACTTGTGTTTAGCGAGGGATGTTGACCCGACCCTGCGGTCCCGTCTTCCTTCTTGCTCAAGAGGACGGGGGTCGTGCCTCCTTCCGTCCATCTGTAGACGTCGCTCTGCCCATTCGTGTCATTGGCGACGTCGTAACCAGTGTTGGTCGTGAAGCCAACGACATTCCCGGCGCCGTTGATCGTTGCCGGTCCCCCACCACCGGCACTACCGATCTCGCCCACAGCACCGGTCACCATGTCCTTCCGGTAATAGGCCGATCCGGGCACACCGTCTTGATCCAGGTTCGATGCGGGTGAATTGAAGACCACGTAACGACCGTCACCGTTGATGGAAGGGTTGCTCGCAGAGCCGTTCGCCTCGGCTGCGCTCGAGGTCACGTTCACACGTTCGATCGCTCCCGTCGTTCGGTTCTTCCTGAATATGTCTCGGTTGCCCAAGGTGTCCCCGGATACCAGATCGCTTGCCTCGGACTCGAACACGACGTAGCTACCGTCGTCGCTAACGGCACGTGGACCGTTCTCGGCTCCGGTGTGGATCTGGCTCAGGCCATTCGCCTCGCCACCGGACGAGTCGGTGCTGACGCGGGTGACATCCCCCGTGGCGGCGATCGCTCCGCTCGTTAGAAGGAAGCCCGGAAGCACCAAGAGCAGCCCGAGCAGAGCGAAACGAGACCGCCGGCGAACAGGAGGAGCGGTCCTCACGCGAGATCCGGCTCTCGCAAAGTTGCCGGCCAGAGATCGAGGCCCGCGGGTTGCAGGACAAGGACAGGAACGACCCTGTCTACGGTTGCCCCAGCAGCCTTGTTTGCAGCCGCAACCTCACTTGCAGAGGGACCCTCGAAGAGACAGAGACAGGCATCGTCTCCCCGAACGACGATCGAACCCAGGTAGCGGATGGCCCCAACCTCATTCGCGAACGCGGCACCCAGCAGCTCTCCGAGCTCTGCATACGTCTTGTCGACCGCTCCAGGGATGTAACGCTCGACCAGGAATCGACCCATCTAGGGAATATGGGCCACTCGGCGCGGCGAGGAATCAGGGGAATCCCTCGGGTTTACTTAAGTTTCGCCGCCAGCTCCGTGCGCGATCGCACCCCCATCTTTCGGTAGATCCGACTGAGATTGGCCTCCACGGTCTTCGGCGAGACGAACATCTCCTCTGCGACCTCGCGATTGGTCTTGCCCGCCGCAACCAGCTCGGCGATGCGTTGTTCCGTTGGGGTCAAACCAGGGCCACCGGCGGCGGAGGTCCCGGTGCGCTTCAGCTCGCCCACGGCCTTCTCCGTCCACAGTGCAGCTCCGAGCCCCTCGAAGATCGTGGTCGCCTCTTGGAAGAGCTCGCGCGCAGCCGCTTTCCTCTTGGCACGCCGCTCGATCTGGCCGGCGATCAGGAGCGTGCGTCCGAGCTCGAAAGGCATCTCCACACTTTCGAGGTGCGTGCGAGCTTCCGATGCCGCCGCGGCCGCGCCAGATAGGTCCCCTTCACCCGCTCTCAGCAATGCCCTGCATCGAGCCGCTGCACCTAGGCCCCACACCCGGCCGACCGACCGCGCTTGGTTTTCGAAGTGATCCAGTATCTCGGACGCTTCCGAGACTTCCCCGACGGCAGTCAAGGCCTCGATCACATCCGGGAGGAACCTGAAGACCCCCGGTTCCCCGACCCCGCTGAAGCGTGCAACCTGGACGAGCGGTGCCAGACGTTGATGACACGCCTCGTATGCCCCCAGGGTCAGATCGATGAATCCCAAGACGGAGGCATTGAGCATGAAGCCGGGCGGGGTTGCCGCTTGTTCGGCGATGCGAAGCCCCTCTTCGGCGAATCCGCGCGCCTCATCGACCTGACCGCGGTAAGCAACGACCAAAGCTCTTGGATAGAGAGCGAATGACCTCACGGTTTGCTGCCCACTCTGCTCCGCGATATCGCAGGCTCGGATCGCGTACTCCTCCGCCACATCCCACCGGCCTGCCCAGCACTCGAGTTCGGCAGCGTGATAAAGGGCGATCGGTAACGCTCCTTCATCTCCTCGTTCTTCGAGGCTGGCGATCCGAGGAGTGAGGCATTCCCTGGCTGATGGAAGCGAGTCCGCCCACTTCAACGCCATGGCATGCCAGCCGGTGGGTTGCCACTCGAAAGGGAGCAGGTCTTCCTCCTCGCCGAGTGTCACGGCGAGCCCCCAAAGCTCGGCTCGGTACCCTCCCCCCAGCAGCATGTCGGCCACGGCGAAATGAGTAGCTGCAACCGCCTCCATCACGTGGTCTCCGCTAGAACGAGCGAGACCTGACGCTGCCTCTGCATGGCCGCGGGCTCCGACGAAATCGCCGGCCGCGATCTTGCATGAAGCAAGCCACGACTCGATAACCAGACGACGTTTCGTGTCGAGGCCAGCCTCTTGAAGCGCCTGCTCGAACATCCCGATAGCAACCGGCGGGGCTTCCGAACGAGATATCAGAACGCCGAGCCTCCATAGAGCGTCCGAACGATCAGGACCTTCAACGTGTCCGTCGATGATGGTCTGGAGCAGCTCTCGCGAACGACGTAGGTCGCCTGAGGCAAAGTGGTAATCAGCCGCCGATAGCGCTCGCGTCACGTGAGCCGGCTCGTCGGGCGGGGTGACGAGCAAGCTCATCTCCATCAGCTCTCCGGCAGCGATCGCGGCACCTCGTCCAGCCGCATTCCGGGCCGCCAGTTCGAGCTCTGCCGCAAGAAGTGGGTCGCCCCCCTCGGTAGCAAGGAACAGATGGCGAGCGCGCTCCTCGATGTCTTCCGTCGCCGATGCCAAGCGGCGGTGGATCTCGCGTTGCTTGTCTGGTCCGAGGTTGGCGTAAGCCCTAGAGGCCCAGAGGGGGTGAGAGGGGCGGACGGCGTTCGACTCCACCACCAAGAGGGCTTGAATCTTGGCGTCCGACAAGAGCATGGTGAAACCTTCGCCAAAAGCCACAGAGAACTCCGCTAGAGAGCGACGACGAGAGGCCGCGAGGACTGCCAGCGCGAAAGCAACATCGGGCGGAAACTCCGCGATGCGCTCGTCGATGATGGCTTCGAGACGGGGTGGAACGGCTAAGGGGGTCCCGACGCGTGATCCAGCCGAGCGATCCCGAGACCGGGCCATCTCCAACGCATAGAGGGGTATGCCGCCGGAGGCTTCATGCACCCGGAGGAGTTGGGGTCTCGGCAAGATCGATCCGACATCCAGACGGATCAGATGGTGAAGAGCCGCTACGGACAGAGGTTCCACCTCGAGTCGCGTGACGGCTTCGGACGGGAGAGCTCGCTCGATGTCGAAGGGCCCGGTTTCACCGTCGGTGCGTCTGGCCACGATGATCCAGATAGGGCAATCATGGAGTCGGCGAAACGCGAACTCGAGAGCTCGAGCCGAAGCCGGATCAACCCACTGGGCATCGTCGATCGCAACCAGGACCCCGCCCCGCTCTGCCTTTATCCGCAGCAGGTCCATGACCGCTAGCGATAAAGCAAGGTCATCTGCGGACTCTTCAGGCTGGGCCGTGTCATCCAGTGCAAGCGCAAGGGCTAGGGCCAGTCGCCGAGGTGGAAGAAGATCCCCCAGGTCTTGGCGCACCGAAGGAGCAAGAAGGTCATGGAGGGCAGCGAAGGTCAAGTGAGCTTCAGGTTCGGCAGGACGGCACGACAGAGCCGCTACGCCCGGGGCGGCCTGGAT
Source organism: Actinomycetota bacterium (assembly GCA_035536775.1). Taxonomy (GTDB): domain Bacteria; phylum Actinomycetota; class CADDZG01; order CADDZG01; family WHSQ01; genus DATLNM01. The sequence goes on along the minus strand of DATLNM010000035.1, from coordinate 62,385 downwards.
TAGGGCCTGCCGCCACAGAGTTGTCTTACCGACCCCGGCCACGCCCTCGATCGATAGAGCCCGAACACCGGGTCGGTCCATCGAAAAGAAGCGATCGATGACGGCAAGCTCCCGATCGCGACCCACGATCTCGTGCGTGGACATCGTGTCCAACTTCGCTGTGAAGCTAGGGAGTCGGGCAACCACCCGGGTGGGGGTTGGGGATTGCCCCACCCGAGAGGACGAAGTCCCGGATCATCTGCTGCGCCTCGGGCGCGCCCGGCAACGCTGCATGCCCGATGCCGCAGACGTAGTGGACGAGGGCCTCGGTCGTAAGACCCTGAGCCGCGCTGATCGTGGGCACCGTTCCATCACCGTTGCCGTACGCGTAAAGAGGGTCGGCCTCGGTCTCGGTCACTCCGGTCAGTGTCTGCACGCCGGTCCCGACGATCATCTGCCAATCGATGCCCTCGCCTCCCCCGTAGGAGTCGAGCCGCGCGCTATGCGCGTCGAGCGCGTCGCTGTAGAGAACGCGGTTCCCGCGCGCAGAGTCGACGGCATCCAAGGTTGTCTCCATATCGAGAGGGCCTTCGCCGTGGATGCTCCAAGTGAGCCACCCGCCGAGGCTCTGGTAGTAGGCGGGGCTCGGGTAGAGGAAATACGCCCCGAATGCGTTTACGGCGAACCTCTTCAACTCCTTGTCCGGGATGAAGTCATCGAGGGCCGGCCCGCTTGTAGGGGGTTCGGTCCATCCGTGCTTCAAAGCAAGCCACGGCTTCGGGGCGCCCCAATAGGGAGTCCCCATCGTCACCACCCGAGCGACCTTTGCGGGGTTGGACCCGACATACCAGCGCGCCACGAGACCGCCCATGCTGTGGGCGACGAGCGTGACCTTCTTCGTGCCCGATTCCGTACGAGCGCGATTGATCAGCTTGTCGAGTCTGGCTTGGGTCGTCGCGTTACCCGGCGACATGCGCCAGTCGTATCCGAAGAAGTAACTCTTCACCCCCTCGAGCGACCTGAGGTACTTCCTCATCCCTCCGTAGACATCGAATCCGAAGGCTCGGTAGACGACGGGGCCGGGTTCCGCGTTCTTGTTGCATGTATTGCCGTTGGGGTGATTACGCGTACCCGTAACGTCGAGACGCATGTTGTAGAACTCCGGTGAGGGTGCGTCGGGCCACAGCTCGTCGAAGAAATCGCTCTTTGGACATCCGATCTCGGTCCCAAGGAACCCCGGGACGAAGATGACGGGGTAGGTACAACTCGAGCTTGCCTCGCACCCGGTTTCCGAGAAGCGCTTGGCGCGCCACTTGAGATAGGCCTGTTCCCCATGAGGACTATCGGTTGGCGGTGAGTAGTGGCCCGCCCATGTGTCTGGTGAACCGGCGGTGAACGCCATGTTGGCCTGGCCCCAGAGCCCATTGTTGCCGTAATAATCGCCGTACAACTCGTAGCCGAACTGAGCGATCTCGCAGGCTTCGAATGTCCCGCCGCCCCCGTACTGGTAGGTGCCGCGGTACTTGCGATCCGATTCCACGCAAGGAGTGTCGGGGCCTACGAGGCCGTCGAGCGACCCGTCCGTGACGAGCTCCAGGGTGAAGGTTCCGAAGTGCTCGAAGACCCCGTCTTCGTTGGAGTCGCCCTCAACGTCCCACTTGCCACTCCAGCGGTCGGTCGGCGATGCGGTCGAGGCGCTCGAAACCGGAGCGAGTGTCGAGACACCGAGGATCAGAGCGGTCGCGGTTGCGAATACCGCGATTCCCTTGGACACGGTGAAGCGAGGCGATCGCCTCATGTTCCTTCCTTCCGCCCAGAGCTAAGACGCGATCCGGCATCACCTTAACTCGCGTGTCGAAGCCGCTAGGGGGTTGCTAGCTCGAGTTTCGATCGGCGCGCACCCATTGCCCGGGGCGTGCTCGAGGTTTATCGTCCCCGCGGTCAGCGGAGTCCTAGGGAGGGAATGGGCGATGGGCGTCGAGCAGAGGTTCCTCAAGAAGAACTCCGACAAGATCCCGCCGGGCGAGCAGGTCCTCGGCGTCGTGCTCGCGGAGCCCAAAGGCGCCGCGTGGCGGCGAGGGATGAATCAAGCAGGCGCTCTGACGTCGGTGGTCGCCGCGGCGACCAAGATGGGACAGATGGACGCTGCGCACTCTGGGGATGTGGCGGTGTGGCCAGAGGCTCTGGCGTTCTGGATCGTTCTCACCGACAAGCAGATGCACGTTTTCGGTGGGCGCGTTGGGAGCGACCAGATCGATCCCAACGGAGCGCAGTATCCATACGACCGCATCGCCAAGATCGAGATCGACAAGAAGCTGCTCATCTCGAAGCTGAACATCGCGTTCAAGGACGGAACCTCGATCGAGCTCGGACTCGCGAAGCAAAAACTTCAGCCGTTCGTCGACGCCGCCCAGGCACGCGTCGCGTCGACATAGGTATGCGTTAGCCCATAAATGAAGGGGGGCCAGGTCGTTTGACCTGGCCCCCCTTTTCGATCCTTACTCCTTAGCCCTTAGCGTTCGGGGAGCAGTCCGAGCGCTCCGGGCGTCGCTTTTCTTGCTACGCGATCCTTGGTGCGCCTCTCGTGGCGTGCAGCCGCGGGAGGGCCGCTATCGACCAACGTGCTCGCCGCCCGGTGAGGGCACGGCTCAGCAGGGTCGCGCTGATCGGTGAAACAAACGTCGGGGTGTGGATGTAGGTCCGACCGGACCCGAGCTTCACCGCAAAGACTCCTGCGGCGACGATCGCCGACCCGATGAGGAGGAGCAGCAGCACGAACGAGCCGTTACCTGTGAAAGGTAGGACCGCTCCGGCGGTGCTTCCCCTCTCGGAGGGAGACGCCGACAGCCGGTCGCCGAGGACGGACTCGCCGTCACGGGTCAACGAACCACCGAGGACCGAAGACGGCTCATCTCCTTCTTCACCTTCGAGCCTGTCGCCCAGCACCGAGCCCTGGGGCTCACCCTTGGGGCTATCGGGAACATGACGCTCCTCGGGTGAATCCACCTCAGTGTCGTCTTCCTCCGTCGCCACGACATCGCCCGGAAGGATCACGTTTAGGGGCGGTACCTCGGTCGTCGTGTCGGGTGCGGGCTCAACGGTCGGTGCTTGTACGCACGTCTCGCCGGGCTGTGCGGGTTGTGCAGGGGTTGCGGGGATAGCGGGTGTTGCGGGGGTTGCGGGGGTTGCTCCGTCACCGGGCTCGCCGGGATCGGCTGGCGTTGCCGGGACTGCCGGGGTAGCAGGAACCGCGGGGACCGCGGGCTGCCCGGCGGGACACGGCTCGGAGGTCGGAACCTCCACGGCAGGCGGAGGACATCCGTTGCCGGGTTGTGCGGGCGTAGCGGGGATGGCTGGCGTTGCCGGGGTCGCACCGTCTCCGGGCGCACCTGGGTCGGCCGGGATCGCCGGGGTTGCGGGGATCGCGGGCTGCGCACCCGGGCATCCGCCCGCAGCCGGACCTGGGTCCGGGTTCGGTGGGTTGTTGTTGCCGTTGCCGTTATCCGCCGGGTCACCACAAGGCCCCTGTGCGGGTGTGGCGGGAACCGCCGGGGTTGCCGGAACCGCCGGGGTTGCCGGCTCCGCACCGCCGCCGGGCTCGCCCGGGTCGGCAGGAACCGCGGGTGTCGCGGGGACTGCCGGTGTTGCAGGGGTGGCCGGAGTGCAGGCCTGCCTGGTTTGAACGGCGGCAGGAACTCCGACGAGGTGGCTCTGTCCCCTGCGTCGGTTATTGCGGGCCTTGTCCCGGCCCTTGCGCTTGCCTTGGTTGCGGGCACGGTCGTTGGCCGGCGTCTCGTCGACCGTTACTTCTGCGTCCGACGAAGCCGCTTCTGCCACTTCGGCTCCGGCGCCACCCTGAGCGGGGACGTCGGAGGTCGTGACCTCGGCTGCCGGTGCATCGACCGGTGGGGCGTCGGGGGCCGTAACCTCGGCCGCGGGAACGTCCGCAGGCGGGGCCTCTGGAGCGGGCGCCTCGGCAGGCGCAACTTCTGCGGCCGGCACCTCTACCGGTGGGGCTTCCACCGGTGGGGCGTCGGGGGTCGTGACCTCGACCGCGGGTACTTCGACCGGTGGGGCCTCGGCCGCACTTCCCTCGGGGCTTGCGGCGGCTGCAGGGGCTACGCTACTCAGCCCCATTGCACCCACCATGACCCCGATCACTAGTAATCGGGTCCTGTTACGCATCTTCCCTCCTCAATAACGCGACAACGCGACGTGGTCGCCTGGCTACTCGGCGTAGTTTTCCCACTACGTAAAATCGGAAACGTCCTAATCGCTACGAGCGCGCGAAAAGTCGAGGGATCCAGGTGTTTCTGGGGGGGGGAGATGCCCGGGGTAGACTAACCCTCAGGTAGAGGTTCCTAGGCTCCCAGGTGGTAGATGTGCCCTCGATCCATGTCGAGACCGTTGGCGACCTGCCACAGGGCGGCTAGGGCCTTGAGGGCATTGCGCCGTTCGAACGGCGCCAGATCCGCGTCGTTGCCGAGGATCTCGGCGAGGCGGTCGTAGCACTCCACGAGCCCGGCCTGGCCGGCGGTCAGCTCCACCCCTATCGAGTTGTTCATGCCTGCCTCCTCTCTCCCGCCCCTCCGACAACCTCGCGCTCGTCGAGCACGCGCTTCGCCTTGAGCTCGAACCGGGGCAGCGAGCCGTCCTCTACCTGGCGGACGCCGAAGCGAAGGCCTTCGTGGGCTTCGGCCAAAGCCTTGCCGAGGTCAGTCAGGATCCTGTAGGCATCGACCTTCTTATCTGGGATCTCGACCAAGACCTCGATCTCGTCCCGGATCCCCTCGGCGGTGTACAGGTGGATCTGGAACTCGTCGACCGCCTCGAACTCGCGCACGATCGCTTCGACGGCACGCGGATACACGTTGGTCCCCCGCACGAGTTTCATGTCGTCCACCCGCCCACGGATGCCGCCGTCGTAGATATCGAACGTGCGTCCGCACGAGCACGTATCCCCCGGGACCTTCACGACAAGGTCGCGGGTGCGGTAGCGGAGCACGGGGATGAAGCCTCGTCCGAACGAGGTCACCACTCGCTCGCCGGGCTCGCCGTATCCCACGGCTTCACCAGAGTCGGGATCGATGACCTCTTCGATGTAGTGGTCCTCGATGATGTGGGCGCCGCCGGGCTGGCGATCACACTCGAACATCATGATCGTGCCGAGCTCGGTCATACCTGCGGTGTCGCCCGCCTTGGCGCCCCACTGATCCTCGATCAGCTTCTTTGTCGCAGGGATCGACCCGGCCGGCTCCCCAGACAGGATGACGCGTTCGACCGGTCCGTTGACCAGATCGATGCCCATGCCGCGCGCCTCCTGCGCCATCCGCAGCGCATAGGTCGGGGTCGAGCAGACGACGGTGGCGTTCATGTCGAAGATCTGCTTGACGCGAGCCTCGGTGGTCATATTGCCCCCCGGCAGAACCAGACATCCGATCTTCTCGCAGGCGTAATGCGCCCCCCAGAAGCCGACGAACGTCCCGTAGCTGAACGCGAAGAACACGACATCTTTCGGGCGAACGCCGAAGCCCCAGAACCCGTAGCACCACATCTCCGCGATCCACTCCCAGTCCTTCATCGAGTCGAGAACGCGGATGGGCGTCTTGCCCGTCGTTCCGGAGGTGAGGTGGTACCGGATCGCCGATTCGATCGGGGCCGCAAGTATCGGTCCATAAGGCGGATGCTCGAGCTGGGACGACATCCATTCCTCGCGGGTCATGAACGGGATACGCGCCAGGTCGTCGAGTGAGCTCACCGACTCCGCCGACACCCCCGCGTCGTTGAGTCGCTTGGCGTGGTGTGGGACCTGGGCCTCGGTCCACGCTAGGAGGGTGCGGAGCTTCCGTAGCTGAAGCGCCTCGATGTCCTCTCGAGGCATGGTCTCGTGGCGAGGATTCCAGTACGGCGACTCGCTCATCGTTCCCCCTTGAACGGTGTCCACGGGAGCGTAGTACGAGTAGCGTCTCTGGTCATGAGCCACGATGACTTCCCGTTCCACCTCTCGGACGAGAACCGTGAGCGATTGACGGCAGTACGCGCACTGGCGCGTGACGTGCTGGCCCCGATCGCGCAGGAAGGTGAAACCGGTCGGGTCAACCGCCCGCTCTTGAAGGCGCTCGGCGAGCACGGTGTGCTACCCGGCATCTTCCCGAGAGATCTGGGAGGGACCTCGGAGGGCGGAGCCTCGGCAGTCACGCTGTGTCTCCTACGAGAAGGTCTAGCGGGAGGCTCCACCGCGGCCGAGACCGCTTTCGCTCTCCAAGGCCTGGGGTCTTATCCGATCCTGAACGCGGGCAACGACGACCTGCGCAAGAGATGGATCCCGCCGGTCGCAACTGGCGAGGCCGTCGCCGGGTTCGCATTGACCGAAGCCAAGGGGGGGTCGGACTCCGCCCATCTCGATCTGAGAGCCGAGAAGGATCGAGACGGCTACCGCCTAAGCGGCCAGAAGAAGTGGATCTCCAACGCTCCCGACGCCGATGTCTACACGGTGTTCGCCCGCACCACGCTGGAAACCGGATCACGCGGTATCACCGCGTTCGTCGTACCGGGCGACACACCAGGCGTCGGTGGCGAGCGCCTCGACCTCGTTGCCCCACACGCGATCGGAACGGTGGAGTTCGACGGAGCGTTCATCCCCGCCGACCACGTGATCGGCGAGGTTGACCGAGGCTTCGCCGTCGCGATGAAGACCCTGGACCTATTCCGATCGAGCGTCGGCGCGTTCGCGGTCGGCATGGCTCAGGCAGCCCTCGACGCAGCGATCGAGCACGCCGGGACGAGGGAATCGTTCGGTCGCCCACTACGCGAACTGCAGGCGATCTCGCAGCAACTCGCCGAGGCGGCGGCGCGCACTAAGGCTGCACGGCTGTTGGTCTACGACGCCGCGGCCCTCTACGACGCCGGTGAGCGGGTCACCAAGGCTTCGGCGATCGCGAAGCTGTACGCGACGGAAACGGCCCAATTCGTCGTCGACACCGCGGTGCAGATCCACGGAGCACAGGGCCTCGAGCGCGGACACCTATTGGAGCACCTCTATCGCGACGTCCGGGCGACGCGCATCTATGAGGGAACCTCCGAGATCCAGCGGGAAGTGATCGCCCGCGAGCTCTACCGCGAGTAGGACTAGTCGGGGACGACGGCCACCGCGACCAGCTCGACCTTGGCTCCGGGATCGAAGAGCCGCACGACCTGGAGCAGAGCTATCGCGGGATAGTGCTTACCGAAGTGCCGCTGGTAGGCGGGTGCAAGGTCGGCCAGCGCCTCCACGTAATCGTCCGTATCGGTCACGAAGATCTGCATCGAAACGAGGTGATCGGGCTCGGCCCCCGCGGCCCTAAGCGCGGTGACGACGTTGGCCGCGGCCCTGTCGAACTGCTCGACGAGATCATCCGAGACGAGTTCACCCGAGGCGTCATGGCCCGTTTGCCCGCCGAGATAGACGGTCCGCCCCGGACCAGCAACCACCGCGTGCGAGAAGCCGACGGGATTCGCCAATCCGAGAGGACGGACGATCTCGTGTGGAGTGGTCATTCCCCCGTCCATTTCGGTGGGCGACGCTCGGTGAACGCCGCGTAGAACTCGGCATGGTCCTTGCTGGTCATCAGCAGTGCTTGAGTCATCGCCTCGAGCTCGATCGCGCTCGCGAGGTCCATGTCAAGCTCGCGCGAAAGCAGCATCTTCGTCGAGGCGTAGGCCAGCGTCGGTCCCTCGGCGAGTTTCGTTGCCAACTCACGGCTTGAGTTTTCGAGCTCGCCATCGTCCACAACGGCGTAGGTGAGCCCCAGTGCTTTCGCGTGAAGGGCGTCGAGAGTGTCGCCGAGGATCAACAGCTCGGTGGCCTTGGACAGGCCGACGAGACGCGGGAGTAGATAAGCGGAGCCCATATCCGCGCCCGCGAGGCCGACTTTCGTGAACAGGAATGCGAGGGACGCCGAACGCGCCATGATCCGGAAATCCGCCGCCAGGGCGATGACCGCTCCAGCGCCCGCCGCGACCCCGTTGACGGCCACAACGATCGGCAGGGGGCATGAACGCATCGCCTGAACGACGGCACCGGTCATCCGTGTGAAATCGAGGAGGCCGCGCGCATCGGTCTTCAGCAGCTCTCCGATGATCTGATGCACGTCACCACCCGAGCAGAAGCCCCGCCCCTTGCCGGTGATCACGAGAACGCTGACATCACCCCGATGTGGCAGCTCGGTCAGCAGATCCCGCAGGTCGGCGTAGACCTCGAACGTCAACGCGTTCAGGACTTCGGGGCGGTCGAACGTCAGTGTCGCGACGCCATCGGAGACGCCGAAGCTGAAGTTCTTCCACTCATCGGTGAACCCGGGCGTTGCTCGAAACGGCGACATCACTCAACGCTACCCGAGCGCAGAGCAAGGGGCGCTAGCAGATAACAGACATCGGCCCGGCCACCCGCCACGATCGTGTTGACGTCGTCTATAGACGTGATCATCCCGGTTGCGGCGGTGGGGATCCCCGCGTCGTTGCGGATCCGGTCACTGTAAGAGGTCAACAGGTATGGGTCGTAGTAGGACCGCGATCCGCTTGATGCTTGACCCGCGGTCACCTCCACTAGGTCGCATCCATGCTCCTTCAGATGTTGGGCGATCCAGACGGCATCGTCGAGTGAGGTCCCCCCGCTCTCCCAGTCGACCGCGCCCAGGGACACCGATAGCGCCTTGTCCTCGGGCCATTCTGCTCGAACCGCGTCGAACACCGAGAGTGGGAAGCGGAACCGAGCCGAGGTCTCGCCGCCGTATCCATCGGTGCGGTGATTGCTGATGGGTGAGATGAAGCTCGCAAGCAGATAGCCGTGAGACATGTCTAGCTTTAGCACGTCGAACCCGGCACGTGCGGCGCGGCCGGTGGCGGTGACGAACTCGTCCTCGACATCTTTCATCTGCGCTTCGGTCATCTCGAGCGGCACTTGGGCGCGCCGACCGTACGGGATCGCGGAAGGGGCCAGCGGGCGCCACGCGTCATGGGCGAGCGGCACATCGGTGGCAAGCGATCGATCGGCCGTCGCGGCGCGTCTGCCAGCATGGGAAAGACAGATCCCCATGAGCGCGCTGCCGCTGCTCGATCGCGCGACGACATCGCTCCACTTGGCGACGTGCTCCTCTAGGTAGATCCCCGGATCGCGCGGAGAGATCCGGCCTATGGCGGACACCGCCACCCTCTCAGTCATCACAAGCGCCGCTCCGGCGACCACACCCGACGCGAGTTCAGGCACCTCCATCGCTATGCGATTGGCCAAGGCCAGTCGCCCCGATCGCAACGGGATAAATGCCGGAGGTGGCGAGATAGGAGCGCCGCCGTGCTCGTTGACCGAGCGAGCGGACGCCGCGAACCAGGCATCGATGCGCGACATCAACCGTTCGTCGCGGACCCTGAGATCGCCGTAACCCATGCGTCCGCTGCGGCTGAGCAGATGGAAAGCGAACTGAGGCGCGTCCAGGTGTAGGTAGCGCGCGGTGTTCTCGAAGTACCGCTGACTCTGACGCGCCGCCTTCTGGAACCTCTTGACCAAGGGCTTTCGAGCCGCCTCGTATTCGCCGAACGCGCCCGGGAGGTCTTGCTGTCGGGTCAGTGCTGATGCGAGAGCGATCGCATCCTCCATAGCAAGTTTCGTCCCGGAGCCGATCGTGAAGTGAGCTGTATGAGCCGCATCCCCGACGAGTGCGACGTTCCCATGCGTCCACGCCGCGTTGGTCACCGTCGCAAAGCTCTGCCACAAGGACCGGTTCGTGAGCAATCGGTGTCCGTGCAGATCGTCTGCGAAAAGCTCCTCGCAGTACGCGACGGTTTCGTCCTCGGTCGCGCGGTCCAATCCTGCATTGGCCCAAACATCCTCGTTGCATTCGACGATGAACGTGCTTGTGGTCCCATCGAACGGGTACGCGTGTACTTGGAATAAGCCGTGAGCGTTAGTCCTGAAGATGAACGTGAAGCTGTCGAACGGCATGGTGGTTCCGAACCAGACGAACCTCGAGCGGCCATGAACGACTCGCGGGCGAAAGTGTTTCTCGTAGACCTTCCTCGTTAGGCTGTGAACGCCATCGGCCGCCACCACGAGGTCCGCTGAGGTGAGCAAGGAGGGGTCGGGGACCTCCTCTTCGAAGGCCATGACGACACCGAGTGAGCGACAGTGATCCTGGAGGATCTGAAGGAGTTTGCGACGTCCAAGCCCGGCAAAAGCCTGGCCCTCGCACCGGATCGTCTCTCCGCGGTACTTGATGTCGATCGCGTCCCACGTGATGAGGCTCTCAGACATGTCCTCGTAGCTCTTCATGTCGGCCTCGCGGAACGAGCCAAGCGTCCTGTCTGAGAACACCACGCCCCAACCGTACGTAGCACCGGCGGGGTTCCTCTCAGTAACTGTGATGTCGTGGTCTGGATCCGACCTCTTCATCAAGAGAGCGAAGTAAAGGCCGGCGGGGCCCCCACCCAGAACCGAGATCTTCATCAGAGCGAGGCTAGGACATCTGCGAGCCGGTCGACCTGCCCGAGGTCGGCGACGGCCGGGAGGAGCACGACCTCCTCGCACCCCGCCTCTCGATATCCCCTGATGAACTGAGCAACGCTCTGAGGCGTGGTCAACAGTCCGGCCGCGATCTTGTCGGCGAACGGGCCGGCGAACGCGTAGTAGTCCTTCATGTAATCCAGACCGCGGCCGGCAGCGTCGTCACCCAGTGCGAAGTACCCCTGCGCCCACAAGCGAGGGGAACCCTCGCGTCCGAACTCCCTCCATGCAGTCCACACTTTGTTAACGGCGCGCTCGAACGTCTTTGGCGGACCGCCGCCGTGGACATATCCGTCGGCGAAGCGCGCCACCCGCGCGAAGGTTGCGTCGGTGGAGCCGCCTACGAGGAGCCCGGGCGAAAGGGCTCCGTTCCCGTGGCCTGCGTCAGCCCAATGGTGACGGATGTCCTCGAGTTGTTCGGAGAAGCGGCGGCCGCGTCCTTCGTGTGAAACACCCGCGGCGTCGTAGTCGTCGCGCCTGGCCCCGACACCGAGACCCAGTATCAGCCGTCCTGCCGAGATGGCGTTGAGTGTGTACGCCTCCCTCGCGAGTGTTGCCGTGATCCGTAACGGACCGATGACGACCATCGTCACGAGCCGCACCCGCGCCGTCACTCCCGCGGCTGCGCTCAAGGCCGCGAGAGGGTCGAGAGATTCGTACCGGACGCGGTCGACGACTCCGAGGCTAGAGAACCCGGCTTCGTCGGCGCGTGCAGCCCACTCAAGGATGACGCGGGGGTCGGTTCCCGGAACCGCGCTCGGTAGGCCTATGCCGACATTCACTCCGGCTCATCCTATGAAACTAGTAACCTCTCTGATCATGGGGACGAACGGGCGACGACTTCATCTGCTCGTCGCCGCGGCCGCGGCTGCCTGTCTGGTGATCTCGTCGACCGCCGGCGCCGGAGCGGCGCCTCCGAAGAAGAAAAGGGTCGAGCGGGTCGAGACACGGGACTACGTGGGTGGCAGCGGTCTGCGGGGGGCCTACGAAGGCACGTGTGATGCCGAGCCCGTCGGATGCGTCATCTTCACCCTCGAAAAGAACGACCGTTATGTCGATATCGATATCGCCGACGCTGCGGGGATGCCCGTGTGGGCCTCGGTCTACATCTACGGTTACACCGACGGCCACGACATCCACGAGCACGTCTGCGGATCGTCTGAGACGCCATTGGCGATCGGCGATGGCGTCGATCGGCTCGTCGTCACCGCGACCCAAACGACCGCGGGCGCGACCAATCCTTGCCAGGGACCAGCGACGACCGGGAGCGTGACGGCTACTTTCAGCAACGTGCCCTAGCGGTGGAGCTCGTCCGCGACGCGGTCTCATTCCTGAGGCCACCGGGTTGGCGGGGCAAAACGCCCAGGCCCGAGCACCTCGAGGGCGCGGCCCTCTTCGCCCCCGACGACTACGTCGAATCGTTCGACAGCACGGAGATCGCTTATTCGGTCCACGGGACGAGGGGGCCTTGGGTGGTCCTCGTGCCGGGATTCGTCTGCTCAGACACCTACTGGAAGTACCTACTGCCGGAACTGACCAAAGACCACCGGGTGCTCGTCTATGACTTGCGCGGCCATGGACGGTCGGGGCTGCCGCGGTCGCCGGGCTACCGCGCGCGCCACCTCACGCCGGACGACTTCGCGATCCCCAACCACGTGCTCGACCTTGAAGCCGTCATGGATGCCGCCGGGATAGAACGCGCCACCCTCATCGGCCACAGCATGGGCGGTCAGGTGATCATGGAGGCATACCGGATGATCCCAGAGCGCATCGCATCGCTGGTGATGCTGACTGCACCTTTCGAGAGCCCACTGCGCACCTTCTACGGACGGGATTTCAGCAGCTTCTTTCATAAGTTACGGATCGCCGGTGCCGTTCTGCCACGTCCGTCGGTCCTGTTGTGGCGTGCGGCGGTATTGGGAAGCCTCGGGGTGACCCACCAGATCGGGCAGTTGATGCGGGCGCTTGGTCCCTACGCGCGCCTCGAAGACATGGCTCCCTACTACCGTCACATCGCGTTCCTCGATCCCACGGTCGTGCTGATGATGGCGGAGGCGATGCAACGTCACTCCGCGGACGACGTACTGGAGACGATCTCGGTGCCCGTCCTGATCGTCGCCGGCGATCTCGATACATTCACTCCACTACCCCTCGGCAGGCTGATGGCCGAGAAGATCCCGAATGCGGAGCTGGTCGTCATCGAGGACGCATCACACGCTGCCGTCATCGAGAAACCCCTGGAGATCAACGCAGCGATCCATCGCTTCCTAACGCGCGTCGAGAAGGGCGAGGTTTATCTGGGGGTATAGAGACCTGCGAGCTGAGACCCATCCACAAGGAGGACAGCATGACGGAGCCGGGCGGAGTGGTAAAGATCATCGAGCTGGTCGGGAGCTCGACAAGTTCGTTCAGCGACGCGGTACGAAATGCCGTCAAGAAGGCATCGGAGACGGTACGAGGCATCAAGGGAGTCGAGGTTCTGGGAAGCACTGCCGACGTTGACGACTCGGGAGAGATCACGGCGTACAAGGTTCACTGCAAGATCGCGTTCCTCGTCGATCGTTAGGCCGTCTCTCAACCCATCTTCTTGATGTACCAGTGGACGGTCATCTCGGCCACGGTGGTGCCTGAGGCATCCGACAGATCGATCGTCACGGGGAACCGCGCGCGCCCATCGGCTTCAAGGCGGGCGAGGATCTCGTCACGTGATTCCGTGAGCGTAGCCGTCGCGGTGATCTCTCCGGTAGCGATCTTCTTGTAGGCGATCTCCGCCTTCTCCGCTAGAGGCACGACCGATCCCATCAGTTCGGAGAACGTCCCGACGAACGCGCCACCCGATGCGGCCTCCCCCGCTGCGAACATCCCGGCGGCATGCTGCGTGCCGATGTGGTTCGCAAGCGCCGCGTCGTCCGGCAAGAGGACGACGGCGGTGCCCTCACTCACTTGGGTGTAGCGAAGACCGAGGTGGTTGTTGAACGGGATGGCGGCCTGAAGGCCACTCACTATCTCCGACGACACTGCTTCCATTGCGGGCTCCTGACTGAAACGGCATCCACCAGACGAACTAAGCGAAGCATAGGTCGGGGGCCGCGTCGCGAACCATGAAGGTGGGTACGCTTCATGCGTGAGTCTCGCGCCTGAGAGCAGCCGCCCGCGCCTCCTCCTTCGGATCGCGCTCCTCGTCGTGGTGGGGATAGTGGCAGTGCTCGCGGCCAAGTACTACATACAGCGGCCGCTGACCTTCGAGGGGAATGGCGTCTCCCTCGAGTATCCGCGCACGTGGGAGAAGGTCACCGGGAGCTTCACACCTCCGGCCGGCATCAACCTCGTGTGGGCACAGGGCTTCGCGCTCGATGATGACAACGGCGCGGGGGTCGCGGCGGCGAGTCTCGGCGCTGCGGTTCCCGAGCAGTTCCTTTCGGCGGCCGTGCGCGAACAGCTGCAACCAACCCTCGAGCAGGCCGTCAGCTCGGCCGGTGGAACGATCGCAGGACCCCAGTCGATCGAGGTCGACGGACGAGACGCCCTCATCTATAACGCGAGCAACCTCACCTTGACCGCTGCGATCGTCGACGTGTCGATCACCGTCATAGCCGAGGGCTCCTTCGTCTACTTCATCGCCTGCCAGTCGACGCCGGAGCGCTCGACCGAGGTCGACGAAGGCTGCGAAACGATCCGGACCTCGTTCTCCATCGACTAGAGGCTGGACCGGGTCCATCGCTCAGAGCGGCGCTCAGCAGGACCACAAGCATCGCGATGAGCGAGATGCCGAACCTGCGCCCGCTCGCGGACCTCCGAACGGATTCAGATGATGTTCGAAGCTCCGTAGCTCTTCTTGGCACGGCGTAGCTGCGGCAGGGCCGAGGCGATCTCCTGAAGACCGATGCCCGCAAGTATCAAGACTGCAGCGAAGGCGATGATCTCCGGGTTCAGGTTGGAACCGGTGAACGGGAGCAGCCGTCCTAACGCCTGACGCGTTCCCGCAACCGCTGCAGCGACCTGGGGACGATGTCCGACCCGTGTGGCGACCGGGGACACGATCCGGGTGCCGAGGACGTTTGGCTCGGATGGCTCGGACGCGATATCGCTCTCGGGGAATGGGTGGGGGTTTGGCGGGACCAAGGGTCCCTCATCGAGGGGATCTTCGAATGGGGGAGCCGGCGGCAGCTCTACAACAACATCAGGATTCGCAGGTCCGGGTATCTCTGGACTCGGAGGCCCGACGATGTCGGGTAGCGGAACTTGCGGAGTGCAATCGGCCGCACAACCCGGCGCGGGAGGACAGGCGATCAGACAGACGACCGGGAACGGAGCTGGCGGTGTGCAATCCACGGTGCAACCCGGGGGCGGGGTCGAGCAGTTCACGGTGCAACCTGGCGGAGGTGTGGAGCAGTTCACGGTGCAACCCGGGGGCGGGGTCGAGCAGTCCACGGTGCAACCTGGCGGAGGTGTGGAGCAGTTCACGGTGCAACCCGGGGGCGGGGTCGAGCAGTTCACGGTGCAACCCGGGGGCGGGGTCGAGCAGTCCACGGTGCAACCGGGAGGCGGGGTCGAGCAGCCGGAGTGCGCGGGGTTCCCTTGGCCCACTCCACTGTTGTCGTCGCATTCGTAACCGTTGTTGTTGTCGTTGGTGCCCTGACCCGGAGGGTTCTTGTCGTCGGCATTACCGACGCAACCTGCGCACGGCGGACCGCCTCCGTTTTCACCGGCCGATCCGTTGCCGTTCTCCAAAGGAGACCCGTCGCAAGTGCTCCCGAACGGCCCCGATCCGTTAGCGCCACCGGTGCCCCCGTTGTTGGTGCTGCCACAGCCCTGGTCTGCTGGAGTGCCGGGATCGGGGTTGCCCGGAGGTGTGCCGGGGTCGGGGTTGCCCGGAGGTGTGCCGGGATCGGGGTTGCCCGGAGGAGTGCCGGGATCGGGGTTGCCTACAGGGATGCCGGGATCAGGGTTCCCTGATGCCCAACTGGTGGGGGCAAACGTCGCCAGCGCGAGCGAGAGGAGTAGTGCGAGAGCCCAGAAGGCGATAAACCGCCTGATGATCGGATACGAGCTGGCGTCGGCCATCGCTAGCCTGCCTTTCTCGCCCGAGTGCACCTCAATGTCCGACTAAGAGCGAGCGGGGGCAATAGCCCGAAATGACTATTTCTGTCAGGCGCGCGCGGCTTCCGCGATCGGAAGTGGTGAGGTCGAAGTTGCCGAGGAGGTGGACGCCTAGGGCGTGGGCGGAGGCCTGCGCGGCCGGTACGTCTCGAAACTGCCGTCGTTAGGGATGTCCTGTTTCGTGGGAGTCGGTCCGACGCGCAGGCCGCGCATGACGATCCATAGGCCCAGAACGATCAACACCGCGGGGGCGACGTACTTGATGTCCAGTTCGACGATGCCCGCTTCGAGAAGCAGGAAGAACACGCCCAACGCAACGAGGAAGACCCCCGCCGTTACTACTCCTCCGTTGAAACCGCGTGAGGCCATCATCCCCCTCCTCTTTCAAGTCGTGGTGCCTAGCCTACAGGGACGCCCTCCGGTTACACCTCTTCGCGTTTCTCGCGGGGGAGGATCTCGATCTTCATGTCGTCGACGTCGAAATCGGCCATGGCGTCTGCTGGTGCCGGTGCGGGGCCAGGCTGTCGGGCCGGGGCCGGACGCGCCGGGGCACGTTTGGCACGCTCCGCCGCGGCCTTCTCCCAGGGAAGCGGACGGTTAACGAAATCGATCAGAACCTTGGTCATCACGAAGATGCACACGATGACGGCGACCGTAGCTCCGACCGACCGGTGCCACAGGAGAAAACCCAAACCTCCTGCTGCGATGGTGATCGATGCTGATAACGCCAGCAGAAGGAACATGTCGGCCGTGGGACGCGGCTCTCTCCGCCAGTCGACCATCGCACCGAAGGTCGTCAAAAGAGCGGCCCATGCCGAGAGACCGACGAGGCCGGCCCACCCCTCCCTGTCGAAGATGAAAGCACAAGCAGCGACGATGCCGAGGAGCGCGAGCCTCCCCGCCGTCTTTAACACCCCGCCGCCTCCACCGGGCCATCTTAGATGCTCGCCAATGAGCTATTCAGGATGACCGCGCTGAACTATGGAGCGGCGCGTCCAGCGCGACGACCCACATCGTATGAAAAGAGCTCTCTTAGGCACACTCCTCCTCGCAACGCTCTTCGCGGCAGGTGCGACCACCACAGCCTCGGCGGCCGCGTCGCTCGGAAAGAGTCCCGCCGGCGAGATCCTCGTGATAACCACGAATCTCCAAGAGGCGTTCGGCCAAGCCGACGTTGCCGACACCTCGGACATGGAGGAGTACGTACGGCGGCTCCTCGATCAAGTCCCTTATGTCCCTGATGTCCTCTTACTACAAGAGGTCAGACGCTCGACGACCAGCGCCGTCGCGTCGTTGCTCAGGAAGCAGACCGGTCATCGGTTCGTCACCATCGTCAAGCCCGGTGACCCCCCGTGGGTCGAGATGGACGATCGGATCATCGACCGGGAGTCGGGCATCCTGATCAACACCACCACCATGGAGACCAAGGGCACCACAGGAACGATCCGTACCTCGTACCCACGTGCGGATGCAGCTCCTTCCGAGCGCGTGCGCGTTCGTCACCATGCGTTCGCGACAGTCGGGGAGTTAGACGGAGCAGCTCGGATAAGCGTCGCCAGCACCCACTATGTACAGAAGTCCTTCCTGCGAACCGAGCAGCTCGCCGACGAGTACAAGCGCCGCTGGGTACTGAGAACGGCAGACGTCCTGCAAGTCCAAGCCGGGAAATGGAACGCCTCGATGGCGGCCATCGGCGGAGACTTCAATGCCACTCGAGGCGAACGAGACGACCAGGCGGAGCACTCGTATTCACCATGGCTCACAGGGATCACGCGGTCGCCCTATGAGTACCGGGACGCGGTTTGGGAGATCACCAAGATCGGAGGGCCGGACTTCATCATGACCACCGGCAACCTCGTCAACGCGGGTCTCGACCAGTACTACGAGGCGAAGGCCGCACGACGACACGGCTACTTCTACTCGGACCACCGCTTCCGCTGGGCCGTCGTGGCCGTCCCCCAGTCGGACCAGCAAAAGTAGCTATTTGAGGCTATGTGCTTCTTCACTCCGACAAAGCAATCTGAGGACGACATTCCGGCCACAAGAAAGCAGGTATGAGATGACCCTCGTCGTGTCGGCGTCCGACCCGGACCTCGAACTCCTCCGCCGAAGTGCGATCGCTCTGGATTGCCAACTAGAGATCGTCGACGGCGTCCGAAACAACATCTCTTCCGAGAGGGTCCTCGACCTCACCGGGGCGTTCATCAACGTCTAACCGCGCACGTTCAGCGCAGCAAGAGGTTGAGAAGGACCGTTCCCAGAACGGAAGCCCCGACGGAGATGAGCAGCATCATGAGGCACCCCATGCCTCCGCCGAGCGGTCGGACCTCCCAGTTACCGAATCTCATCGCCGCCGCTTACCCGGACGGGACAGCTCAAAACGTCTAGCGCAGGAAGATCGCTGAGGTCATCGCCATGACCGCCAGCTGGTTGCGACAGTAGGTCGTCTCGCTCCCGACGAGGTCTTCACAAGTGAGCTCGCGGGGACCTTCTAGATCCGGGTAAAACACCTCCGCACGCACCCACGTTGCCACGCTCGGAGCATCAAAGACATGCTCAAAAGTCGCCCCATTTACTAGAACCGGGTCGAACCACTCCTCACCTCCATCACCCACGACGCGCAGCATCGCCCCGGGCGCGCCGAGAACGCGCACACGCAGCGGTACCTCGCGATCCACGACGTCGCCCACCATCGCCGCCCACGAACCGTCTCTGCGGACATCACCCTCGAGATAGAGCTCCGTGCCGGAGTACGCCGGGGGTTGGCTCGAGATGAATGTTCTGCCGCGCTCTAGCCCCTCGAGCACTGCCGCCATCGTGGTGTCTTCCGCGAACACCCACGTTGTCGGTTGGCCAGGCCCTTGAAGCGCAGCCGTACTCACCCAATGGTTGTCGCTTCCGCCGGTCGCCCCGATACGCGCGCCCCGGTCGAGCCACCCCTCCCAATACGCGATCGCGTCATCGTTCGACGAACCCGATGGCATAGGGGGTTGGTAGAGACGCGAGATGTTCCAGACCTCGACCGTGTCGGGCTTGACGGTATATCCGTAACTCCAATCAGTGTCGTGGGGCCAGTCGGTCGATCCGTTCGCAGGATGGTTCACCTGAAAGATGCCCTTCGCGCCCCGGATCGCAGCGGCGAGCTGACGCACCGAGAGGAGATCGTCCCCCTTCGGATAGATCTTCGTTGCCCCGAGCATCTGCGCGTGCCCCTCGAGTGAGATCTCGTATCCCGGGATCGCGATGACTCCCCCGGCCCCCCACTCCGGATCGGACTGAGACGTGATGTCGTCGTGATCGGTAATGGCGAGGTAGTCGAGGCCTCGCACCGAGGCGATCGTGAACTGGGCCTCCACGGATTGACCAAGCGTGTAAACCTCCTCGGGTCCGGTGTTCGTGTCCGACGGCCCCCCGTAGGAGTCATGGGAGTAAGTCGTATGGACATGAAGATCTCCCGCGAGCCAGGTCCCGGGAACCGACTGCGCGCTCGAGGAACCCACATGGCATGTGATCGTCACAAAGACAAGCACGAGCATCGCCGTGAGGCGAGCCTTGTTCATCGAAGCTCTTCGGACGCTTCCAATATGGTCTCGAGCACGTGATCGCCGATACACCTATCGGCAGCGAAGACCTCTTCGTACTCGCCCGTCTGAGTCCCGTATTCGGTGGCCGCGTTCGCGAGAACATCGAATTCGAAACTCTGGATGATGTATCCGAGCGCGTCGTTCGACTGGCCGAGAACCATCGTTACTTCCGACCAGTCGACACGCTCCTTAACGACCTCGGCGACGTTCGAGAAGATCTCCCCCGGAGCGAACGCGATGATGAGCGAGCCGATCCTGTGGGCGCCGGCAACGGTCTTGATCGTCACCCCGGACGACACGCACCCCCGCGTGGACTCGCCGGCCGGCTCCGGATCGTTGTCCTCACCGCTCGAAGAGAGCTCGCCCTTCTTCGACCAGTAGTAGACGGCTGGAGGCCCCGCCCCGAGGGTCGGCGGCGTGAACTCACGATCGAAGAGGCCAACGCTCGCAAGCGTCAGCAACCCAGGATTCGTCATCGCAGGGTGTTCGATGTCTTTCGATGCGGCGATCATGTCATTCGAGGTCACACGAGACCCCGACCTGATCGAGCGAGCCACATCACCGGCGATCGCGCTGCCTGTTTTCTCGGCGACGGTTTCTTCATCGTCGCCCTCCACGCCAACGCCTGAGATGGAGGCATTGCCCAACCCCCCCTCGAACATGATGCCGACACCGCCGAACCGGCGCTCGAATGAGCGCGCCACCGCGCCGGGCCAATCCGCATGCAAGATCGGCGCGCCGACGATCGTGGGATGACCTGCGAAGGTGGCCCACGTCGCGATAATCCGTCGCGGGTCGGCGAAGGCACGCGCTTGCAACCACGTAGCACCGGTGTCGACGGTGGAGTAGTAGGTGTCACGGCGTTCGTTGCTTCGGTTCCGGAGGTGGACCTCGCCGACCGTGAGCGATGCCGGTCGCAGGTTGACGATCGCTTGCTTCGCGGACGCTATCGCAGCGTCGCGTATCTGAGCGCGATACCAGTCTGGGATCCCTCCCCAGCCGCCATAGGTATCCGCCCCGGCATGGGTGTGCGTCGATCCGATCACGACGTTGCCGACGTCCACGCCCAGCTCGTCGGACAGCTTCAGGCGGACGTCGAGGATCCCGCAGTCGGCACAGATCGTGGAGTCGTAGCGCGCGAACCAACCCACGGTGTCCGCGATGCCGTAGATGAAAGTCTTCTCGCCGTTCGAGATCGCAATCGTGCGCACCCAGACACCGCCTCGGCCGACCCTCTCTGCGGGTCTGGCAGGGCCGATCCCGAAACCTCCCAGATAGATGCAGTCGGGTGAGGACGCGGGCCAGCTCTTGATCTCGTCGAGGGTGCCAATGGGATCCGCCGGGTCGACGGGCGGGATGATGTGGTCCGACTCGATGTTCTGGTTGTCGAGACTGGTACACGCGGATGTCTCCCACTTCGAGCCGCCG
This sequence comes from Actinomycetota bacterium, assembly GCA_035536775.1. GTDB lineage: Bacteria > Actinomycetota > CADDZG01 > CADDZG01 > WHSQ01 > DATLNM01. The sequence goes on along the minus strand of DATLNM010000035.1, from coordinate 41,760 downwards.
AACACCAACGGAGCGGGGAACAGGCTGGCGCGACTGGCGCCTACCAGGAACCGGCCGGCCGGAAGCCTCGTGCCGCTCGGCGCCGACACCTTCATGCCGGCCGTCATTGGGATGTCCTGCGGAGAGATCGACTCCCGGATCCCGCGCGGAAGACTGAGACGAGCGGCCGTCGCCGCGCTCGAAGACGGGCGCGGCGGGGATGTCCTCGCTACTTCCGGAGTGGCCTGCAGGACGGAAGTAGCTGCGATCGTTCCGGCCGCGGCCACCCCAACGCACAGGGCACCGACAGCCGCGCTGACGAAGAGCTGCCCGACGCGGGAGCGACCTATGCTCGTTCTCATACTCGGATCACGTTCGACGCCATCCCATTGGTGTTCCCGAACCCATCGATCACACTCCCACGCCGCACGACTATCGCATCACCGGGCCGCGGCACATAGCCGACCGTCCATCGCGAACCCCGCATGCCCGCCAGGAGCTCCGAGACTGTTCCGTCTGCATGTGTGACCGTGACAAGCGCGCGGACCACGACCCCGCTATCAGCCCAAGGCCTGAAAGTGCATCTGTAGCAATAACGGTGCGGATCGCCGTCGCGTGTGCTGAGCTCGTGCGAGATGAATGGGATCCCGGCCTCGTAACTGTCCGGGTAGTGAACCTCCCTCGAGGACAAGCGCGCGTCGTCATCGGTCTCGAGCTCCTCCTCGGGGGTCCGGCCTTCCACGCCGTCCACCGTGAAGCTGACCCCGCCGGCGTCCCTTCGCAGGTCTTTTACGACGATGCCCGTCCAAGGCAGCACCCGGAAGGGGCGGCTCGTGAGCTCATAAGGCACCGGTACGCGGCCCGATCGGTGCGCGCCCCCCACGGTGAACCTGTAGACACCCGGCACTGTTCGCTCGAAGAGCTCGAAAGTCGCGGTCCAATGGTAGGTCTTTGCTCCGGTGAGCCACTCGAGCGGAGCTGCCGACAGGTAGCTGTCGTAAGCGAGCGTAACGACGATCTCGCCCTCTTGAGTCGCAGCGGGCACCCACTGATCACGCACCTTGCGCTCAACGATGACAACTGGGTTGTCCGTCCAGTTGCTACCTCCGATCCAGGTCAGATGGACCGCCGAGAAGCGCTCGGCGACGAGCGACGGCTCGCTTTCGATACCCGGAAGGCCCCCATCATCGGGGACAGCCGCTTCATACGCCGCGGTCCCCTCTGTGCCCATCGTCCCAGCCGTGAACGTCTTGGCAAGCTGCAGCATCTCGTCGGCGGGTCCGAACGCAGGATCGAGGAAGGCATCTGCGACAGGCTCCCCTCCCTTGAGCGCGCCGGCCATCCTGACGAGCCGCGTGTTGACGTAGTCGGCGGTATGGGGTCCGAATGCCGTCAGCGCCTTGCGGTAGTGATCCCCCCGCATGTACTCGCGGTAAGTGACGATGTAGCCCACGTAATCGTTCGCCTGTCCGACCATGATCGGGAGCCTGTAACCGAGTGTCGGAGGGAGCTCCTCGGAAGAGAAATTCCCGTAGACCTTGCCCGAGCTCTCTGATTCACCGCCGAGTGCGGCGAAGTCCTCTTCCCACCCCATCGCATCCTTGTTCACCTGGGAGCGCATGAGCTCGACCGCCTCGGGCGAAACGGGACGCCAGTCCGGAGTTGAATGAGCGGCCCTTTGGAAGTTGCACTCCGTCTCACCGTCGGTGACACGACACGGCCACACGAACCCCGCGCGTTGGTTCCCGCTTACCCGATCGATGCGCGATTTGAGGTTCAAGACCATGTCCGTGATGGGTTCGCATGGGCAGGACGCGAGGATGACCTCGCCGAGCCTCATCACCTGAAGATGGATCCTCAGTGACTCCTGTACGCCTGTGTAGCCCGCTGCGCCGTAATTGTCGGGCAACGGCAACCCGGCATCCTGCAAGAGATCGATAGTCGTACCGAACTCTTCCGGAGCCTCTTCGGGACGTTCGCAGTCGGGCAAGCCCACCACGGGAACGCCGGGGCGGCTCGTCCTGCAATTCGACACTGTGGGGATGGGATGGCCTGGCGGGCCCGCGAAACGATGATCGAGCATGGCGACGGGGACGCTCGTAGTCATCGGTACGAAACGCGCCGGGATCCCCGGCGTTCGGTTCCTGATGTCTCGCCAGGTATCCAAGACCGCGGCTGAGATGTCGCGACTCATGAGCTCCGCTTGGGCGAAGTTCTTCCGCCAGTATTCCCTTGCCAAACGGATCGGATGGGCAAGCCCGGCCTGGTCCGGTTCCACATCGCCAACGCTCCCCTGACTCCACGCGACAACGGGCCCGTCCTCAGCCCCCGGGACGCGCCCCATCGTCCTCTCGACCATGCGTTCGACCATCCCGACGAAATCTGCGCTCATCAGGTCGACGCCGTCGGTCGATTCCGGGTGCATGCCCAGGTTCACGATCATCGCGATCGGCTCTCCGTCGAGCGCATCGAAGCGGACCACACTCAGGTCGTCGTCGAAGTAGTCGCTGGGGAATCCGGCGGGAGACCCGTCATCCGCGACCCCGGGGCCGATGATGTTGCGTTGTACGAGATCGAAGTCAGACACCGATGCGCCCATGCGTGCCGGCCTCATTGCCCCGTCGGCATCCTTGATCGCCCGCGCAACCTGCCGAGCGGTGGCCTCGAACATCCTGAAGTCGAAGGCATCCGCGAACGCCCAGACTCCGGCGGCGGTCGTCGCGTAATACGGAGCTGAGTGATTATGGGTAGTGCCGAGCATCACGTGAGCGCCGTCGAGGCCTTCGACCGCGTAGTCATCGCCGACGAGATCGTCTGTCCCTTCGATCAGTTGGGCGACACGTCGCGTGAGCACATCCTGCTGGAGGTAAAGGTCGGTCTTGACATAGGCGACCTTGGTGCCATCGGCGCCTTGGACAACGATCGCCTTGGCGAAATTGCGAGCTTGGATACCGTCGGTCGGCACCATCTTCGTTTGATGATGGAACGGATCGAACTTGTCGGCCGTGACGCCGTTGCCCTCGCCGCCCAGCTGTCCCTGGCCGGCGCCGACGTGCCACGTCATGTCTGTGCTGGCGGCTCCGACACAGAAGCGGCCCTCGCAGGGGGACGCAGCAGCGGGGACGGCGGGAAGCGCGACCACCAATGATTGGCCGAGCACCGCTAGGACGACGGCCCCGCGAACGCCCAGCTTCATCAGGGGTTCCGCTCCCGCAGCAACTAGCCGGTGCTGTTGGCTCTTCGGTTACCGGGCGTGACACACCCGAAGCCCACGACATGCAATCCGCCGCCGGTCGGGTAGCTCGTCAGGTACATCAAGCCTTTGCGGATAACGACGTCCCAGATCACCGACTCGCCGTCCATGTAGTGCGCCATCGGCTGCAGGTCCGCCGATAACGGCTGCCCTTCGAGCGAGGAGATATCGAAAACGTAGAAGCCCCTGTCGTAATGAGCGATGTAGAGGTACTTGCCGACCATCTGAAGGTTGTGTTGCGCCTCGGCCGGGCCGGTTCCAGCCTTCTGGTACCACACGCCCAGCGGGATCGGCGCTGCGAGGTTGGTCGCGTCGTAGACCTTCAGGAGGTTCGCGCCGACCTCCTCGATCGTCGCGACGATCCGGCGGCCACCGATCATGCGTGCTTGGATCGTGTGCGTGTACCCGGTCGCCGGGTGGGCGAAGCCTCCGAGCGGCAGCGGGGACGCGGGGTTGGAGATGTCGAATGCAAGCCACCCGTGGTACCCATCGGCGGCGTAAAGGACCCACTTGTCGAGCACCTTGTCCTTCTGCACGAAGATGTCGTGAGGTCCGAGAAAGCCGCCCTCGACGGGGAACGTCACCGTGACGTACTCGAACGTTCGCTTCTCCGGAGGGCCGTTGAGTTTTAGGATCCACGCACCCGAGCCTTCGTTCGGAGCGATGAACACCCAGTGCTGCCTGTCGATCCTCTCGGTGAACACCATGTGGCCGTTCTGGGTCGGCCCGGGACGCGGGGAGATCCAGTCGTCTGTCAGCTTGGGGCGGGCGGGATCGCTGATGTCCACCGCGATGACCCCCGCGTAGCCCACCACGACCGATGCGACGTCGGCCCCATAACCGATCACTGCGGTCTTGCCATCGGACGTGATCTTCACGTCGTATGGCGTGTTCGCGCCGGTGCTGAACTTGGCCAATTGTTTCGGCTTGTCAGGGTCCGAGATGTCGTAAGTGATGATCCCGTTGCCCAATGCCTCCCGGTAGAACGCAACCAGGACGTTGCCGTGGATGTCGATCTCGCCACTCGAGACATCGGGACCCGGCCATGGGAGTTTCCTGAGTGCCTTCACATTGTCGCTGCCGGCATCGTCGGTGACGGCCGATGACGCCTCGCAGGGCACCTTGGCGAGAGCGGCCCGGGACGGTGCATAGGGATCGTCCATGGGGCCCGCTTGGGCCGGCACCTGACCCGCGAACAGCATGAAGACGGTCAAGGCTAGTGCTGCGAATCGTGTCGCCCTCAATGGGTCCTCCTCGAAGCCGGCTGCTAGAGAGAAGGTTTGACGGCGACCGAGGCCCTCCTGTGCGGGGCCGCTTCAGGCCCCGTTTCGCGTTGCCGGACCCCCCTCGGACTCCATGAAACGTCTCAGCTGAGATGCTGCTTGGCCCCTGACCTTGGAGCGCACCAGCGGTGACCAGCCGAGGAGATACCCAGGCGCGCCGAGCGCCATACGCGACCACCGAAAGAAGTCGAACTCATCTCGATGGCTCACGATCTTCCCGCCGGCGAACGAGAACTCCGCATCTATCTCGTTTCGCACCTTTCTTCCCGTCGGCGGGAAGGTGTACTCGGCCGACCAGTGGGCCGAACCGTGGTCGTCTTCGGTCCGGACGTCACGGAAGGTGACTGTGAGGTCAGAGTCCGGGCGACAGAACATCCGCCACATAGCGCCGGCCTCCTCGGCGCTTAGGTGGGGGAAAACAGGGTCGCTGAAGGACGCGTCGGCCCGATAGCAAGACGCCATCGTGTCTCCGTCCTTGCGCGCGAACGCCGCATAGAACGTCTCGATGAGTTCCGCATTCCCGCCCACGGCGGCAAGTGTGTCATGGACGCGGTCGGCCTTCCAGGCGGCTCAGGCGCCGCGCGCGGCGAACACCCTCCACTCGCCGTCTACGCCCTTGAGCTCGTGGCTCCCCCGGTCCTCGAAGGTGATCCCGGAACCGGCGACGAGCGGCGGGATCGCGCCCGACACCAATACCTCCCCGGGGTCGGCGAGCTTCGCAACGCGTGCGCCGATGTGCACTGCGATGCCACCCACATCGCTGCCACGGAGTTCGACCTCACCCGCGTGAAGGCCCGTACGGATCTGGAGCCCGAGCTCATCTACTGCAGACGCAAGCTCCGCAGCGCAACGGATCGCACGGGCAGGCCCGTCGAACGTCGCGAACAGCCCATCCCCCGTCGTCTTGATGAGCTTGCCGTTATGACGGGCGACGTGGCGCGCTGCGACGCGATCATGAGCATCCAGAAGCTCGCGCCACTTGTGGTCACCGAGGCTCGAAGCCATATCGGTCGAGCCCACGATGTCGGTAAAGAGGACCGTCGCGAGAACCCGGTCGTAAGAGGGAGCCCTGCGATCACCTGTAAGGAATTCCTCCATTTCTCCCGCAACCGCTTCCCAGTCGCCGAGGAAGGGGATATTGAACATCCCTTCGAGCTCGACGTAGGTCGCGGTCGGGATCTTCGACGCGAGGTACCGGCCGTTCTCTACAGGGATCTGGCCGTCCTCACGTCGATGCATCACAAGCGTCGGCACGGTGATCGTTTCGAGGACGTGCGTAACGTCGGTTTTGGCCAGCGTTGCGAACACGCCGGGGAGGGCGTCTTTGCTCGCAGCGCCGCGCTGCAGGCGCGCGAACCAACGCGCCCCTGGTCCCTCCGACAAACCGGCGAGACCCACGCCGGTGCCCCACGTCGCGATCATCGCGGCGACTTCGGTGGCGCGATCTTCCTCCGTCTGCCCCCATGGGTAATCCGGTTTCCAAGTGGTTGTCGCGTACGTCCCGTAGAGCAGCAGGGCTTGCACGCGCGTCGGGTGAGTCGCGGCAAACATCGCCGCGAGGGGCCCCGACTCGGCCCAACCCATAACGCCGGCGCGTTCGATGCCCTCTGCATCGAGGATCGCGATGAGGTCATCCATACCTTCTTCGAGGGTCGCAAGACCCGACAGCCTGTCGGACAGGCCGGTGCCTCTGCGGTCGAGGGTTATCAGCCGGGAGAACGACGAGAGACGCTCGAAAGCGCCCATAACGATCGGGTTGTCATCCCAGGCATCGAGATTTGAGATCCATGGCGGCACGAAAAGGAGATCGACGGGACCTTTCCCGAACGTTCGGTACGCGATGTGCAGCTTGTCACTCAACGCGTAGCGAACGTCGCTCCCGTTCTCCAACGCCGCGTCAGTGTTGGTGATCGGAATCGGTCAGGGCCCACGAGCCGGTGGTGAATGTGGCCGTGACCGTCCCGCGAGTGGATAACCCGATCAGGTGGTTCTCACAGAGTCCGCTGTACAGGCGAACCTCGATTGGCGCGTCGCTCGTGAGCTTAAAGACACCTTCCGTTCCGCAATAGGCGGTGTCGAGTGCAGGGCGGCCCCCGGCCCCTTTCTGATGCAACCATGCGTAGATCGACTCGCCGATGGTGTCGGTGAAGTTGAACCGAACGAACCTCTCGCGCGGCTTCGGGTCGAACACGAGCGCCGGAGCCTCAGGGAGCATCTTCAGCTGCTCATCCCAGTGGGTGGTTCGCATTCCGTGCGCAAGGTACTCAGCGACGACCACGCGCTCTCGATGATCCTGTGGGCGCGCCGAGACAGCTCCCGGGAATACCGAGCTCCCCAGGATCAGCGCCGCAGCCGCGATCACGATCGATCTAGCTCTCATGAGTCCTCTGGCACATTCTCCCCCGTGGGTATATTCCCTCGCCACGATGGATACCCTCGGCCCTCTCGAGCTCGCACACGGCGTCGGACGGACCTACGAGCTCCCTCTGCCGCTGTACGTGTACATCTCCGCCGCCGTCGCGGCGGTGGTTATCGCGTTCGTCATCCGCGCGCTGAGGCCCGAGCCGGGCCCTCTTCGGCCTGAACGCCGGCTCGCAGGCGGAAGGGGGGCGCGTGGGGCCTCGGTAGCCCTCCTGGTCGTCGGAGTCGCGGGCCTCGTCCTCTGCGTCGCGTCCGCCATCGTCGATCCCGGGCGGGGCTTCACCCTGCCCACGATGCTCTTCTGGGTGGCGCTCGTGGTCGGGGTGACGGCCCTGTCGTGCATCGCAGACGGCGTATGGGAGGCCGGCGACCCCTGGGCCGCGGCCGACGCGGCCTGGCGGCTGCCGGGCGACGAGACGACTCGTCAGCCGGGGGCGTGGCTTGGGCCGCTCACGATCTATGCGCTGTTCTGGTTCGAGCTCGTGTCGGGCGTCGGCTTCGAGGGACGAGGCGTACTCATCGCGCTGGTGACCTACACCGTCTACTCATTCGCGATCCGCTCGCTCTTCGGGACGGAGTACCGCTGGGCGGACCCGTTCCGGATCCTCTTCGGCTTCGCAGGTCGATGTGCGCCGCTCGCGCTGCGAGACGACGGGATCTACTACAAAGGTCCTCTACGAGAGCTCGTGCCGGAGGAACCCATGCGTGTCGACGAGACGGCTGCGCTGTTCGTCTTGCTCGCCTCGACAACGCTCGACAACATCCGCGAGACCGTGATGTGGGGAGACCTCATCCATAACCTCGGACTCGACGCGATCAACGTGGTCGTGCGCGATACGTTCGCCCTTGCGCTCTTCACACTGCCCTTCGCGGGTCTTTTCCTCGGGACCGTCTTGATCGCCCAGCGGTGGGTGCCCGATGGGGGCTCAGCGATGGAGCTCGCCAGGCGCCTTGCTCCCTCGCTCATCCCCGTTGGCGTGGCGTATGTGATGGCACACAACACCTCGTTGCTCATCGTTGGCATCCCAGGCCTCATCGACGCGACCGCCGACCTCATCGGGGCCGCGGAGCCGTTCGCCGGGTATGCCGCGTCCCCAAAGTTGGTGTGGTTCCTCGAGATCGCGTTCATCATCGGCGGACATATCCTCGCCGTACTTGCCGCCCACCGGATCGCGATCGCAACGACCGCCACCCATTCCGACGCGATCAAGAGTCAGTACGCGCTGACGGCATTGATGTCGGTACTAACCGTGACGACGCTCTGGCTTCTCGCCCAGCCCCTGGTTACGTCTGGGTAGCGCGCTCATCCTTGCGCATGAACGCGACGGCTTCATCGAGAGACATCTCGAATCCCTCGCGCCACGCGGCGTCAACTTCCTGCTTCGACAACCGGCCCTCAGCCAGGCCGCGCGGATCTTCTTGACGCACGATCTCGGGAGGTGCTCGGAAGCCGATACGCGACGTGATGCCCGCCGCGGCGCCACCAAGTTTCACGGCGCGCTCGGGGAGCCCTTCCTTCAGAGCGACGATCGCAAGATCGGCGCAGCAGCTTGCGATCGAGGAGGCGTCATTCAGTCCGGCGAGGAGGTCAAGGGCTTCGATCCAATAGGCACGTGCCTCATCGAGGCGATCGGCTTCGCGGGCGACCCGTCCCAGGATCCACAGCGAACTGCCCATCCCCCACTTGTGATCGAGGGCCCGGTAGGCCTCGAGGCTTTCCTGGCCCAATGAGAACGCGCGGTCGTCATCGCGCATCAGCATCGCGGCCCAGCCCTCGCCCCATGTGGCGTTCGCTTGCCCCGTTACATCCCCGACCTGCTCGTACAAGATCTTGCTCGCGCGGAAGATCTCAACCGCCGCTTGATCGTTATGCGCGATCAACTCGAGGAACCCGAACGCGTACGTCTGGTCGGCGATCCCGCGTGGATCGTCCAGCTCCTCGAAGATCGCGAGGCTTTCTTCGTAGAAGCTGCGGGATGTGGAGTAGTCACCTTCCCAGTACGCGAGTGCCCCGGCGCCGCTCAGCGCCTTGGCTCTGGCCCCATCCCTCATCGACGCCGAGGCGAGCGCGAAAAGGTCTGCCAGCCACGCTCGTCCCTCGCGCAAATGGCTGCGGATCTGCCAGAACCTCCAGATCGTTGCCGCGATTCGCAATCCAGGGATCGCATCCCCGCCGGTGACAGATGCCTTCAGGATGGATCGCAGGTTGTCGTGCTCTTCCTCGAGGCGATCGAGCAACAGCGGGTCGCCGGTCAATCGTTCCTCGGCGGCTTCGGTCAGAGAGATGAAGTAGTCGCGGTGGCGAGCACGTGCGCTTTCCTCCTCGCCGGATTCACGCAGTCTCATCAGGCCGTACTCACGGATCACGACCAGCATCCTGAAGCGCGTGCCCCCATCGGCGGCCTCTGTCGTTCGGACGAGACTGTTGTCCACGAGAGACTCGATCCCTGAGAGGACGTCCACGCCAAGGTCACCGTCGGGATCGCAGATCTCCTGCGCCGCCTCCAGCGTCCAACCTCCAACGAAGATCGACAGCCGTCTGAACAATGCCCGTTCGGGCTCGCCTAAGAGGTCGTAGCTCCAGTCGATCGCGCCGCGCAGCGTCTGCTGGCGTGCCGGCAGATCACGTCCCCCGCCGGTGAGGATGTCGAAGCATGCCTCCAGGCGCTTCAAGATCTCCTGCACCGACATGACACGGACTCGGGCGGCCGCCAGCTCTATGGCGAGGGGCAACCCGTCGAGCCGAACCGCGATCCCGGCGATGGCCGCGGCGTTGCTCTCATCGAGCACGAAGCCGGGGCGCAGCGATGACGCTCGCTGGACGAACAGAGCCACCGATTCGTAGCCCAAAGCATCCTCCGCTGAGAGTGATGCTGAAGCGTCCGGAAGGACGAGTGGCGGGACCGGGAACTCCTGCTCACCACTGATCCTGAGCGGAGCGCGACTCGAAGTGATGATCTTGAGGCCCGACGACGATCGAAGAAGTTCCGAGATGAACGGCGCTATGCCGAGGATCTGCTCGAGGTTGTCGAGAACGAGAAGCATCTGCTTGTGCTCGATATGGACCTTGAGCGTTTCCGAGATCGGTCGTCCCTGCTCTTCGGCGAGACCGAGGGCCCCTGCCATGGTCGTGGGAACGAGATCGGGGTCTTCGATCGTCGCAAGGGGCACGAAGAAAACCCCGTCGTCGAATACCGCCAGAGCGTCTGCTGCAGCTCGCAAGCTCAGCCTGGTCTTGCCGGTCCCGCCCGGGCCCGTAAGGGTGAGCAACCTCGCCTCGCGCAACAGATCCGCGATCTGGACGAGCTCCTTCTCCCTCCCTACGAAACTGGTCAGGTCCAAGGGGAGGTTGTTCGGCCGTCCTTGGACCGAGCGGAGCGCAGGCCATTCGGTCCTCATTCCGTCGACATCGAATTGCCATAAGTGCTCTGGGAGCTCGAGGTCTTTCAGTCGATGGGATCCGAGATCGCGCAGCGTTACTCCCGCCGGAAGATCGTGCTCTACGAGGGTGCGCGTGGAATCCGAAAGGACGACCTGGCCACCATGGCCGGATGCCGCTATCCGCGCCGCTCGATGCACATCGAGGCCGCCATAGTTGTCGCCGAGGAGTCTTGCCTCCCCCGTGTGGAGACCGATACGGACCCGGACCTCGCGGTCACCGGGCCACCGGCGCGCGGCCAGTCCGCGCTGGATCTCGACGGCGGCTGCAACCGCTTGCGGAGCACCCTCGAAGACGACGAAGAAGGAGTCGCCCTCGGTGGCTATTTCGAGGCCCCTATGACTTTTCAAGACATCGCGGATGATGGCGGCGTGGCCTTCGAGTACTTCGGTATAAGCCTCTCCAAGCGCCTGGAGAAGCTGTGTCGAGCCCTCTATGTCACTGAAGAAGAAGGTGACCGTGCCGCTTGGAAGGTTTTGCATAAACGTCTCGGGCTTGCTTGTGAGGGATTATAGGGAGATGAGTGTGGATGGGACACCCGGCGAGCGCGATGCGGTCGTCAATGCCCTGGCGAACAGCCCTTTCCTCAGCGTGGCCTCCAAACGTGCCCTCATGCGCCTCGCCCAAGCCGCGACGGTCATCGACTATGAAGCCGGAGACACGATCTTCAAACAGAGGGACCTGCCCACCGAGGTGTACGTCATCGAAGCGGGCGCAGTGCAGATCTACGCATCGGGCCCCGACGGCGAGCGGGAAGACCTACGAATGTTGCGCTCGGGCGAGATCCTCGGAGAGATGGGCGTCCTCGCCGGACATCGAAGGACCGCGAGCGCTGCGGCGGTGGAGCCGACCAGGGCGTGGTCGATCGAGCGCGGGGTATTCATAGAGATCTTCAAGTCGGAGCCTGCGGTCGCGATCGAGATCGCAAAGATGATGGCCCCCTACCTCATGGACGACGACGATGTCGCCGAAGACATGCTGTTCCTAGACCTCCGTCAACGAGTGGCTAAGAGGCTGACGGCAGTGGCTCGAGCGGCGGGAACGCCAGAGGCCCCCGCCCAGACACTCCGATTGTCACTCGAGGATGTCGCCATGATGGCCGGAGGCACCGCGGAGGATGTCAGCTTCATCCTCTCCGAGTTCGAGACGAACGGACTGATCCGGGCGCAATGGCCCGAGATCTACCTCATCAAGCCGAACGAGCTGACGTCGATCGCGATCGGTCTCTAGCGAAACGGGCACCGACGCGGCGAGGTAGCCCTTCATCTGGGGAGGGGTAAGCGGGCGGGCGAAGAGGAACCCCTGCCCCATCGGGCAGCCCATCGCACGTAACTCGACCGATTGATTCTCGGTTTCGATGCCTTCCGCGATGACGTCCATCTTGAGCGAGCGCCCCAACTTCACGACCGCGCTCGCGAGAGCCGCGTCCTCTGCGCCCCGCGTGACCGGGCTCACGAAGGATTTATCGATCTTGAGGATGTCGATGGGGAACCTGCGCAGATAGCTGAGCGATGAGTAACCGGTTCCGAAATCGTCGATGGCTAGCTTGACGCCCAGTGATTTGAGAGCCGCAAGCATCTCGATGCTGGCGTCGGTATCGGCCATAAGGGCACTCTCGGTGATCTCAAGGACCAGTCGGCTCGGTGTCAGCCCCGATCGTGTGAGAGCGTCTTTGACCTGGCCGAGCAGCAACTCAGAGGTCAGTTGCCGCCCCGAAAGGTTCACGGTGATGAAATTCTCGTGGTTGGGCGCTTCCCACCGGGCGGCTTCCAGACATGCGCGGCGCAGAACCCAGTCCCCGATCGGCACGCTCAGACCGCTCTCTTCGGCGATCGAGATGAAGTGGGCCGGCGCGAGGAGTCCAAGGTCCGGGTGCTCCCACCGGATCAAGGCCTCCGCTCCGAGGATGCACTTATCTGCCAGCGACACGATCGGTTGGAAGTGCAAGCGCAACTCGTCACGCTCCAGCACCCTGCCGAGTCCGCCCCTCAGCTCCAGGCGACGCAAGACCGACGCGTACATCCCGGGCTCGAAGATCTCGTAGCCGCCCTTGCCGGCCTTCTTGGCGCCGTACATGGCCACCTCGGCCTTCCGGATGATGTCATCGGCATCATCCTGGTAGGGCTCTACGGTGCACAGCCCGACGCTTCCGCGGATGTAGACCTCTTTGCCCTCCAGGACGACCGGCTCGTACAGCGACTCGATGATGCGCTGGGCGATAAGAGGTCCGTCGTGAGCGCTGGCGCCATTGCCGAGGAGCACCCCGAACTCATCACCGCCGATCCTGGCCAGATGATCCGTCTGCCTCAGGCATTTCTGCAGGCGCCGAGCGACGGACACCAACAGGAGGTCCCCTACGACATGCGTCAGGCTGTCGTTCACGGTCTTGAAATCGTCGAGATCGACCATGATGACCGACAGCTGGCCACCCTCCGACTTCCGCCTCGTCAGCGCCCGCTCGATCTCGGACTTAAATAGCGTCCGGTTCGGCAGCCCCGTCAGCGCGTCGTGCAATGTTTGGTGGGCCAGCAACCTCTCGGCGTCGGCAAGCTTCAACCGATGTGCGACCTGTTGGGTGACGTCACGAAACATCACGACGACGTAGCTCTCCGAAGTGGTCCCGTCGCTCTCGAGTTGGGTGACGGACGCTTCGAGGGCGACCTCCGATCCATCCTTGCACCGGGCCGTTACCTCGACGACAGATGCGGACGCGGGCGGAGGCAGAGGGGACCTCGGAAGCCGGCTCGGTTCGGGCATGGGGATCGCCACGTCGACGAGGGAGCTGAACGGCAACCCGACGACATCGTCCTCGGTGTGTCCAAGGATCTCAGTGGCGGCGGGATTCCAATGATGGATCGTTCCGGTCTCTCCTTCCACCACGACGACGGCATCCCGCACCAACGCGAACAAGCGCCCTATCCCCAGGGCGTGAAGTTCCACGCGGTCCGGCAGCGCCCGAATCACCATGTGGGCAGTAAATGTGAAACCTCCGGCGCGCTGAATAGCGCGTAGTGACCATTCCGGCGCCACCCGGTTGCGCCACCCGTTACGACGCGGGCAGCTCCGTGGCCTGGGTCTCCAGCTCCATCGCTCCACCCCATGACTCGCCTGAGGCGGCGGAGGTCAGCAGAGCCTCCATGGCGGTCGTCTCCAATGGCTTCGCGAAATAGAAACCCTGACACATGTCGCAGTGAAGGCTCTTGAGGTGCATCAGCTGCTCGGCGAGCTCGATTCCCTCAGCAAGTGTCTGAAGCTCGAGACTCTGGCCGAGCTCGATGATCGCACGGGTTACCGCCAGCTCCTGTGAACCTGTCGAAAGACCCGAGACGAAGGACCGGTCGATCTTGAGGATGTCGACCGGCAGCTTCTGAAGGTACGAAAGGGATGAATACCCGGTCCCGAAGTCGTCGATCGCGAGGCGAACACCGAGATCCTTCAGGCTGTGGAGGGTTGCGACGACCTCCTCGGTGTGCTCCATCAGCACGCTCTCGGTGATCTCGAGAACGAGGCTCTCGGGTGGGAGCGCGGAGCTCTCGAGCGCGTCGATGACTTCCTGGAGCAAACCTTGATGCTGAAGCTGTCGGGCGGAGAGATTGACTGCTATCGAGAAGGGGTTGTCGGGGAACCGCAGCTGCCATTCGCGAGCCTGCCGGCATGCCTCTCCCAAAACGAAGCGGCCTATCCCCACGATCAAGCCTGTTTCCTCGGCGAGTGGGATGAAGTCGCCCGGAGGAACCAGCCCCCGGCGCGGATGTTGCCAGCGCACGAGGGCCTCCATGCCGGCGATCGCACCGGTCGCAAGGCGAACCGTTGGTTGGTAATAGACGACGAACTCACCGTTCTGCGCCGCCCGACGGAGGTCGGTCTCGAGGCCCACACGCTCGAGGAGGTTCTCATGCATGCTCTGCTCGAAAACGACCGATTGAGCCTTGCCGCGTGATTTCGCAGTGAACATCGCGACGTCGGCGTCGCGGATGAGATCGTCTGCATTGTGCTCTCGTGGCGTCCCGACTGCGACGCCGATACTTGCGCGGACCTCGAGCTCCAGATCGTCGAGATAGAACGGGTCCTCCATCGACTGCTGGATACGGTCTGCGACCAACAGCGCGTCGTCGCGCTGGCGAATGTCCTCCAGCAGTAGAGCGAATTCGTCGCCACCGAGGCGCGCTGCAGTGTCGGGCCCTCGCAGGTTGTCTCGAAGTCTCTCCGCGACGGCGGACAGCAGGAGGTCACCCTTGGCATGGCCGTCACTGTCGTTGATCTTCTTGAAGTCATCCAGATCGATGAAGAGCACCCCGACGGGCCGGTCATGTCGCTCGGCGCGAGCAAGGGCGTGCTCAACCCTGTCCCGGAACAAGCCTCGGTTGGGAAGTGCAGTCAGCGGATCGTGGAGGGCCGCGTGCGCAAGCTCCTCCTCCAACGCCTTGCGCTCCGTCGCATCCCGGGTATTGAACAGGACCCCTCCCACTTCGGGGTCATCCAACAGACTGTTGAGGCTCGAATCCGTGTGCAGCCAATAGCCATCGGAATGACGCACCCGGCATTCGAACGCCGCCGTCCCCGATTCCTGCATCGCCTTCTTGAAGATGGCACGCACCGTCGATCGATCGTCGGGGTGTACTAGTTCGAGGGCATCGGAACCGATGAGGGATCCCGGCTTGTACCCGAGGATCTTCTCGACCGAAAGGCCGCAATACCGGACGATGCCGCCCTCATCTAGCAGTGTCGTCATCTCTGAGGAATGCCGCGCGAGGAAGCTGAAGTTCGCCTCGGTAAGGCGCTCGTCATCCTTGTTCCTGTTCTCGAGCAGATCGATCGTCGAGAGAGCGCTGCTCACCTGAAGTGCGAGCGCACTCACCAATCCCCGATCGAGCTCGTCGAACGGAGGGTGCCCCGCATCGCGGACGACGCAGATCCCACCGGCGAGCTCACCGTCGGTCTCGATATGGGAGATAAGCACATGTGAGGCACGCGATCCGTCGGCCTTCAACGGCTCGATCTCGGTCTCCTCGATACCCGCAGCCTCGAGTCCGACTCGCTCACCGCGCCGATCGAGCCAGACCGCGCCCTTGTCGCCGAACGAGGCGAACAGGGAGAGCTCGAGCACCTGCTGCAGGAGCTCGGGGACCTCGCGGATCCATAGGACATCGACGAATCGCTCGAGGAGCTCCTGGACGTGCGAGGCGTCTCTTGGGTTGCTCATGGCGTCAGCCGGGAACCGCCGCAAGCTTCACGATCGCGGGGGCGATCTCATCGATCGGGAGGACGGCATCCACGGCCCCCAACTCGGCAGCGGCCTTCGGCATCCCGTACACAACGCTCGTGGCCTCATCCTGACCGATCGTCGGCGCGCCAGCCTCATGCATCGCCTTCAGTCCGATCGCACCATCGTCGCCGATGCCCGTCAGGAGCACGCCCCCTGCGTCGGCCCCGTAGATGCGGGCGATGGAGCGGAACAGCACGGTCGCGGAAGGGCGCACCGCGCTAACCAAGGGTCCGTGACGGAAGCCGAGGGTGTGGCGAGAGGTCACTACCAGGTGGATGTCTTCGGGCGCGAAGTACACCTGTCCGGGCTGCATTCGCTGATGCGCATGGGCGATGTGGATGGGCAGAGCGCACTGCTTACGCAGCCAGTCGACCATGTTCGCTGTGAACCCTGTAGAGATGTGCTGAACGACGATGACGGGGACGGGAAAATCGGCGGGAAGACCCGAAAGGATCGTGTTCAGTGCCGCAGGCCCACCGGTGGATGCCCCGATCGCGACCATCGACACACGACCTGTCGGCGGCATCGGCGAAGGCTTCGCCGCAGGGGGGGCTGCCTCCGCTCGGGGCTCGCGCGGTGGTCGCCTGCGGACGACTTTGACAACCGACATCAGTTTGATGGTGTGGATCAACTGCTCGCGCAGTTTGGTGAGCTGGCCGATCCCCATGCCCGTCGGCTTCTCGAGGACATCGAGCGCTCCCGCGTTCAGGGCGTGGAACGCGCCGTCCTCACCCCCGAGGTCTACACCGCGCGAGAAGATCACGATCCGCGTGGGGGACTCCTGCATGATCCGGCGGGTTGCCTCGATCCCGTTCATCCCGGGGAGCTGGATATCCATCGTCACTAAATCGGGTTGCAGCTCGGCCGCTGCGGTCACGGCCTCGTTGCCGTTGCCGGCGACGCCGATGACCTCGATGTCGGGATCCGACTCGAGGATGCTCTTCAGGAATGCGCGCTCGGTAAGAGAGTCCTCCACGATGAGCACCCTGATGAGCTTCTTGCCTTCCGACGCGGGAAGAGTCGCCGACTCCATCAAACGCTGATCCTGTTCCGACCGTCTTCCTTCGCGCGATACAGCGCTTGGTCGACGGCAGCTAGAAGGTCCGTGACGTTTTCTGCTTCGGTTTCGGGAAGACTCGCTATTCCGACACTGATACTTACGCGGAATGTCTCGCCCTTACCGTTGTCGAGCTGAAGTCGGGCGCACAGCTTCCTGATGCGCTCGGCAACGACGAGAGCACGTTCCTGATCAGTCTCAGGAAGCACCACGATGAACTCATCACCGCCGATGCGGCCGCTGAGGTCAACGCGTCGTGTTGCTTCCCTTATCGCATCGGCCACGGCGACAAGCGCCTTGTCGCCGCTCAGATGCCCGTGCGTGTCGTTGATGAGCTTGAAGGTATCGATGTCCACGCTCAGCACGGTGAGGCTCCGTTGATAGCGACGCGCTCTCTCGAATTCGATCTCGATGTTCGACATGATGGAGCGCCTGTTCGGCAATCCCGTCAGCCCGTCGAACATCGCGAGCTCTTCCATCTCGCGGTAGAGGTGAGCATTGTGGATCGCCATGCCCAGAAGGTCCGCCAGCGTCAGAAGCGCGAGGCGATCGTGCTCGGTGATCGACGCACCTGTATTCAGGACCTCGATCACGCCCTTGATCTCCCCCACAGACCTGAACGGCACCGCGAGAGCAGCCTTCATGCCGGGAACCGATGGAGTGAACGATCCCTCACCCGTTGGTCCCCAATGCACCGGTTCTTGTTGGCGCGCGGCCTGAGCGATGAGTGAATCGCCGTCCAAACTCAGCGGCGGCTTGACGCTATCGGCAGCGTCCTCGCCGGGGCCTGCAAAGGCCTCGAGCACCAGGTGATCGTTCTTGATCGAGTAGAGATTGACAAGGGAGTAGTCGAAGCTCTCGCGGACGAGTTTCACGAGAGAGTCGAGCAGCATCGCCCGGTCGAGGATGCCGGCGATCTGGTTCCCGACCTGGTTCACCGACAGCAGGATGCGAACCAGTTGACCGAGCGCCCTCTGCACCTTCTTCGCCCGCACACTCGCCTTGACACGCGCCAGGAGCTCGCCGTCCTCAACGGGCTTGACGAGGTAATCGTCACCGCCTTCCTCGAGCGCCGTGATGAGGTCTGCGACCTCGCGGAACACACCCGTCAAGAAGATGATCGGGATGCCCGCGCACGTCGGGTCCGACTTCAGACGGTTAGCGACCTGTCTCCCGTCGATATCGGGGAGGTTCATATCGAGCAAGATGAGGTCGGGCTGCTTCTTAGCAGCCATCTCGAGGCCCTCTTCGCCGGTACCGCACACCTCGACGTCGAATCCACCCGAAGTAAGGACCGAGCGCGTCCGAAGGGCTTGGGTGGGGCTGTCCTCCACGAGGAGGACGAGCGCCTTCTCTGACTCAGTCATATCAATTGTCCGACCGTCGAAATGATGGTTTCTCTGTCGAAGGCGCTCTTCACGATGTAACCATCGGCACCGACTTCCATGCCGCGCGCGATGTCCTCTGCCGACCCCATCGACGTGAGAAGTATGACCGGAACGTTCTGTGTCCGTGCATTTCCCTTGATGCGCCTGATGAGGTCGAGACCGTTCAGATGGGGCATATTCAGGTCCGTCACGACGAGATCGAAGCGATCTGTCTGAAGCATCCGCCACGCCTGCTGACCGTCGGGGGCTGTCTTGACGGCGTAGCCGGCAGATTCAAGCGTCATGCGCTCGAGGTTACGCGTCGTGATCGAGTCGTCTGCGACGAGGATCGTCTTCTTCTCCGCTTCTTCCTGCTCCGCCCAAGAGGCATGAACAACGCGCGAGCGCCGGTCGTTGGTGGCCGTCTTGAGCAGGTCGAGCGGATTGAGCACCATGACGACCTCACCCGAGCCGAGAACCGTCGCACCCACGAGGTTGCGCACACGGGCCAGCTGCTTGCCAAGAGCCTTGACGACCATCTCTTGTCGGCCCTCGATCTGATCGACGACCAAAGCCACTGTCTTCGTGACGGTGCTCAGCAGCAACACCGGGAAATCGTGAGGAAGATCTTCGGCCGCCCCGGGGATCTCGAGCAGATCCGTAAGACGCACTACGGCAAGGGGCTCGTCGTTGACGATGAGGGCGGGCTTGCCCTCGATGCTGTGAACTTCGCTGCGGCGACCACGCAGGATCCTCGTCACGGCAGTGATGGGCATCGCGAGTCGTTGACCACCAGCGCGCAGCAAGAGGCCCTCCGCTGTAGCGAGCGACACCGGGAGGATCATCCGGAAGGTCGTCCCACGTCCGACCTGTGTCTTGACCTCGAGCCTGCCGCCCAGCTTCTCGATGTTCTCTCGGACTACATCCAGACCGACGCCGCGCCCGGAGATGTCCGTCACGGACGAGCTCGTCGAAAGCCCGGATCTGAAGATCAGATTGAGCTGGTCCTCGTGGGGCGCATCGGCGATCTCCTCCGGTCGCAGAAGACCTTTGGCGAGCGCGGCATCCCGCACCTTGTGAACGTCGATGCCCGCGCCGTCGTCGACAACCTTCAGGATGAACTCGTTCCCCCGCATCCGCGCCGTCAGCTCCAGGGATCCGGTTTCCGGTTTTCCCGCCGCCAAGCGAACGTTCGGAGTCTCGAGCCCGTGGTCTATCGCGTTATTGACTAAGTGGATCAGGGGATCCTTGATGCCCTCCATAATTCGCTTGTCGACCTCGGTGTCGGCGCCACCCATCACAAAGTCGATGAGCTTTCCCTCGCGGCGCGCTAGGTCGCGCACGAGCCTGGGAAGCGAGTCGAAGATCATCGAGATCGGCAGCATCCGGAGACGCCGGATCTCGTCCTGCAGATCCGAGGTGACGAGAGCGATCCTCGACCTGTCGGCCGACAGATCTTGGGCGACAGTCTCGATACGCTCGGTGAGGTCGCTCAGCTCCTCGAGTGCGTCGCTAACGCGTGTCAGCACGACCGAGTCCTCCGGAGTCGCGCCGGCGAACAGTTTTTCGAGCTCCGTGACCGCGCGGCGCCACGTGCGCGCACGCTCCTCGCCGAGCAGCGCCAGCTCCTTCAGCTCCTTACTGCGCTGATCGACGCCGATCTTTGCGGTGAGAAGCTCGCCGGCTTGAGCGAGCAACACGTCGAGCTTGGACGCCGCGACCCTGATGCTCTCGTCCGGCGCACCCGTTGGCGCTTCCGGTTCCGGGACATCGGTCTCGGTGATCTGCTGGATCGGAAGCTCGCTGCGGCCGTCGGTTGCAAGCTCTTGCAGCTCAAGGGCAGCCTCGAGCCGGCCATGGAGCTCCGAATAGTCCTTGTCGGGGGTCGGGCCGCCGAGGGCCGCGTTGATGAGATTGTCCAACTCATCGAGCGCGTTGAGCAGCAGGTCGAAATGTTCCTGCGTCAGGTGAAGGTCGCCCGAGCGAGCCGCGTTGAGGACCGACTCCATCCTGTGACTCGTGTCGGCGATTTCCGGCAGGTTCACAACGCGAGCCGCACCCTTGAGGCTGTGCATCGCGCGGAAAGTCTCCGCGAGCAATTCCGGGAACTCGGGGTCTGTGGGCTGCTTCTTCTCGAGCTCGAGCAGCATCCGGCCCGCGTTCTGAACATGTTCGCGCGCTTCATCGCGGAACACGTCCAGTAGCTGGGTCATCAGCTGCTCGTCTTGCATCTCTACTCCCTAGTAGATCCCGCTGCCGTGCTCAGTGAGACTCGGCGAAGGTCTGCGCCTCACCATTCAGGTGATATTGCTCCGTGACCTCTTCCATCTTCCGTACGAGCTCGTTGATGTTCTCTGCGGCATGTTGCGTCTGCTGCGCGCCGGACACCGATTGGACCGTGCTCTCGTTGATGTCTTCCATCGCTCTCTTGATCTGCTCGATCGCTATCCCCTGCTGTTCGACCGACGCCGCGATCTGCTGAGCCGCATTCACCGCCTGCCGGACCGCATCTCCGAGCTGACCGATGATCTCGCCCGCCTTGTTGACGACCGAGACACCCGCCTCGACACCGGTCTGAGCCTCTTCGGTTGAAGCAACCCCGGCTTCGACGGCGTCTTCGATGTGCGAAAGGATCAGCTTGACCTGAGAGGTTGCAGCGCGCGACTGCTCGGCGAGATTGCGGACCTCGCCGGCGACAACCGAGAACCCCTTACCTGCCTCCCCGGCGCGAGCTGCCTCGATAGCAGCGTTCAACGCCAGAAGGTTCGACTGGTCCGCGAGATCGTTAACCGTGGTGGTGATCTCTCCGATGGCCTTCGTCTGCTCGGAGAGTCCGTGGATCATCTCGGCGAGCGACTGGAACCGATTCCGGATGTCCTTGACTCCGGCCATCGTGTTGGAGACCGCACTAAGACCGTACTCGGCGGACTTGGCGCTGTTCTCCGTCGCGCCCGCCATCTCGCGCGCGAATCCGGCCGCCTGCTCGGTTGCGGCGGTCATCTCGGTGACCGTCGCAACGGTCTGACTGACGGCCGCGGACTGTTCGCTCGCCGTCGCGGTCTGCTGAGTGCTTGCAGCGACGATCTCCGAAGCCGCCGCAGTGAGGCTCGAGATCCCCTCGCGCACCTGAGTCGTCAGCTCGGTCAACTTCTCGACCATCGCGTTGAGGGCAGCGCCAAGGCGCCCGAGGTCGTCGTTCGCGAGCGGATCGAGGCGCACGGTGAGGTCTCCCCTTCCGACCTTCTCGGCGAACGCCACGTAGCGCCTGATGCTACCGGCGATCCGCCGAGCGAGAAGGATCGCTACCGCGAGACCAAGGATGATTGCGGCAAGGAGCGTCCCTAGGATCAGCCTGCGGCTCGACGCAAGACGGTCGGCGCTCTCCGCGACATCGAGCTGGGCCTGACTGCGCAATAGAGCTCGCAGCCTCCCAAGAGTCGCGACGACCTCATCGAACTTGTCATCTGCAGGTCCGTATGCGATGGCCTTGGCATCCTCCGTCTTCGAATCCTGGCTCGCGGGGATCGTCTGTCGATTGACGATGAGCATGTATTGCTCGAAGGCCACCTTCAGGTCGCGCTGCTCGTTCTCGTTCGACGAGAGGAACGTCTCCTCCATCGTGTCGAACCCGCCTCTCACCGAGTCGTTCCGCTCTGCGATCTTCGCCTCGAGCTCGGCCTTTTCCTCACGCGTTGTTGCCAAGACGTGCGAAAGGACAAGACCTCTTATCTCCTGAATCTGGCTCCGGACCTCGTCGACGCGCTCGGCGTCGGCCTGCCTGTCGAGGATGGCGACCTCTTGGTCGTGGATCCTTGTCGCCGCGGTGAGACCCGCCCAGGCGACGAATATGGCCAGCAAGAGCACTGCTACTACTCCAGCGATGATCTTCGTACCGACGTTTAGCTTCACTTCTTGACCTCCTCATAAACGATCATTCCGGGATGCGAGAACAGCTTTTCGATGTTGAGCAGAACGGTCAGATCGGGTGTCACCCCGTGAATGAACTCACGCGCCACGTTCTCGTCGTTCGGCAGCGGCGGCTTGATCGCCGTCTGCGGGATGGCATTCATCCCCGAGACGCGGTCGGCGAGCACACCCACCTCGAGGTCCGACGCCGCGACGATGATGATCTGGGTGAGATCGGTCACGCCGCGCGGCGTGACCTCCATAAAGCGCCTCAGATCGATGAGCGAGTAAAGCGCTCCTCGGATGTTGACGATCCCCGCCACAAATTCAGGCGTGCACGGAACGGGCGTGAGGCTCTCGAGCATCCGGATCTCTTTGACGAACTTCGCGTCGATCCCGTATTTGTGGTCGCCTAGTGAGAAGCAGACGGCGAGGACCGACTCGGTGACCACTTCGCTCGCTGGGAGCTTCGCGAGGGTTCGGGCGCGCTGCTGAAGGAGCTCCGCGGCGGCCTCGTCGGAGGGACGCAATGCCATCAACGCACCCCTTCGGTCATCTGAGCCTCGATAACGTGAAGGAGCCTGCTTGTCGTGACTCCGTCGGAGTCGGGCACGACCTCGTTCGGCGGACGTCTATTCAGGATCCGAGTGGCGTTGTCCCACGCCTTCTTGGCCATCTCGTTGTTTCCCCCTTGGCGGTAGAGCGTGCCGAGCACGTAGTGGGCGAGGACGTGCTCACGGTCGAGGAAGAGCGTCTTGCGCAAGCTCTCCGTCGCCTTGTCCCTCATCCCTTGCTCCTCATAGATGAGCGCAAGTGTGTAGTGAGCCTCCGCGAGGAACTTGTCTTCCTGGATCGCTCGCTCGCACCAGTGTTGGGCCTGTTCCAACTGGCCCTGGTTGGCATAGGTCTTGGCAAGAAGCGCGAACGACGCTCCGTGGTCGGGCGTCATGTCGATCTGCGCGTAGAGGCTCGTCAGTGCGCCCTCGGTATCGCCATCCTGGAGCTTCGCCAAAGCCTCGTCGTAGCCCGGAAACTCCGTCGGCAGCATCGACGCGGGGGCTTCGGCCGCGGGAGCGGGCACGGGGGCGACGGCGGGAGGCGCGCTCGTGGCGGGAACCTCCGGGGGTGGTGGGGGCGCGGGGGCCCGCCGACCGTCCAGATCCGCGGTGGGCGAGGCCTGAGCGAACGGTGATACGAGAGGCGGCGCCGCCGCGAACGGCGACGGGCGCACCTCGGCGGTGACATCCTTCTTGTAGATGATCGTCCCTTCGTAGTTCACTGCGGAGAACTCGCGGTAGTTGACGAGGTTGGGCTCGCTGGCCCCGACGAACAGCCACCCCTTGTCCACGAGCGCGTTGTAGAACTTCTTCAGGACCTTAGCTGTGGTCGCCTGCGAGAAGTAGATCGTCACGTTCCGGCAGAAGATGACGTCCATGGCGTTCGTATTCGTCGTCAACGAGGGATACGAGTCTTCGACCAGGTTCAGATAGTCGAAGTCAACCATCCTCTTGATCTCCTCACTGAGCGCCCACCGCTTGCCGTCGAAACGGAAGTAGAGGTCGCGCACCGCGGGATCCATCTCACGGAAGGACCATTCACTGTATGTCGCAGCCTTTGCGCGCTTGATCGAGTCTTGGTCGATGTCGGTCGCGAGGATGGTGATGTTCCACGTGTCGATGTTCGGCAGGCTCTGGCGCAGCGCGATCGCGAGCGAGTAGGCCTCGTCTCCAGCCGCGCATCCCGCGCTCCATATCCTGATCCTGCGGCTTGAACGAGCGCGTTCTGCGATCAGCTGCGGAAAGATCAGGCGCTTCAATGCCTCGAAGTGCTTTATCTGCCGGAAGAAATAGCTCTCGCCGACGGTCAGAGTGCTCACGAGCCGATCCATCTCAGCGCCGCGGCGCATCGACATCAGCGCGTTGTAGTACTCGTCGAGCGTCGAGTAACCAGATGTCTTCAAGGCTTTGCCCAGGCCATGGGCAAGGTCATTGCGTCGAGCTTCCGGGTAATACAGACCCGAGCGTTCCGCGAGCAGATCGCGGAAGCGCTCGTACTCGTTGTCGGTGAGATCCATGTGTTGGACGGTCACTGCACATCCTCGCGTTCCGTCCGAGGCCGCCCGCTTTCTGCTTCGGCGTCCGTCCGAGGCCGCCCGCTTTCGAGCGCCAACTCATCGCCCAGCGGGAAAGACATCTCCGGCTCTGCTGCGGGAACTGGCCCACCGGTGGCCGGCGCCGACCCGGCGTCGAAATGATGAAGCGTCTCCTCGGTGAACAGGGCGACGGGGTCGAGGACCAGGAGACTTTCCTCCCCCATCTCCGCGACGCCCGTCAGCAGCTCCGAATGTGGGCCGACATTGGCCGGGAGGATGAGCGAGGCCGAGGGAAGCGTTCGGACGCCCAGCACGTCGTCCACGGGAACCGCCATCAACTGCTCCCCGTGATTGAGGAGCAGGAGGTGCGTGTCGGGATCGTAGGGCGGCGGCGGCAGGCCGAGCCGGCGGCTCAGGTTCACGACGGGAACGGTTTTGCCCCGGACGTTGATGACGCCGTCCACGATCTCCGACGCCTCGGGAAGGGGGGTCACCGCCACCATGCGGACGACCTCGCCCACGGAGTAGATGGGGAGGCCATATCTCTGGCTCCCCATGACGACCACCACGATTGGAATCTGGTCCACCACGGCCCCCGCGCCCCGCGCCGCTACCGACGACTCATGCCGCCGGTTACGCCGCTCCTATACGAATCATAGGGAAGCAGTACGCAGGCCACACGGCCGGGCCCCCCAAGCATCATTTCGGCTCTCTGCAGGCGCAGGTTAAGGCCCTCAACAGCGGCACAAAGCAAGTGCGAGAGGGGGGATTCGAACCCCCACGTCCAAAGGACACTGGCTCCTAAGGCCAGCGCGTCTGCCGTTCCGCCACTCTCGCAGGGCCCGCCCGTCAGCCTAGGCCCTTATCCTCCGGCAGATGACGGGCACGGGAGACGCGCCGAGGGATCTGAGCCGGGAGGTGGAGGCGGCGGTGGACCTCGCCCGCCTCGGAGGGCGAATCGCCCTCGGACACTTCCGCAAGGACCCGGCCGCCCGAGTCAAGGCCGACGGGACATGGGTCACCGAGGCCGACTGGGCTGCCGAAGCCCAGATCCGCCTGCGGATCGCCCGTGATTTCCCGGACCACAACGTCCTCGGCGAAGAAGAGGGTCTAACCGCGGCAGGGGGTGGCGACGCCCTGCCGGACGCGCCGACTTGGGTGATCGACCCCATCGACGGGACCAACAACTTCATCGCCGGCATCCCGATCTGGGGCACGCTAGTCGCCCTGCAGGTCGATGGCGAGAGCGTGGTCGGGGCCGCGCATGCCCCCGCGCTGGGAGAGACCTATCGGGGGGCGCTCGGGTCGGGCGCCTTTATGAACGACGATGCGATCTCTGTATCGAACGTCGACGACATTGCCCACGCCACCGTCCTCTTCGGTGGGTTGAAGCTGTGGCCCGACGAAGCCCGTCGTGACGCGTTCGAGGACCTCGTCCGGAAGTCGTGGCGGTCCCGGGGGCTCGGCGATTTCTGGGGACACATGCTCGTGGCGCGCGGCGCGGCAGAGATCATGGTCGAGCCAGAGCTCTCACTGTGGGACGTAGCGGCCCTTCAGCCCATCGTGACGGAAGCCGGAGGCCGGCTCACCCATATCGACGGCAGCTCGTGGACGAAGAAGGGCTCGTGCCTGACGACCAACGGCCTGCTCCACACGGCCGCGCTCGAGACCCTAGGGAGCTAGGCGCTCGATCGACCACGAGGCAGCCGTCGGCCGATAGAGCCAGCGGTCGTGGAGCCGGTTCGGCCTCCCCTGCCAGAACTCGACCTCTACGGGCACCATCCGATAGCCGCCCCAGTGCTCGGGCACCGAGATATCCACTTCGCCCCAGCGCGCCTCCTGCTCGTCGAACGCGGCAAGCAACGCATCGCGATCC
Organism: Actinomycetota bacterium; assembly: GCA_035536775.1. GTDB lineage: Bacteria > Actinomycetota > CADDZG01 > CADDZG01 > WHSQ01 > DATLNM01. The sequence continues at coordinate 15,821 of DATLNM010000035.1, read as the reverse complement.
GGGATCGTCTGGCTCTGGGGCGAAGCCCATGCCGCGACCTGACTCGCGCGAGGGCGAGTCCGCCAGTAGGCCTCGGTCTCCTCAGGAGAGACCTTCGTGACGGGTCCCGTGGCTCGCACCTGTCGCTGCAACGCGCCCCAGTAGAAGACGAGGGCCGCGTGAGGATTGACCGCAAGGTCGGCGCCCTTCCGACTCGAGTGATTCGTGAAGAAGACGAATCCGTTCTCGTCAACGCCGCGCAACAGCACCATGCGCGCCGAGGGAATCCCACGCGCATCCGCGGTTGCGAGAGTCATGGCGTTTGCTAGGTGCAACTTCGCCTCGATGGCGTCGCTCATCCATCGAGCGAACTGACGGATGGGGTCCGGATCGAGAGCCGACTCCTCGATCGGCGTGGGGCCCTCCTCTCGCCCGAGCCCCGTGATCGCATCGTTTAGCTCGCTCCATCCCTCAGGCACGGCCGAGCTCCTTCAAGCGTTCCGCCAATGCCGAGAACGCGCGGCCACGATGGCTGAAACCGAGCTTCTCCTCAAGTGGGATCTCGGCCATGGTGCGAGTCTCCCCCTCCGGGACCACATGGGGGTCGTAGCCGAAGCCGAGGTCGCCGCGCGGATCGTCGATCACGACGCCCTCGCATGATCCCGACGCGACGATCGAAGCTCCGTCGGGAGCAACTGCGACCGCCACACACCTGTACCTGCAGGTCCGTCGGTCGGAGGGCATCCCCTGCAACGCCGCGATGAGGCGTTCGTTGTTGTCTGCATCGGTCGCGTCTTCTCCCGCGTACCGCGCTGAGAACACGCCGGGGGCGCCTCCCAGTGCGTCGACCTCGAGACCGGAATCGTCGGCGATCGCGAGGACCCCCGTTGCTTCAGCGACCGTGCGCGCCTTGGCGAGAGCGTTGGCCTCGAAGGTGTCGAACGGTTCTTCGAGCACGAGGTCAGGGGCGACGGCGTCGAGCGGTATCAGCTCGACATCGGGGAGGAGGAGTGCGACCTGCTCGGCCTTGTGCGGATTACGAGACGCGAAGATCGCCTTCACTTGCGAAGGGGGGCCAGTGCTCCTTCCTGGTGAGCGGTGAGCTCGGCCACCCCCTTGGCCGCGAGGTCGATCAAGAGATCGAGCTCCGTCCGCTCGAACGCATGGCCCTCCGCGGTGCCCTGCACCTCTACGAAGCGGCCCCCACCGGTCATGACAACGTTCATGTCGACCTGCGCCGTCGAATCCTCGATGTAATTGAGGTCGAGACAGGGAACGCCGTCGACTATCCCGACGCTGATCGCAGACACAGTGTCGACGAGCGGGGACGCGGCCAGGACTCCATCCTCTTGAAGCTTGATGGTTGCCGCCGCAAGCGCCACGTACGCGCCGGTGATCGAGGCGGTACGCGTGCCTCCATCGGCACGGATGACATCACAGTCCAACCACACGGTGCGCTCGCCGAGAAGCGTCATGTCCGTCACAGCGCGCAGCGAGCGCCCGATCAGCCGCTGGATCTCCTGCGTGCGACCGGAAGGCCTGCCCTTGTTGACTTCACGTCCGACGCGCTCAGATGTCGCGCGAGGGAGCATCGAGTATTCGGCGGTCACCCACCCTTTCCCACGCCCTTGCATCCAGCGAGGAACACTGTCTTCGATGCTGGCGGTACAGATGACCTTGGTCTCGCCCATCTCGACCAAGCACGAACCCTCCGCGTAGGGCATGAAGTCGAGGGTCATCGCAACGGGGCGAAGCTCCCCCGGAGCACGGCCGTCTGGTCGCGTCAAGCGCTCAACTCGATACGCATCATGTCGTGGGCGAGTTCCACGTCCACGCCGCCCGCCGCGTTACGAGCTTGGGCGAGCGTCACTTCGTCGTCATAACCAGGAGTGAGGTGGGTCAACAGCAACCGCTGAGCTCCGGCCGACGCCGCGGCCTGCCCGGCCTGGGTGCCGCTCATGTGGCCCTCCCACAACTCGTCCGCGTCCTGATAGGTCGCTTCGCACACGAAGACGTCGGCGTCACGCGCGAGCGTATCGAAGTCGGCAGCGGGTCCTGAGTCTGCCGAATAGGCGAACACCTTGCCGGAATCGGTTATCCGTACGCCGACCGTGGGGCAGATGTGAGCCATACCGAAGAACTCGAAACTCGCGCCGCCGATGTCGTGCTTCTCGTCGGGCTTTACCTCGCGCAGGTCGAACGAGTTGTCGAAGTCATATGAGAACGCAGCGATCCGATGCAGCGTGTCCTCCGGTCCCCACAGCGGGATCGGAGGTAGCGGGTCACGCCCCCCGTAATGGCGCGCGTGGAACGCCTGGAAGACATCGGATGTGTGGTCCGGATGGCGGTGAGAGAGGATGACCCCGTCGATGTTGACGTAGTCGTGAAGGCTGAGCAGGTTGCGCCACGTCCCCGACCCCGCGTCGAGCCAAATCCTTTTGTCGTTCAGCTCTAGCAGATACCCGGACGCGGCGCGGGTGGCGGTCGCGTACATCCCCGAGCAGCCGAGGATCGTGACAGTCAGACTCATGCGAGGGGGGTCCGGGGGGGTAGTGACGGCTTGCCGGATCGTCCCCCCGAGGCGGCGATGCCAAGGGCATCGTTATCCGTCGGAAGGAAGAGGTCCCACGGTCGATGCTCGACGCGACCGAACTCCGGACCGAGGAAACGAAGCCCGAGCTCGCTCGAGATCCCTTGCTCGCTCGACGCGATGAACCGATGGACGCCGGGCTCGGTGCTCGCCGTGAGCAGGCCGTCCGTGCGCAACTTTGAATAGACCTCGTTCGCCGTCACCTCAGCACTCGAGACCAGAATCACATCCTCTCCCGCAACGTATTGGATGATCCCGGAGAGTAGAGGGTAATGCGTGCAGCCCAAAATAAGCGTGTCTATGCCCTCTTCCATCAGTGGCGTCAGGTAGGTCTCGGTGACCCTCAAGAGCTCATCGGACGTGGTGTCGCCCCGCTCGACGAAGTCCACGAGGCGCGGGCACCCCTGTGAGAAGAGCCTGACGTTGGAGCGCGTTGCTTCTACGGCATCGTCGTAGGCCCCAGAAGACACGGTGGCGTGGGTGCCGATCACGCCGATGCGTCGATTGCGAGTGGTCGCGATAGCCGCCCGGACGCCGGGCTCGATGACGCTGATCACGGGTACGTCATAGCGGTGACGGGCTTCCTCGAGCGCGTTGGACGCGGCTGAGTTGCACGCGACGACAAGAAGCTTGACGCCCTCCTGAACGAGGGCATCCATGATCTCCAACGCGAATTTGCGGACCTCCTTGCCGGGGCGCGGGCCGTACGGACAGCGCGCGGTGTCGCCGAAGTAGATGAGGTCTTCGTGGGGCAGAAGATCGATGACGGCACGCGCCACGGTCAATCCGCCGACCCCTGAGTCGAACATCCCGATCGCGCTCCCGGCGGCTACCACCACAACACATCTTCCACCTGGGACTCGGCAACATCGATGGTTTGGGTCCAAGCTTCCGTCGACAGGTATTTCCAGCCCCCGTCCGGAAGCAGGCACACGATGTCGCCACCGCCATCCGCGGCGATCCGTTCGGCGGCGCGCTGTGCCACCCAGATGATGGCGCCGCTCGAGATGCCGGCGAAGATGCCTTCCTTCTGCAGGAGAACGCGAGTCCAGATGATGGACTCCCTGGCCTTCACCTTGACCTTGCCGTCGAGTGCGTCCGGATCGAACAACGGTGGGATGTAACCGTCCTCGAGAGAGCGCAGCCCGTACACGAGCTCGCCCAGCTCCGGTTCCGCGGCGATGACCTTGATGGACGGGTCGTGCTCCTTCAATCGCCTACCCACGCCCATCAACGTTCCGCCCGTGCCGAGCCCGGCGACGAACGCCCTGAGATTGCCGTCGGCAAGGTCTTCGATGATCTCGGGGCCGGTGCCGTTGTAGTGGGCTTCGAGGTTCGCGGTGTTGCCGTATTGGAAGGGCATGAAGTAGCGCTCGTCTTTGCTGAGCTCCTGGGCCAGCACGACCGAGCCGTTGGTGCCCCTCGCGCCTTCGGAGAACTCGATCTCGGCTCCGAACGCGCGCAGGAGCGAAACGCGCTCGGAGCTAGCGTTGTCGGGCATCACGGCGGTGAACCGGTAGCCGCGGAGTGCGGCGACCATCGCGAGCGCGATGCCCGTGTTGCCCGAGGTCGGCTCGAGGATGGTCTTGTCGTGGGTGAGCTCACCCGACGCCTCCGCCGCGTCGATCATGGCGAGGGCAACGCGGTCCTTGACCGAACCCGTTGGGTTCTCGCCTTCGAGCTTGACCCACAGCCGAACCGAAGGCTCAGGGCTCAGATGGGTTACTCGGACGAGTGGGGTGCGACCGATCGTCTCGAGGATCGACCCGTACTTCACCGCAGGTAGAGGTCGCTTCCTCCGGCAACGGACGGCAGCAGCGAGACGGTGTCACCCTCGACGACTTTCGTATCGAGCTTGTCGAGGTAACGAGAATCCTCGTCGTTGACGTAGACGTTGACGAAACGATGCAGCTCCCCGGCCTCGGTCAGCAATTGCCCCCCCAGCCCGGGGTAGCGCGCTTCGAGCTGCGAGATGAGGTCGCCGATGGTTCCCGGCTCGAGCTCGACGACCGACTGGCCCTCAGTGAACTTCCTGAAGACCGTCGGGATCCTTACTTCGACAGCCACCCTGTCCTCCGTTCGTCCATGATGTCGATGGTATTAGAGGTCCGTGACGACAACGGGGACCTCCTCCACTTCGCCCTCTTCGTCGGTCCACGTGCGCTTTCTGATCCGCCACGCCCGGATCTCTGGATCGTCGGTCGCGAGGGACACGATGACGTACGGCACGTCCTCGCTCGCCAACCGGATATCCGTCGGTGAAGGCAGCGGTTCGGTGCGCGTGTGCGAGTGGAACACGCCGGCAAGCTCCCAACCATTGTCCTCGAGGGTGTTGTAGACGGCGAGTTGTTCCTTGGGTTCGAGGGAGTAACGCACCGGACTGGCCGCCGCGTTCGTCATCTTGAAGACCTTGGTCAGTCGTCCTCCCGCGCCGGCGATGATGCCGCACGCTTCGTTCGGACGCCCGGCTCGGCAGTGCTCGATCATCTCGTCCGCTAGCGGGCTCGGGATCTCGAGCACTTCGCTTTCGAGCGCCTCGCCCGCGTGTTCCGCCGTCATCGCCTGATCGACCTCTTTCTCCTCTTCGTCCGCAGGATCGGGCCCGTCACCGATCGACCTCAACGTGGATCAACCCACTCCCGGCCTCGATCCTTCCGATGACGGCCGCTGCCGGGTAGCCGCGAGCCCGCAAGCGCTCGACGAGGGTCGTGCTGCGACCCGGCTCCGCCGCGATGAGAAGGCCCCCTGAGGTCTGAGCGTCGAACAACAAGGCGAGAGTCGTCTCCGCAACTTCGGGGGCGATGACTTGTCCGGCACCGGCGTCGCGGTTACGGCGGCTGCCCCCCGGCAGGATGCCCGCACCGACGTAACGCTCGGCGCCTTGAATGAACGAGATCGCCGGAAGGGAAAGCCTCGCGTCCAGAACCCGTCCCAGCATCTGTGAAAGATGGCCGAGGAGCCCGAAGCCCGTCACGTCTGTAGCCGCGACCACGCCGGCGGCGATCATCTCGTCCGCGGCGGCTGAGTTGAGAAGCTTCATCGAGCGCGTCGCGGCCGCGACATCATCTGGACTCGCGACACCGTCTTTCAGTGCGCTAGAGACGATGCCGGTCCCGAGCGGTTTGGTAAGGATGAGATCGTGACCTGGGCTCGCCCCGGTCTTGCGGATCGCGCGCTCAGGATGAACGAGGCCGGTGACCGACAGCCCGTATTTCGGCTCCGGATCGTCGACCGAATGCCCTCCGACGATCGAAACTCCCGCCGCATCGCATGCGTCGCGCCCGCCGTCGAGAACGCGGCCGAGCAACTCGAAGCCGAGCGAACGTGGCCATCCGACGAGGTTCAAGGCCGTGACTGGTCTCGCTCCCATCGCGTAGATGTCGGAGAGGGCGTTCGCGGCCGCGATGTACCCCCAGTCGTAAGCGTCGTCGACGATGGGCGTGAAGAAGTCGACGGTCTGAACGAACGCGATCTCGTCCGAGACACGGTAGACCGCGGCGTCATCGGGCTCTTCGAGGCCGACGATGACCGCGGGATCCGTGCTCTTAGTCGTCACATGGCGCATGACCTGCACCAGCTCGGCCGCGCCGAGCTTGCACGCTCAGCCGCCGCCGTGCGAGAACGCGGTCAGCCTGACCTCTTCGGGCATCGTCACCTCCCTTCTGTCTTTGCCGGCGGATATCGATGCCATGGCTCCGCCAAGGGCGGAATCGGGATGCCCTTCGGCATCGCCGCCTCGGGGGGACGCATGGCTCCGCCAAGGGCGGAATCGGGATTCCCTTTCGGCAAGCCGTCGCTACCCCCCACCTACTGACCAGCACCTTAGGGGTAGAGGGAACCATCGCGAGTCGGAGGCCGTCCAAGTCTTCTAAACACCCGAAAAGGAGTGGCTGCCATGTTCCGACGCACCCAACTGCCTGCAGGTCTGGTTGGCATATCCCTGATAGCGCTCCTGCTCTTCGGCGCGTGTTCCGGCGCCGACAGCGCCGAAGAGGCCGGCATGGCACAAGAGGACGGGCCCGACGCCGGCGCCGGTGGGGTTGACGACGCCGCGTTCAGATTGAACGACGTCGATCAGGAAGCTCCCGACAGGATGATGGCCTACGACAGTGGATCGTTGGGCTCCGGGGAAGATAGCGCCGAAGGCGGCGGCGCGACGGACACGGGGCTGGTGCCGTCTGCTGCTCAGATCGACGGTCTGTCGGCGAGCATCATCAAGACCGCGGACATCGGCCTCGAGGTCGATCGCGACGATCTCGGAGCGTCCATGCAGAAAGCGCGTGCCGTCGCGACGCGCAACGGCGGCTACGTCACATCTACGTATGTCGATTCTTCGAACAAGGGCTTCGGTTCCATCTCCGTGCGCGTGCCTGCCGAGAACTTCGAGAAGACGCTCGGCGACCTCGAAGCGCTCGGCGAGGTCACTTCTGAGTCGATCGAGGGACGCGATGTGACCCAAGAGTTCGTCGATCTGGAAGCGCGGCTCCGCAACTTCTCAGCACAAGAGAGCGTGCTGCTCGACCTCATGTCTGAAGCGCGCTCCGTCGAAGACACGATCCGGGTCCAGCGAGAGCTGCAGGGTGTTCAGATGTCTATCGAACGCCTTCGCGGGCGCATCCAGTACCTCGAGGATCAGACGACCCTCAGCACCATCACGATCCAGATCGCCGAGGCCGGTGCCGAGCCCCCCGCCACCGCGAACGCACTCGTGAAGGCATGGCGCCAGGCGATCAAAGCTGCGGTGTCGGTCCTCTCCGGAGCGATCGTCTTCGTTGGTTTCGCGCTACCGATCGCCGTCCTGTTGGCGCTTGCTTATGTGCTTGCACGTCGGATGATGAACCGAACCGCGCCAACGCACTAGCGACGCAGAGAGGAGCGCTAGCTCTCGCAGTTAGCTGTGGCTTCACCTTCGACGCACCGATCGGTTTCGGTGCCACCGTCGAGCGAGTCGTCGCCCGGTCCCCCATGAAGGTCATCGTCACCGCCGTAGCCTGAGATGACATCGTCGTCGTCACCCCCGTCGAGGATGTCGGCGCCGAGGTTGCCGTCGACCTCGTCCGCGCCGGAGCCGCCGACCATCGTGTCAGATGCGGGTCCGCCGAGCATGAAGTCATTGCCTTCTCCACCCAGCAATATGTCGGGCCCGATCTCGCCGTACATGCGGTCGTTCCCATTCCCGCCTTCCATGACATCGCCGTCGTCGAGGTTGCCATCTTCCGCAACGAGCGCGTCACCATCATCTCCGTAGAGGAAGTCGACGCCGTCGTCCCCGAAGATGTCGTCTTCGCCCCCGCCGCCGTACATGACATCGTTACCGTCACCGCCGAAGAGGCCGCCGGGGATATCGGCTAAGGGATCGGCGTCGTGGCCTTCACCGCCGTAGAGGATGTCTGCATTCGCGCCGCCGCGAAGCAGATCGATGCCGTTACCGCCGTCGAGCTCGTCGAGGCCGTTGAAGCCGTCGAGGATGTCGTCCTCTCGCCCACCGGAGAGCGCATCGTGCCCGAAGCCGCCACCGAGCGTGTCGGATCCGCGGTCGCCGGAGACGAGGTCGTCGCCCACTCCGCCCTTGACGATGTCATCGCCATCGTTGCCGTAGAGGTGATCGTCATCGGCGCCGCCCTCGATCGTGTCGGGACCACCCTCGCCGAAGATGACATCCGCGCCCGCCCCACCGATGAGGACGTCGCGCTCCTGGAGCGTCGGGTTGCCGCTGGGTCCTGCGCAAATGATGTCGTCACCGGCGCGGCCATCGACCTTGTCCCCGCCTCCGAACGCCACGATGACGTCGTCGCCGCCCGTGCCCTTGATGTCATCGTCGCCCTGGGTCCCCACGATCGTGGCGCGGCGACCGGCGCAGCGAGGATCTTCGGGCAAGGGCCCGACAGGCATGCTCGATCCGGCCATGACGACAGCCATGACCGACACCGCGATGCGCTCGATCACAACCAATCCCCCTCGCCCAACGGCGTAGGCATTCTCGCCGGATATCGCCGGTCGATACACCGGATCCAAAACGCCCGATCGATACGATTTCGTCCCATCTTCCCTCAGATGGTTGGCGGCGCTGGGGAAATCGGGGTGGGCCCGACGGGCTTGCCTTACTTCATGGCCGCGATCGTCGCGGTAGCCGGTCGCTTATCTACGGCGTTCGTGGGGGAAGCGAGCGCGCTCCGTCGGGACGAGGCGTTCCCGGTGCAGCGCCCAGTGATGCATACGCACGCCTTCCATGACCGTGATGCCCGGCGGGATCTCGATCACAGCCTCGCACTTGCTGCACCACGGCACGTCGCCCGGAGGGCGAACCCCTGAAGCCATGATGCAGAACATATGCTGTAGATGAATGGTCTACAACCATTCACCTTGGGCGGATGCCGACGGCGTCCCTCAGCCCCGAACAAGCCTTCGGCGAGGTCCTACGTGAGCTCCGCGTCGATCACCAGCTGTCTCAGGAAGAGTTGGCTCTTGCGTGCGATCGACACCGCACCTACATCAGCCTGCTTGAGCGCGGCGAGAACTCGCCCTCACTTCGGACCTTGCTGCGCCTCGCGACTGCGCTTGATGTGATGCCGTCGGAGATCCTCCGTCGGGTCGAGGCGCGCCTAGCCGGCCGCTGAACCGCGCCGGTCAGCCGAGCGCGCCGGTCAGCCGGGCGTGCCGGTCAGCCGGGCGTGCCGGTCAGCCGGGCGTGCCGGTCAGCCGGGCGCTTGATATTGCTGACCGACCTACTGCTAGATAGCAGCGGGAGCGACGAGAACTGGGGGTGCTGATGAGTCAGGATTATCACGAGGCGCAGCGGGAGTTCCAGGATCGCTTCGATACTCGCCGGCTGGCGGATCGGCTTGCCGAGTCGACCTCGGACGTGATCAACGAGCGGTTCAAGGCCTTTATCGAAGGGCGCGACATGTTCTTCATCGCGACCGCGAGCGACGATGGATGGCCGGAGGCCTCCTACAAAGGTGGAGATCCTGGCTTTGTCCGTGTTCTCGACGAACACACGATCGCGTTCCCCGTCTACAACGGAAATGGGATGTACCTGACCGCCGGCAACCTCGCTGTCAATCCACGTGTCGGACTGCTCTTCATCGATTGGGAGACGAGCACACGGCTGCGCATGAGCGGCCACGCGTCCATCGACACGGACGATCCATTGATCGAGACCTATCCGGGGGCGCAATTCGTGGTGCGCGTCAGGGCCCGGGAGGTCTTCGCCAACTGTCGCCGATACGTGCACCACTATCAGCTCGTGGAGAGGTCGCCATTCGTTCCCCGCGCAGAGGTTGAGCCACCCGTTCCAGACTGGAAGCTCGACGGATGGTTCGAGGGAACGCTTCCTGCCGATGACCCGGCCCTAGATCCCAACCACGCGAGCGCACCGTCCATCCCCCAGTTCTGAATCGGGACAAAGGGCTCCACAACCAATTCTGACGAGGGCGTATGACAAGAACAGCTCGAAACGGGCTATCGCCAAAAGTTCTTGGAAACTTTTTGGTGGAGCTGCCGGGAATCGAACCCGGGTCCCCCGACCCCGATGTAGGCCTTCTACGAGCGTAGTCCTCGGTTATGTCTTAGCTCCCGCAGGCCCGTGGACGGCACTTGCGGGATGCCCAGCTCAGATGGATTTCCCGGCTATGAGCTCCGAGCGGGCTTCAACCGGTAAGCCTGCTAGGCGACGCCGGATCCCGAGAACGCAGGCGAATCTCGGGCCGACGGCAGTCCTTTAGGGGACTGCGACCGTGCGATTAGGCAGCGGCATTTATTGGTTTTCCGAGACTGGATTTACGAGGACACTCGGAGTCCCTCGGCTCGCTTCTCCTACCTCGGTCTGATCAAGGTCGATACCAGTTCAGCCCCATGTTTGGGGAACCTCGTCACACCTTCTTTTCAACGTTCAATTTCTTTCAACGGTCAAAAGGTCTAACGAAGCAGACCTCCTTAACCTTCCCGGACACCCACAGGCGACGGTCCGGCTAAAAGGGTTCGGCTTGGGTGATCGCGGCCGACGGGCTTCCGTCGCAGATGTTGTGGATGACTCGGGGGAGTTGCAGGAGGTCGACCTTCTTCATCCAGCCATCGGCGCCGGCCTCCATCGCCTCGGACAGGACCACGTCGCCTGCTGCGGAGAACGCCAGGATCTTGACGTCCGGAGCCTTCTCCCGTAGCTCGGGGATCGCTTCGAGACCGTCCATGACCGGCATCATCATGTCCAGCACGATGACGTTCGGGTCCTCGGTCGTTGCTAGGTCTACCGCCTCAGCGCCGTCGGCAGCTTCGCCCACGACGGTGAAATCACCATCGGTCTCGAGGACCATGCGCACCATCTTGCGCATGTCTCGAGAGTCATCCGCGATCAACACCTTGATCATCTGGGTCCCTTTGCAGCCGGCCCTGGGGCCATTGCCCCCAACAACTTCCATATATTCAACCACCCAGGGGCGGTTCCGTGCACGGACCCCTGTTACTTGCCTCCGAGGGGCCTGTCTTATCGTCGGCGGCCGACCTCCCGTCGCATATCGCGCTCGGCTGATCGCGTCGCCTCGTCCGCTCGCTTGTCGTACGTCTTCTTGCCGCGCGCGATCGCGATCTCGGCTTTCGCCAAACCATGCTTGAAATAGAGGCGCAGCGGGACCAGCGTGCGCCCATCGCGCGCCACCGCCTGCTGTAAGCGGGTTATCTCCGAACGATGCAACAAGAGCTTGCGCGGCCGTAAGGGATCGTGGTTCGCACGGTTGCCATGCGAGTACGGGCTGATGTGGCACTGCAACAACCACGCCTCACCATCGCGCACGACCGCATACGCGTCGGTGAGATTGGCGCGTCCATCACGGCACGACTTCACTTCGGTACCTGCGAGGGCGAGGCCGGCCTCGATGGTTTCCTCGACCGAGTAGTTGTACCTGGCTTTCCGGTTCTCGGTGATGAGCTTCGTCCCGGAACGCGACGCGGGCGCGGGCACTACGAGGAAGCGCTCGAAACCAGGATGCCTCGCAAGATGTCGAACGCTCGCTGGCGTTGGATCGCGGGTCGTTCGTCGACAACATAGTCGGGCGCGATCCCCGACCCGTCGATGTTGCGGCCCGACGGGGTTAGGTAAGCGGCGGTCGTCAACTTCAGAGCGGAAGAGTCGTCGAGCGTGACCACTTCCTGTACGGATCCTTTGCCGTACGTGCGCGACCCCACGAGGACGGCGCGATCAGAATCCTTGAGGGCCCCGGCGACTATCTCCGACGCGCTCGCGGTGCCCTCGTTAACGAGGACGACCAGCGGCACCTCCTCGAAAGCATCTCCTTCGGCTTCATACGCGACGTCAGGCGAGCCCTTCTCGCGGTAGATAACGACGTTTCCTTCTTCGAGAAACACGCTGGTGACGTCGATGGCCTCGATGAACAAGCCTCCGCCGTTGTCCCGTAGATCGAGCACGATGCCCTGGGCGCCTTCATCCAACAGGTCCGATACCTCTTCGCGCAGCTGCTCTCCGGCCCCGCGCGCGAAACCGAACAACCGGACGTAGCCGATGTCATCTGACATCGACGCACGGACATTCGGAAGGGTGAGCACCTCGCGGGTCATCGTGAACTCCATCTCGTCGCCGGCTCGCTCGATGGTGACGGTCACCTCGGTGCCCTGGGGCCCCTTGATGAGACCGACGGCTTCGTCGGTGCCTGCGTTCTCGACGGTGCGGCCATCGACGGCCAGGATGACATCACCTTTAAGGAGACCGGCGCCCAGCGCGGGCGTCTCGGGGAGGACCGACACGATGTGGATCTGCTTGTCCTTCACCTTCAGCCACACGCCTATCCCTGAGAACTCCCCTGTCGAGAGCTCACGGAAGGCCTGGTAACCCTGCGGCGTGAAGAACGCGGCGTATGGGTCCTCGGCGCGTTGCAGCGCCTTGATCATCCCGCGGATGGCAGCGCGTGCCAGATCCTCGCCTGCCGGGGCTTCCACGGACGAGGACACGATCTTGCGGTACGCGTCGGTGATGAGCTCGAGGCCTTCTCCCCGGGTCCCCTCGATCAGGGCACCCCTACGCTCGAGCTCCTTGCCTGAGACGAGTCCCGCCCCGAACGTCGCGAGCGCGATCGAGATCGTTGCGACCGTTGCGGTGAGCGTCTTCTGCCAGGGTTCCATGTGACCCAGGGTAAGCCAGTGGGGTTGGCTAAGGGGTCACTGAAGGTAGGGCATCGGGTCTACGGGGCTCCCGTTGACCCGCACCTCGAAGTGGAGGTGCGGTCCCGTGCAGTAGCCGGTGCATCCCACCGCCCCGATCTGTGTCCCCCGACCGACCGACTGACCACTGGCGACGTAGAACGCCGACAGGTGGTTGTACGTAGTTGCGAGCCCACCGCCGTGATCGACGACTATGACGTTGCCGTAGCCGCTCATGACCCCCGCGTACGAGACATATCCCGAATCCGATGCGATGACGGGAGAGCCGTACCCCGCACCGATATCGACCCCGGTGTGGAGACGTTGATCTCCGAAGATGGGATGGGTGCGATAGCCGTAGGGAGATGTGACAGGTCCCGACGCGGGCCACAACAGTTGACCGCCCCCGACCGGCGCGCCGCTCGACGAGCCCGCGAGGATCGAATGGATCTCGGCCGCATCGGATTCGAGCTGAGCCTCCGCCGCCGCAAGGGCATCTCGGCGCGCCTCGATCTCAGCAAGAACCACTTCCTTGACGGCAACGGCCCTTTCACGCTCCGCGAGGACCGCAGCACGCTCAGCACGGGCGAAGTCGAGCTGTTCATAATCCGCCTCGAGGCTGAGCTTGGCCTGAGCGACCTGGGCGCGTCGCTCGTCGACCGCGTCCCGGTGAGCCGCGGTGCCCGCGCGCAGTGTTTCGATGTCTTCGATCAGACGCGCGTCGGAATCCAGCGCCGCCTCGTGGTACTGGAAGCGACTGACGAGATCGGTGAACGAATCAGATGACAGGGCGCTATCAAGGAACGCTGTCGGGCCGGCCTTATAGGCCGCGATAGCCCTCATAGTGAAAACGTCCGTGCGCTCGACCAGCTGTCGCTGGAGCACCATTAGCTCCGAGGTCAGGAGCGACAGCTCCTTCTGAGCCTCGGCAAGCCGACCCCGGACGACCTCGATCCGAGCGCTGAGGATGCTGAGCCTGTTGTCCAGCTCCTCGACCCTCGCTTCGGCTCGGGCACGCTTGGCGTCGAGCCCTGCGAGGACCTCGAGCACCTCGCCCGCGCGCGCCTCCGCGGCCAGTCTCTTGGCCCTGATCTCGGCCTTCTTGGCCTGGATCTCCTCGAGCTTGTCGCTCGGATCGGCGACGGCAGGGGCTGCGGAGAGACCGGCGAAGACCGCGAACAACACGGCCAGGGCCATCCTCTTGCTCTTCATCCGCCCGCCGCCTCTCGATCAATCACAGAAGCATTCAATAACAACAGATTCAACAAGGGGCCGATTCTAGCCCACAGGGGGCGCCGGGAGCTAGACCTCGAGGAAGCGGCGCAGGGCCATGCCGGAGCCGATCAGGCCCACGACCGCGCCTACGAGCCCGAGCATCCCCAGGACACCCATCATCTCGCCGGCCGAGAAGCTGAACACCGGACCGAGGAACGTGATCGCCTCTCCGATCCTCGAGAAGATGAGGGAGTTCACCAGCAGGACGATGCCTCCGGCGACGAGGGCACCGAGGAGCGCTGCGAAGACACCCTCAAGCATGAACGGGATCCGGATGAACCAGTTGGTCGCGCCCACCAGCTTCATGATGCCGATCTCGTCACGGCGCGCGTAGATCGCGAGCCGGATGGTGTTGGCGATCAGGGCGGCCGCGGCCACCATGAGGATCAGGGACATGGCGAAGGTGATGGTCCTCAGCAGGGCGTTTACCTGGAGCAGGCGCTTGATGATCTCGCCGCCGAACTTGACCTCGTCGACTCCAGGCGCGCCTTCGATCCGCGACGCGACCTCCTCGGTGAATGCCGCGTCGGTGAGCTTTATCCGCAACGATGCAGGCAGCGCATCCCTCGGAAGCGACTCGTAGAACTCGGGTTGATCGTCGTAGAGCTTCTTGAACTCCTCGAACGCCTGGGACTTGGATACGAAGGTGACGTCCTCGACCTCGTCCATCTGTGAGATATCGGTCTCGAGAGTCTTGATCTCGTTCTGGGTCGCGCTGTCGAGGAGGTAGACGGAGATCTCGACCTTCGCCTCCCAGCTGAGGGTGACGTTGTTGACGATCATCCCGAGGATCTGGACGCCGCCCAGCAGCAACAGGGATATGGCGACCGTGGACATGGCCGCGATCGTCATTAGGAGATTTCTCCGCAGGTTCGTCAGGGTTTCCCTGACGTAGTAGCCGATCCGACGCATCAGTGCCCCACTATCCGCCGACCCCGTAGATACCTCTTGTCTGGTCGCGGACGACATGGCCGCCCTCGAGCTCGATGACACGCCGGCGCATCGAGTCGACGATCGCGTGGTCGTGCGTCGCCATGACGATCGTGGTCCCCGTCTTGTTGATGCGATCGAGGAGCCGCATGATTCCGACAGAGGTTGCAGGATCGAGGTTCCCGGTCGGCTCGTCTGCGATCAAGATGAGCGGCCGGTTGACGAACGCGCGCGCGATGGATACACGCTGTTGCTCACCACCAGAGAGCTCGTCCGGGAAACGGTCGAGCTTCTCTCCCAGGCCGACCAGCTCGAGGATCTGAGGGACCTGTCGCTGGATGACGACTTTCGGACGACCGATGACCTCTAGAGCGAACGCGACGTTCTCGAACACAGTCTTGTTAGGCAGGAGCTTGAAATCCTGGAAGACGCAGCCGACGTTGCGCCGAAGGTAGGGAACGCGCCAACGAGGAAGGCTTTGAAGGTTCTTGCCGGCGACGTAGACCTCGCCGCCGGTCGGCTCCTCTTCTTTCGTCAAGAGCTTGAGGAACGTCGACTTGCCCGAACCCGAGGGTCCGACGACGAAGACGAATTCCGCCTTCTCGATGTCGATCGAGACTCCGTCGAGCGCCTTGATGCCGCCCTTGTACTCCTTCTTTACATCGACCGTTCTGATCATCTAGCCAGGGTAACCGGTCACTTATCACCGGGTCCGCATGCTCCGGTCAGCCGTCGCTAACCCCCCGGACCCCCCTTCCTCTTGAGCTCCGCCTCTACGAAGCGGTCGATGTCCCCGTCGAGCACCGCTTGGACGTTGCCGGTCTCGACGTCGGTGCGGTGGTCCTTGACCATCTGGTACGGGTGGAGGACGTAAGAGCGGATCTGCGACCCGAAGCCG
>DATLNM010000034.1:0-42527 GCA_035536775.1 Actinomycetota bacterium | reverse complement strand
CGAGTACGTGCAGGGGGGACGGCAATGTGGACCAGGAGCCTGGCCCTTGCAAGGGTTCGTATCCGCCAAGGCAGGTGTCGGGGCCAGCACTACGCCCACGCTGAGGGCCGCGCTCAAGAGCAATCTCTGGAAGTTCTTCATCCTCTCCCCTTCGCCGCTCGTGGGTCCGCAGCCGGATGCTAGCAAACCGGGCACCCGTTGGCCCGGCGGGAGAGCCGGTAACCGGAGCGCTGAAAGCCGTCCTCGCCTCGAAGGCACGGCCTATCAGGTCACTTGTCACACACGGACACACACCGGACGCCTAACTAGCGCGTCGGGGGCCGGGGCTCAGTTGCGCTCTAGGACGATGACCGGGATCTGCCGGGGTGTTTTCTTTTCATACTCGGCGAAGCCCGGCATCAATCGCTTCTGGCGCGTCCAGATCTGTTCGCGCTCCTCGCCTTCAGCGACGCGCGCCTTCACCGAGATGGTCTCGGTGTCGACCTCGATGGTCGCATCCGGATTCGCGACGAGATTATGAAACCAGTCAGGGTTTGTCTCCGCTCCGCCCTTCGAGCCAAAGATCGCCCAGGCATCGTTTCCGAGAGGCTGGCACGCGAGTGGATTGATCCTCTCGATGCCGGACTTCGCGCCGCGATGGTGCAACAGCAAGAGAGGATGACCTTCGAACGGACCTCCAACACGGCCTTCGTTAGCCCTGAACTCCTCGATGATTCTCTCATTCCAATCAGCCATGCCTCGTGCAACCTCTGGTGCGCGTCGGTATTCCGGAAGGTGAGGCTCTCGAGCAGCACGCCTTCGGTGAATAAGTCCGGCCTGCGGCGCTGTGCGGACAGGGCTGTCGCGTGTCAGGGGTCGGGGGGTTTGAGCTTCCCGGCCCTGCGGTCGCGTTCGGTCTTGGCGCGATGGCAGGTGTAGCAACGGGGCTTGACGTTGCCATCCGAGGTGGGGCCACCCGCGGCGCGCGGCTCGACGTGGTCGAACTCCGTGCGGAAGCGGTTGCCGCAGTCGATACACGAGATGCCATCGAAACCCGGCGGCGCGCCAAGTTCCAAGGCGATCGCAACTTCGACGGGGATCGAGCGCGACCAGCGTCGGATCTGACGCAGGTCGCTCCCGTCGTAGAACACCCCGGTCAGGAATGCGTCCTGGGCGATCTCTCTAGCGACCTTCGGCGCGATCGGCCCGACGCCCGGGATCTTGCAGAGCTCTCCACGCTGGACATCGGTCCAGCCCCTTTTGGCGACCTCGTGGCTCACGAGCACTACCAACTCGGGACGCTTCGAGCGACCCTTGCCCGAACCCGACATCAACGCCGCGTACGCATCCGCGAGATGACGCTCGAACGGCTCCTCGGCACCTTCCTTCTTCGCGGCCCGCGCTCGACGCGCCGCTTCGGCTTCCGCCCGCGCCACGATCGGGGCGCCAACGTGAGGCTCCCAGGCGAGATGGAGATGCGCCATGCCCAGCTCGTCTGAATAGGTACGAGCGAAGCGCGCGACGCGCTGGCGCGCAGCGAGGTCATAGTGCTGCTCAGCCTCGAGCTTGACCTTGCGCGCCTTGTCTCTGAGGACGTGGAACGCCTCGCGCTCTGCCACCGCCACGAGCTCCTTGGCCGCTCCCGGACATGCTTTTTCGGCCCTGGCGATCTCAGTTGCTTGATCGAGCGAAATCGCTCCCCGCTGAAAGGCGTCGCTTAGGTCGTCGGTCGCGCCGAGCACCTTTCCGGTCACGACGATGTCCTTGGCTTTGCCCATCGATGTGCCCGTGGTGCGCGCGACTTCAGCAGGGTCGTCGACTTTGCGGGCAAGCGCGGCCACACCGAACGCGACGAGCCGTCCAGCTCGGTCGTACGCGGCGAGCAGCTTGCGAGCCGAGGCCATGTCAAGCAACTCGGGTTCGAGGTCGGCATTCGCCTTCTCGAGCAACTCGATCGCCTGGTCTACAAATGCGACTTTCATACAGTCACGATTATGGCGAGGGGGTACGACAACTTTCTTCGTTGTCATGAATCTGTAGGAAATGAGTGTAAGAAAAGGCAATGTCCCTCAACACCAACATGATCGATCAGCTAGTTCGCTCGATCAACGCCGCTGGGTCAAAGACAACCTGCGTCTTGGTTGCTATCGATGGTCTTGGGGGCTCTGGGAAATCGACGCTCGCCGTTCATCTGGCAGACGCCATCCAGGCCCAGATCATCCAGATGGACGACTTCTATCTTCCTTCCGCGACCCGACCCCAATCATCCGTCACAGTAGGCGACTTCTTCGACTGGGAACGACTCAAAGAGCAGGTCCTCGATCCTCTCGGGAACGGTTTCCCGGCGAAGTACCAGCGCTATGACTGGGACAGCGACCGGCTCGAGGAGTGGGTCGATGTCTCGCCGCAGCGTCCAGTCATCGTCGAAGGCGTGTACTGCACGCGACGCGAACTTGCCGACGCGTACGACTTCACCATTTGGGTCGACGCACCACCGGGGCTGCGCCTTCGTAGAGGAATTGAGCGTGACGGTGAGAACGCGCGGCAGGCATGGGTGGAGGTGTGGATGCCACAAGAGGACGACTACGTGCGCGCTCACCATCCCCAGGAAAGAGCAAACGTGGTGGTCGAGGGCACCTCCGACGTGGAGGACGACGGGGGGTGAGCTCCCTGGGCTACCAGTCAGGATTCCTGTCGTCGGATCGCGACGGTCCGGTCACGCGCTTTGTCTCACCGCCGTCGACATTCATCACGTAGAGATCGAGGTCGGTCTCCGGAGACCTCTGCCGGCGCGCGAAGACGATCTCTCGTCCATCCGGCGACCATGCCGGCCAGTATTCATCGACATCGTTGTCAGTGAGCTGCCTCGTCTCAGATCCATCGGCACGCACGACGAAGAGCTCCATTTCCTCTCCGACGATGCAACCCTCCGCGCTCGGAGGACTGTCGATCAGACAGTCATACCCTTCGAACACGATCCAACGACCATCTGGCGACCAAGCGGGATTCCAGTCGTTCGTACTGTTGTACGTGAGCCTCTCCACCGTGCCCGTTTGTAGCTCAACGACAAAGATCTCTTCGTTGCCGCTGCTACACCCTTCCAACATCGAGCGGGAAAACGCGATGTACCGTCCGTCGGGGGACCAGGCAGGCGACGTATCGCCACATCCTGTTGTCAAAGGACGAGCCTTGGCGGACGGTGAGGCAGCGACGATGAATAGCCGCGCGCCGGGGCGGCGCGGATCCCAGCTCGTGTACGCGATCCGGCGGCCGTCGGGAGACCACGCCGGCTGGTAGTCCCACCGGCGGTCATGCGTGATCCTGATCGCCCGATCGCCACCGGCATCCATCACATAGATCTCGGGAGCGCGCCGTCCGAGACGTCTTGTGAACACGATGCGGCGGCCGTCAGGAGACCACTCGGGGAAGTCGTCTTCTGCGTTTGCCCTCACCGTCAGCTGTCGGAGCCCGGTCCCGTCGGATCCGACGGCGAATAGATCGGTGTCGAGGTTAGGTGCGGGCTTCTTCAGCGACGGCATCGAGAGGGAACGCCCGTGCTCCCTGCTTGGATCGTCGTGCGACTCTTGGCGCGCGAAGACGATGAGTCGGTCCCTCGGGGCACTGGTGGCCGGCGGTGCCGCGGCGGGCAACAGGACGGCTGTGGTCACACACCACAGAAGCAGCGCCCGAAACCTCCTCGCTGCGTTCATACCCAAAAGATATTCCCCACGATACGCGGGTCTACCTTCGTGCCCGTCATCGTCTCAGTCCCCTCGACCGGGCACGCCGCTGAGTTCCTCCAGAACCGCGGTCGCCCGCGCAAGCAGCTCGTCGGCTTCGGCGTGAGAGTCGGCCACGCATGTCATGCCGACCTTCCCGTGCTTCTTCAGCGCGCCGAGGAGATGCAGGAGAACTCCCGTGTTCGTCACCCGATCGAACGCCAAGCCCTCGTCGTCGATCGCCCTGATGAGGGTTTCGGGCGCCACTCCGATGTAAGCGTCGGACTTGAGATTGTCGGTCGCGACGTAACACTTCGAGCGGCCATCCACGACCAGCTCGCCGGTCGTTTCGTCATAGGTCCCATGGGTCGCGAACTCGGTCATCAAGAAGGGATGTGTCGTCCCGCCCATACGGAGGTTGATCTCGACGAGGTAGGGGATCACCGGCTCATCCGGTGGGATCACGAAATCGACACCGAAGGAACCCATGACTCCGCGCGCGGCCAGAACCCGTGCGATATGACGCCCGGCTTCCTGGATCGCAGCGCGGTAACGCTCTTGTGCGGGGAAACGGCAACCGAGATACACCTGATCGTCCGGGCCGCCGAGGACCTGGTCGTGGGTCGAAACGACCTCGAAGGACCCATCCGGTGCGATCCGCATCTGTACGCTGGGCGACGCCATCCCGGGAACCCTCACGAGCTCTTCGACGACACCCCCCTGCTCCGCGAGCTTGACCTCGAACGACGACCATGACTCGCCATCAGCGCAGAACACCGTCGGACGCTCTTCGAGCGGAAGCTCTCCGGTGAGGTCGACGATCGCGTTCCCAAGTCCCGAGAACCCTTCATTCAGCTTCACTACCGCGTAGGGCGGTGCCGGCGACGTCACGCGCAACTCATCGAGCGCCTTGCTGACATCGTCCAGGGAGTACAGGTCTTCGGCGCCTCGTGGGACGGCAACCCCCGCCTCGCGCGCGACCTGCCGTGAACCCGACTTCGAACCCAGTTGCACCAGTTCGGGAGGACACCCATAGAGCGGGGCACCTATCTCGTCGGAGAGCTGCTTCTCCAGCAGCGAAACATTGAAGGTGACGAGGCAGGAATCCCCTTCCGCCAATTGACGAAGCCGGCTGAGAGCCTCAGCGTTCTCCAAGACCTTCGCGGTCAATGCTCGTGCGTGCGGGTCCCACAGCGCGCGTAGCCACAATCGATCGCCGGGGCGGACCTCGGGCGGGACGAAGCGCAGGTAATAGTCGACGATCGGCTCTTCGATCCGTACAGAAGTTACGAAGACGATCCGAAGGTCGGGCCGGGCGAGGAGTAACAGAAGAAACAGGAGGCGTTCTTCGTAGAACTGGATGCCCGCGATCTTTGCCAGCTCTTCTTGCGGGAACGTCAACGAAGGCACGACGATCAGAGTGCCCGACTTCATGTCGGACGCGCTCCCCGCGCCCAACATCTCAACTAGCGCGCGCTGCCTGTCCTCCAAAGTTCTTCCCATGGGTTGATGATGATGCCAATCGACGGGCTCGGTGGCGGTCCTTTAGCCCCAGCCGAGTTCGTGGAGACGCTCCTCTTCGATACCGAAGTGGTGCGCTATCTCGTGGATCACGGTCTTACGGACCTGACGCCGGATGCCCTCGGGCGAGCGCGCCGTTCGCTCGATGGGGCCGCGGTAGATCGAGATCTTGTCCGGCAAGGCATTGGCGTAACGCTCGCGCTGCGTCAGAGGTATGCCGTGATAGAGACCCAGAAGGGTGTGGCCGCGCGGGAGACGAGCGAGCATCTCGACCGGCGGTTCATCCTCGATGACGACATCGACGTTCTCCATCATGCGCGTCAGATCCGCTGGCAGCGAATCGAGGGCGTCTTCAACGAAACCCCGGAAGGCCTCTGCCGCGGCGCGTTCTGACATGACTGCGTGGGCGGACCTGGGATCGCCTCTGTCCATCACTTCGGAACTCCTGTCGATGAAACGTGGGTTTGTGTGAGTGCCGGGTGACGCACGAATCCCTCGAGCTCGCCGATAGCGCTCGAGCGGAACAGAGCCGCCAGGGGTGAGGACGAAAGCTCCTCGATCGACGCCGGCAGCGCGATCGTCGCCGCGGCGACACCCGATTCCCACGGCCCAAGCACGACGTTGCCATGACGCATCAGGCCGAGAACCGGATGGTTCTCACCCATGACCCACACCCGCAAAGCCCTCACTTCGTTCTCGATAGCTGTTCGAACACCGATCAGGAGTAAAGCCTTCCCGACCCCCTGCCCCTGGAACTCGTCGATAACGGTGACGGCGCCTTCAGCGACGTCCGGCTCGCCGGCGATCCGCACCCATCTGATGACTCCGATGCCGGGATGGCTCTGATCCTCCGCGAGCAACGCGACCCACGCCTCGTGATTCTCGTGGTCAACCTCCGTGAGGAAACCCAGGTCGGCATCGCT
This sequence comes from Actinomycetota bacterium, assembly GCA_035536775.1. Lineage (GTDB taxonomy): Bacteria > Actinomycetota > CADDZG01 > CADDZG01 > WHSQ01 > DATLNM01. Next base: position 36,385 of record DATLNM010000034.1, on the reverse strand, counting down.
GAACGACGAGATCGACCGAAAGAACCGCTTGTACCTCGACTCGGGCGACATCATCTTGAGGCCTTCCTGCAGCCGCCACTTGTCTCCCGGCTCGATGGGCCGGAACACGACCGTCCTTCCGTCGTGGAGATTTCCGAGGACCTCCACGGTTATCGGCGTGCGAGGGCGCGCAGCTGGTCCGGGCTCAGGTTTCCACCGCTGAAGATCACGGCGACGGTCTGCCCGCGCAACTCATCTCTCATCTTGTAAGCCGCGGCGAGAGCGGCGGCCCCCGCGAACTCGACGAGGTTCCTCGTTAGCTCGAGCGCGTTCCACGCCGCGTCCTTGATCTCGTTCTCATCGACCAGGACGAAGTCGCTCAGGTGCTCTCTCATGATCTGCTGCGGCAGCTCGAACGCGGTGCGCGTAGCGAGCCCCTCGGCTTCAGTCTTCATCTCGTCCTCGACGAGTGTTCCCTCTTTCCAAGATCGGTAAGCGGCCGGTGCTGCCGAGGACTGCACACCGATCACCCGCGTGCGCGCACCCTTGCCTGCCACAGCGATACAGACGCCTGCAGCGCCGCTGCCGCCACCGATCGGCACAAAGACGACGTCCGGCTCGACCTCGTCGAGGATCTCGAGCATGTAGGTGGCGACGCCTTCGATCAGAAATGGCTCGTTACCTGAGTGGATGTAACGACGGCCGCTTTCTTCAGCGGCGGCCTGGCACTTCTCCCGCGCGTCGTCGAAGTCGCGACCGTGCTCGATCACCTCCGCGCCCATGTCACGCATCGCTTGAACCTTGACAGGGTTGCTTCCTTCGGGCACGAAGATCTCGGCGGCGACATCGAATAGCTGAGCCGCGTACGCGATCGACTGCCCATGGTTGCCGGTTGAAGCTCCCATGACGCCGCGCGCCCGTTCCTCCGCGCCGAGCTGAGCGATGAGATTGATGCCGCCGCGAACCTTGAACGCACCTACAGGCTGGTGGTTCTCGTGCTTCACCAGGACCTGCGTTCCTATGAGTCGATCGACGCCCGGATAGGCGAACAGAGGAGTCGGGCGGAGATAGCGCTCGATGCGCGCGCGAGCCTGAACGGCTCCCCCGTACGTCGGCTGCTCGAAGCCTGTTATCCGAACCCCCGAGAGTCCTGCTTGAGCGCGGTGTCGACGGTCAGGGCTGACGCGACGACAAGCGACCGTAAGGGTTCTTGGAGCTGACGGTGCATCTGTATAACGTAGTTATCCGCGGTGGTGAACATGGTCTTTGCGAGGCCTTCCCACGTCTTCGTGATGCGCGCGACCTCGGTCTCTGTCTCGTCTTTGATCGAGAAGTTCCATGCGCGCCAGTTCTCGGCATTGATGCTGCCTACCCTCGCGTTCCCGTACATCAGACCGAAGCGGATCTTGCCGATCATGTTCTCTTGAACGATGCGGCCGATCTCAGCTCCGTTCGCAGCGCCCACGACGACAGTGGACTTGAAGACCTTCGCCGGCCTCGTGAGCGTCAGGATGACAGCACCGGAGATGTCGCGGACCTCGAGCTTGTGGGTCATGAATTGATCCACGGAGCTCACCAACCTCAAGGCCTTCTTGAGCGCGTTCTGACCGACCTGGATGACCGAGCCGAGCTGGTTCCCGTTCTGGTCGTAGACCGCGTACTCGTTGGTGAGCTCGATCAGCTTCGCCTTCTGGTTGACGACGAGGACCGGCTGGTCGAGGAGATGGCCGCTGGTAGATGCGACGGAGGGTGTGATCCCGGCCCTGGTCTGAACCTGATGCGCCACGCGCTCCGGGGACGACACGTGGACCTGGGTCTGCGACACCCCCGGCATCGGGCTGGTCCAGTTCTGCCCCCCGGACGACACGTGATCGGTCCACCCCGCGCCGTCCCAGTAGCGAAGCTCGAACCCACCGGTGGGATCGGGATACCAGCCTGGACCTACGTTGGATTGTGTCATCCGGCGAACATTGCCACACCGATGCTGCTACGCGCTAGCGAGGCCCTCGATCCTGTGCGCGCCCGAATAGACGTTGAAACGATCGTCCCTTAGAAATCCCACGAGCGTGACGCCGAACGTTTCTGCGGTCGACACCGCGAGACTGCTCGGGGCGGAGATCGAGCAAAGGATGGTCACTCCCGCCGCGACGCACTTCTGGACGATCTCGAAACTCGACCGACCGCTTACCAGGACGAGGTGGTCGTCGAACGGAAGGTGTCGGTTCAACAGTCCCCAGCCGATGAGCTTGTCAACGGCATTGTGTCGCCCCACGTCCTCTCGCAACGCGACCGGACTCCCTTTGCGGTCGAAGAGACCAGCCGCGTGCAGGCCACCCGTCGCCTTGAACACCGCCTGAGCCCTTGCGAGACGCTCGGGGAGGGAAGTAAGGGTCTCGACCGAAACCTCCGGCCCCTCGGCAACGTGGGAGAACCCTTTGAGCTCGAGCGCCTCGATGCTTGCCGAGCCGCAGACGCCGCAAGCACTTGACGTGATGAAGTTGCGATCGAAGATCGAGAGATTCCGTCGAGGTGGCCGTGCCAGATCGACCGTCACGACGTTGTAGAGCTGTTCGCCTTCTGGCGCACCGGTATCGCAGTACGCGATGCGTGCGACATCGTCCGGCTCCGACACGATCCCCTCCGAGAAGAGGAGCCCCACCGCAAGCTCGAAGTCAGCACCCGGGGTCCTCATCGTGATCGTCAGTGTTCTGGCTCCTCCGGGGATCCCGATCCGGATCTCGAGCGGCTCCTCCGCGACGAGCCGATCGGTGCGGTCAACGGCCGCACCGGCCACGACTGCTTTCATACGGGCAGCGGTCGTCCCTCCCGGTCGAGAGCTCACGCCTGAGCCTTCGCTTCGCTCGTTACGGCTTCGATCCGAACGAGCGCGTTGTAGTCGGGGATCCCCGACTCGGGCGAGCGAACGTCGGGATCGATCAGAACTTCTCCCTCGGGCCAGTGGACCTGGAGGTTCCCGCGCGCTAGCGGAGCGGTGAAGACCCGGCCTTGCAACGAGCCAGAACGCCCAACCAGCGTCACAAGGTCGCCGTCGCTCAGACCGAGTGACCGCGCATCATCGCCGCCGATAAGCACCGCGTCCCTGCCCGCGCCCGTGATCGCGTCCTTGCGCTCGTGGACCATGCTGTTGAACTGCTTGCCGCGCCGCGTCGAAACTCGAAACCAACCCGGGGGGACGTCGGAGGTGCGCGGATGGACGACCGAGAAGTGCGCGAGCCCGTCCGGCGTGGGGAACGACCACTCATCGCATAGGAGCGGCCCACCCCACTGGACCTGGTCGCCAGGCCGGCTCAGTTGCTCTATCCCCGCATATGCGGGAACGACAGACGCGATCTCAGCCCGGATCGCGCCCGTGTTCTCGAACCGGAGCCGTTCGGCAAGTTCAGGTCGCACGCGCCGCGCGAGGTCGAGGAAGACGTCCCATTCCGAGCGCGCTTCTTCTATGCGTGGACCCGGGATCTCTGGGCTGAAGATGATCCTGCGTTCCGTCGACGTCTCGGTGACGCCGCCGGGGATCTCGTAACGCGTCGCCGCCGGAAGGAGGATCACCTCATCAGCGGGATCGATGAGCATCTGATCCGTAACCACGATGTCCATGTGGACCCGCAAGGGGATGCGCGCCAACGAGGCCCTAACCCTCTCCGGTTGCGGCAGAACCTCGAGGAAGTTGCCCCCGGACGAGAACAGCACGTCAAGGTGCCCCTCGCCCGCGGCATCGATCATCTCTGGCGCGGTCAGGCCCGGAGTCGCCGGAATCTCGAATCCCCAACGCTCCCCCAGCCGCGCTGCAGACGAGGCGTCGATCGGGACCCCTCCCGGAAAAGCTGTGGAGTAAGCGCCCATCTCCGCGCCCCCCTGCACACCCGAGTGACCCCTGATCGGCATCAGGCCCGTCTTCGGGCGCCCGACGAAACCGCGCGTCAGCGCAAGGTTGATGATGGCGCGGACGTTGTCTTCACCGTGTGTGTGCTGCGTTATCCCCATGCTCCACACGAACACTGCGGTGCGCGCCGCTCCAACGAGGTCCGCAAACGCCTCCATCTCGGCGCGGGTTGCACCAGAGATCGACTCGAGATGGTCCCACCCTTGGACCACAAGCGCCGCGCACAACTCATCCCAGCCCGACGTATGTAGCTCGATGAACTCTCCATCGACCAGACCTCTCTCGATCATGGACTTCACTACGCCGTTGAGGAACGCGACATCCCCTCCCGTATGGATCAATGAGAAGTGATCGGTGACCTTGGTCCCGAAGACCGCGCTCTCGAGGTTGGAAGGGATCCAGTACCTCTCCATGCCGGGCTCGCGGTAGGTGTTGATAACCGCGACCTTCGTCCCCTCCTTCTTCGCGTGAAACAGGTACTTCATCGCCACCGGCTGGTTGTTCGCCACGTTGGAGCCGATGAAGACGATGAGGTCCGTGCCGATCCAATCTGAATACGAGCATGTGCTAGCCGCGACCCCAAGAGACTCCTTGAGGCCGAAGGTACTGGGCGAATGGCACACACGAGCGGCGTTATCGATCGAATTGGTGCCGATCGCACGAACGGCCTTCTGCGCCGCGTAATAGCTCTCGTTGGGCATGCCGCGACTCGTCAGATAGAACGCGCTGCGGTCGGGTCCACATCGATCTATCGCGGCAGCCACACGATCCAGCGCAGCATCCCAACTGATCCGCTCGAATCCCTTGGCACCCTTGTTTCTAACCATCGGAACCGGCAAACGCCCGAGATCCCTTAGCTCCGCGCTGGACATCGCCGACAGGCCACTGACGTCGGTCAGGACCGCCGGATCCAGAGCGCGCATCGTATTGAGCTTGAGCAACCTCAGTCGGATGTTGCAGAGATGGATCTCATCGAGAGTCCAGTCATGCATCCCCGAGGTTCCCAGTGCGCAACCGTCGCACACGCCCTGGTTCAAGATCCTCCACGCGTAGCGCGGCGCATGGATGTTGTCCTTGAGTGCCTTGGTGATCTCGAGATAGTTGTTGGGTCGTTGTTGTCCGATACCGAACGGTCGTTTGCTCGCCCATGTGGACGGATCCCACCGTTTGCGTGCCGGGCTCGTCACTTGGCGAAGGAGGCATCGCTGAGCGAGACAGAGAACACGGCCCTGTCCCCGACCAGCTCGACCGACTCGTAGGTGAGGCCCGAGGCGAAGTTCGGCAAGTGGAGATCGAATGAGAAGAAGCCATCCGCGGTCGCGACGCTGAGTGTTTGTTCGGACACTTTGACGGTGCCCCTGGCCGAGCCTTGGATCGCGCGAGCCCTAACGGTTGCTTCGCCTCCCTTGATCGTCACCTCGACGCCCGCTCCCGCGGCCTTCAAGGCGTTGTTCAGAGAGTCGCTCGTCAGCGCCGCGGTGCCGTCTCCAGAGGCTGCACGGAGCGATCGCATCTCGCCGTCGAGGAGCTTGGACAGCGAGAAGGTCACCCGGCGAAGCTCGACGTCGAGGTCCGACAAGACGACAGAGTCCCCGCCTTCTATGGCCTCGGCCTTCAGAGAAACGCTAGGGAGCTCCCCCTTCACGACACCGAGCAGGAATGGGAATCCACCGATCTCGACTGCAGGAGCTTCGGTTAGATCGAACCGCCGACGCAATTCGGCGGACGCCTCGCGCTGGGCGATCGAGCGCGCGGCGAGATCGGCGATCACGAGCACAACAACGAGGATCGCTAAGGCGACCCACAGACGCTTCACGCGCTGTTCACTCAGCCACGATCGAGCCGATCATCCCACTGAGACTAGACTCGCGGCCCATGCACGTGCGAACGATCCTCTTGCTGGCCGCCGCAGTCACCTCAGGCTGCACCTCGGGTGTCGCCCCAGGGTCGGGATCGGTCACCAATCAGATCGACAGAGCGTTGGCGGTCCAAGTCGATGTTTCGCTGCGTCAAGCCGCAGTGGCCCAGGAAGCCGTGATGGCCACGACAGGTTCCTATACGACAGACATCGAGACGCTCGGCGCGAATGGCATGAACGTCGCGGCCGACGTCACAGTCACTATCGCCAGCGCGGACGCTGTCGGTTACTGCATCAACGGGACGCACAACCGCAGTGACGGCGTCCGCCACATTGACGAGACGGGAACGCTGGCCGACGGAGCCTGCAACTAGAACACTAGGCTTAGCGACCTCGCCGACTTGCAGAACACAGACGCTCCGCTGACGGTGATCCCTTTACCACGGACCTTGGCGTAGAAACGACCCTTGTTCGGTCGCGGGAACTTCTTCTTCCAGTTCCCCTCGCCATCGGTCGTAGTGCGGGCGACGGTCCGATCCGAGCCTGAGCGCTCCTCTTTGATCGAGACCTTGCGATCGGCTCGGCAGGCGGGCTGAGGAGACCTCACGCGTCCTGTGAGCTTCTCGACCTTCGAACGGAAGAAGATCGAGATACGCGACGGACATTCCTGACGCCCGCTCGGGCTGGAGGTTGCGGTCGCGGTTGGCGACGGCGGCCTGGTCGTTGTCGCGCTGGCCGTCGGTGAGGCCGTGGTCGAGGTCGGGCTCGGTGCAGGAGTTGTCTGCATCGCCTGCATGAGGGGGGCATCGGGGACGGGGATCAAAGTAGGTAGTGGGATGGGGAACCCGCCGCCGCCGGTGTCAGATGGCGAAGGAGACGGCGATCCGGTCCCAGTTGCCGTGGTGGAGGGGCGGGGGCTTCCGGTCGTTGTGCCTGTCGGCGCAGGGGTGCCCGTTGTGGTGCCCGTGGTCGTCGGTCGAGGCGAGCTCGCGGTGGGAGCGGGCGTCGTCGTGCCCGAAGGTGAAGCAGTAGTACCTGGTGATGTCGTCCCGGTGGGCCGCACGGTCGAGGTTCCTGTGGGGGATGGCGCCGTGGTCGCGGTGCTGGTCGAAGTCGGCCGCGGTGAAGTCGTTCCCGTGCCGGTCGTGCACTCGGCAGCGGAGGCACTTGTGGCTCCGAGCATCGAGCCCGGGACTCCGAGATTCAGGAGCGCGAGGCTCGTAGTGATCGTTAGAGCGGTTCCGAAACTCATCCAGCGTGTGGTGCGCATAGCCATCAACCCCTGATTTCGATCTGCGGTCGCGGACATAGATAGACCCGATATAGAACCCTTGCCCACAACAACGGCAGATGTACCGGAACAGTTCTACGTATTCGAAGAAAATGCGCTCTGCAGTCACCCCAAAGCGGACAGATAAGGAGATATCCCTCGGATCAGCCCTCGAGCGAGGCGATCTCGTCCTTCTCGGCTGGATCGGGCTCGGTGGTTAACCATATGTCGATGATCTCGCGGGCGACCTCGGGAGAAGTGAGACGGAGGCTCATTACGAGCACGTTTGCGTCGTTCCATCGACGCGATCCGGCAGCCGTCGCGGCGTCTGTGCACAATGCCGCCCGAACCCCCGAAACCTTGTTCGCGGCGATCGACGCCCCCGTGCCCGTCCAGCAGAACAGCACTCCCGCGTCTGCTTCACCTTGCGCGACCGCGCGTCCCACCGACTTGCCCACCGCAACCCAGCCAAGCTGCTGCCCGGCGAGGGGCCCGATCAATTTCAGGGTGTGTCCACGATCTGATAGATGAGCAGCGACCGCGTCCGTTAGCGGGGTCTTCTCGTCGGACCCCAATGCGATCTTCACCGCATCGTTTCCGGCGTCCTCAGCGGGTCGTCCATGGCGAGCTCGAGGTCGAGTGGACCTGGGGCGTGGAGCAAGCCGCGCGCGGCCATACGTCGCGCCGCCGCTGCCGTTCGGCCGTCACCCTTGTCCGCCGCCCACGCACCTTGAAGGCACAGCCGCGCGCACGCGTAAGTCGAGGCGAGGCTCATCGCGATCGATCGGGCGTCAGACAACGCGTCCTCGTCCGCACCGATCAAAGCAACAGCGCGTTGCTCGATCGCGTCAAGCGCGACCGCGACCGCGGCAGCGGCATCGGCCACGGCCGGGTGTCCTGCAACCTCGCCCGCGCTCTGCCTGGCGTCGACGACGATCGCCTGAAGGGAACCCGACGACTGGGCGGCTCGCAATAGGTCGAGGGACAAGACATTCGTCGTTCCCTCCCAGATCGGCATCACATGCGCGTTGCGAACGAGGGCCGGAACACCGGAATCCTCGCAGTAGCCGACGCCGCCTATAGCCTCCATAGACTCTGCCGCCCCCGCGACCGCCCATCGCGCTGTCGCGAGCTTCGCTACAGGTGTGAGACCTCTAAGCAATGATTCGATACCCGACCCGGGCTCGCCCTGCTCGGCGCGTCCGGTCAACTCGCAGCACCTCATCACCAGCGCGATCGAAGCCGCGTAGTCAACGGCGAGGTCGGTAAGCGTTGCGCGATGGGCGGGCATCTCCGCGAGGCTCCTCCCGAACACCTCGCGGACGCTCGCGTAGGCGCGGGCAAGCGACAGCCCTCTCGCGAGAGCACCGGCCGATCCGATCGCGTTGTGAACGCGGGTGATGTTCAGCATCGTCGCGATGCGACGGACGCCACCCCCATCGGCCGGGTCACCGACGGGCCAGGCGATCGCGCCTTCGAGCTCGAGCTCTGCGGTCGGAAGCGAGCGCGTCCCTAGCTTGTCCTTCAACCTTCGAACGACGATCGCGTTGCGCGTGCCGTCGTCAAGCGTTCGCTGTATCCGGAATAAGGCAAGCCCGCGGGACCCCTCCGCACCTCCGACAGGTCTGGCCAAGGTCAGCGCCATCTCGGATGTCGTCGCGCTCGTGAACCACTTGGTCCCCGTCAGTCGCCAGACACCTCCGTCTTGCACAGCCACCGTGCCCGTCCGGCCGACATCTGAGCCTCCAGCCGTTTCCGTCATCCACTGGCCGCTCGTCCATGCGCGATCTGGATCCCGCGTCGTCAATCGTGAGACGACATCGAGGCTCTCGGGGCCTCCATGGAGCAGGAGCGTCCTCGCAGCCGCGTCGGTCATGGCGACGGGGCACGAGTAGAGAGCCGAAGAAGGACCCCACAACGTCATGAGAGCACCCCACACCACGCGGCCGAGCGCGCCGAAGGGAGAGCTTTCGTAAGGCAAGGCTGTGACGCCGGCTGCGACGCCCATCCGCCCGAGCGCCGTGTACGCGTCGGAAACACGGATCTCATCGATGCGTTCACCCCATGGGGCGAACGGGATATGAACCGGCGGCTCCCGCTCCGCCCGCATCGCGAGCGCGATCGTCTCCGGCGCGGTCGCGCGCCTGCCCATCTCGGACAGGACCGCCTCGGCGGCCGGGAAGAGCTCACCCCCGAGATGAAACTCAACTGCCTCACGCAGCACCCGGTCGGAAGCCCACGCATCGTCGAGTGTGGGCGGCATCTGCAAGAAGCCGGTCATACGCCAAAGCTTATGCTCGATCTCATGTCTGACCCCGCGGTCTCCGTTGCCGGACTCACGAAGTCATACGGCGACGTTCAAGCGGTCCGCGGCATCGACCTCGACGTTGCCTCCGGCGAGGTCTACGCGCTGTTGGGACCGAACGGCGCCGGCAAGACAACGACCGTCGAGATCCTGGAAGGGCACAGAACGCGATCCTCCGGGGATGTGCGCGTGCTCGGTCACGATCCGGGGACGGGGGGGGCCGCGTTCAAGAAGAGGATCGGGATCGTCCTTCAGGAGACCGGCGTCGAGCCCTTCCTCACCGTCGCCGAGGCGATCGAGCTCTACCGGGGTTACTACGAGGATCCCCTTCCGCTGGACGAGATCGTCGAGGTCGTCGGCCTAGTGGAAAAGCGCGACGTGCGCGTCAACAAGCTCAGTGGCGGTCAGCAGCGCCGGCTGGACGTCGCCATCGGCCTCGCGGGCGACCCGGAGCTCCTGTTCCTCGACGAGCCTACGACCGGTTTCGATCCCTCCGCCCGGCGAAACGCCTGGCGCATGGTCGAGAACCTCGCCGCGCTGGGGAAGACGGTCTTCCTCACAACGCACTACATGGATGAGGCTCAGCACCTCGCCGATCGCGTCGCCATCATGGTCGGAGGCAAGATCGTCGCCGAAGGCCCTCCGGGCGCGCTCGCCTCGGCGAGCTCTGACCTGACCACCATCCGATTCAAGATCCCCGAGGGCGCGCCCAGCCCGCCGAAGCGCATCCTCGGGAAGGCGGTTCACAACGGAGACCGGATAACCCTTCCGACGGCGTCGCCGATGAAGATGCTCAACGAGTTGACCGGGTGGGCGATGACCAAGGGCATCGAGCTGGAAGAGCTCAGTGTCAGCCGGCCCTCGCTCGAAGACGTCTATCTCGACCTGACGTCCGAAGCAGAGAGCGGCACGGCATGACGTGGGCCGCATTGCTTCTACGCCAGGTGAAGTTCGAGAACCGTTCGTTCTGGCGCAACCCAGCGGCCGCTGCATTCACGTTCGCGTTCCCGCTCATGTTCCTGATGATTTTCAATCTCGCGTTCGGGGATAACGAGGTGCCGGGACCGGATGGTCCTGTCAATGCAGCAACCTCATTCATCATCCCGGCTATCACCGCCTTCGCAGTGATCAATGCCTGCTATACGAACATCGCTATCAGCGTCACATTCGCGCGGGACCAAGGAGTCCTCAAACGTGTGAAGGGAACACCCCTACCCGATTGGATCTATCTCGCCGGGAGGATCGTTCATGCCGTGTTCATCGCGATGATCCTTGTCGTGATCGTTGTGCTTGCAGGGAAGTTGTTCTACAACGTTGACCTCCCGAGCACGTGGCCCGCCTTCCTGTTCTCACTCGTAGTGGGCGCCGCTGCCTTTTCGGCACTCGGGCTCGCGCTGACGGGGTTCATCCCCAACGCAGACTCTTCACCGGCGATCGTGAACTTCTCGATCCTCCCTCTGCTGTTCATCTCGGACATCTTCATCCAGATCGACGATCCTCCCGGGTGGCTGGAAGCGGTTGCCAGATTCTTCCCCGTGAAGCACTTCTTCGAGGCGATGCAGACCTCGTTCAGCCCATTCACGACAGGAAACGGTTTTGAATGGGGCGATCTCGGAATCATGGGAGCGTGGGCAATCGCCGGACTCTCGATCGCGATGAGGAGGTTCTCTTGGGAGCCTCGCAGATAGCCGGCGGAGGAGGGGACGGCGAGGGTCTCCGCCCCGAGGACACGGCGAGCGGACCCGAGGTTGAGGAGAACGAGATCGTGTTCCGGATCCCCGACCCGGATCGTGAGCTAGCCGGCGTTCGCCTCTATCAGGAGATCGACCGGCCCCGGAACGGTCCGGAGTTCTCGCAGACGGCGTCCGGCGCGTGGGAATTGCGATGGGCTCGCCCTCAGGCGGATCGCGTCGAATACCAAGTGGAGCTGCTCGGCAAGGACGGTTCCTCGGGTCCTATCTGCGACCCGTTCAACCCGCGCACCACTCCGGGCGTTTTCGGGGACAAGTCGGTGGTCGAGGTTCCCGGGTACCGTCCCCCGGCATGGCTGGATGAAGAGCTGCCGTTCGGGGCGCGCGTCGAAACGGCCGTCAAGAGCCGCATCCTGCGCGCGGAGCTGCCTCTCATCGTTTGGTCGAGCGCCGGCACCACATCGGACCAAGAGCTTCCACTGTTGATCGTGCACGACGGCCCCGAATTCGATGCCCTCGCGCAATTGACGCGCTTCCTCGCGTACGCGACCACGACGGGGCGGGTGCCCCCGATGCGCGCGGCTCTCCTTGGCCCGATGGACAGGAACCAGATCTTCTCGGCCTCCGCTGCGTATGCACGTGCGTTCGCGCACGAGATCCTGCCGAAGATCGTCGAGCTCGCGCCCACCCCCCATGGACGCACGCACCGGATCGGCATGGGAGCGAGCCTTGGAGGGCTGTCGATGCTGCACCTCCACCGCCGCAACCCCGCGACGTTCGGTGCGCTCTACCTGCAATCAGGGAGCTTCTTCCGTCAGAGGTTCGACTCACAGGAATCGGACTTCGTACGGTTCCGAAGGATCTCCCGCTTCGTCGGGTCCGTCCTAACATCCGAGATGTGGGCGCATCCGATCCCCCTCACCATCACTTGCGGGCTCGCCGAGGAAAACCTTCGCAATAACGAGGCGATGCGAGACGCTCTGGCCCGCCAGGGATACGACGTGACCTGGGTCGATCACCGCGACGCGCACAATTGGGTGTCGTGGCGTGACACCTTCGACCCCCATCTCGGATCACTCCTAGCCAGCCAGTGGTCCGGGGCCCAAAGGACGGCCCCATGAGGCGCGAGCACATCAAGGTCCACGCGCCGTCCATCGGCGGCGACGGTGACTTGATCGCGTACGGGAACTTCGGGCGCCCGCTCCTCGTCTTTCCATCCGAGCGAGGGGAGAGCTGGGACTTCGAAGATAGGGGCATGATCGAGGCGATCTCGGGTCTCATCGAGGGCGGCCGGCTAAAGGTCTACTGCGTGTCGAGCTTCGACGCCGGGAGCTGGAACGTGCCGGGGATATCACTCGAGGAGAAGGCTCTGAGGCACGGCTTGTACGAGGACTGGATCCTCAATCAGGTCGTCCCGCTTATCCACCAGGACTGTGATGGACCTGTCGAGATAATGCTCAATGGCTGCAGCTTCGGCGCGTACCATGCCGCGAACTTCGCGTTGCGCCGCGCCGATCTCTTTCCGATCGCGATCTGTCAGAGCGGCGTGTACGACGTCTCCCGCCTCGGCGGAGGTGAACGTGGGGATGCCGCGTACTTCAACAACCCGATGGACTACGTGGCTCACCTCGGTGGCGACCACCTCGATTGGCTACGAGGACGCATCAGCCTGGTTCTCGTATGCGGCCAGGGGCAGTGGGAGGACACCACGGGAGCCCTTGACAGCACCAAGCGGTTCGGTGCGTTGCTGGACTCCAAAGGCATCCGTCATGAGGTGGACCTGTGGGGCCACGATGTCCCGCACGACTGGCCGTCGTGGCGCGCTCAGATCGCGCACCACATGCCAAGGTTCTGCTGATGGACCATCTGATCGGGCTCCTGCTGGGCACGGAAGAGGACTGGTCCGGCGCGTTCGAGGGTCTGATGCACAAACTCGCGCCGTCGATCGTGCACAACGGCGAGAAGCACACCTTCACGACGGAGCGTGTGACGATCGAGCCTTTCGATCTTCGAGCCAAACCGCGTCACTCCCTCGTCATCGATCGCCTCGCACATTGGTACTACGTACCGCGCGAGTGGCTGAAGAAGGTGGCACTGATGAACGACGTTTATCTGATGAACAACCCGTTCACCTTTCAGTCGATGGAGAAGCACGCGGCCTACTGCGCCATGATCCGGCTCGGATTGAAGGTTCCCGCCACCTGGTTGATCCCGACCAAGAAACCACCGGACAATCCGCGATTCCCTTACACCGCGGCGCGTTATAACCAGCCGTTCAGCCTGGAAGAGGTCGCTCACCGCGTCGGCTATCCCCTTTTCATGAAGCCGTTCGACGGCGGAGCGTGGGTCGGAGTCACGCGGATCACAGACGACGCGTCACTGCACAAGAGCTACGACGAGTCGGGTGAGCGCCTCATGCATCTGCAGGAATCGGTCGAGGGTTACGACGTCTTCGCGCGGAGCCTGTCCATAGGCGCCGAGACGATGGTCATGAGGTTCGATCCCGATCAGCCGATGCACGCCCGCTACCAGGTCGACCACGGATTCCTCGAACCAGAAGTAGGACGAGAGGTCGTCGCGATCGGTCGCCTGGTGAATGCGTTCTTCAGGTGGGAGTTCAACTCTTGCGAAACCCTCGTACGAGGCGACGACGTACATCCGATCGACTACGCGAATGCCTGTCCCGATGTGTCGATCACCAGCCTGCACTACTACTTCCCGTGGGCGATGAAGGCCCTGATCAGGTGGGCCCTCTACTGTGTCGTCAGCGAACGCAGGATGCGCGTGGATCAGGACACGCGCGAGTTCTTCGACATCGGGGACCGCGAGGACCTCTCATACGAAGAGAAGCTCGAGATGTACTCCGCGATCACGGAGCGCTACTTCGCGACGGACGACTACCTCTCGTTCTGCGACGAGCACCTGTCTACCTTCGATGAGATCGCCTTGGACTACTTCAGCAGCACGGCCTTCGACGTCTTACTGGTAGACACGATCCGAAGCACGTTCCCCACTCACGAGCACGACAAGTTCATCCCGCACTATCGCGGGTTGATCGGCGCATGGGTCAAGGACCAGTCGTAAGTCTCTGATCGGCGACGCGGTCACGGATGGGGATCACCGCGTAGTCGCGCAGCGATCGGAAGACCCATCCAACAAGAACCGTACCGGCCACACACGCAGCGCCGCCGACCACTACCGAGCCGGGGGCCCCGACGAGACCCGCTGCGAGACCTGCCTCGACATCACCCAGCCGAGGGCCACCCGTGACCACCATGATCTGAACGGCCGAGACGCGCCCCCGCAGCTCTTCGGGCGTCGCTTCGAGCAGCATCGTTCCGCGGAAGACCGCACTCAAGACATCCGCGGCTCCCGCGACCGCCAGGAAGAACATCGTCAATGCGAGAGAGAACAGCGAGAGTCCCGCCAGCGTGATCGCGAGCCCCCACGCCATGACACTGATGAGCACCGCTCTCCCCTGCCGTCGCACGTTCTTCACCCATCCCGTCGTAACTGCACCGATCAATGCTCCGATCGATGGCGCCGCGTACAGCAAGCCCACACCGGCTGGTCCCATCCCAAAGGTCTGTTCGGCGAGGGCCGGAAAGACCGCGCGCGGCATCCCGAAGATCATCGCAACGAGGTCGATGACGAAGATCGAAAGCACCAGCGGCGTTTTCAAGGAGAAGCTCAATCCGTCTCGGATGCTTTGAAGGTTCACCCTCGCGTTGGGATCGACGGGGACGCTACGCGGCACCCATCTGAGAGAGACCAGCGCGGCAACGTAGGTGATCGCGTCCACGAGATAGACCCATGAGACCGCAACAACCGCCAGCATCAACCCGGCTATCAGCGGCCCGATGATCTGCGTCACCTGGTACACGACCTGCCGGAGAGCCATCGCGGCCGAGATCTTTCCCGGGGCAACGAGGTCCGGCGTCATCGCCGTCCTTGCCGGGCGGTCGAGAGCGTTGAAAGCCGACGCGATCGCGGTCAGCCCGTAGATCAGGTAAAGCGAGGGGCGGTCCATCAGCGAGATCGCTGCCAACGCGAGGGACGAAGCGATCAGTCCGATCTGCGTTTTCGCGATGAGAGCGCGCCGTTCATGCGAATCGGCGAGGGCGCCCGCGAAAACCGAGACAATGATCAAGGGGATCACCTCGGCGAGGCCGATCAGGCCCACGGCAACGGTCGACCCCGTTAGGCGATAGACCTGAACGGGCACCGCGACGTAGCGCATGTTGGTCCCGACGAACGAGATGATCTGGCCGATCCACAGCGCCCTGTAGGCGGGTGAATCGCGGAGCGGCGAGATATCTAGTGCGAGTGCCCGTGCTCCCGAGAAGCGTCGAGCCAAGAGGCTAGGTAAGCACTATCAGTACGTGATGTTGGAGAACTTGTTGAGCTTCTCCCTACGGTGAAGGGCCTCGATCATCCTGAGCGTGCCGGAGCGTGAACGCATCACGATGGACTGGGTGATCGCGTGGTTGTCGCGATACCTGACCCCGTTGACGAGCTCCCCGTCCGTCACACCCGTTGCCGCGAAGAACACATCGTCACCCGAGACGAGATCGTCGGTGGTCAAGACCTTGTCCACGTCGTATCCCGCCTCATCTGCGGCGCGCCGCTCCTCGTCATTGCGCGGCCATAAGCGACCCTGGATCGCGCCGCCAAGACACTTCAAGGCGCAGGCGGAGATAACCCCTTCGGGAGTGCCACCGATCCCCAGAAGCATGTCGACACCAGTGCGCTCACGAGAGGCAGCGATGGCGCCGGCCACGTCTCCATCGGAAATGAACCTGATCCGGGCTCCGGCCTCCCGCACCTCCTTTACGATCTGCTCGTGACGTGAGCGGTCGAGAATCATCACCGTAAGCGCCGACACCTGGGTCTTCTTGGCCGACGCAACGCGGTTGAGGTTCTCGGCGATCGACTCTTCGATGTCGATCACATCCGCGGCTTCTTCGCCGACCGCGATCTTCTCCATGTAGACGCACGGTCCCGGATCGAACATCGTTCCGCGCTCGGCAAGCGCGACCACGGCCAGAGCGCCGTTCATACCCTTCGATGTGAGCGTCGTTCCGTCGATCGGATCCACGGCGATATCGACCACCGGTGGCTCGCCGTTGCCCAATGCTTCGCCGTTGTAGAGCATCGGGGCGTTGTCCTTCTCGCCCTCGCCGATGACGACGATCCCGTCCATAGAGACCGTAGTCAGCATGAGTCGCATCGCATCTACGGCAGCCTGATCGGCAGCTTCCTTGTCACCCCGGCCCATCCACCGAGCGGCCGCGAGCGCTGCAGCCTCAGTTACACGAACGAGCTCCATGGCGAGGTTTCGGTCGGGTGCACTTCCGCCGTTAGGTGGCTCAACCTCCACTGACGACGCCATACTCGCTCCTCTCGAAACGCTCCATCCGCTGGGCCGCGCACAGAGTAACCGGGGCGGGAGCGGGTACAGAGGGCCCATGAGGATCCGTCGCGTGGACTGCTCCGGCCCCGGCATCATGCGCCGCCGCCGCGGCCGAGGCTTCGAGTACGTCTATGGATCGGGCGAGAAGGTTCGAGACCCGGAGACGCTCGCTCGTATCCGCGCTCTCGTCGTTCCGCCGGCGTGGGAAGACGTCTGGATCTGCCCGTGGCCCAACGGCCACATCCAGGCGATCGGGGTCGATGCAGCAGGGCGGCGCCAGTACATCTACCACTCAGCGTGGCGCGAGCGCCGGGACCAAGAGAAGTTCGAGCACATGCTGGAGTTCGCGCGCGCTCTGCCACATATGCGGCAGCACTGGGCGACAGACCTGCGGCGGCGCGACATCTCACAGGAAAAGGTCCTCGCATGTGCCGCCCGCCTGCTCGATAGGGGCTTCTTCCGGATCGGCACGGAGGGCTATGCCGAACAGAACCAGACCTATGGGCTCGCGACGATGCAGAAGCGCCACGTGACCGTCTCGGGAGAGACGATCACGTTCGACTACATCGCGAAAAGCGGAAAGCACCGCGTCCAATCGGTCGTGGACCCCGACGTAGCGAAGATCGTCGCTCAGCTGAAGCGACGGTCTGCGGGTGGCCCGGAGCTGCTCGCGTACAAGTCCGGTACGCGTTGGGTCGACATCCGCTCGGCAGACATCAACGACTACATCCGGTCAACCGGCGGAGAGTTCACAGCCAAAGACTTTCGTACGTGGAACGCGACGGTCCTGGCGGCAGTCGCCTTGTCCGTCTCGGCCGAGGCGATCCGCTCCCAGACCGCGGGCAAGCGAGCGATGACGCGCGCTGTACAGGAGGTCGCCCACTACCTGGGCAACACGCCTGCGGTGTGTAGGGCCTCCTATATCGACCCGCGGGTGTTCGACCGGTTCCGTTCGGGATGGACGATCGCAGGGGCCCTCGAATCTCTGGGCGCGGTCAACCTCGCGGGCGAGCCTTCCCTACAGGGCGCAATAGAAGAGGCTGTCCTCGATCTACTCCAGGACAATCGTTCGTCCGACGCGCTCGAAAAAACGGCCTAAGTGCTCCGTTAGCAGCTCGGGAGCGGGAACAGGCAGCGAGACTCACGCGTCTCGTCGGGTCTGGCCAGGAGGCGTGTCCCCCTCTTCTGCTTGATGAAGATCGGGTTCGCAACCGGCTTTGGCCCTTCCGTCGGGCTCGTCAACGTCGTGTCTGCCGACGCGATGAAGATGTTGCCCTTGCTGTCGAAGTTGACCGTGAAGAAGTCGCCGAGCCTGCGGTCGCCGTCCTGGAAGTCCGCCTCCGCATTGCAGGTTGTGCCCGAAAGGCAGATCTCGCCAACATGGATCGGGCGTCCGCTCGCATTGACCACCGACCACTGAGGCGGCACGAACTTCGTCGATCCGTCTGAACAGGTCACCCTCTTGCCGTGCCCGTTCATCGTGTAGGCAGCGTAGATGTAGAACTCATCCGGATTTCCGGCCAGCGTCTGGTACCAGACGACGGCGACACGTCCGTCGTCGCCTGCGATCATCCAGGGCCACAACGCGTCGCCCGTGGGCGTGGGAATCTCATACGCGGGAGACCATCTCTTCTTCTTGCGATCGAAATAGCTGAATGTCACTTTGCCGTTCGATTCGGCGTCGGCAGACCCTTGGTAACCGGCCGCGGCCGCGGAGTAGATCGTTCCCTTGCGGTCGGCGGCGATGATCGGGAAGAACGCGGCACCACCTGTGAGGTTGCCCGGGTACGTCTTCCACGTCGCGCCATCGTCGGCCGAGATCCCCGCGCCGCCACCGAACAAGGGAGAGATCAGACCCGACTTGGGGTTCTTCGGATCCGACAGCAATTTCCCACCGTCGTTAGGGATCTGCTGGTTGACGGGGGTGAACGTGATGCCGCCGTCGGTCGAGCGCCACAGGGCCGCAGGAGACAAAGACCTCACGTAGAGGAACACCTCGTCGGCCTCTTGCCCTGTCAGCCACGGCCTGTCTCCGGGCGTGATCTCCGGGTTGCCGTAGGGCCACGACTGGCCGTCATCGGTGCTCGAGAACACCGCGATGTTCGCGAGGTCGATCTCGGTGTTGTAGATGCGCCCCCCGGCGTCCATCGTGAGGTCGGGATCCGAAAAGCCTGTAGATGTCGGCGAATGGGGCCCCGCCGGCTGGCCGGCCAAACCGACGTACTGCCATGTGTCGCCGCCGTCTGTCGAACGCCAGTTCAGCGTCTGGTTGGTGTAGCCCACCAGGAAGTCGGCAGACCCCGGCACCGCGGTCGGATCCTTATAGACATGGGTTGTCCCCGCGTGGGCCGACACGATGATGGAGCCATCCTGAGCGACCTGGCTCACCGGCTCTCCGCCGGCTCGGTTCTCGTCGATGAACAGCGGCTCGTTGAACTTGAGGGGCGGTGGCTTGACGCTGGGACAGTTGGGCGCGGAGCGCGCGGCGCCCGCGACGATAGGAAGCGAGGCCGTGAGGAGCCCGACGACCAGGCCGATCCTCGTGAATCCCGGCCGGCGCACGCGTCCTGAGGTGCTGAGCATTGTGGTGCCCCCGATCTGAACCGACTTTCGAAATGGGTTATATCTGGGGTTCTCCCCCCAGGATGAGCCTTCCTGCGCCACCGGGGGGGCGGGGGACGGGGGCGAAGTGCGCTAAGGCCTCCTCCGCGGCGGACCGATAAAGGACGGATGACCATTCGAACAAGGGCGATAGCTCTCTGCGCGGCGGTATCTCTACTGTCCGCTCCGCTTGCCGCCCGCGCCGAGAATCAAGCTGTGCCCGCCTGGGCGGAAGCTGCCGTCGACTATCTCGACGAGCAGGGATGGATGGCCCGTTCCGAGGTCCGCCCGAACGAGGCGATGCCGAGGGTTCGCTTCAAGATGCTCATGGACTCCGCCTTCGGGGGTGGATACAAGCGAACCAAGGGAAAAGTCACCGCTGCCGAAGTCGGGGCCGCCCTCGTCCGCCGCCTCGGCCAGGCCGATGTTGCGGCCGCCCTCCAGGGGATGCAGTCCCCCGACGGGTGGAGCCCCGAGCCCGGACGTTGGTTCGGTACCGAGATCGTCGCGCGCGAGCTCGGCCTCCGTCACGACCGCCCGACGACCGAGGACGAGGCAGAAGCCTCGCTCACCGAGCCGATGAGACAAGCTGATATCGCGTGGGCTGTGTGGAAGGCGAAGACGTCACCCAACACTTGGAACGTCGATCTCCTCGAAAACTTCAAGCTCGAGACACTCGACGAGACGAGGCGCGCCGTCGTCAAGTACGCCCTCTCCCTCGTCGGCACTCCTTATGTCTATGCCGGGGAGTGGCCGGCGCCGACGCCCTCCGATTATCCGTACGGCGCCCAGAAGCACGGAGGCTTCGACTGCTCCGGCTTCGCCTGGTACATCCTTCGCCGCAGTGAACGGTCGTGGTCGCCGATCGATCGCCCGTACAAAGGCTGGGACCTCCCCGAACGTTCGTCGGCGCAGATGGCCAAGGCGACCGAGGAACGCCTGAGCTACGAGTATCTGAGGCCGGCTGACCTCATCTTCTTCGCCCCGGAAGGCGCAAGCGCCAAGGCGGACACCGTGTATCACGCGGGGATCTACATCGGGCGCGACTGGATGGTTCACTCTTCGGCGTCGCGCGCCGGCATCAGCCTCGCGTATATCGGTCCCGATTCGTGGTGGGCCGATCAGATCGCGTGGGGCAGGCGGGTCGTCGTCACGCCCGACCCGGCTGAACCACCCTCCTAGGAGCTGTCTGTAAGGCGGAAGCCGCCCAGGTCGATCCGGCCCCCCCGCCCGACTACCACCGAGAAGGACCGCGTCCATCCTTCAGCGACGAATGTAACGCGATACGACTCGGGAGCCGCATCGGCGGGCACCACCGGCCGAGTGCTTGGATTCAGATGCAACTCAAAGGAACCATTCCCGTCGGTGGTCGCACCCGACTTGATCCTTTCGTCAAACGTTGCGCCGTCCCAAGAGGCCGTCTCGAAGCTCTTCGACACCGTGATCTCGGCGCGCACCGGTCGTCCGTCGCGATCTAACACTTGCCCACTCAGAACGCCATGGTTGGCTGCGTCGGCCGCGGCCTCCGCCGTCGTCAGGAACGCTTCGACGACGCCCGGCCATTGCGTCCCGACGGAATCTGCGTACGGCGGGTGGAACGCCTCTCCGTGCTCGAAGGTAAAGGTCAGAGCGCCCGTAGCCGCGTAAGCCCAATCGATCGCTGTACCGGTTGCGATATATAGCCCGATGCCGGTGATGTTCTCGTACCCCCCCATCGAGGCCGCGAGCTTTCCGCCGAGTCGCTCGAGCAGCTCTTCGTCGGGAGCAGGATCCGAGGTGTGAGCCCACGGACGCAGCACCAGCCGGCCGTACGAATGGTTCGAGACCATCCCGGTTACCTGTCGCGACAGCACGAGAGCGCGGATGTTGCGCGACTCGGACTCGGAGAAGGCTTCCTCACCTCGGTGATCCTGGCCGACCTCGCTCTCCGACGAGCCGCCGAGGTCGTCGCCCCACATGTACGCGTAGTTGCGGTTGGGGTCTACGCCGTATGCGTCGGGGCTGCGCTGCAATCCGGGAAGCGTCAGTCCCGTCAGCGAATGCCTGTTCTTGCGCCAGTAGCTCTCGACCCCCAGCAGCTCGAAGGGATAGGTCGCCGTGGGCGGATCGACGACTGAGCTACGGCTGAAGTCGAACCCATCTGGGTTGACCACCGGAACGACCGTCACCCGAACACCTCGAAGCAATGATGTGATCCGAGGATCGGTGCCGAACCCCTCCACGAGGTGGTGGGCGAAGATCATCGGGTACTCCCCAGACGGCCACTCGCGCGCGTGGTGAAGGCCGTCAACGTGGAAGGTGGGACGTCCGTCGGCCCGCGTCACATCTGCCGCGATCTCGAGCCCCATGACGGCGCGTCCCTCGAGCGTCTTGTAAGGGAGCTCGAACGTTCTAGCGATGCTGGGATGCGCGCTCGCGAGGGCTCTCATCTCGTCGTGGTAGTCGGTCAACGTTCGATAGGTCGTGCGGTCGGGACCCGGCAACCGAGCAGCCCCGGTCCCGCCGATCCCGGTCGCTGCGCGGTCGCGCGCAACGAGATCGTCGACGGTGATCGTGTAGTCGAACTCCATCACGTCGAGCCGAGCAACGTCCCCGGGCCACATCACGATCTCGACGGCATGCGGGAGATAGCGGTGGGTCTCGTCGAAGGAGGCCGCGACGATCGCTCTGTCGCGCACGGAACGCGCCTCAACGAGAGCGAGCCCGATCCCATCCGGCGCGCCCTGGCTGGCCGGAACCACGAAAGTCATCACCGACACGACGAGCAGACACAGGATGGGGAGCCGGCGCATCCCGGAGGGTTCTACCTTTGCCATTCGCTTCCTAAGGCAGCCCACTCGGCCCCTCGTCGCTTTGACAAACCGCCCGACCTTCGGTCGCACGCTCTGTGGCCGGCGTCCGGCCGTGCCCGTCGGTCGCGCTCAATCGTGTACGAAGACGGGCATCCCTATGGGGTTGCGGTTGTAGAACGGGATCGTGGCGTACATCGGGATGCGCACGCAGCCGTGGCTCGCCGGGTAGGTGGGAACCGACTCGCTTCCGTGGATCGCGAACCCACCCACGAAGTACGACGGGTACCAAAGCATGCCGAGGTCCGATTCGCGCCACCCGGGGATCTTGCGCTCGATCGTGAAATCACCGCGAGGGGTGTGTGCCTTGTACGTCTGGCCCTCGGACTCGTAATACTCCTCGTTGCCGCTCGATATCGGGATCGTGTGTCGGACGCGTCCGTCCCGAACCTCGAACAACACCTGGCGCGATATATCGATGTCGACGAACGCGTCCGGCGCGCGCTCGGGCGCGCGGGGTCGCCCCGACGCGGCTATATGACTCATCTGCTCCGGGGGAACGATGCCGTCGCGAGGGAGCCAGTGGACCTTCTCGAAGGCGTAGACGGCCTGCAATGCCTCGTACCCGAACGACCCGTCGACCTCCCCAGCAGGGTAGGAGGTCGCGTTGAGTCGCTTCTGCAAGTAGGAGACCTCGGGACCGGTCGAGCCCGACGAGAGCGTGACGTCCCACCTGATCGGGTGTGCACGCTTCAACGCGTCGATCGTGCGAAG
Organism: Actinomycetota bacterium; assembly: GCA_035536775.1. Classification (GTDB taxonomy): domain Bacteria; phylum Actinomycetota; class CADDZG01; order CADDZG01; family WHSQ01; genus DATLNM01. The sequence goes on along the minus strand of DATLNM010000034.1, from coordinate 13,804 downwards.
ACCGAAGCGCTTCGATCGCAGCTGCTCGATGATCTTCGGGAGCGCTTTGCGATGCGCCTTCCGCCAGATGTCGAGCGACACCATCATCCCGTTGCGTGCATCGCGTACAACCTTCGCGGCGATCTTGCTGGCAAGGCCACCCCCCGGGTGATGGCTCCACCTCACACCGCGATAACCAAGCGAGCCGGCGACCGAGAGGACCCGGGCATCACGTGCGCCCTTGGGCGGTCGGAGGAACACCGCGGGAGTGCCGCCTGCAGCCTCGACGGATGCCCTTCCTCGTGCGATCGAAGAGGCGATGGCTTCGTCGGACAACTGTGTCAAAGGGGTAGAGCCGTATCCGCGGTTCGCGAGAACGTGGCCCTCGGCAACGATCTCCTTGGCCTTTGCAAGGTGATGATCGACCCAGGCCCCCGGGAGGAAGAACGACGCCTTCTCCCGCGCCCTTGCGAGGACGTCTAGAACCTCAGAAACGTGTTTAGCCTTCGGCCGACCGTCGAGCGTGATGACCGCGATGCGCGCATCAGGACCAATGACCCACTCAGTCGGCGGCAGCGCGGGTTCGGCGGCCCAAACGGTGGGCGCGGCTGTAACCAAAAGAGAGGCTAAGAGCGCGAGCCCGGCGATGCCCGCGAGGACACGTTTCACGCACGGGAGTGTACAAGTCGGTTGTTCGGGCGCGTCCCGGGAGAGTAGAGGCGCCGTGGCCTGGGCAGGAACGGCGCGTCCGGCATAGAAAAAGGGGACCAAGCGAATCGACTCAGGGGGTACTGATGAACACTCGGGCTTACAAGATCCTCGCTCTGCTGATGTCTCTATGTCTCGTTGGGGCGGCGTTCGCTCCTTCGGCCGCCATGGCGAAGAAAAAGAAAAAGACGAAGGTGGCGTGTGCTCAGTTCACCCCGGTGGAGCCCGCAAGCAACTCCGGCCAAACCGCAGAAGCGCTCGAGGCACCGATCGTCCCGATCACCGACGAATACACCGAGGCAGCACCGTTCACCGTCGAGTACGCCCACGGTCCCGCATTGTGGGAGACCGCCTCCCAGATGCCGATCCAAGAGGACACCGTCTTCTTCAACTTCCAGATCGTGTCGGCGCAGCCGGCGGCCGGGCTCTACATCCGCCAAGAGTGGGCATCCCCCTCTACCAGCGATATGGACCTCTACGTCTACGACCTGACAGGAGCCCAGGCCGTGAACTCCGGCAGCGCCAATGCTCCGGAGCCGATCGGCGGACCTGGCGGCCTCGGCGAGCCCGCCGGACAGGGCACGGGAGCGAGTGGTTACGAGTCGATCAGCGGATTCCCCAGCGCCAACTGCACGGGGTACACGGTCGAGAGCCGCGCGTTCCAAACCTTGGGTGAGGACATGACCCTGAAGGTCTGGCTCGGCCCGCCCGCCTAACCCGCGTGAGGGGAGACCATTTGAAGTTTCGCAAAGCATGGTGGGTTGCGATCGCAGCGACCGCCCTGCTCTTGGTGTCAGCTATCGCCGCACCGCCGTCGATCGCGCAACGCAAGGGGCCTCCCCCGTGTCAGTTGTTCGAACCCGGCGTCGATGCGGCTGCGGGGGCACCTATCGCGCAGTTGAACGATGCCGCAACGGTCTCGTCGCCTCTCATCATCGAGTTCGAACATGGCCCGGGACTGCCCGCCGTCGCCGAGGAGAAGCTGTACTTCAACGTGCAGCTTTACTCAGCCAAAGCCCACCCGGGCATCTACATCCGGCTCGAGTTCGACAACCAGAGCGATGTGAACCTCACGCTGTACGACAACGCGGGTAAGGAGGTCACTGCGTCGCGGGCCCTTAACTACGCGCCGATCGGCGTAGGGCCTGTGGACGGCACCGACGGTGACAGTGGTTCCTTCGGTTACGAATCGATCACTGGTTTCCGAGCCGGGCGCTGCGACCAGTACACGCTCGAGAGCAGCGCTTTCCTCACCATGGGAACCCCGGCGACCCTCAAGATGTGGCTCGGTAAGCCCGTAAAGAGCTAGTACCCCGCTCTAATCCTTCTTCTTCTCGTTCCCTACGTCGCCCCCATCCAAGCCGGGTGTGATCGTTCTAACGGGGACCGAGGGTGTCGGAGTCACGGGCGCGAACGGCTGCTCGGCCGTATTCGGACACTCCTGATTCGCCTCGGGCGCCACGCCTCCGGCAGCGAAGACCTCGATGAACTCTTCGATGGCCGGTCGGTCGACCTCATCGAGTTCCATCAGATGTCCCCACGCGGCAACCGCTATCGGGCTCTCGAGCGCTGGGTTTGGCGCAGACAGGACATGGCTGTCGTTGGCCGTGACTATTGACTCCAGCACACCGATCTGTTCGGGATCGAGGGTCGGTTGATAGACGAGCGCGACGGTCCCGTGCTCGAGGTTATGAACGAAGACTGGGTCCGGAACCTTCGTTGCAAGGACTCCGCACGCGCCGGGCTGAGGCGCGTGTTCACCCGACACAGGGGGAACCGTGTCGTACTGGATCTCCCCGCTGGCGTGTTGACCCCCTCCCGCGGTCGAGAACTTCTGGATCTCGTGACCGGCGATCTCACTCGGAAGAGCTCCGCGGATGAAAAAGAACCACACGAGAGCTGCAGCGAAACCGGCTAGCAAGATCCAACGGACGACCCTCTCCCGCTGCTGTGCGCGCCTCTGCGCGGCGAGCGCGGCTGCCTTTTCCTGCCGCCGCGCCTCGAGGCGTTGGCGCCGCTTCTCGTTGGGGTCGTAGTCGGGTGGCCTGTTCTTCTTCGCTGCCTTCTTCTTCGCCATGACGGGGAAGGCTATCGTCCTTCGTCATGAACGGTTACGCCGCGGCAGTCGTAAGTACCGCCTTGGTGGTCAACGCCCTTGCGGGGTTCGGCTACCGCGTGTACCGCCGACGTCACGGAGGCCCCGTGGCGGACGTCTGGGGTCAAGCGGTTCTGGGGGTCGTTCTGCTTGCTATCGCGGGCGGAGTTGCAGGCGCGATCGGTTGGGCGCGCTGGGTCGCGGTGGGATACGCCCTGTTGTTCGGCGTAATCGTGATGCCGCTGTGGACGCTCGCGGTCCTTATCCCGTCCGATCCGCGCGCGCTTGACTACTGGTTCACAGCGACGTACTGGGCAGCCCTTGCGACGATCGCCGTCGCGGGCATCGCAGGCTAGGGCCCCTTATTTCGCCTGCGCTTCGGCGCCCGAGTAGATCATCCCCCAGGTCTCGAGACGACGTGCGAGCTCCGTAGAGGTCGTTTGGTAGAGCAACGAAAGCGACATGAGGTCGTCCTCGCGGATCGTCAGGACGCGCCCGTTGTAGTCGCCCCGCTGGATCTGGATGGCGGTGGTGAAACGAGACAACGGATCGCGGTCGCCCTCAGGCACGCGCTCCAACCCTTCGAGGTCGAGGATGACGCGGCGGCGCACCTCCGGTGCAACCGCCGTCCCGGTGGCGGCATCGTCGGGAAGGATCTCAGACACGGGAACGCCGTAGAAATCGGCAAGGTCGGCGAGCCGTGAAACCGTTACGTTGCGATCGCCGCGCTCGTAGGCTCCCACGACCGCTGCCTTCCACCGGCCCTCGGAGGCCAGCTGGACGTCCTGAAGAGACATCCCCTTCTGGGTCCTGATGTTGCGAAGCTTCTCTCCGAGAGACCTCGCGTAGTTGGTTGTCTGCAAGCCGCCCTCCTGCTCCTGTTCCGACCCGGACGCGCCGTTCGTCTCCAGGTCGTCCACTTGGTGAGTCACGCTCATTGCCGCCTCGCTCTCTTATCGTATGACGGCGGAGGGTGACCCTGCCGCCTTTTTTGGCTACGGAGAGTCATCCCCCGTTTTGCTATCAGCTAACCTGGAGAAACCCCTGTAGCCCGTAAGATTTCCGCAGGTCGCGGCCTGCGGCCCAGCGGGTCCCGTCTAACCAGGAAGAGGTCCATGAAGGCTCTGTGGAAAGGCGCCATCACGTTCGGCCTGATCAGCATCCCGGTCAGGCTGTACTCGGCGGTTCAAGAGAAGGGCCTGAAGTTCCACCTCCTCCACGGTGAGGATGGAGGCCGGATCCGCTACAAGCGGGCGTGCGACGCCTGCGGCAAGGAAGTGTCATGGGAGGACATCGTCAAGGGCTACGAGTACGCCAAGGACCACTACGTCCAATTCAGCGACGATGAGCTTGCTTCGCTTGATGTCGATTCGATCCGGGCCATCGACGTCGTCGCGTTCGTCCCACTCACGGATATCGACCCCATCTACTTCAATCGCACCTATTTCGTGGGGCCCGAGGGTCCGGGCGTAAAGGCCTACAAGCTGCTCGCCGATGCCCTTGAAGCGGAGGGGCAGGTCGGGATCGCCAAGGTCGCTCTAAGAGATAAGGAGCATCTCGCGACCATCCGTCTCAAGGGCGACGTGTTCGTCCTGGAAACCATGCATTGGCCCGATGAGATCCGCGACCCCGCGTTCGAGGAGCTAGACAAGCGCGTCGAGATCCGTGAGGGCGAGGTGGCCATGGCCCGTCAGCTCATCCAGCAACTTTCGACCGAGTTCGACCCGAAAGCCTTCGTAGACGAGTATCGAGTCGCCCTTGAAGACCTCGTCTCCCAGAAGGTCGAAGGACAGGAGATAACGATCTCCACCGAACCCGAGCCAGAGCCGACTAAGGTCGTAGACCTTATGGAAGCTCTCAAGGCATCGGTCGAGGAAGCCAAGAAGAAGAAAGCCGACGTGGCTGCCGCTCCGAAGAAGACGACGAAGCGCAAAGCGTCCGCCTCCTAGTGGAGACCGTCTCTCTCTCGATCCCAGCGGGTCCCGAACACCTTCGTTTGGTCCGGCTGGTCGCCGCCGGCCTAGCGTCCCGCCTTCAATTCACGATCGACGACATCGAGGATCTGAAGATAGGCGTAGACGAGCTGTGCGCGTATCTCACCGGCTCGCAAGGACGCGAGGGAACACTCGAGATCGCCTTCGGCGTCGGTGATGACCACCTCGAGATCAGTGGATCGGGTCGTTTCCAGCCGGGAGACAAGATCCGCACACAGCTGACGGAGCTTTCGCGGATGATCCTGGACACCGTTGCCGACGAAGCCGTCCTCGAGCAGAACGACGGCGTCCCACGATTCTTTCTGTCCAAGCGGCGCGCATCCGAGAAGACCATCGACCTGTGATGGAACGCGCAACGCTGTCCAAAGAGGAGGTCCGCGAGCTCTTTCGCGAGTACCGCGCCGCGGAGGACCCTGAAGCGCAGGCGAAGTTCCGTGGACAGCTCGTCAATCAGCACATAGGACTTGTGGAATTCCTCGCCAGAAGGTTCCGGAATCGTGGCGAGCTGCTGGAGGACCTCATTCAGGTCGGAACCATCGGGCTCCTCAAGGCCATCGAGCGATTCGACCTCGATCGCGAGGTCGAATTCTCGACCTACGCAACTCCGACGATCGTCGGTGAGCTAAAACGTCATTTTCGCGACAAGGGATGGGCGGTTCGTGTCCCACGGCGGCTCCAGGAGCTGCACCTCAAGCTCACGAATGTCGTCGGCCATCTCGGCCAGGAGCTCGGACGGTCCCCGACGATCGCCGAGATCGCGCAAGCCACGGGCGAGACCGAGGAAGCAGTGCTCGAAGGGCTCGAGATCGCGCAGGCCTACAACTTCACATCCATCGATGCTCCGATCGACGGCGATTCCGGCGGCACGACCACATTCGCGGACCAACTAGGAGCCGATGACGAGCATCTCGAGAACCTGGAATATCGCGCGTCACTTGCTCCCGAGATGGCGAAGCTCCCTGAACGGGAGCGCCGGATCCTCTACCTCAGGTTCTTCAAAGGCCTCACGCAATCCGAGATCGCCGACAAGCTGGGCATCTCGCAGATGCATGTTTCGCGCCTGTTGAACCGAACCCTCGTCCAACTGCGGCGCGCCCTCGAGGAGGAATAGATGAGAGGGCGTCTAGCGATGTCCCTCCTAGCTGCCTTCGCCCTCTTCGCGAGCGCCTGCTCCCTCAGCCCTATCGATCTGGAGGAGCGGAGACCACTCGCGCTGCGGTCTACGATCAGAGCGGCTGACGGGAGCTTGCTCGCCCGGCTGTTCATCGAGAACCGCGCTCTCGTCTCTATCGACCAGATCCCCTTCCACCTCCAGCGCGCGGTGCTCGCCGCTGAGGACGCCCGTTTCTACAAGCACCCCGGTTACGACCTGCGCGCCATAGCGCGTGCGGCGGTTGCTAACATCTCCGAAGGAGAAACCGTGCAGGGCGGGAGCACGATCACACAGCAACTCGTAAAGAACGTTTACCTCGCCGACCCCGAGCGCACCTTCAAACGCAAGGCGCTGGAGCTTCGGCTTGCGGTCGAGCTGGAGCGCCAATTCTCGAAGCGCGAGATCCTCGAGCAGTACCTCAACACCGTTTACTTCGGGGAAGGCGCCTACGGGGTTCGTGCGGCGGCAGAGACCTACTTCCACAAGCGCATCGACGAGTTGACGTTGGCCGAATCCGCTCTGCTCGCGGCGCTGATCAAGGCGCCCGCCGCCTACGACCCGCGCAGTCACCCCGACGATGCACAGGTTCGTCGGAACTACGTCCTCGGCCGCATGTTGTTGCTGGGTTTCGAGGAGCGAGCACGGATAAGAGCGGCGCAGCGTTCCCCGCTCGGGATCGTCCGCAATCCGCCGAAGATCCGGACGCGCCAGCCGTACTTCGTCGAGGCGGTCAAACGCGAGCTGATGGGAGACCGACGGATCGGCGCCACAGCCGTCGAGCGAGCGGCGACGTTGTGGAAAGGCGGTATAGAGGTCGAGACGACTCTGGTCCCGTGGTTACAGCAGGCGGCGGAGGCGGCCGTACGCGGCGTGCTCAATGGGCCAGGCGATCCAGAAGCTGCGCTGATCGCGCTGCGGCCCAAGACCGGAGAGATCGTCGCGATGGTCGCCGGACGCGACTGGGATGTCTCGCAGGTGAACCTTGCGCTCGGACGCGAGGGGGGTGGGTCTGGTCGACAGCCCGGGTCTGCGTTCAAACCGATCGCGCTGGCGGCCGCACTCGAGGAAGGCATCAGCCTCCGCGCTATGTACGAGTCGTCTCCGGCGTTCTTCACGTTCGAGGACGGCAGCACATGGCCGGTAAACAACGCTGAGGGTGGTGGCGGTGGCTTCCTCCCGTTGGACGAGGCTCTGGTCCACTCGGTGAACGGCGTCTATGCGCGGCTTGCGATGCAGATCGGTGGTGGGCCCATCGCCACCCAGGCTCACTTGATGGGCGTGAAGGCACGGCTGCCCGCATATCCCTCCATCGTCCTCGGAGCTATGGAGGTGAGCGTTCTCGACATGGCGGCGGCGTACGCGACCCTTGCCAACGGTGGCACCGCGGTCGAACCGACGACGATCTCGCGCGTGACTCTGGCGCACGGGCAAGTGCTTCGGCCGCAACAGGATCGGATCGAACGCGCGGTCTCTCCGGGCAATGCCTACCTGATAACCAAGGTGATGGAGCAAGTGATCGAACGCGGAACCGGACGCGCCGCAGACATCGGGCGTCCGGCCGCCGGCAAGACCGGTACGACGAACGACTACGGAGACGCCTGGTTCGTCGGATTCACCCCCCACCTCGTCACCGCCGTGTGGGTCGGGTACCCGCAGGGACGTATTCCGATGACTTCCGTTCACGGGATACGCGTCTTCGGCGGCACTTTCCCCGCCCAGATCTGGCGCGCGTTCATGACCGTTGCGCTGAGGAACGTTCCACCCAAGGTCTTCAAGCTTCCTGCGAGCGAGTTCGTCACCGTGCGCATCGACCCCAAGACCGGGTTGCTCGCCGCCCCCTGGTGTCCGGGACCCAAGCGCAGGATCCTCAAGGTGCATGCACCCACGGCTTACTGTCCTCCGCCCGCCCCGCCAACGCCGACATACACCTTCTTCACGCCGACCCCGTATGAGAGAAAAGGGAAGGAGACCAAAGAGCCCACACCGGGGGGTCGGCCGTCCCCACAGCAGGAGCCAACGCCGACCCAAGCTCCGAGCGAGGACCCCACCCCAGCTCCTTCGTCAACCTAAGGGGGGTCCGCGAGAAACTAAGCAGTGCCCGCCGTCGGGAGCTTGATATGGGCGGTGGTGCCGTTCTGTGCCGAGATCGCGAATGAACCTCCGAGCTCGTCGATGAGCGACCGCACGATCTGAAGCCCGAGGCGCGAGCCTTCTATCCCCGCGTCTTCGATCCCGACGCCGTCGTCGGTGACCGTCATCTCCAGCCAGTCGTCGCGCCGGTCGAGCCGTACCGAGACCGTGCCCTTCCGTCCCTCGGGAAAGGCATGCTCGACCGCGTTCTGCAAGAGCTCTGCGAGCGTCACCGCGAGCGGTGTCGCGATGTCCGCTCCGAGAGGGCCGGCAGTACCTTCGACGCGTATCTCGACGGATCGACCGGGGAGCATCAAGCCCTCCCCGACCATGCGGGCTATCCGGCGCGCGACCTCACCGAACTCGGCAACGTCTGAAGGCTGTTCGGATAGCGTCTCATGAACCAACGCTATGGACCCGATGCGCAGGACGCTCTCGGCAAGCGCCGCTTTCGCCTCTTCTGAATGAAGACGTCGTCCCTGAAGACGAAGCAAACTCGCGATCGTCTGCAAGTTGTTCTTCACGCGGTGATGGATCTCTCTGATCGTCGCGTCCTTGACCGAAATGACACGCTCCCTCTGACGAAGCTCCGTTACGTCTTTGGCGAGGACGAGCGCACCTTGATTCGATCCGTTGCTGACCAAAGGGAGCACACGCAGCAGGACATGGTTCGCGGCGCGTACCAGTTCCCCATCCATCAACAAGTGGGTATGCAGAGCGTCCCGGACCACGGTTTGCCCTAGGCCCAACTCATCGAGCGTCTTGCCGAGCACGTTCTGAGCCACGCCCAGTCGCCGCAGCGATGACAACGCGTTCGGCGAAGCCCACGTGACGACGCCGGCATTCTCCAACACGAACAATCCGTCGCCGACGCGCGGCCACTCCCCTGCCGGCGTGTCTGCCCACGGAAAGACACCGTCGCAGATCATCTGCGAGACGTGCTCTGCAGCATCCAGATAGATCTGTTCGAGCCGGCCGGGGCGACGCGAGGTCGCGGGGCTGCCCTCCTTGGTCATCACCGCGATGACCTCGCCCTCATACCGGACGGGCACTGCATCCATCCAGATCGGGATGCCGTCGACCAGCACGGGGTCGTCCTGAGCCCAGATGCGACCCTCCCTGAAAGCGCGTTCGACGATCGGCTGCTCCGGCTGAGTGACGCGCGTCCCCACCATGTCGTGCGGATAGAGGGTCTGAGAGGTGAACGGGCGGAGCTGTGCGCACACCTGGAAGACCTCCTCTTCTCCCACCGAGGGCGGGATCCGCACGTACAGAAGCAGATCCGAGAACGAGAGGTCGGCGAGAACCTGCCACGACTGGCATAACGATCGAAGGTGCTCGGCTTGGTCGATATTGAGGTCCGAGATCTTCTCAATGCGTTCCGCGAGTGTTGCCATCTCGCCATCCTGCCCCACGTCTAGGATGCCGGCGTGCGTATCGCAGTCGTCTCGGACATCCACGGCAACCTCATCGCGCTCGACGCGGTCATGACCGATCTCGAGTCGCAGTCGCCAGATCAGGTGTGGTGCGGCGGTGACCTCGGATGGGGCGGGCCGTGGGCGACGGACTGTATCGACCGCGTCCGCGCCGCAGGCTGGCCCGTGGTCAAGGGCAACACCGATGTCTGGCTCACCGGGGACCCACAAACGATCGAGGGTGAGGAAGCGCGGGCGCACGCGGAGGCCATGGCGGCCGCCCACAACATCTCGCAGGACCATGCGACATGGCTGGCGGGCCTGCCCCTCGGGCATGCGGGGCCCGGCTCGATGCTGCTCGTCCACGGGACACCGTCATCGCCATTCACCGCTCCCGGGCCCAACTCTCCCGCCGGAGACTTCGCTCCCTACGAAGGCGCCGCATCGCTGGTCGTTTACGGACACGTCCATGAAGGATTCATCCGCAAGCTTGCCGACGGAACCGTCGTTTGCAACGCTGGCTCGGTCGGTCTTCCCAAAGACGGCGCGACGGCTTGTTACCTCGTGATCGATCACGCCGGAGCCGAATGGACGATCCGCCACCGCCGCGTGTCGTTCGATCGGCGCGCCGTCGTCGCACAGGCGCGTCAGATGGGCGACCCCATCGCGTCCTTCTATCTCGACGCCACCGGTGAAAGCTGATGGACGAAGACAAGATCTACTCCGTCGAGGAGGCCAACGCGCTTCTTCCCTACCTCGCCCCCGCGCTGGTTGAACTGCGCGAGCGATTCGAGGAAGCCGCGTCCGTACGCCTATCCGTTGCGCGCGCCGCCACCGGCAATGGCTGGTCTGAGAAGCGAGAGCGCTGGGCGACAACCCTCGCGCGCGTCGACGAGCTCATCGAGAAACTCACCGAATGGAGCATCCAGCTCAGGGAGGTATCGACCGGCCTGATCGACTTCCCCGGTGTCGTCGATGGGCAGGAAGTATGGCTGTGCTGGAGGTTGGGCGAGCCCGAAGTCGCGTACTGGCATCCCAAAGACGAAGGCTTCGGCAGCCGCCGCCCACTCTGATCCGTCGCCGCCTCTAGGACGCGGTGAAATCGGGGGGGCGCCTCTCGCTCATCGCCGCGAGGCCCTCCGCGAGGTCCGCGCTGGAGTAGGCCAGTGCCACGAGCCGGTCGATCTCCGCGACGGCCTCGGGCGACGCGTCGCGCACCGAGGCTAGGTGATCGATCACGGTTTGGATCGCACGCTTCGATCCCTGTACCGAGAGAGGCGCAAGGGCGATCACCCGATCGGTGAACGCTTGGACGACGGCCGGCATGCCGTCGGCGGGTACGCCCATAGTCACGAGTCCGGCATCGGCGGCCTCGCCGCCTGAGAATGTGCGCCCCGCCATGAGGATCTCTTTTGCGCGAGCGATCCCGCCCAACAAGACCAAACGCTGGATGTTCTCGAAGTTGACGAGGATCCCGAGGCGCGATGACGGGATGCCGATCTGCGCATCGTCCGCCGCGATCCTGAAGTCACATACACACGCGAGCTGGAATCCGCCGCCGAGGGCAGCGCCGTGGATAACGGCGAGCGTCGGAAGGCGATGACGGGCAACCGCTTCGAGCATCCGCTCGAACGCGGGAAGGAACTCGAGGCCCGACGGGCCGGACACAGCAGCGAAGTCCGCACCCGAGCAGAACACCGGACCGTTCCCCCCGAGGACCGTCAGACGAACATCCGGATCTGCATCGATCTGGACGAAGGCGTCCACTATCGCGTCGCACATCTCCCGAGACAGCGCGTTGCGCGCATCGGGACGGTCTAGGGTCACGCGGGCGACCGGTCCCTCGAACGAGAGCTCGAGAAGCGCCACTACTCGATCACCGCGATGACATCGCCTTCCTGGACGACGCCACCCTCTGTGACGCCCAGCTTCGCCACGGTGCCGGACACGGTCGCCTCGACTGGGATCTCCATCTTCATCGACTCGAGGATGCAGAGGGTCTCGCCCTCCTCGACGGAGTCCCCTTCCTTCACGACCACTTTCCACACGTTGGCGACCATCTCCGCAAGAACCTCTTCACTCATATAGACGCCCCCTAGCTTTGAGTGCTGCTCGCCGCGGCCGCGGTTTCGAAACCGCTTCGGTCGGGTGGGTCCGGCAACGACAGTGCTGCGCGCGCCTCGGCAGGGGTCGCCACGGTCCTGCCCGACAGCGCCACAAGCTTGGACGCCGCGGCGACGAGGTCGCCGTTCGAACCCGCCATGTCGCCGCCCGGCATGTAGAAGTTGTCTTCAAGGCCCACGCGGACGTTCCCCCCAAGCGAAACGGCGGCCGCCACGAGCTCCCACTGCTTGCGGCTGATCGCGATGACCTCCCAGGTGTGGGGCTCGGGCAACAGAGAAGCCATGTGCGCGAGCGTCCGGGCGTCCGGCGGCGCGCCGCCGAGGACGCCGAGGATCAGGGAGAACTGGATCGGCGTCTGGATAAGGCCCATGTCGATGAGGGGCCTCACGTTGCCGATGTGCCCTGTGTCGAAGCACTCGCATTCAGGCTTCACGCCGACCGCGTTCATCTTTTCGAGCAGGTAGATGATGTCGACGAACGGGTTCGCGAAGACGAAGTCGAAGATCAGCGCCTTCCTCTTGGGCGAGTACTTCGCATAGTTCATCGACCCCATGTTCAGCGCGCCGATCTCGGGCTTCAGCGCGGTGATGTGGTGCACGCGCTCCTCGATCGGGACACCGACGGCGCCGGTCGAGAGGTTGATCACCACATCCGGGACCTCGGCCAGGATCGCCTGGGTGATGTCGCGGTACTCCTCGACCCGGAAGCTCGGGCGACCGTCGGCATAGCGAGCATGGATGTGGAGCACAGACGCGCCCGCGTCATAGGCACGGCGCGCCTCGGCCGCGTAATCCTCAGGGGTGTAAGGGATCGCGGGACACTGGTCGCGGTTCGCGGCGATCCCGCTCATCGCACACGTTATGACGCAGGACTCTCCGCTCATATCTGTGCGCTCATACTGGGAGGACTCCGTGCTTGCGCCAGGGGCGCTCGACCTTCTTGTTCGCGGTGATCTCGAGACCTTTGGCGATGACGGTGCGCGTGTCGGCGGGATCGATGACGTCGTCGATGAACGACCAACCCGCCGCGACGTAGGGCGAGATCTGCTCGCGGATGACCGCAACCATGTTGTTGCGTGCCTCGGCCTGTTGTTCCTCGGGCATCGCTTCGAGCTGTTTGCGGAAGATGATGTTGACCGCGCCCTCGGGGCCCATGACCGAGATCTCTGCGGTCGGCCATCCCACGATCAGGTCGGGCTCGAAAGCGCGGCCGTTCATGACGTAGTAGCCCGCGCCGTAGCCTTTCCGAAGAACGACCGTGATCTTGGGAACCGTTGCCTCCGACACAGCGAACAGCATCTTTGCTCCGTGGCGGATGATGCCCTGCTTCTCGACCGCGCTGCCGACGAGGAAGCCCGGGCAGTCCATCAGGAACACGAGCGGGATCCCGAACGCGTCGCAGAGCCACACGAAGCGCGCAGCCTTGTCCGCCGAGTTCACATCGAGCGCACCGCCCAGGAACTTCGGCTGGTTCGCGACGATACCCACGGCACGTCCACCGAAGCGTGCGAACCCCGTGATGACATTGCGCGCCCAGTCCGGCTTCATCGGAAAGAAATCGCCGTCGTCCACGATCGCCTTGATGACCTTGTGCATGTCGTAGGCCTGCCTCGGGTTCGCGGGCACGATGTCGTAGAGGTCCTCGCATCTTCGATCGATGGCGTCCCCCATGTCGATCTGCGGGGGTGGTTCGAGGTTCGACGAGGGGAAGTACGACAGGTATTTGCGCACCGCCGCGAGGCACGCGGCATCGTCTTCGACCTCGAGATCGGCGACACCGGAGATCTTGCAGTGGACCTTCGAGCCGCCCATCTCCTCCGCGGTGACGTCCTCGCCCACGGCGGCCTTCACGAGGTGGGGACCGGCGAGAGCCATATTCGACGTGCCCTTGACCATCGGGACGAAGTCGGCGAGCCCTGGGATGTACGCGGTTCCGGCCGCGCCCGGGCCCATCATCGCGGCGACCTGCGGAACGACACCACTCATCAAGACCTGCTCGCGAAAGAGATCGCCGGTGCGGGCGAACATGGAGCCCGTCGCTTCCTGGATGCGCGCGCCCGCGGAGTCCAGCAGCCACACGAACGGCATCCGCTTGCTCAGCGCCAACTCGCGCAGCCGCGTGACCTTGAGCTCGCCCGTCATCCCCATCGAGCCCGCCATGACCGTGAAGTCGTAGGCGCAGACGGCGACCATCCGGCCGTCGACCC
>DATLNM010000033.1:0-17098 GCA_035536775.1 Actinomycetota bacterium | reverse complement strand
TGTCAGGGCGACGCCCTGGTAGCAACCCTTGTTCGGTCCGGCGAACGCTTCGCGTTCGGCGGCCCCCCGTTGCGGGCAATGCATATCCAGGTGATGCTCGGACAAAAGCAAAACGCCCGCCCCTTCGAAAGGAGCCTCCATGCTGAGCAAAGGCCTGCAGGAAGCGATGAACAAGCACCTCAATAAGGAGCTCTACTCCGCCTACACGTATCTCGCGATGGGTGCCTATTTCGAGGATGCGAACTTCCCCGGCTTCGCGGCGTGGATGAAGGAACAGGCCTCTGAGGAGTACGTGCATGCGATGAAGTTCTGGGAGCACATCTATGACACGGGTGGTTCGGTCACGTTGCTCGCGATCGACGCCCCGCGGACCGAGTACACGTCGCCGCTCGATGCCTTCCAGCAGGCGCTCGCGTCCGAGAAGGAGGTCACTACGGCGATCCACGATCTTTATGGGCACGCCGTCGAGGAGAAGGATTACCCGAGCCAGGTCTTCCTCCAGTGGTTCATCACCGAGCAGGTCGAGGAAGAGAAGATGGCGACACAGATCGTCGAACAGCTGCGCATGGCGGGTGACAGCCCCGCCACGCTGCTGTTGATCGACCGTGAGATGGGTTCAAGAGGAGGCGCGCCCGCCGCGTAGGACCCTCGCCCGGCCCTGTATCGTCAACTGAAAAAGGGCGTCAGGAGGCGGCAGGTGGCGGACAACGAAACTTTCGACGTAGTAATCCTCGGCGGTGGCAATGCCGGTTATTCACTTGCATTCCGCGCGGTCTCACTCGGGCTCTCCGTGGCGATGGTGGAGCGCGACAAGGTCGGCGGCACGTGCCTGCATCGCGGCTGCATCCCAACCAAGGCGCTCCTGCACGCGGCAGACCTCATGGACGAGATCCGAGAGGCCGGCAATTTCGGGGTGATCGTCCAGGAGCCACTCGTCGACTGGGGAAAGGTCCTGAACTTCAAGGACGGTGTCGTGGGACGGATGTACAAGGGCCTCTCGGGTCTCGTCGCTCGCAAGAAGATCACGCTCGTCGAGGGTGAGGGTCGCCTGGCGGATGCACAAACCATCGAGGTGACCACCGCCGACGGCACTCGAAGGCTGCAGGGGACGAAGGGTGTCGTCGTCGCCCCGGGGTCTTACCCGCGCGACCTTCCCTTCATCGCGGCGGACGGGGACAAGGTCCACAACTCCAACCACGGGTTGGTGGCCCAGGACATCCCGTCGTCCGTGATCGTCGTTGGCGGCAACTACATCGGCCTCGAGTTCGCCAGCGTCTATCGCTCGTTCGGCGCAGAGGTCCAGGTCGTCGAGATGCTCGAAAAGATCGCGCCGGCTGAGGACGACGACGTCTCCGAGGCGTTGTTGAAGCTGCTCGAGAAGCGAGGGATCAAGTTCCATCTCGGGATCACCGTGTCGGGCGCGACGCCGACGGACTCGGGGGTCGAGGTTCAGATCGAGAAAGACGGCACCAAGCACACTTTGAGCGCGGATCGCATGTTCGTGGCGATCGGCCGCGGCCCCAACACCGAAGGCATCGGTCTCGAGGAAGCCGGCGTTTCGGTCGACCGGGGCTTCATCGTTGTCGACCAGCAGTTCCGCACCTCCGTCCCCGGTGTCTACGCGATCGGGGACGCGGTTCACATCCCAGATGCCAACTGGCCGCACCCCCAGCTCGCCCACGTCGCGTTCATCGAGGGCATCAAGCTCGCCGAGCAACTGGCGGGGGAGAGTCCCGCGACCATCGACTACAAGCAGATCCCACACGTCATCTATTGCCAGCCCGAAGTAGCGGCCGTCGGTCTGACGGAAGCCAAGGCGAAGGATGCAGGTATGGATGTCGTCACCAAGCGCTACCCGTTCTCCGCGAATGCGCGCGCTCTGATGCTCGGGGGCGGGCAGGGTTTCGTGAAGACCGTCGCAGAGAAGGACGGGGCCGTCGTCGGTGTCCACATCGTCGGCCCCAGGGCGTCAGACCTCATCTCCGAGGCGATGCTGGTGACCGCGTGGGAGGCCTTCCCATCGGAACTCGCCGAGCTGATCCATCCTCACCCGACGCTGTCCGAGGCGGTCGGCGAGACCTTCCTCGAGCTGGCGGGCAAGCCGCTTCACGGCTAGCCGGGGGCGGGAGGTCCCTCGAATGGGGCCCGCCGCGACCAGGTAATCTTCGACCTATCTGAACGAGGGCTGGGGGGCCCTGCATCGGCTCTGCCATCCCCATCGATCAACTCAAATAAGGAGTTCCTTCGTGGGTACTGAGATAAAGATGCCGCAGCTCGGCGAGACGGTGGTCGAGGGCACGATCACGAAGTGGCTGAAGAAAGAGGGCGACACGATCTCCGAGGACGAGCTCCTCGTCGAGATCTCGACCGACAAGGTGGATTCAGAGGTCCCGTCCACGACGTCGGGCATCATCCAGAAGATCCTCGTGCCCGAAGGCGAGACCGTACGCGTCGGAACCGCCTTAGCCATCATCGGCGGCGAAGGCGAGGAGGCTCCGTCTGGTGGTGGCGAGGCAGAGCAGCCCGCGGCGGAAGCGCCCGCGGGGGAGGCAGGAGCACCGCCCGCGACGCTCGAGGCCCCGACGCCTGAGGCCGCGCCACCGACTCAGCCGGAGGCTCCCGTACGAGGAACTCCAGCACCGCCCGCACCAGCTGCCCCTGCAGCAACGGCACCCGCGGCGACTGGGTCGCCCGCGGAGGCCCCTTCCTCAGCCGAAGGTGATCACAGCAAGCGCGGGATCATCTCTCCGCTGGTCAGGAAGCTCGCCGACCAGCACAGCGTCGACCTCGACCAGATCCAGGGGACTGGGACCGGCGGACGCATCCGCAAGCAAGATGTTCTCAAGTTCGTCGAGGCCAAGAAGTCAGGCGCCGCACCGGCTGCAACGGCCCCCGCATCTGAAGCATCCGGGGCGCCCGCGCAAGCGGCGCCGCCGGCCCCTCGCGGCGAGCGTGGGCGCGAAGAGGTCGTCCCATGGTCCAACATCCGCCGTCGCACGGCCGAGCACATGGTCGCCTCGCATCTCGAGACGGCACGCGCGTGGAATGCCGTCGAGGCCGATTGGACCAACATCGTCAAGCTCCGCACCGCCGCCAAAGAGAACTTCAAGGCGCGCGAGGGCTTCAACCTGACGTTCATGCCTTTCCTCGCCAAGGCCGTGTGCGAAACGCTGCTCGAGATGCCTGAGATCAACTCCACATATGACGAGGCGCGTTCGGCAAACGTCCTCAAGCACTACGTGAACCTGGGGATCGCGGTCGCGCTCGAGGGCGGTGGATTGATCGTGCCGGTTATCCACAACGCAGACGAGAAGAACCTCGTCGGACTGGCGCGTGGCATCAACGACGTCGCGACGCGGACCCGTACAAAGAAATTGACGCCCGACGATCTCGCGGGCGGGACCTTCACCATCACCAATCCGGGCCCGTTCGGCTCGATCATGTCGGTGCCGATCATCCCCAAGGGACAAACGGCGATCCTTGCGTTCGAGGCGATCCAGAAGCGCGTCGTCGTAACCGAAGAAGACGCGATCGCGGTGCGAAGCATGGGCTTCCTTCCGATGTCGTGGGACCACCGCGCCATAGACGGAGCGGAAGCAGCCAGTTTCCTGGCCGCTCTGCGCGCGCGGATCGAGACGACCGACTTCACATCCGAGCTGTCGCCGTACCTATGAGCCTCAGCGCATCGCCCCTCGTCACCGCCTCCTGGCTCGGCCGGATCGACTATCCCGCCGCGTGGGCGTGGCAGCGCGAGATCTATCTGTCGCGACTGGAGGACGAGCGCGGCGACACCTTGATGCTCCTGGAGCACCCGCCGACCTACACCCTTGGCCGGCGCGGTGTCGCCGACGACCTCGTCTACGGAGCCGGTGAGCGCGCCGCGCGCGGCATCGACCTCTTCCATGTCGATCGCGGGGGCCGGGCGACGTATCACGGCCCTGGGCAGCTCGTCGGGTACCCGATCCTTCATCTCGGAGAGCGTTACGACGTTCTCAGTTACCTGCGCCGCCTCGAAGAGGTGCTGATCAGAACGGCCGCTGACCTCGGAATCGAGGCGCAGCGCGATCCCGAACACACGGGCGTCTGGGTGGGCGAGAACAAGATCGGCGCGATCGGCGTCAAGATCACGAGGGGTATCTCGATGCATGGGTTCGCATTCAACGTGACCACAGACCTCAGCATGTTCGAGGGCATCGTCCCCTGCGGGATCCAGGGACGGTGGGTAACCTCGGTCGCGGCCCAGACAGGGCGGATGCACTCGTTGAAGGAGGTCGGGGGGATAGCTGCCCGGCACCTCGCCGAGATCTTCGAGCGAAACCTCGTGTGGACACACCCGGACACGCTCAGAGATTCGAACCCCAACGCACATCACCTACTGACCAGCACTACCTGATCGCGGACACCATCTCGAGGAGGAGAGGAATGCCGAAGGCGACAGACCTACATACCGAACTGGGGTTGAAGGAAGAAGACCTCATCGAGATGTTTCGATTCATGCTGCTCGCACGCGCATGCGACGAGCGGCAGTGGGCCCTGAACAGGATGGGGAAGGCCCCGTTCGTGGTTCCCGTGTCCGGCCACGAAGCAGCACAGGTGGGCTCGGCGTGGGCGTTCGAGCGCGGCAAGGATGTCTTCTGCCCCTACTACCGCGATCTGGCCCTCGTGCTAGTAGCGGGGTTCTCGCCGCGCGACGTGTTCCTCGGGCTCTTCGGTAAGAAGGACGACCCTTCCTCCGGAGGCCGTCAGATGCCGGCTCACTGGGGATCCAAGGAGCGCAAGATCATCACCGGTTCGTCACCCATCGCGACGCAGTGCCTGCACGCGGCCGGCATCGCTCTCGCCAAGAAGATCAAGCGTGAAGACGCGGTCGTTGGAACTTGGTTCGGAGAAGGGGGTACCTCCGAAGGCGACTGGCACGGCGCGATGAACTTCGCCGGCATCCACAAGCTGCCGCTCGTCTTCGTGTGCGAGAACAACCAATATGCGATCAGCGTTCACGAGTCGAAGCAGGTCGCAGGGTCGGTGCACTCGCGCGCAGCGGGCTACGGATTCCCCGGCGTTCAGGGCGATGGCAACGATGTGCTCGAGTGCTTCAGGTTGACCAAGGAAGCGGTCGACCGTGCCCGCGCCGGCGAGGGTCCCTCACTGATCGAACTCCGCACCTATCGCTACTACTCGCACACCTCCGACGATGACGATCGTACCTATCGTCCTAGGGAAGAGGTCGACGAATGGCGCGCGAAAGATCCCATACCTCGCTTCGAGACCTACCTGAAGTCGGTCGACGTACTTGACGACGCAGCGGTCGCCTCGATGCGAGAGCAAGTGGCCACGGATGTTGCAGAGGGCGCGAAGTCGGCGGAGGAAGCGCCGTTCCCCGATGCTGCGGACGCTGCGAAGCACGTCTTCGCAAGCGAAGGGGTGAACTGAGATGACTGAGAAAAACGTAGTAACCGCCATCCACGACACCCTCATGGATGAGATGCGCAACGACGATCGCGTGATCGTCCTGGGCGAGGATGTCGGCGCCCGCGGCGGTGTCTTTCGGGCCACGATGGGATTCCTCGACGAGTTTGGCGAGGAACGCGTTATCGATACGCCCCTCGACGAGTGCCTGATCGCCGGCGTTGCGATCGGTCTCGCGCTGGACGGCCTGCGCCCGGTTGCCGAGATGCAGTTCGCCGACTTCATCTTCCCCGGCTTCAATCAGATCGTTCAGGAAGCGGCGCGGATCCGCTACCGCTCCAACGGCGACTTCACCGTTCCGATGGTCATACGGGCCCCTTGGGGCGGTGGCGTTCACGGAGCGCTCTACCACTCGCAGTCGGTTGAGGCGTTCTTCGCCCATGTCCCAGGGCTGAAGGTCGTCGTCCCCTCGACGCCGTACGACGCCAAGGGCATGCTGATCCAGGCGATGGAGGACCCGGATCCGGTCCTGTACCTCGAGCACAAGAAGACCTACCGCCTGATCAAAGGCGACGTCCCAGACGAGCGCTACACGGTTCCGTTCGGGAAGGCCGCGGTCCGTCGTGAGGGTTCCGATCTCACGTGCGTCTCGTACGGCCTGATGCACCACCACTGTGTGGAAGCCGCCAATCGACTCGCCTCCGAGGGCCTCGAGATCGAGGTCATCGACCTACGAAGCATCTACCCCCTGGACATCGACACCGTGCTCGAATCCGTCGGCAAGACCGGCAAGGCGATGGTCGTTTACGAAGACAACAAATTCCTCGGTGTCGGCGCGGAAGTTTCGGCACAGATCGCAGAGAAGGCATTGTTCGAGCTCGACGGCCCCATCGTGCGGGTGGCAGGGCCCCATGTACCTGCGATGCCTTTCGCGCCCACCCTGGAGAAGTGGTTCCTTCCCGATGCGGACCGTATCGAGCAGGAGATGCGGAAGCTAGCGGAGTTCTAGGCGCGAGGGCCGGTGCCTGAGATCCTGATCCCGACGATCAAGAGTCGCGCTGAGATCGAGCGCGATCTTCGGCGCGGCGCGCCCCTGCATGCTGCTCCCGGACCCGGTGCATCCAGGACCCCGGGTCGGCGCCCCGAGTGGCTCAAGGTGAAGGTCCGTCACGGCGAGAACTACAGCGAGCTACAGGCGATCATGCGCGAGCGCGGACTCCATACGGTGTGTGAGGAGGCCGCGTGCCCGAACATCTACGAATGCTGGGAGGCGCGCGAGGCGACCTTTCTGCTGTGCGGTGATCTCTGCACCAGGCGGTGCGGGTTCTGCGATGTCATGACCGCGAAGCCGCAGCCGCTCGACGCGGAAGAGCCGGCCAAGATCGCGGAAGCCGTGAAGCTGATGGGGCTACGGTTCGCCGTCGTCACCGGAGTAGCGCGCGACGATCTCGATGATGCGGCGTCGGCGCATTGGGCCGCGACGGTGCGCGCCATACGCGCCGCTCTTCCCGGATGCGGCATCGAGGTTCTGATCCCGGACTTCAAGGGACGCAAGGAATCGCCTCGGGAGTCACTAGCGCGGGTGATCGAAGCGGGCCCAGAAGTTCTGGCTCACAACCTGGAGACCGTTCGGCGTCTGCACCCTTCGATCCGCCCCGGCTTTGGCTATGACGCGAGCCTCGATCTGCTTCGCTGGGCGAAGGAGTTCCGTTCCGATCAAGTCACGAAATCGAACCTCATCGCGGGCATGGGCGAGACCGAGGACGAGATGCTCGACGCGATGCGGGATCTGCGGACGGCAGGATGTGACGTCCTGACGATCGGGCAGTACCTCCAACCCAGCCTGTCGTGGCACCTCCCGGTCGACCGTTGGGTGCACCCGGATGAGTTCGCGCGCTACAAGGTCTTCGGCGAAGCCGAGCTTGGCTTCGCATGGGTCGAATCGGGACCACTTGTGCGTTCGAGCTACCACGCCGGCAAGCAATACAGCAGCGCCGCGGCTCGTCTCGCCGCCGGCGTATAGCTCGTTCGCGCTGTTGGCGGCGCCAATGAGGCTGAGTCGAGGATGGGGTCCGTTGCGCTTCCTCCTCGTCGTCGCGGTACTGGTCCTGTTCATGTCTCCCTTGCTGTTCATGTTCCTAGGGTCTCTGCGCGTTCCGGGTCTCCCGCCGCCGGAGGGGTTCGAGTTCCTGCCGGACCCCATGAGGGAGAGGAACTACCTCACGGTCTTCGAGATCTCGGAGATGACAACGTTCCTCCGCAACTCCGCGGTCGTCGTTGCGCTCGCCGTGCCGATCACCGTAGTGGTCGGATCGTGGGCGGGGTTCGCGATCGCCACGGCATCGTCCGTGGCGCGTCGAAGGATGGTGGCGGCCTCTTTGATCGCGCTGATGATCCCACTGAGCGCGCTGTGGGTTCCGCGTTTCGTCCTCTTCAAGTGGGCCGGCCTGACGGGCAACCTTGGATCCTTGATAGCCCCCGCACTGATGGCGACGACTCCCTTCTACGTGTTGCTGTTCGCGCTTTCATACGCTCGGCTTCCGCGGAGTTACTTCGAGGTTGCGACGCTCGAGGGTCTATCGCCGCTGGCCACCTGGCGCACCGTGGCGTGGCCGCTGACGCGCCCCGTTGCGGGGGCCGTGGCGATCCTGGCGTTCGTCTTCCACTGGTCTAACCTCGTCGACCCGTTGCTCTATCTCTCGGATGCGGGTACCTACACGCTCCCGCTCGGGCTACGCGCTCTGCAGACCTTCGACCCCACGAATTACCCGATACTCCTGGCGGCATCGCTGATAGCAACAGTGCCGCCGGTTGTCGGTTTCATGGTCATGCAACGTGCGTTCTTCCGCCACATCGTGGAGGTCAGGGGATGAATCGGGTTATCGCAACCGCCATATCGGTGGTGCTCGCGACGGCCGGATGCTCGTCCGATGGAGGCTCTTCCGGGGAGGGAGAGACCGCGCCGATCAGGTTCCAGATCCAAGGGGAGCCCGAGGAGATCTCGGTCTACCGCGCGCTCGTCGACACGTTCGAGGACGAGGTCCCCGGGATCGACGTCGAGGTCGTAGAGGTATCCGAGGAAGAGGATGCCCTCGCGAAGCTGGCCACCTCCTTCGCCGCAGGCGACGCGCCGGAGCTGTTCATCATCAACTATCGAGAGTTCGCGCAGTTTGCCCAGCGCGAAGCCATCGAACCCGTCGGACGGCTCCTCGAGGGCGCGGGCATATCGGTATCGGATTACTACGAGCAGCCTGTCGAGGCGTTTACCTACAACGACGAGCTCCAGTGCTTGCCACAGAACATCTCGTCGCTCGTCGTCTATTACAACACCCAGCTCTTCAAGGCGGCGGGCGTGAAGCGTCCGCAAGCGGGTTGGACCGTTGAGGAGTTCAGGGACGTTGCTCTCACGCTGACCAAGGGCGATGTCCACGGCCTCGGCATCGACGCGCGGGTCATCCGCGCCGCGCCGTTCATCTGGTCTAACGGGGGTGAGCTCGTCGACGACCCCGAGAACCCAACTCGCTTCACGTTTGATGAACCTGCGGCCGCAGAGGCGGTCAGGTTCCTGATCGACCTCGTGCAGAAGGACAAGGTCATTCCATCAGAGGAGGAGCAAGCGGGTGAGGACCTCGAGACGCGTTTCACAACCGGCAAGCTCGGCATGTTCCTCGGGTCACGGAGGGACACTCCGAAGTTCCGCGAGATCCTCGGGCTGGAGTGGGATGTTGCGCCGCTGCCGGTGATGGGGAAGCCTGCAGGGATCCTTCACAGCGACGCGTACTGCATCAGCAAGGGAGCGGCGCGCCAGGACGAAATCATGCGATTCGTGGCGTTCGCCCTGGGAGAGGAGGGTCAGACCCTGACCGCGTTCGCGGGGCGCACCGTCCCGTCCCTGAAGTCGGTTGCGTCATCTCAGGCGTTCCTCGACCCCGGACAACCTCCCGCACACCCCGAGGTGTTCCTCGACGGCATTCCACACATCCGGAAGATCCCGGTGATCCCGGCCTGGGCCGAGATTGAGAGTCTCGCGGACGAGATCCTTACCCGGTTGTTCTTCGAGCCGGATTACTCGATCGAGGAAGCGGTCGCGGACCTAAACGACCAAACGCGCGACTTGTTTGGGGCGTCGGAGTGAGCATCGTCATCGACGGGGTCTACAGATCGTTCAGCCGGGGGCGTCGCGGCGAGCAGCAGGTCGTCGCGGCGCTGGACGGTGTCGACCTCGAGGTCCAAGACGGAGAGCTCCTCGCCATCGTCGGCCCGTCGGGGTCAGGTAAGACGACGCTCCTTCGCTGCATCGCCGGGCTCGAAGAAATCGATGAGGGCTTCATCGAGATCGACGGCACCGATGTCACCAAGATGTTGCCGGGCAAGCGCGACGTCTCGATGGTGTTCCAGGACTTTGCGCTCTACCCCCACATGACAGCAGGGGACAACATCGCGTTCGGGCTGAAAGCCCAGAGGAAGCCGAAGGGCGAGATCGGTTCCAAGGTACAGGAGGTCGCAGAGCTCCTCGGACTCGAGGCTTTGCTCGATACCAAACCTGCGCAGCTCTCCGGCGGGGAGCGCCAGCGCGTCGCGCTGGCTCGAGCGATCGTGCGTGAGCCTGCCGCGTTCCTCATGGACGAGCCGCTCTCCAACCTGGACGCAGAACTGCGTACCTACTCCCGCGCCGAGATCAGGATGCTGCAGCGACGCCTGGAGGTCACCACGATCTACGTCACTCATGACCAGGTGGAGGCCATGACGATCGGAGACCGAGTCGCGGTGCTGCGTGACGGTCGCGTGGAACAGGTCGACCATCCCATCGCGCTCTACCGGACGCCCGCAACCGCATTCGTCGCCAGTTTCCTCGGCGCGCCGCCGATGAACCTGTTCCCGGCGGAGCTTTATGCGCAAAAGAAGTACGGCAGCATCACACTCGGCATCCGGCCCGAACGGATCGCGATCGTCAGCCTCGAGGACGCACTCATGAGGGGTGTGGCAAGGGTCGTGGAGCCGACGGGCCCCGAGGGCATAGTCCATGTCGACGTCGGAAAGAATCGCATCCTCGTCAGGATGCCTTGGACCCACGTTCCAAAGGAGGGTTCAGCCGTCGGCCTATGGTTCGATGACAACGATCTGTATCTGTTCGACGGACCGGATGGGCGCTCCCTTCAGTGAGGCGGTCCGGAGCGCTGGCAGTTCCCTACTTCATCGGCCTCTTGTTGCTCGTTGGGATCCCCGCGATAGCGGGACTGCAGCTAGCGTTCACTGAGTTCTCAGGTCTCGCCGCTCCGAGGTTCAGCGGCCTCGACAACTTCACTGCCCTCGCACGCGACGACCTGTTCTGGCGCTCGGCACTGAACTCATTGGTTTATGCGGCGATAGCCGTTCCGCTGCGTTTGGTCGTTGCCGGCGGCATCGCGCTGCTCCTCTTCAGGCGGTCGTTCGGCGTGCCCTCCGCACGAGCGGCTGCGTATCTGCCGTCAGTGATCCCCGATGCCGCGTACGCCCTGCTGTGGGTGTGGCTACTCAACCCGATCTACGGACCGATCGCCGCGACAGGGCTGTGGTCGGGCATCCTCACGGACCCGGGCTCAACGCGCCTCGCGATCGCGTTCATGGGAGCGCTTCAGATTGGGGAGGCGTTCGTCATCGCCCTGGCCGCGCGCGCAGCGATCCCTTCCCAGCTCTACGAGGCCGCCGCGGTTGACGGAGCTCGTCCATGGACGGCTCTAACGCGGATCACCCTTCCGATGATGGCTCCCGTTCTGGCATTGCTTGCCATGCGCGATATCGTCCTGTCGCTTCAGCTGAACTTCGTCCCGGCGTTCATCGTGACGGAAGGCGGACCGAGGTTCGCGACGACCTACCTTCCGCTGTACGTGTACCGCTCGGCGTTCTCCTACTTCAAGCTCGGGTACGCGTCTGCGATGAGCGTCGTGATGTTTGTGTTTACGGCCGCGGTGGTTTACGTGCAGTACCGGCTGGCGCGGAGATGGAGACTGATCTAGCGGGAGTCGTCGCCCGTTCCTGAAACAAGCCGTTGAGACCCCGCCCCACGGGGGGCGCGGTCGGGGTGGTCGCGCTCGACGAAGCGTCGGACGCCTTCTGCGAACTCGGGTGTCAAGAGGGAGCGGTTGAAGCAATCGGCCTCGATCTTCAGGCCCTCATCTAGTGGCAGTCCGAAGCCACGTATGGCGGCCTCCTTATCGGTGCGCAGCGCGGGTTGAGGGAGACGCGCGACGTCCTCGGCGAGAGCGATGGCGCGTTCCTTGCACGTTCCGGAGGGAACGACCTCGTTGACGAGACCGATGCGTTCGGCTTCCTCCGCGTCGATGACACGGCCGGTGATGATGAGGTCCAGGGCGCGTCCCATACCCACGATGCGCGGCAGGCGCTGAGTGCCTCCGTCGCCGAGGCCGATGTTCCATCGCCGGCATGTGACACCGAAGCTCGCATGCGCGTCGGCGATCCTGATGTCGGCCCAACAGGCCCACTCGAGCCCGCCCGCATACGCGACGCCATTGACCGCGGCGATGACCGGCTTGTAGATATGGGTCCAGCGCGACGGCCCGATGATCCCCGGGCGTTCACCGCGAGCGTGCGCGGCGAGCTCCTCGGGGGTGGGTACGAGTAGTGGCTCGCCCTCGCCTGACGCGCTCTTGATGTCCGCTCCGGAGCAGAAGGCCTTGTCCCCGGCCCCGGTCAGAACCGCGACGAGGGCCTCCTCATCTTCGTTAAAGCGCCCCCAAGCATCGATCAACTCGCGGCTCGTGACGGGCCCGATGCAATTCATGACCTCGGGTCGATCGATGGTGATGACCGTGACTGGCCCGACTTGCTCGTAGCGGATCTCTTCGTACACGCGGCCACGCTACCGCCGGGGGCAGCCGGTCATGCGGGGCAGCCGGTCATGCGGGGCAGCCGGTCGTCCCGGTCAGCCGGTCGTCCCGGTCAGCCGGTCGTCCCGGTCAGCCGGTCGTCCCGGTCAGCCGGTCGTCCCGGTCAGCCACCGATAGGGAGCGGCGGCGTCCACGCGGCGAGTTCCGCAGGCCGGGGCCGCCGCCTCGGCGGGGCCGGACGAGGACGTGTCTGAGCATTAGCGGGGATGACGACGCTCCCGCCCCCGAGCCGGTCTTGCGCTAGGCCTGTAACCGTCACCCCGGTGGACCCGCTGACCCAGTGGACCCGCCGACTGGCAGACTGCACGGATGGGAAGGGAGCGTGGCTTTACAGACGGCGAGGTCGCGTGTTTGCGGGCGCTCGCGGACATCTTTCTCCCTCAGGGATTCGGCCTTCCGGGCGGGGCCGACGTGGATGTCGCCTCGGCGCTCGCAACGAACGCGCGTTCCTGGGACCCGGCAGTTCGATTGCGGGTCCGAGTCTTGCTACGGACTTGGGATCGCTCGCCGGTCAGCGCGGGGATGCGGAGGAGGTTCTCCGAGATGGATCGCTCCCGGCAGGAAGAGTGGGTGGCGCGCTGCTACAGATCGCGCATCTCGGCCCAACGCCTAGTCCTGACCGCGCTGAAACAGCTCATTGTTCTGACGTGGGCCTCGGCGGAGGCTGTTGAGGACGCCATCGGCTACGACTATCGATGTCGTATCGACGACGACGTTCACGGAGCAGCGCGTCCGGTCGCCGGAAAGCCCGCCCCCGCGGATCCGGAACCGGAGCCGGCTGACTACCACCGGCCGGGTCCCGCGGTCGCTTCGGGTGCCATACCGCTCCGCTTGGTGGACCGCCGCGCCGCCGCGCCGCGCACCGCGGCCGACAGCGCGCTGACAACCGAGACGTGGCCGGACCTGAGCGACGGTGAGGTGATCCGGGCCGACGCCGTCATCGTGGGGTCCGGCGCTGGAGGCGCGGTCGTATCGGCCACTTTGGCCGAGGCTGGACTCGAAGTCGTCGTCCTCGAGGAAGGCCCCCAGGTCAGCGCCGCGCACGACTTCGTCGGGCCGATGTTCGAGCGCTTCCAGAAGTTCTGCCGGGACAATGGGACGACCCAAGCGTGGGGCACTCCTCCGATACCGCTCCCACTCGGACGCGTCGTCGGCGGCACGACCGTCGTGAACTCGGGCACGTGCTTCCGCGCGCCAGATCGCGTTCTTCATCGATGGGAGCACGAATACGGCGTCGAAGGTGCCGCTGCGGCGAACATGGCTGCGTTCTTCGAACCGATCGAGGACTTCCTACATGTGCGTCCGGTTCCGTGGGCCGTTCTCGGACCCAATGGCGCGGCGGCGCATCGGGGGGCGGTCGCGCTCGGAATGAGCGGCGGGCCGCTGTTGCGCAACATCACGGATTGCCACGGCTGCGGTCAGTGCGCGTTCGGCTGTCCGACCGACTCGAAGCAGGCGATGCACGTCAGCTATCTGCCGCGCGCCCAACGGGCGGGCGCTCGCATCCTCTCTCAATGCAAGGTGGTTCGGATCGAACACCGAGACGGACGCGCCGCAGGGGTCAGGGCGACGCTCCTCGACGAGCGCCGATCTAAGCGGGGCACGATAAGAGTCCTCGCCGATCGGGTCATCGTGTGCGCGGGTGCTATCGGCACGCCTCTCCTGCTCGAGGCGAGTGGAGTGCCCGACCCTTCGGGTCTGACGGGTGAGAACCTCCGCATCCATCCGGCGACCGGAGTCGGCGGCTTCTTCCCCGGTGACGACGTGAGCTGGAAGGGAACCCTTCAGAGCTACTACATCGATTCACTGTTCGACACCCACGAGGTCATGTTCGAAGCCACATCCACGGTCCCAAGCGTCGGTGCGGGGTCGTTGCCTGGATACGGCGCCCTCGCGATGCCGGATCTCGCGGCTCTTCGAACGATGGCGACGCTTGGGTTCTACGTATCGGATACATCCAAGGGCCGCGTCCGGCGGCTCCCAGGTGGCGAGCCCCTAGTGACGTACCAGCTCAACGCGCTCGACACGAAGCGCATGGCGATCGGCGTCGCGGTGGCAGCCGAGGTCCTTCTCGCTGCCGGGGCGACCCGCGTCTACCCGGGCATCCCGGGGATCGACGTGCTGACGTCTCCCGCCGACATCACCGGTTTGAAGGACAAAGCGGTGCGTCCGGGCCACCTCAAGCTCACCGCATTCCATCCGATGGGGACGGTCCGCATGGGAAGTGACCCCGCTCGATCCGTGCTCGATCCCTTCGGGCGGCACCGCGACGTGGCAGGTCTCTGGGTCGCGGATGCGAGCACGTTTCCATCGTGTGTCGGGGTCAATCCACAGATGACGATCATGGCGTTCGCATCGCGCACGGCTGCGGCCCTTCTGGCCGAGGCCGGCGCGGCGGGATCTCGAACTGAGGAGGTAGCTCGATGAACGTCTCGGGAGCAAACGTCGTACTAACAGGTGCATCGCGCGGCATCGGCGCCTATCTCGCGGAGGGTCTCGCTCGTCGCGGCGCGCACCTTGCGCTGGTGGCTCGCTCCGAAGCCGAGCTCACCGAGGTTGCAAACAAGGCTGCTCGCCACGGACGCAAAGCGATTCCGATCGTCGCAGACGTGACCAAGAGGGCAGATCTGAAGAGGATCGTCAGCCGAGCGACGAAGGAACTGGGCTCGATCGACATCCTCATCAACAACGCCGGTAGAGACCGGGTCGCACACTTCCCGACACTCGATCTCGATGAGATCGAGTCGATGTTCCGCCTCAACGTCATCGCGGTCGAAAGTCTGACTCGGCTCGTGCTGCCCGAGATGATCGCGCGCGGACGAGGTCACATCCTCAATATGTCGTCGTTGTCGGGCAAGACCGGCGTCCCCTATATGACGGTCTATTCGTCGACCAAGCATGCTCTCGTTGGCTTCTCCTGGTCCTTGCGCGCCGAGATGAAGCCATACGGCATAGGGGTTTCTGTCGTGTGCCCGGGGTTCGTGCGCGCCGGCTTGTTCGCGCGCTGGAACCCCGATGGCAAGACGCCTGCGCTTTCGAAGCCCGTCTCGCCGGAGAGGGTCGTGGACGAAACGATCAAGGCGATCGAGAAGAACAAGGCGGAAGTCATCGTCGCGCCCGGCCTCGGTAAGACCGCTGACATCAACTTCGCGCTGTCGCCCGACTTCACGATGGCCGTCATCCGAAAGGGTGGCGTCTACAACTTCCTCCGTAAGGTCGCGTCCAAGGGCGACCACGGGTAGTGCTCAGTCCCGTAAGTAGCGACCTGTGAGATGGATCGCCGTCTTGACGTGCGCCGCGCTTCTGGGCGCATGTCAGCCGGGTTCCGGTGGTGGCGAGGAGGTCTCGGAGATCCCCGCGACCTGCGGGCTACCGACGCCCCGTCCAGGTGTCGACGGTGATGCGTTCCCAGCGCCCTTCCTCCTCGAGGGAGAGGTGGAGGTCGTAAGGATCCAGAAGCGAAACGGCGGGATCGTAGCGGCCATCAACATCCCGTATTCCGTAGCCGAGGGCTTCGCCCTCTACAAGGAGGCGTCGAAGGACGCCGGCTTCACCATCGCGGGTGAGGACAACGAGGGCTTCGAGGCTGAGATCTACCTCCGCAGCAAGGACGAGCTTGCATCGGTACAGGTCCGGCGATCGATCTGCGAGACCGCCAGCATCGTCTTCCTGAACATCGTTTCCAAGGAAGAACTCGGCGTGCCGTCACCTGTGCCCGTGCCGGCGAAGACGAAAAGGGCGCAGTCGCGCCGCTGATTCTCAAGCTCGCAATCCGGCTTGGACCCGGCGCGCCGTAGGTATCATGGCGCCCTACGCCCCTACGACCTACCGGTTAAAGGAGAAAGCGTCATGACATACGTCATCGCTGAGCCGTGCATCGGCGTCAAAGACCGGGCCTGCGTTGACGAATGCCCGGTGGATTGCATCTACGAGGGCGAGGATCAGCTCTATATCCACCCCGAGGAATGCGTCGACTGTGATGCTTGCCTGCCGGCGTGTCCCGTCGATGCGATCTTCCCCGGTGACAACGTCCCGGCGGAATGGGCCAATTTCACGGCTGTCAATGCGCAATGGTTCCAGGAGAACCCGGAGGCGTCGGGCGGAGCGATGGAGAGTCCTTATGCCCCCTCGGAGGAACGAAGCGAGTAGCACCAAGTTTTCCCTCGAGGAGTGGCGAGGTCACCTCGGGCGCAAGGTATCGCTGAGGTACAAGCTGAGGGACGACCCCAAATATCCGTTCACCGAGCTCGTTGGCGTCGTGCAATCCGTAGGCCACGAGGACGACGGACGCGTGACGATCATCGACCGGAATGGACGCTCCCATCAGGTCAAGGTCGACGACGTCGTCGGTGCCAAACTTTTCCCGGGGGCCGAGCGTTGAAGTCTTATAGTGGCTGGGCACGAGTCCAGCAGCACGTCTAGAAGGGTAGAAGGGGAGATCCGATGGCCCAGGTCGCCCCGCCGGAGGCAGGCGGGGATCGCAGGGAGCTCGACCGGGTCGTAATCCGATTCGCGGGCGACTCCGGCGACGGCATGCAGCTGACCGGTGAACGCTTCACCAGCGTCAGCGCGTTCTTCGGTAACGACCTCGCGACGATGCCGGACTTCCCGGCCGAGATCAGAGCCCCGGCCGGAACCATCGCCGGTGTCTCTGCCTTCCAGATCCACTTCTCGGACCACGACATCCTGACGCCCGGCGACCAGCCCGGTGTCCTCGTCGCGATGAACCCGGCTGCCCTCAAGGCCAACATCAAAGACCTCATGCCTGGCGGGTTGCTTATCGTGAACGTGGACTCTTTCGACGA
>DATLNM010000032.1:0-16332 GCA_035536775.1 Actinomycetota bacterium | reverse complement strand
CAGGGCCTCCCACGTGCATCAACGTGAGTCCTGAGGCATCCACCAACTCCGCACCCAACTCGCAGCGTCTCGACGCGCTCGTAACTGATGGAGCGGCCACGAACCGCACCGGCACATCCTCCGCCACCGACTCGTGCTCCGGTAACCCAGTTTCGGGCGTCAACGTCGTGTGGACCATCGAGGACGACGATCCCGACGCGTACATCTCAGATGTCGCAGAGTTCCCGGCGCAGGGACAGCCCAACACCCAGAACACGGTGACGAATAGCTCCGGCGCGACCTTTATCAAGGTCAAGCTCGTCGATCCGTCTAAGTCGGGAGAGAACCGGGTATCGGGCCGCATCGACGGGAGCCAGGACGTGCGTGAGGAGCCAGTCGACGAATTCGAGGAGATCGATTGCCTGCCGCCTCCCGTCGGTAGCGGCCCGTGCCCCGGCCAGGCCGCCAACGAAGACGACGTCGCGATCACGTGGACCGCCAACACCGGAGGCCCCACGACCGCGACACCAACGACGACAGCAACGACGACACCCACCGCGTCGGGATCACCCGCCGCGACACCGACCACATCCGGGACGCCGACCCCGTCTGCGACCGCCACGACGCCTCGGCCTACCTCCACTACGACAGCATCGGCGACCGCTACACGGTCGACCTCCGCGAGCCCCACCGGCCCAGGCTTGGGCCGGGCAGTGACGCTCAGCGTGTCGCGCGAGCGCGTGGTCTCGGGCGGGAGTGTCACCTTCTCGGGGAGGCTCATCGCCACGAACGCCTCCTGCGATGACCAAGGGGAGTTCGTCCGGATCAGGGAACGCGTGCACGGGACCAACACGTTCACCGACTTCGCATCGCAGCAGACCGACGCCGACGGGAATTTCTCGTTCGCGGCGCCGGTCACTCGCAGTGCAGACTTCATCGCCGTCGCACCCGGTCACGACAACTGCATCGAGGCGACGTCTCAGGGCCAGGCGGTGCTCGCCAAGGTCAAGGTCGCGGCGCGCGCAAGCGATACATCGACGCGCCGCGGTGCTCAGATCTTCTTTGCCGGCAGGGTTCGCCCCGACCACAGTGGCAAGGTCCTGCTTCAGCGCAAGTCGGGGAGCAAATGGGTCAAGGTCACGACTGGTTCACTGAATGGCTCGAAGTTCCGGATCCCCTTCAGGGTGAACTTCAACGGCACGCAGAGCTTCAGGGTGAGATACACCTCGACGGATGACGACCACGAGTCCAACAAGAGCAAGGCGATCGCCGTCAGGGCGCGCGAGGCCTTTTTCAGACGCTCCGCGACCTCCTTGTAGCGGCCGACGGGTACGAGGTGGACTCCGTCGAACGCGCCGGATGACCTGATCGTCTCGATCTGTTCCATCGCGAGGTCGATGCCGACGTTGGGATCGTCGTCGAGCTTGTCGATGATGGCCTGCGGGATCCGGATGTCGGGGATCGACGCGTTCACCCGCTGAGCCATGCGGCTGCTAGCGAGCACCAGGACACCGGCGTAGATCTTCCCCGAGAAATCGAGCGCGCCGCGCCACTCGACGACGCGGGGGATGTTGTAGCTGATCTGGACAAAGATGAAGTCTGCCCGCGCGCGCCACGCAAGCGGACGTCCGGCGCGCGCGACCGTGCCGATCTTGAAGTCGGGATAACCCTGGAAGAGGGGCCCGGTGCCGAACGAATGAACCTCGTCGATCATGCCGCGCACGGTGAGGTCCTCGGTGCGACGGCCCTCTGCGGGAGGATCGCCGTACACGAATAGGAAGTGGTCCACCCCGTAGGACGCGGCGGTCAGCAGATCTCTCCGGAATCCGAGGAGGTTGCGGTCACGAGCGTTGATGCACGCGATCGATCGACCGCCCATGTACGCGACCTCATGTGCCACCGCCACGCTCGACACCGTGGCGCGTCCGAGGTGGTTGTCGGGGATCAGGAAGGCGTCGACGACCGGGTTCAAGGCCTCGATCTGCCGTCGGACGCCTTCGATGTCGGGCTTGCGGGGGGGCTCGATCTCACACAGCAGGTGAAAGCCGTGGTCGTCGAGGAACGAAGCATCTTTCATCGCCTGGATATACCAGGTGGACGCACTAGGAGAGGGGTTCGGGGGGCAGCTACGCCGGGCTAGTTGCGGTCGGGGCGGAGCTCGATGCTCTCTTGGAGCTCGTGAATGAGGTCCCTGACCTGCTTCACGACCGCCCCAGCATCCGCGGCGCCGATGCCATCGTCGCCACCATCGCCGTCGTCACCGTCATCACCATCGTCGGGATCGAACGTCCCGCCGCTCTCGCCCAGAAGTGTCGTGACGAGCCCACGCCGTTCGGCTTCTTCCTCGGGCTGGGCAGCCTTGCGGGTTACCCGGACCCCTGCGAGGGCAGCGTGACGCTTGGCCTTGCCGGCGTTCTTCGGGGCAACCGGGTCGATATCGGCCGGGGCCGTGATCGCCGGGCGCTCCTCCTGCTGCGCATCGGGGGCCTGCGAGGGCACACCGGTGAGGGCGACGACGACTATGACTGCTGAGGTGGCCACCCGCTCGGCGAACATCGGGCCGAATGCAGGGCCTGCTCCGATGACCGTGTCTCCGCCTTGCGAGCGGTCCGAGAACAGGTTGCGTACGCCGAGGAACGGAGCGACGGCCCAACCTTCGGCCTTCTCCCATGCTCGCTTGAAGGACGTTCTTGCCCGGTGGAGGAGCGCTTTGACCTGAGCAGGCGTCATCGCCAGTTCGCCCGCCATCTCCTCGTGCGAGTAGCCGCCGAGGGCCCGCAGCTTCAGTGCCCGGGCGTGCAGCGGCTGAAGCTCGCCGATCGCCTCGTCGACACGGGGGTTCTGCCCGACGATCATCTCTTCGGGCCCCCCCTCGGCGCCAAGGAGCTCGTGCTCTGGCGACAGGGTGACCATGTTGGCCGAACGCGCCCTGAACCGGACGTGGTCGACACAGACGTTGGCGGCGATGCGGGCAAGCCAAGCACCGAGCTGGTAGCTGCCGTTGAAGCGGCCCAGAGCCTGGTACGCCTTGAGGAAGGTCTCTTGGGTCGCTTCGTCGATGTCCTGCTGGTTCAGCAGGATGCGGGAGCAGATCCGGCGGACGCGACTGGAGTAACGCCGGTACATCTCTGTGTAGGCGTCGCGGTCGCCTGATTGGAAGGCAACGACGAGCTCGCGGTCGGACACTGTTGATAACTGAGACTGAGCCCGAGCCATGGCTACAGATTCTCCCCTATGTCCGGTTCTCCTACACGGCGGCCCCAGGCGTTCCCGTGAAGGGACCCCCCGACCGATGCACCCACGTATCAGAACGATTCCACGAGCCCCCGGGTTGCCCCCTAGAAAAGCTTCGCTTGAACGACCGTTCAGACCACCTCAACGCTAACTCAACCCGAAAATTTCGTCGGTGCGTGAGAATGGGTCCGTGATCGTATTCGAGGAGTTCGAGACCAAGACGGGCGGCCGATTGGACGCGCTCGACGTCACCGCTGAAGTGGTCGAGACGCTCGAGTCCTCTGGCATCAAGGAGGGGACCGCGCTTGTCTTCTCTCCCCACACCACCTGCTGTGTGCTCGTCTCGGAGCGGGGGAGCCAGGTAATCGACGCCCTCGACCGGACGATGTCGATAATCGCACCCGAGGACGGTTACTACGCCCATGACGACCTCGACATCAGAACCGAGAACCTCGTCGAGGACGAGCCGGCCAACGCGCCGGCCCACATCGCCCACGCGTTCCTCGGGAAGTCCGCTGAGTGCATCCCGATCTCTCGGGGCGCACTCGCGCTCGGGGACGATCAACGTGTGTTGTTCGTGGAGCTCGATTCCTCGCGCGCCCGGCGCTACTACATCCAGATCCTTGGCGAATGAGCGATCGCCCGAAGGAGAGAGATTGCGGATGACGGCCGTGAGGGCGGCGACCTCCCACCGCCCTGACTGGCTCCTAGACGACCTGGCGCGGATCGAGGAGCTACTCCTCGAGACTGCAAGTGCGTCCAGGCATTCCTTGGTAAGCGAGTCGTCGACGCATCTTCTTAAGGCCGGTGGCAAGCGGATCCGGCCTTCGATCGTCTTGATCGCGGCGCGGGCGGGGACCCCTACGGCCTCTTCGGACCTCGCAGCAGCGGCGGTCGAGCTGGTGCATCTCGCGACGCTGTATCACGACGACGTCATCGACGAGACCGAGACGAGGCGCGGGGCACCTACGGCCCATTCGAAGTGGGGGACGGATGTTGCGGTCCTTGCGGGTGATTATCTATTCGCGCGCGCCTGCGAGCTCGGCGCGGAGGCCGGAGGTGAGGTGCCCAAGATCCTGTCGCGTGCTCTGGCAGGGGTATGCGAGGGGCAGATCGCCGAGATGGAGACCGTCGGGCGCCCCAGGAAGCTCGATGAGTACACCGACACGCTGAAGCTGAAGACAGCGTCGTTGTTCAATGCTGCGTGCGAACTCGGTTCTGCGACCTCCGATGTAAATCCTGCGACGCGGGCCGCGCTCGCGTCCTACGGCGAGAACCTCGGCATCGCATTCCAGATCGTCGACGATCTTTTGGATCTCGTTGGTGACCCTGAAGTGACCGGCAAGCGGCTCGGCACCGATCTCCGCGAGGGTATCTACACGCTTCCGGTCATCCTCGGCCTCGAGCGCTCTTCCGACCTCGCACCGCTGCTCGAGACCGATCCCGCGTTCGAGGATGTGCTCGCGATCCTCCAGAGCAGCGGTGCCCTCGAGGACTCGAGGCAGAGAGCCCGCGGCTACCTAGACACTGCAAGGGGCGCGTTGGCGGGTCTTCCCGACGAGCCTTGGCGAGCCGCGTTGGAATCGATCGCGGACGACGCGGGTGCCGGCGTTATCTAAGAGCCCCTAACGAACGAGCTGCGGGCCCACCCCCGGGCGGCCGGGTCCGAGGCGCTTCACGAACATGTCGACGAGGTGCTCGATGTAGGTCCCTTCGTCCGCCGGAAGCATGTGCTTGCCTCCGAGGATCTCTTGTTCGACGAAGAACGCGAGCAGCGAATTGAAGAAGAGACGCGCTGCGACCTGTGGGTCTACCTGCGGGCGGACACGATCGCTCATGCGGCCGTCGAGGATCGCGCCGAGCTGCTCGATCGATTCGCCCACGGCATCGGCGAAGAACGCCTCTTTCTCTTCGGGGAAGACCTGAACCTCTTGCAGCAACAGGCGCGTGAGCTCCCTGTTCTGGTGGAGCACGTCGAAGAATCCGCGCGCGAGGACGATCAGAAGCGCCCTCAGATCCAGCTGACCGGCGAGCTCGGGGATCGTTCGCAGCAGCGGCAGGAAAG
Source organism: Actinomycetota bacterium (assembly GCA_035536775.1). GTDB lineage: Bacteria > Actinomycetota > CADDZG01 > CADDZG01 > WHSQ01 > DATLNM01. The sequence goes on along the minus strand of DATLNM010000032.1, from coordinate 11,054 downwards.
AGTGCTCCTGGATGATCGCTCGGAACAGGTCGCGCTTCGACGCGAAGTAGTGATAGATGAGTCCTTCTGTGATGTCCGCCTCGCGTGCGATGTCGCGCATCGACGTGCCGTGGAAGCCCTTCTCCGCAAAAAGATGCAGGCTCGCCGCGAGGATCTCCTCCCGGCGGTCTCTCCGGGTGCCTGCTGCGGGGTCTTTGAAGGTCACAGGCCTGGGGTCACATTCCCTTTGCGAAGGAGCTGTGGCCACCCCTCGAGCGGTCGTTCACCTGACGGATGATCTCTTCGCGCGCGGTGCGAACCGCTTGGCCGATGTCACCGTGGTCAGTCTTGGCGATGAGGTGGTTGCGTCCGTAGTGCAACTCCATAACGACGTGGTATCCCGGCGCGCCCGGGTCGGGTTTGCTCACCCTGACCTCCGTGGTCACCTCTTCCGTCCACCCGGCGAGTCTGCGTTCGACCTTTTCGAGGTCCTTATGGATCTGCTCGACGTGATCCTGTGAAAGGTCGTTGTTCGGTGCAGACACCAGTATCCGCATGAACGCTCCTCTCTTCGAAGTGGATGCCATCGTATGCCCTGGGCCCTTTTGTCAGTACCCCTGTTTCTCGACGGTCAGCCACTCCTCGAGCGTGCCTGGGATGTGTCCTGAGAACCTCTCCGAGACGTATGCGCGACCCCGCATCCCCATGCTGCCGGCCTCGACCGGATCTGTGAGGATCGCTTCGAGAGCAGCGGTCAGCGCGGAGTGATCGAGTGCATCGACGACGAATCCCGATTCCCCTTCGATCACGGCTTCTGGCGTTCCTCCGGAGCGTCCCGTTACACACGGAGTGCCGGCGGCCGCCGCTTCGAGTAGCACCACGCCCAAACCCTCGATCTCCAGTCCGAACCAGCGATCGGCGACGGGCAGGGCGAAGACGTCCGCCGCGGCATACAAGCCGGGGGCGCGCTCGTCAGGAACGCGGCCGAGCATGATCACGCGCGCCTGAGACCGAGCCGCCAGTCGTCTGAGCTTTTTCTCCTCGGGTCCCGTCCCGGCAACGACGAGGACGACTCCGGGTCGGCGGACAGAGATGTCCTCGATCGCTCGGAGCGCACGATCGACACCCTTGCGTGCAACGAGCCGCCCGAAGCACAGAACGATCCGGTCGTCCTCGCCCAGCCCCAACTCCGCGCGGACCCCTTCTTTCCGCTCCGGTGTAAAGCGCTCGGCGTCGACGCGCGCGTACAGCACGACGCTGGGCGGTTGCTGCCTTCCCTTGCGGGCGATGAGGGCCTGTGTCTTCTCCTGCGTGTAGCCACTGACTGGAAGCAGAAGATCAGCGAGAGCGAGGGCGCGCGCAACTCTCGTGTTCAGCACGGGAACGGCTCCCGGGACGGTCAGCTCGGCGCCGTGCACGATCGTCGCGTAGGGGATCCCGGCGCGTGCCAGACTCGGACCGAGAAGGATCAACGGCCACGGCGTCCCGAAAAGCACCTTGTTCGTCCCTGTGCTCTCGAGGGCGCGTTCGATCGCCCTTAACACCGCCCGGTTCGGCACGAGCATCGCCCCGGGCCCGGAGACGCAGGCGTACGGGAGGTCGACCGGAAGTGAAGCGCCGTCTCGCTCGCCAGGTGCAAGGACCGCCAGACGGGGCGCGAGCTGGTCGCACAACGTCGCGAGGTAGCTCTCGATCCCGCCGCGCCCCGGAAGGAACGACGACGTCACGAGAAGGGCGTCGGGCATCTACGGATTATGCGTGGCCGCGCGGGCGTCCGACCCTCCGGCCCGGTCTCCTAGCGGCGAACGAAGCTGAAGGACGTGCGATGGCGTGTTCTGAGTGCGAGGACATATGCAAGTGACATCATGGCTGCCGCGCTTGCGAAGGCCAGCATCGGAGCAGATTCATCACGTTCCCGGCGCATGAAGGCGTACTCGTCGTCCTTTGCGACCTGAGGCTGCACGTGGTTGCTCGCGTTCACGAACGCAGCCTGCGGTTGTTCCTGACGCTGCTGGACGACCGCGCCCTGCGCTTGAGGGTTGGGCTGCTGCACGGGGATCTCGTGAGGGACCTGTGGCGGCGGCGGGAGAAGTGGCCTCGCCAACGGCGGAGCGAGTGGCGCCACGAGGATCACGGGTGGAACCGGTTCCACTGCCGGGAGCGGAAGGCATCGCACCGTCGCCCGTGCAGTGGCGACGATGTCGCCGCGCGTGCGCGCATCGAGCGTGACGTCGCGCGTCTGGCCCGCGAGCTCGAGCGGGCATTCGAAGCGCACGTCGAACTCGAGGTCGCTCCCATCCTTGAGGTCAACGGTCTCGTAGATGTCGGGGGTGATCCGGTCGGTGACCTGACGAGCGGACGACACCAGCTCGACCGGGACCTCGTCGCTCACGGCCTTCAAGGCGGCGATGATCGCGGGGACGAGGCTCGAAACGCCACGCTGGCGCTCATCTCGGATCTCGCAGACGATCGCAGCCCCGGGCGCGATATCGCGGTGCCCGTCACCGTTGCAGTCGACACCCTCGGCCGTTGCCACCGTTCCCGTTTCGCCGGCCATCCTGCCGAGATAGTTCACCGCGCCGTTGATGCCACTGGGACCGAACACCGCGAGCCCGATCTGGAGGATGCCCCTACTACGCAACTCTTGGGCGACCTGATTGAACGACGGCGACGGATAGGCCGGTGAGTCATGGAACGGAGCATCCGTGATGTGCACGATGGTCGGCAGGGCTCCGGGCCGGAACCCTGCCTCGCCTCCTGGCGGGACGAAACCGGCTTGCCCCTCGCCGGTCGCGGCCTGATAGAGCGCGGTGAGCTGAGACTCGGGGATGTCCCCCCCGCCGGTTGCCTCGAGCATCTCGAGTCCGTTCGCGAGCGCTTCGTCGGGCGGTCCTATCGGTCGATTACGTCGATAGGGAAAGTCGTTGGCGAGCGGATCGCCGTATCCGGGCGTGGGGTAGTCCTTGTATTCACCGATGCCGAACTGAACGTCGATCCCGGTCGCGGCCAGCTCATCGATGATCCCCTGCATACCCGCGCGCAGACCGTTGATCGACGACGTCATGCTCTGTGTGGTGTCGACGAGGAAGAACACATCGAGGGGGGTGGGCCGCGGGGGCAGAGACAACCGGTAAGAGATCGTTTCGGACGCGCCGGGCTCGATCCGGACCTCGGCCTTGCGGGGCGACAACTCCGGACGTCCACTGAAGCCCTCGATCGTGCCGGGTGTGAAGGGGGACAGGTCCACGGCGTTGTTGAGCCCCGTGTACTTGACGAGCCCTCCCGGCGTGATTCCGAAGATCGAAGGTGTCTCGGTACGGTCGGCCGAAAGGGCACTTACGTCACCGACCGATTCGATGATCTCCATCGGCGTGATCTCGATCCAGAAGCGCGGGGCCTCGAAGCGATAGGCCCCTTCGTGCACAGAGACCACGACATCGTTCGCCGTCGCAGCGTGCGTCATCGAGATGGCGAAGCCGCGCGGCCCCCCGATCCGGTACCAGTTGAGCCCTCCATCGTCGGTGACGCTGAAGGTCGACGTCTCCGGCTCGTACGCCATGACGCGCGCGGGACCTTGAGGGCCGTGGAAGACGTCGACCATGCTCACGTTCGACGCGACCGAGTTAACGACCGGCCGTGTCCTTCCGCCGTCCGTCGAATGCCTGAGGCCGCTGACCCCCCATGTCCAGAACTCGTCGGGATTCAGTTGATCGATCGCGACTCCGCCCGTCACGGCTTGATCCGTGGACACCATGGCCCAGGATTCACCGGCGTTGCTGCTGCGATAGACGTCGTCCCCGCCGAGCGCCGGCGTGGTGATGAAGAGGTAGAGGACGTCGGGATCGCTGGGTGCGACCGCGAGATGTGCAGCGGGTCCCGATACGAGCGGAAGGCCGGTGTCGTTCAGGCTCCAAGTCGATCCATCATCTTGGCTTCGGAGCACGTGTACGCGCGCAGCCCCGGTGCTCGCCACGCTTTCTTCGACGAGCAGATAGATGTTCGACGTCGCGCCGGGCGCCTCGGGGATGTCGATGGACTTGATCGTGGCGGCCGGACCGATGATTGGGACGTCCGGTGTCGGGAACGAGGTGAGCTCGAGGACCGAGTCCCACGAACAACCTCCATCGCCGGTGACACGCAACGATGTTCCGTCGGTCACGAATATCTGATCGGGGTCGAGAGGATCGACGGAGTACGAGCGGATGGGAGCGGTGAAGGGGCTCTGGATGCCGCTCCAATCGCCCATCGTGGCGACCCCTTCGCACTCATCCCCCGGCGCTGCACCCGCGGCCAAAGGCATGAGGACGATGGCCGCCGCGACGAGCGCAGCGGTCCATCTCTTCGGATTCATCATCTTTCCCTCGACCTCATAATCGGACCCTCTCCCGGGCGCGCCTCCAGAGAGGCTCGGGGCCCTCTCCCCACTCTACGAGCAGGGTCTCGATAGGTATCCCCCTAGTCGACGATCCGATACACGTCGAACCCCCGCTGCATGTCGCTCGAATAGATGTAGGGGCCCTTGTGGAACTTCGACGCCCAGCTCAGGCCCCCGTCGGGCATGAACCACGCTTCCTCGCTCGCCCCTACCCCGGATCCACCCCAGGTGACACCGGTTGTGCTCGAGATGTCGAGATAGCGCGTGCCCGCGGAGTACCACGACACCGCGATGTGCTGCCCGTCAGGCGCGATGTCGAAAACATGGGAGGTGCACGAGTCAGGGGCGGACTGGTCGTCGCGCGCTGTGTAGATCTCGTCGGGCATGTACGCGCCCGTTGGAACCAACACCGGGCCGTCCGTCCCGCTCTGGACCGAGTAGAAGTAGAGCGCGCCTCCCGGGCATGGGTACGCGCCGCCACCTCCGGCTTCGTCTCCGACGATGACTCTCTTGCCGTCGGGCGTGAACTGCGCGTCATGAACCAGTGCGCAGCCGGCACAGAGCGCCTTGTGCAACTCGACAGGGTGCGCCGGGTCAGTCGTGTCGAAAAGGTCGATCTGACGTTTCGCCGCGGTTACTGCGAGCGAGCCATCCTTGTTGAAGGCGATGTCGTGCGGTGAGCTTGGGAAGCTCGAGACCGTGTTGACGAGCTCGGGATGACGGGGATCGGCGATCGACCAGATCTGGATCTGTCCCGGCAGCGCGTCCGAGTCGGAGTTGTAGACGAATGGCTGCGTGGGGTGGGCGGTGATGTTGTGCGATCCGCGCGGGATCTCGGCGAAGCCCAACACCTTCGGCTCCTCGACGTCGGAGATATCGACGGTCATGAACCCAGCGCGACCCATCGCCGCGCACGCGTTCGCTTCGCCGGCGGCGTCGGCCCCGAGGATCGCGACGTTCCGGTCCGATGAGAGCTGGACGTCCATCTGATAGAGCGAGCACTCGAGCATCGAGATGAGGACCGGACGCTCAGGGACGGTGATGTCGATGATCCGCATCGCCCCTGCCTCGGCCCCGCCGACGCCAGGCGCGGAGCCGGTGACGGCGTAGTCACGGTCACCGCGCGAGAACAACTCCATGTCGGTGCCGCCGAGGTATTCGATGTTGGCGACGAGTTCTAAACCCTTGCCCTCGCCGCTAAGGGGAACTTGACGGCGATGCGCCGCTCCTGGCGCGGCCACCACCAGCGACGCGATGAGCGCTGCAACGACACCCGCGACGCTATGAAGCAGTCGCGCGCGCAGGGACGCCATCTAGTCCGAGATCTTGAAGACGTCGAAGCCGCGCAGGATGTCGTTCGAGTAGATGTACGGGCCCTTGTAGAACTTGGACGACCACGAGTCTCCGCCCTCGGGGATGAACCAACCGACCTCCTTGACGCCGTTGCCGTTGGCTCCGATCGTCACGCCCGTCATGTTGGTGATGTCTAGGTAGCGCGTGCCAGCCGAGTACCACGACACGGCGAGGTGCGTCCCGTCGGGCGAGACGTCCATCACGTGCGACGTGCACGATGCAGGCGCGGTCTGTCCCTCTGCCGCGAACACGACCTCCTCCGGTTCGTAGATGCCGATCGGAACGAGGACGGGTACCGGCGGAGTCCTGTTGAGCTCGTAGAAGTAGAGCGCGCCGCCCGGGCATGGGAAGGTCCCGCCGCCCGCGGCCTCGTCCCCGATGATCACGTGGGTCCCGTCGGGGGTGAACTTGCCGTCGTGCGCGAGCGAGCAGCCGGCACAGACGGACTTCGTGAGCAGCGTTGGCGCGGAGGGATCCGTGGTGTCCAGGATCTCGATGTTCTTGCCGCCCCCCGCCACTACGGCCATCTTGCCGTCGTCGCTAAAGCTGATGTCGTGCGGAGCGGACGGAAGGTTGGTGTAGCTCCCGACCAGCTCGGGCTTCTTCGGGTTCTTGATCGACCAGATGTCGATCACGCCCGGGTTCTCACCGGAGCTCGAGTTATAGACAAAGGGCTTCTTAGGATGTGCCGTCGTGTTGTGAGAACCGTTGGCGATGTCCGCGAAGCCGGCGGGCTTGGGCTTGAGGGGATTCGAGATGTCCACCGTCATGAAGCCCCGCAGACCGACTCCAAGGCACGCGTCCGGTCCGCCGGCTGAGTCGGCGGCCATGATGGCCGTCTTCTGGTCGTGCGAGACCTGGATGTCCATCTGGTAGAGCGAGCACTCCAACGTCGCCGCGAGGAACGGCTTCTCGGGATCGGTGACGTCGATGATGCGCATCGCGCCGGCCTCGGCTCCGCCGACGCCAGGGGCGGCGCCGGTCAGCGCGTAGTCACGGCCCTTGGTGGTGATGAACTCCATGTCGGTGCCGCCCGCGTACTCGATGTTCGCGATGAGCTCGAGGCCGACGCCCTCGCCGTCGAGCGGCGCGTGTCTTCGCCGCGCTCCGGCCGGTGCCCCGATGGCACCGAGCACGACCGCGACCGCTACGACCGAAGCTCCCACTTTGTATGCCCGCATGGTCCGTTCCTCTTCTCCTCTTGGCCCGGGGTTCCTGTTGGAAATACGAGAGCCCCGGGGTTCCCCCCGGGGCTCTGGCGTGACTAAACCGTGGTTACTTCTCGATCTTGAAGACGTCGAAGCCTCGGAACTCGTCGTTCGAGTAGATGTACGGGCCCTTGTAGAACTTCGAGGACCACGTGACGCCGCCCTCCGGCATGAACCAACCGAGCTCCTTGACGCCGGTCGGTGTGCCCTGAGGCCCGAACGTTGCCCCCACCATGCTGCTGACGTCGAGGTAGCGAGTGCCTGCGCTGTACCAGGAGATCGCAACCTTGGTGCCGTCGTCGGAGATGTCGAACACGTGCGAGGTGCACGCCTGGGGGCCGGTCTGGCCGTCACGGGCGAGGATGACTTCCTGCGGCTCGTAGAGACCCTGCAGGACCAGAACCGGAGCGGCCGGTGTCACCTGCAGTTGGTAGAAGTACAACGCGCCACCCGGGCACGGGTAGCCGCCGCCACCGCCACCTTCGTCACCGACGATGACGTGCGTGCCGTCCGGGGTGAACTTCGCATCGTGCGTGATCGAGCAGCCGGGGCACTGGGTGATGGACACCAGCGTCGGGGCCGCAGGGTCAGACGTGTCGTAGAGGCCGATCGAAGAGATGGCCGCGGTGACAGCCATGTCGCCCTTCTTGTTGAAGGAGACGTCGTGCGGCGCGTGCGGCAGGCTGTTGATGGTCGTGACGAGCTTCGGCTTGGCCGGGTTCTTGATCGACCACACCTGAATCTCGCTCGTGCCCGGTCCGGCCGTCAGCTCGGAGTTCGAGTTGTACACATAGGGCTTCTTCGGATGGGCCGTGACGTTGTGCGAGCCCTTGTTGGTCTCTGCGAACCCGATCGCCTTTGGCTTCAGGACGTTGCTGATGTCGATGGTAAGGAACCCGACCTTGCCGAGCGCGAGGCATCCGTCGGGGCCGCCCGCCGAGTCGGCCGCGAGGAGCGCGGTCTTCTGGTCATGGCTGATCTGGACGTCGGCCTGGTACAGGGAGCAGCCGAGCTTTGCGGCGAGCACGGGCTTCTCGGGGTTCGTGATGTCGATGACATGGAGGTCACCCTTCTCGGCCCCACCCACGCCCGGCGCCGACGCGGCCAGCGCGTAGTCGCGCCCGTTCTGCGTGAGGAACTCCATATCCGTTCCACCGGCGTACTCGATGTTGGCGACGATCTTCAGCCCGACGCCTTCGCCCTCCAGGGGGGCGGACGAATGACGTTTACGTGCCGTTGCCGGCGCCCCCATCGAGGCGACCACACATCCGGCCGCCACCAGGGCTATCAAGCTGCGCTTTCTCATCTTCATCTGGGTTTCCTTCCTTCCCGCGTTCCGAGCAAGGTCTGGCTTCCGTCGGAGGTACGAAGCTTCCGGCTGGACGATCTCGGCAGACATGCCGTCGGGTTCAGCGGAGCCTCTGGGTGATGGATTCGACGGGGATAGGTGCCCTCCTTCACCCTGACGTGGACCCCGGACGCGACGAGGGCCGGGCGTACGCCCGGCCCTCCAGTTTTTCAGGTACGTCTACTTGGGAACGACGTAGGTCTTGCTCATCACCAGGACGTCGTAGGGGAGGTTGGCGGTGCTAACGAACGCTGCCGGCGCGGCGCTCAGGTTCCCGCCGACCGTGTTGGTGCCGCCGACGATCTGCGAGCCAGGCTTGGCGTCGATCGCCTCGCGCGGCACTGCGATCGAGATGGTTCCTTCACCCGGATTGAAGACACCTTGGATGACTGCTCGCTCCTCGCACACGATGAGGTTCGAGACGGTCGCGTTCGGTGCACAGTTCGTCCTCAGAAGGAAGGGCTGCATACCGGGGTCGCGCGGTGGCGGACACTGCCCGTTGGTGGGGTCGCACGCTCCGCGTGTGTAGTTGAGCCACTTGCCATCGAGTTCGAAGAGCTCGCCGTCGACGGTGAAGTCCCACGTATAGCGGACGGCTTCAGGCATGCCGCCGTTGGCTGGGAGTGACTTCACCTTGATGACGAACGTCAGGGTCTCTTTGTCGGGGGCGTCGATGCTCGCCTCGATCAGCTCCATGCCGGCAGCGTCTCCAAGCGCCGCGGCCTCCGGAGCCACGCTCGAACCCCAGTCGTTGTCGGCATCGACGCCGACGACGACTGGCCCACTCTTCTTCTTGGGCTTGGCGGATGCTGCTGGGGCGCTCAGCGCGCCGCCCGCGAGGGCTGCGATCGCCAGCACCGCGGTCATCGACTTGAGTCTCATCTCTGGCTCCTTCACTGGGTCCTTGTTGGAAAGGGGGCGGGCCGAGAGCGCCGCTCACCCCCGGATTCGACGGGCTGGCAGCTCACTCCTGCCCGCAGGAGGCGCGGCGGGAAGGGGCGAACTATCCGGACGCACCTACGCTCGGCCCGGCTGATGTCATCCGGGGCGCGATCTGAAAGGGATCCTCTTATGAGAAGCCGCGTTGTCAGAACCGTAGCCGCGAGTGTGGCGTGTCTTCTGCTCACGACGCTCGCGATCGCCCCATCGTCTCTCGCGAAGAAGCCGGTCAAGTACGTGGACCTCAAGAGCGTTCCGAAGCCCAAGATCACTGGCGCCGAGATCATCGCCGGCCTCGAGCAGTTGGTGTCGGAGTTCCCCCTACGTCAGAACATGGCACCGGACAACGCGCCCATGGCGACGTTCCTTGCGGACGAAGCTAAGGGCTACGGATTCAAGACGCGCATCCTCGAGTACGAGGTCGCGGGCCCGCCGGCCCGTACGGTTCGTGTTGTCGAGGCCCTGAAGAAGGGAACCAAGAAGCCCGACGAATGGATCGCGTTCATCTCCCACTACGACACGGTGCCCCAGACGGTGCAGGGCGCGTACGACGACGGCAGCGGGACCAACATGATGAGGTTCTTCGGCAAGGCGTTCTCGAAGATCAAAACCAAGCGCACGATCGCGCTGCTGTGGTTCGACGCGGAGGAGGAGGGTCTCCTTGCGTCGCAGCTCTATGCCGAGCAGCTCGCGAAGAAGAAGCAGAAGATCACGGTCGGCATGGGCTTCGACATGGTCGGCATCGGCTACCCGGCGCCCTATTGCATCTGCATCTATCACGGCCCGGCGCCGGAAGATGCCGCTCAAGCCCTGCCGGTGATCGACCACGTGAACTTCGATTTCCTCGAGTTCCCGTCGGGCGACGGTGCTCCGGCCGCAACGAACAAGTGGCCGCTCGGTGGGCCTCCTCACGTTTGCTCGTGCGGTCCCAACATCCGAAACTCAGATGAGTCGAACTTTGCCGAGCAGGGTTACTTCACGATGCGTTGGACGGGGATGCGAACCGCCGTCGACTACCCGGGTTACCACCAGCCTTGGGACACGGTGCCTTTGATGGAGCTCGTCGCCGGCAGCCGCGCCAACCTCGAGGCCGGAACCGAGAACACGTTCAACTCCGCGTATTACACGGCGATGGTGTTCGACAACCTCTAGTGTCCCGAGTCGTGAGTTCCTTCTGCATCCAGATCGACCTGATCGATGACTCAGAACCCACTAGAGTCGGCTTCTATGGAGGACCAGCACCCCGAGGACAAGCAAGCCGCTGAGCTCGAACGTCTGCGCACCCAGGCGCGCGGCGACCTCAAGCTCATCAAGAAGGCCGAGATGGTACTGGGTGAGCTCGACCGCGCCTCGGTCCTCCGCGACGACCAGGCCGACGTGCTCGTGGCGCTGCGCATCCGTATCGAAGGCAAGGCCCGCGCAAAGCTCGACGACCTGCTCACCGCGGCCGGTGATATCGGAGGCAAAGGAGACCTCGGCGATCTCTTGTCGGGAGTCGATAAACCCAAGACCGCCGACTGGCCCGTCGTCGAAGAGAAGAAGAATTGGCCCGGCCTCTGATTCCCAACCACCCTCGACTCGTGAGGATCGTCAAGGTTGCCCGTCTCAGAAGTCGACTGGATGCGGGGTGGTTTCAAGGGGTGAAGCGGTAACCGATCCCCCGTACGGTCTTTAAGTGGGCCGGCTGATGGGGGTCGGTTTCGATCTTTTCTCGCAATCTCTTGATGTGAACGTCGAGGGTGCGGGTATCCCCGACGTAGTCGCTACCCCAGACGCGGTCTATGAGCGTCACGCGCGCCAGGACACGGCCGGCATTCTCCATCAGAACCTGCAGCAGTTCGAACTCTTTCGG
>DATLNM010000031.1:0-29848 GCA_035536775.1 Actinomycetota bacterium | reverse complement strand
GGTGCCGTCGGGCAGCACGACCATGGGCTTGAAGCCGATCGCGTAGCCGTCGGCTCCGGGGACCTCGACATCGACCCGGGACAGATCCGCGCCGGGATGGATCGTGTAGGGGCCGAAGTCGAGCGTGATCCATTTCTTGGTCCCAGGGTCCTGAGGCATCCATGCCATGACCCGGTCGAGGGGCTCGCCCATCGGGACCTTCAGGTCTTTGGGGGCATCGACGCCCACGAACGCGCCCATCCCGCCGAGCGTGATGGCCCTGTCGCCGGCGGCGCCGGCATCATCCGCTCCAGCGGGCCCCGACACAGCCGTCATCATCAGGATCGCGGTGGCCGCGCCGGCCAGGATTCGCCTCATGTATCCCTCCCGAGCTATGGGTTGGGCGGGGTCAGGGACGCCCGATATGAGTGAGTTTACGCCTCCACGGCGCAGATGGCCCGCCCGAGGGGGTACGGATCCAACAAGGGAGTCTGGCGCGCCGTCATCGCCGCGTCCGTACGATTTCCTGACACCGACACGGAGGGGTTCATGAAGCTCTACGCCGAGCTGCCGTTTTACCGGACGCGCCAGGTCATCCTCGATGCTGCCGTGACGGTCTGGATCCTGGTGTGGGCCTGGATCGGCCGTTTCATGTTCACGCTCGCCGAGAAGCTCGCGGGTCCGGGGCACCTGCTCGAAGATGCTGGTTCTGACCTGCGCGCGCTCGCGGCGCGCGCCGTCGACGACGTGGAGGACGTCCCCGCCATCGGCGACACGCTTGCCATCCCGTTCAGAGAGATCTCTGACACGGGCCGGCTCCTGCAGGAGGCCGGACAGAATCAACAGGATGTCGTCCACACGTTCGCGTTGTGGCTCGGCGTGTTGTTGGCACTGATCCCGATACTGCTGGTGCTACTGCGATGGCTCCCATGGCGCGTGCACTGGATCCGGGAAGCAACGGCAGCTCACGGTCTGCGCGTCGACGACACAGCGCTCCAGATATTCGCGCTGCGCGCGCTCGCCACGCGTCCGCTATGGGAGCTAAGGCGCGCCACTCCGACTCCGGCCCAGGACTATTCGTCTGGGAACTTCGCCGCGCTCGCCGCATTAGAGCTGCACGACCTCGGGCTGCGCGCCCCACCTCCATAGGTCCCGGTCGTAGTTATCGGCCTTCCTGCGAGAAGTGCATGTAGTCCTTGGACGATGTCCACGCGCCGCCCCACTCCCAGCCGATCGAAGCGAAGGCTTGCTCGACGACGCTGCCCTCGAGGATCATCCCCGGGCGGCGCCACGACCTCCGCGCGTATGCGGATGCGAGCTCCGGGATCACGACATCGTCGGCGACATACGGGTTGTGGAACGGGTTCACGTCGATAGCGAGGCCGTAAGCATGCTCGGACCATGTGGTCGAGCGGACGGAGGGACGGCACACGAACGCGCCCGTGTTGTTGCCGTCGCCCGTCGGCAGCGCGTCAAGCTCGGCGCGTGTCGTGATCCGCATCTCCTCGATCGGGAAGCGCGCACCGTGGAGCTTCTCCATCACGAAGACGACGTCGCGTGCGACGGACCGGTGCACGAGCAGCTCGCCGGTATGGACCTCTCGGTCGAATCCCCAGAACGCCACCGTCACGTACGCGAGGTCAGCGCGCGCCACGGGGCACTTCGTGGACCATGTCGATCGCGCGAGCACATCCTTCGGGACCCGCTCGACGTTCGCACGGAACGCATCGGTCCCCGGAACGGGGAGAAGGTCGATCGTCTCCAGCCGGCGATCGCGCAGGATGGGCGGTGTGGGTCGTATCTCTCCGAGACCGTCGGCGCGCAGAGGCAGCACACGTTGACCGAGCCACTCCGGACGGGGCGCGGCGGGATCGGGCCGCGTCCGGCCGCCCGGCGCTGTCGGGGTCTCGCTAACAGCGGTGGTCCGCTGGGGTGCAGGAGTGGCGACGCGTTCTGGTGGAGAGCTGCACGCCGCGAGTGCGGTGGCAACAACCAGCGCGACCGTTCTACGCATGCCGCGTGGCACTACGACGGTGGCGTCAGTTCGAGGATCCGCCCATCCCAGCCGCTCACGAACAGATGCGTCGGTGACCATCCGGGCCCGCGCCCGAACTTCACCGCCGTCGGATTCATCAGGCCCGAAGCGATGATGCATGACTCCCCCGTCACCGGATCGAGGCTCCACACCCTCCCCGTGCCGTTCGCCGTGATGTAGAGCGTGCCGTCGGGCCCGATAGTCATGTCGTCGAGGCCGTTAACGGGATCGGTGACTGATCCGAGCTGGGCGACCTCCTCGATCACCGTGGGATCGGCGAGCGCGACCCGATACACCGACGCGGTGGTGTTGAAAGTCGTCGCCACGTACATCCAGGTTCCTGTGCGATCGATCGCGAGACCGTTGGTGTCGCCGAGGGCGGCCCACTCTGTGTCGGGCTCGTCGGGAGTGGCAGCGGGGACCTTGGTGATGTACATGTCACCGCCGATGCCTTCGGCCGGAGTGGTGATGTCGTCCAAGCCGGGCGTGCCGACATCCCTGCTCGTGTAGGCGTTGCCCGCACGATCGAATACCAACCCGTTCGGCATCGTCAGGCCCTCGACATAGGTCGAACGTTCACCGGTCTTGAGGTCGATGCGTTCGATCGTCCCGTCTGCCCGTCCGAACGCGCCCGATGCGATGTCGTTGTGGGTCGTCGCGAACAGGATCCCTCTCCGCACCCTGAGGCCACCCGGACTCGTGACGTCCGACAGCGCGGTCTCGACCGTTCCGTCCGGCAACAGACGCTCGATCGCAGACCGAGGACCGACGCTGATCAGCATGCCGCCGACCCCATCGGGCTCGAGGTTCTCAATGCGATCGAGCCCCTCTGCGATCGTCGTCATCGTCCACGGCTCACAGCCCTCCTGCGCCGACGCAGCCGGCGGCACGAGGATGCTCGATGCAAGGGCCAATAGGACCAAAGACGCTCTGCGAGGTTTCATCGGCCTCCTATTCGACATGGAGCCACACTTTCATGCCGGCTACGACAAACGGCTCTCAGACGCGGAACAGCGGAGCAACTGATGTTGTTCCTATTGTTGACCCTGCAACTACTACTCTCTACGATGGAGTCTCGTGAAGAAACGATGTGAAGCGACTGGTCGGTTCGAGGTGTGGCCGATGCTTCTCGTCACGCACTCGCATCTCATCGACAAGATAGAAGACAAGCTCGAGAGCGTCGGGGGGCTGTCGGCTTCGTCCTATGACGTGCTCGCGCAGCTCGCGCTTGCTCCCGGCAAGCTGCTCAAGATGGCGGATCTTGCCGAGTCGGTCCTGCTCAGCAAGAGTGGGGTGACGCGGCTGGTCGACAGGATGGCAGCGGAGGGGTATATCGAGCGCACCGCGTGTCCCACCGACCGCCGGATCGTCTACGCGCAGTTGACCAAGTCGGGCGAGCAACTCTTCCGCAAGGCGCGTCCGGTCGTGAAAGCCACAGTCGAGAAGCACTTCACCGACTTCCTCAGTGACACCGAAGCGATGACGATGAAAAGGGCGCTCGGCCGCGTCTTGGATGCAGCGGAGGGTTACGCGCAGACCGGCGGCGGGACCTCCGTCCGCGCCGCCGGCCGTTAAGTTTGAACTCTTTCTCGCTTACTTCGTGAGCTGAGCCTCGATCTCGAGCTGCAGCTTCTTGCTGACGAGGACGCCCCCGGTCTCGAGGCCGTGGTTCCAGGTCATACCGAACTCCTCACGGTCGAACTCGCCAATTGCGGTGAAGAAAGCAACCTGGCCCTCACCGAAGGCGCTCTTGGTCACGCCCTCGAACGTCGCCTCCAGCTCGATGGGGCGGGTGACACCTCTGATCGAGAGGTCGCCGCGGAGCGTGAACCGCCGGTCGTCGTGTCGCTCAATGCCGGTGCTCCGGAAGGTGAGGTTCGGGTGGTTCTCTACGTCGAGGAAGTCCGCCGATCGCAGGTGCTCGTCGCGTGGCTCCGAGCCTGTGTTGATGCTGGCCGCCTCGATCGCCAGCTCCGCTATTGAGTCCTCGGGTTTGTCGGCGACGGTCACCTGGCCGGAGAAGCGGTCGAAGCGTCCCCTAACCTTCGTGATCATCATGTGGCGTGCCACCGCCCCGATCAGTGAGTGCGCCCCGTCGATCGACCAAACCCCCGGTGCGAGAGTCCCCGTCCCCTGCAGCTGCTGCTCTGTAACGCTCATCGTGCCCTCCTTGCTAGGTGTACCTTCGTTGAGCATTCAAACATTGCGTATGCAACTATTATTCCTCGCGCCGCCCGTGAGAAGAGGTAGGGGTCTTAGGAGACCAAGCGGCGGCGCATGAGGCGCGCGGCGAACGTTCCGGCCACGATCGCCATGACGACGAGATAAGCCACGTGCCACAGGATCGCGGGCGTGACCTGTCCTGTCGTTAACCCTCTGAGCAATGACGCTGCGTGGTACACCGGCAGCGCCTGCACCACCGGGCGGATCGCGGCGGGGTAAAGGGACACCGGGAAGAACGTGCCCGAGAAGAGGAACAGCGGGAACACGACGAGCGTCATCACCTTCTCCAGGGATGAGATCTGTTTGGTGATGCCGGTGAGGACCATCGCCCCCGACGCGAGCGCGGCGCCACAAAGCATGACGGCCGGCAGGGCGAGTATCCCCCACGGCGAGATGACCAACCCGAGGATCACCATCACGCACAGGAAGCCCGCGCCGTAGATCGTCGCCCGGATGAGTGCCCACATGATCTCGCCCAGGGCGACATCGGAGATGTTCATCGGTGTGGTGACGATGCCGTCATATGTCTTCATCCAGTTCAGCTTGAAGAATGGCGCGAAGAATCCGTCGAAGATCGACGCGTTGAGGGTTGAGGCCGCCAGCATCCCCGGCGCGAGGAACGTCGCGTAATCGATGTCGATGTCGCCGTACGGGATAGAGCCGACAAAACGTCCGACCCCGAAGCCCACCGCAACGAGATAGAAGAGCGGCTCGAAGAACCCGCTGACGAAAGCGATCCAGAAGTGCTTGTAGGCAAGCAGGTTGCGCCGCACGATCTTCCGGGCGCGCCGGAATGATGGCGCGGGATAGGCGACGGCTGCCTCTCGAGTTCCCATCAGGGCAGAAGCCTCTTCTCCAGATTGCGGACGGCGAGGGCGCCTCCTACGGCCAGCATCGTCACGAGATAGCCGACGTGCCACAACGCGGAGGGCTCGACCTCGTAGAGAGTGAATTGCCGAACGAGCTCGACCCCGTGGAACAGCGGTGTTGCGTGGGCGATGACCTGGCCCCAACCGGGCAGCTCCGAGATCGGAAAGAAGGTCCCAGATAGAAGGAACAAAGGCGTCACGATGAACCTGAACACCCAGGTGTAGGCCTCATCGGTCTTGCGCGTCGCGGTGAACGCGAACGTCACCGCCGCGCACGCCAACCCGACGAGCATCGCTGACGGGATCGCTAGCAACGAAAGAGGTGAGTCGAAGATCCCGAACAGCGACATGATCCCGAAGAACGGGATCGCGAGTTGCGCCAAGATGGCCCCGAATGTCAGTACCTCCCCGATGAAGATGTCCCGCACCGTGAGCGGCGAAGACAGCACGGCCTCGTAGGTGCGTTGCCACATGATCTTGCTCAGGATCGGATAGGTCGCGCTGAACACCCCGGTCTGCATGCAGCTCGCCGCAAGCATCCCCGTCGCAAAGAACGCGAAGTAGTCGGCACCGGCGAAGGCATCCTGCTCTTGGACCATCGACCCCAGTCCAAGACCCATCGCCGAGAGGAACATCACAGGCGAGAGGATCGACAGGAAGATCGAGCTTCGCCAGGCGCGCCAGGCCACGAGCCAGTTGCGGCGGACGATGCGGGTCGCCATCACTCGATCAGGGACCGGCCTGTGATCGTAAGGAAGACATCTTCCAGGGTCGCGCGCCGCACCAACGCGCTCTCGGTCTCTATCCCCCGCTTGTGGACCTTCCCCAGCACCGCATCGCCCGACTTCGCATACAGGAGGACGCGGTCGGGCAGGACCTCGATGCGTTCGGCGACCTTCGTGGCGACGGCCTCGAGCTCTGCGCGTGCATCGTCCTCGAGGCGCAGCTCGACGACCTCGGGGGTGCTGAAGCGTTCGATCAGGCTGCGAGGTGAACCCTCGGCGACGATCTGGGCCTTCTCCATCACGACGAGGCGATCGCACAGCTGTTCGGCCTCATCCATGTAGTGCGTGGTGACGATGAGCGTGACCCCACGCTGCTTCAGTCGGTAGAGCCGATCCCACAGGAGGTGGCGCGCTTGCGGATCCAGTCCAGTGGTCGGCTCATCCAACAGGAGGAGGTCTGGCTGGTTGATGAGCGCACGCGCGATCGTGAGCCGACGCTTCATCCCGCCCGAGAGTGGCTCGACCTTGCTCGACGACTTCTCGGTGAGCTGCACGAAGTCGAGCAACTCGTCGATACGGGGAGCCGCCTCGCTTTTGGGAATGTCAAAGAAACTCGCGTAGACCTCGAGGTTCTCGCGCACGGTCAGCTCGATGTCTAGGTTGTCCATCTGCGGCACGACGCCGATACGCGCCTTGACCTCGGACGCCTGCGCGATCGGATCCATACCTAGGACACGCAGGGCCCCACCCGACGGCGGAGACGTGCACCCGATCATCTTCATCGTCGAGGTCTTGCCGGCGCCGTTGGGCCCGAGGAAGCCGAACGCTTCGCCCTTACGCACTTCGAAGTCGATGCCGTCGACCGCGACGAGATCGTCGAAACGTTTCGTCAGGCCGGTTGCCGTAACAACGACGTCTTTGGACTTGACTGATCTAGGCCGTGGCATCCGGCCATAGTAAGGAGGATCAGACGGTGTCGGGCGGACAACTCCTGGGACGTTGGGACTTCTGCTTCGGGTCGGGGTGACCGCCGAACCCCACGACGATCTTGCACGGGTCCCACGGATCGCGACCGCGCCCGGATTCGATGAGCTCGACCGCGCTTCCGGTTACCTCGAGATAGGTGTACGCCCAGTTGTCGCGCTCGTTGCTCTCTTTGATCCCGTCGACCGGGTCGGCCGACATACGCACGACATAGAGCCCATCGGTGTTGAGAGCGAAGTCGATGTAGTTGCCGGGCCGATCCCACTCATAGATATCCGCCCATCCGGGCAGGAGACCGAAGCCCGTCAGAGGGAGCTCGGTCGGATAAAAGACGTTCCACTCCCGCAGCAGCTCATTGCGATGCGCGAACCCCTTCGTGCGGGGCGCGCCGGCCTCTTCGAGGGTGCCGTCGGCGGGATCGACGA
The DNA here is from genome assembly GCA_035536775.1 of Actinomycetota bacterium. Classification (GTDB taxonomy): domain Bacteria; phylum Actinomycetota; class CADDZG01; order CADDZG01; family WHSQ01; genus DATLNM01. Next base: position 22,608 of record DATLNM010000031.1, on the reverse strand, counting down.
CCCTGAAGAGGTGAACGCCCGCAGCAGCGTCATGGTGGAAGTGACCGTGGGACTTGTGGAGCACCGCCCGGCCGGCGGCGCGGTCGAACATGCTGCCGTCGGCGCGGTGGATGCGCTGGAACAGATCGTGCACGTCCGGGTCGGAGCCCGTGTGGTACAGGTCCATCGGGCCGAGACCGGTGTTGCGGACTCCAAAACCGAATCGCAGACAACGCGTCGCGCCGTCCTCGATGTGCTCCTCGGGATGGCAGCCACCTAGACCGGCCGCGTCGACCCCGACGGGATCTTGATCGCCCGCGCCGTTCGTAACCGGGATGAGAAAGGACGCGTCGTGAGGGGGAAGGATCTGAAGGTTGGGAAGGACCGCGCCTTTCCTCGTGCCGACCGACGGCATCTTCGCTTCGAGCTTGGCGCGCATACGAAATGCGGATTCGGTGACGCTCTGTGCGGTGACGGTGATCCGCCACAGGCCCGGCTTCGGGTGGTAGAAGAGTCGCTCTTCGGAGTAGATGCCGGGACCGACACTGAAGCCCGTCGCGTCGCCGGTCGGATCCTCGACGTCCACAGCGAAGGTGTCGCCGACTTCTGGATGATCGATCCCGATCCGTAGTCGCAGCGCTGGCTCTTCGACCTCGAGCACATACTCGAACGTCTCGGTGCCCGATGAACTTGCGACGACCGGACCGTTCCATAGGGCCGCGTCGCCTGCGCCAAGCCGGAACCCCGGAGCCGCTCCCGACGCAGCGAGCGCCGGCACCGGAACGAGGAAGGCGACGATGAGCGCACAGATCAGTCGATGCATATTTTGGAAGGTACGCCACATTTCGGACGGTCCCTGTTAGCGTCCGCCATGCTGGATTGGGCGATCCGGCGGGCGAGAGGGGGCGGCGATGGGCAAAAGGGCGATCACTGTCGGGTTCTGCGCGCTCATGCTGGCCGGTGGACTGACGGGCGTTGCCCCGTCACAGGCGGCGCAGACCGATTCCGTGATGCACGAGGTCCAGTTCGCACAGTTCCTAACGGGCGCGCCCGGGGAGGTGCTCGCAGCATTCCCCGAGCGTTTGGTCGTTCACCCCGGTGACACCGTTCACTTCTCGGGCCACTTCGGCGAGGAGATCCCCGAGACCGGGGTGCACCTCGTTCAGCTGCTGCCCGGCGGCATGAGCGTGGATGAGTGGAGCCAAGAGGAGTTCCTCTCCCCCACGGGCGAGTGGGCGACGTTCGCGACCGACCCGGACGAAGACCCCGAGGAAGCTCCAGAGGCGTGGAAGCTAAACAGCCGCGTCGTCTGGCCGTCGCATCCGTACTGCGGCCATAGCGAGGAAGCGCCGTGCGACTTCGACGGTAGCGAGGGGCCCCTCAACGGCGTTCTCAACTCCGGGGTCGGGCTGGGCCTCGACTCGTTCCTGGACTTCTACGTCAGGATCACGGCCGCACCCGGCACGACGATCTGGGCGCTGTGTCCGTTCCATCCCGGCATCAGGATCCCGATCGAGGTCGTCGACGCGAGCGAAGCCCTACCGCCGGGCCAGGCTGCGGCCGATTCGATCGCGGCGCGGATGCCGCGTTACAACACCCAGGCCGCGGCACTTCATGCGAATCACGTGGACAAGCAGGTTTCCGTGAAGGGACGGGGCTCATCGCGGATCTGGGAGGCGTGGCCGGGTCTGGAACGAGGTCCGATCTTCCTCGCCGACATGTACCCGGACAAGCTGGTGGTTCGGAAAGGCGACTCCGTGCGTTGGCACTTCCCCACCAATGAGATCCACACGGTGACGATGCCCCTCGAAGGAGCATCTGCCATCACCTGGTTGACCGCGCAATGCGATCTCGACACCGACCAGGGATCGCTGGACGACGCGCCCGCCGCGCCGGTACCGCCGTTCTGTGCCGGGGGTCCCCTCCAGTACGAAGGCGACCTAGCGCACGAGTTCCCATTCATGATCGGCGACAACGAGTTCACGCACGCGACCGATTTCGCGAACTCAGGCGTGCGCAGCCCCGGTTATCCCGGGCTGCCAACGGCCCCCTACACGTTGCGCTTCCCGTCGCTTTCGCCGACCGCCGGATTCACCTACGTCTGCCTGCTGCACCCGAGCATGCGCGGGACGGTCGTCGTCGGGAACGGTTAGACCACTCGGTTGTCGACACACTCGATCAGCGGTGGGGGCGCGCCTTGCCAAACCGGACGAAGAGGCCCTCGTTGCCTGAGTCGACGAGGGTGTTGACCGTGCAATCGATGCACGCGTCCACGAACGCGGCGTTCACTACACCATCAGGTCCAACAACGATGTCGAGGAAGTCGAGGATGGTGTCTCCGCAACGCCCGGGTCCGCACGTGCCGACCTTCAAGGGATCAGCGGGATCGTTGACTGTTCCGGTATAGATGAGGGGCTTCGCGGCCAGGATTCTGCTCGTCATCCCGACGTATCCGTTCCAGGTCGTTTTCGGCGTCGCCCCCACGCAGTCGGGATAGCACTCCTGGTACTTCGAGTTGAGGCTACCCATGTAAGAGAAGGCGAGCGTGCCGGACGCGCCGGAATCGATGGTGAACAGATTGGCCTCGTGCAACCCCGGAACACCGACCTGGATGGGTTCAGACCAAGTCGCGCCGGCGTCGCTAGACGTTGCGATATACGGCAGATGGTTAGCTGCGACCCATCCGAAATAGATGTTGCCGGCGTCGTCGACGGTCACGCTGGGGTTCGAGCCGCCGCCTCCGATCCCGTTCACGCCGTTGTCGGCAACTTGAACCCGCTCCCATGTGAGTCCTTCGTCACGGCTGATCGCGAGCCATGGATTCCCGCAGTAATCCCGTGGGATGTAGAGCGCGCCCTCGGCGTCGACGAAGCCATGGCCGTGAAGGCCTCCGCACACTCCGGGAACGCCCCCGACCCCGGGTCCCTGCGCCGGATCCACTCCGAGGAAGGCCGGCTCGCCCGTGGGGATGAACGTCGATCCCCCGTCTATCGACTTGGTGCACGACGACGCGAAGACGTCGTTCCAGCAGTAATAGAGAACGCTCGAGAAGCCGAGAGGCGCGCTCGACACTGGCGGGCCCGAGATGAGGGTCTGGTGGTCGTTGATCGGACGTCCGCACGCGAGGGGGTTGGTCGTCCACGTCTCGCCCGAATCGTCGGTGAATGACAGATACGAGCACGCGACCGTGAGGTCGATCGTGAACACGCGTTGGGAAACCTCGTCGATGTGGACGTAAGGATCGATCGAGATCGGGTGGAGGTTCTGGCCGGCAAGCTTCGGCGAGGCGTTCGTCCACGTTGCTCCCGAATCAGCCGAACGCAGGATGTCAATCTTCGCGAGCTGAGGCACGTCGATTGCCGCATAGAAGATGCTTCCGTCGTCCTCGATGGCGAGAGTGGGCTCCCCGGCGAGGTGATCGATCGACGTCGTTTGAACCTTAGGTAGGCCCTTGGCACGCATTGCACGCCCATCGCGATGGGCGACCGTGGGACCGGCGCGGCGGGCCGCACCCGGAGTTGCCGTCGAGCTGGCGAACGGCAGGACCAAGAGAACTGCCAAGAACGATGCGAGGCGCGCGCGGGTGGGAAGTGTGATCACCCATTACGTATATGACTTCGCCTTCCGTTTCCCTTGCCGCGGCGCAGGAAAGACCGTTGCAGTGCCGAAAACCAGGTCTAGCGACATCTCTCGGGTAGCTCTCTCCAGCGAACGGACTGCTCAATGAAGAAGCTCGTAGCTTTGATCCTCGCCGTCATGGTCGTGAACGGTCTCGTCGCGTCGAGCGCGCTGGCGAAGAAGCCCAAGAAGCCGAAGGTTGCTCCTGTCGCAACGACGATGTGGGCACATGGGCCCAGCCAGTTCGGCGAGCTCGATGGCATCCAATGGGTGGCCAACACGTTTCCCACGACGTCGCCGCTCACCTTCGACGGGGTCGAGCCCACCGGTGGCACCGCCAAGTCGCAGAGCTTCGCGATGCCGGCGATCAACAGTCAGTGCACCGGCACGCCGATCGCGAACCCCGTCTTCCAAGGAAACGTCACCGGGAGGATCACCGGCGACGTCAAGGTGATCGCGCACTTCTTGAGCGCTCCCGGCACGATCACGGCGCGCCTGTGGGTCGACACCGCGATCTTCCAATGCAACGACGCGTACGTTGCACCGACATCGGAGGTTGAAGTCACCCTGCCGTCGGGTCAAGGAGAGTCCGAGATCGTTTTCCCCGGCCTGGATATCACCGCAACCTCGCTGATTACGGTCCAGATCCTTGCGGAGGATGTCGCCAACGGTTATCAGGGACAGCTCGGACGGTTGCTGTACGACTCGACCGACGCTCCCACCCGTGTCGAGTTCAGCTGCATCCCGGCGAGCGGCGCGTCCTGCCTACCTAGCTAGAGGAAAACTTTTTGGGGGGCTGGGTCTTGGCCGCCGCGTCAGCTGGCGTGGCGGCGGATGTGGTCGTCGAGCCTTTGACCAAGTTGATAGATATCGGCACTTAGATCGCGGCCGAGCTGATCGAGCCGGTCGGAAAGGGTGTCCATCCGTCCCGAGAGAGCGTCCATCCTGGCGTCCAGCCTCGAAGCCATCGACTCCATCCGAGACCCCATGGCATCGATCCGGCCTCCCAGCGCATCGATGCGGGCGCCGAGGTAGGCAAGGGACGCCATCAGGGTGGCTGCAAGAAGTCCGATGGCGGTCCAAGCTTGTGCTTCCATGGTTCCAAGTTAGCAGGAGCCTGTGACAAGAAATAGTCCTAAGGGTCGTGCTTCATCCACCATTCGGTGAACTCGCGGCAGCGGTCGCCTTCGAGGCGGATGACCCAAAGATTGCTGTACGTCCGGGGCGGATCGGTCGTGTAGATGGCTTCGCCTTGGACGAAGCCGAGATCACCGTCGACGCCGATCACCCGGGAGCTCCACTGGGTGTCGCCGGGCTCGTCCTTGCGCTCGATCCAGTCCTCGACGATGGCCTCACGCCCGACGATCGGCTCGGCATATGGCTCCGTGTGATACACCGCGCCCTCGGTGAACAAGGACCGGATGTCCTCCGGATCGTTGGTCTCCCACGCGCGCCGGTAGCCCTCGACCCACTTCGAGAATCGCTCCATACGACCTCCTCATCCGGCTCGCAGCCCGACGCGAACTGGACCAATGCTACCGACCGGACTCGAGGAAATACGTTTCCCGCCGTGGTTGTTCGGCGTTCTATGGATGGATCGCGCTCCGCGGCCGGCGAAGCTCCTCGACCGCTGTTGATCGATCTCGCGTTGCTTTCGGTCGCGCTGATGTGGGCGTCGACCTTCACGCTGTTCAAGATCGCGTGGCGCGAGATGGATCCGGTCGCGTTCACTGCGGTGCGCTTCGGCGCCATGTTCCTTTTCTCGATCGCCGTTCTAGCTCTGGCGAAGAATCGAGTGCGCCCGCGTCGTGGGGACATCGTGGCGCTGGCGGCCTCAGGGCTCACGGGCTACTTCCTCTATCAGATGGGGTTCGTCCTCGGGCTCGACCGAACGTCGGCGTTGGCCAGCGCCATCCTCATCTCCACCCATCCGATCTGGTCGGTCATCTTCCTGTGGCTGTCGCGCAAGGAGCGGCCGACGCGCATGCAGGTTCTCGGTGTCGTCATCGGGTTCGCGGGTGTAGCGGTGTTCCTGCGTGGGTGGGACGCGTTCGCAGCGGCGCGTCCGGGGGACGCGTTCTCCCTCGGCGCCGCGGCCGCGTTCGGAGCGTACGGCGTTATCAATCAGCCACTGAACGAGCGCTTCCCGCCCAGGGAGTTGATGGCGTACGGCCTCGCGCTCGGTGGCCTGCTCGTCACGATCGTTGGCATCCCCGCGATGGTCGCCCAAGACTGGACCGTGATCAGCGCGTCCTCGTGGGTCATCCTCGTTTACGCCATCGTCGGACCTGTCTACCTGGCCTACGTGTTGTGGAACTGGGCGATCCGCCACCGCGGGGTCACACGCACCGTTGTGTACGGATTCTTGGTCCCGGTGCTTGGAGGCACGATCGCCGTCATCGCGCTCGACGAAGCGATCCGTCCCGAACAGATCATCGGCGGTCTGATCGTCGTCGGGGGTCTCGTGGTCACGCGCCTCAGTCGACCCGCGACACCGAAGCTCGACACCTAACGACCGGGGACAGCTCGGAGGGCCTAGCGCGGGCCTAGCGCGGGCCTAGCGCGGGCGGGAGCCGTAGTCGCCGAATGGATCGTCGCGCTCGCGCACCGCTTGACGGAAGCCGACGTCCTCGGCACGCGACACGAAATCGAGTCCCTCCTGGGTATGCCGTGCGATGCCGTCGAACAGTGTCCCCAGCGTGCGCGTCGACTCGAGGCCCATGTTCTCGACCGTCTGATTGCAGAGCTTCTTCAGCATCACGAGTTGCGACACCGGGAGGCGAGCGATGCGCCGCGCGAGGCCAAAGGCATGCTCCTGCAGAGTGTCGTCGGGGACGGCCTCGAGGATGAGGCCGATCCGAGCTGCCTCGGGTGCCGGGATCTCGTCGCCGGTTAATAGATAGCGCTTGGTCCTCTCGAGACCCATCCGGTAGACCCACATCGGCGTCGTCGGCACGCCCCACGCGCGCGCCGGGGGGTAACCGAAGGTCGCACCTTCGCCGGCCACGATGATGTCTGCGCACAACACCATGTCGGTCCCTCCGGCGATGCACCAACCCTGCACTGCGGCGACCGTTGGCTTCCACGCTCGGAAGAGCTTCATGAAGACGTCGACGAAGGTCGACATCAGTCTTAGGTCGGTGGCCGAGTCCCAGACGCGCTGTGAGCTTTCGTCGTTCGCCTGATACGCCGTCGCCCAGTCGAGGCCGTACCCCGCGCAGAACGCAGGCCCCTCGGCACGCAGCAGGATCACGTGAGCGTTGTCATCTGCGTCCGCGGCGTCGATCGCATCCCGCAAGTCATCGCGAAGCTGTGGCGTGATTGTGTTGTATTCGTCGGCGCGCGTAAGCACGATCGCGAAGACACCGTGATCTCTTTCGGTGCGGAGGGTCGAGTAGGTCGTCACGCCCGGACACTACCCACCGGAGCGATGGACATCACGGTCCCGGCCAGGCCGTTATGCGTAGGTGGCTGCCATCCGGACGTCGGACTGAGTCACCCTCAGGACCTCTTCCGGCGTCGTGCGTCCGGCGAAGACGAGGTCGAGGGTCTTCTGACGAAGGCTCTTGATGCCATCAGAGCGTGCCTTGTCCCTGATGATCGATTCCAACGTGTTACGTGATCCCATGTCTTGGAGACGGCGCGTCATCGGAAGGACCTCGAAGACGCCGATGCGACCGAGGTATCCCGTGTTCGAGCACGTCGAGCAACCTTCACCTCGGCAGAGGTTCGCACCCTCGAGGTCGGTCGGCGTGAGGTCGAGCGCCTCGGCCATGGCCAGGTCAGGCGAGTACGGCATTGAGCACTTTTCGCAGTTCAATCGAACGAGGCGTTGAGCCACCACCAATGTCAAGCCCGACGCGATCAAGAAATGCTCGACGCCAAGATCCAGAAGGCGCGTCACGGCAGCCGCAGCGTCATTCGTGTGCAGGCTCGAAAGCACGAGGTGTCCGCTGAGCGACGCCTGGATAACCGTGCTTGCGGTTTCGCTGTCCCTGATCTCGCCGACCATGATGACGTCGGGGTCCTGACGAAGGATGCTCCGCAACCCTGAGGCGAACGTTATCCCGGCCCGTTCTTCGATCTGAACCTGATTGAGTCCCTCCAACTGCGACTCGATGGGGTCTTCGAGTGTCACCATGTTGTGATCGGGACTCATGATGTGAGATAGAGAGGCGTACATCGTGGAGGTCTTCCCAGCCCCCGTCGGGCCGGTGAAAACGATCAATCCCTGGGGATTCGCGAGGGCATCTCTGAGCTGTGTCAGCTGTTCCTCGTCCATCCCGAGGTCCTCGATGGGTGCCGCCTTGGGATTCACGGGGAGGAGCCGGACGACGATCTTCTCCCCCCAATAGGTGGGAAGCGTTGAGATGCGAGCGTCGACGGCCTGATGATTGATCGTCAACGCCGTTCGCCCGTCCTGAGGCTGCCGGCGCTCGGCTATGTCCATCGATCCCATGACTTTTACGCGCGAGGTGATGTAGAGCTGCGCGCTCTTCGGCAATTCGGCCGCATCTCTGAGGATGCCGTCGATCCGGTAACGCACCTTCACGCAATTGCCGCGCGGTTCGATGTGGACGTCCGTCGCCCTGGCTCGTATCGCGTCGGAGAGCAATGAGTTGACGGCTCGAACGACCGGTGCTGTAGCGGTGACGTCCGTCGACGAAGACGCTCCAAGGGCGTGAACCCCGTTCGTCGCAGACTTCGGCTCCGGTTCAGTGGATGGCTTCTCGTCGTCGTTGAGAAGCTCGTCCGCGGAAAGGTCCGTCTCGTAGATGCGATCAATCGCCTCGACGATGGCGTTCTCTGCTGCAACCGCGATCTCAACCTTGGTTCGTCCGAACACCGTCCGAAGATCGTCGAGCGCGACTATCTCGGTTGGGTCTGCCATCGCAATCGTTACACCATCTTCAGCCCACGAATGCCCGATCAAGTGGTACTTGCGGGCGAGCCCTTCAGGAATGAGTTTCCCCGCGTAGCTACTCGGGGGTCGTTCCCTGAGGTCGAGGAAGGCGATCCCAAGTTGCTGGGCGACGGCTCTCGCGACTTGGTCCTCGCTCGCGTAGCCGAGGCTTCTCGCGATCGTCCCGAACCTCCGAGGGCGGCCGGTCGCATCCTTCTGCGCCTGAACCACCTCTAAGAGCTGATCGATCGTCATCGCCCCGGTACTAACCAACACGTCCCCGAGCCGTGACTTGTTGTTTACTCTCAAATCAATCCTCTCCGCCCTGCCCGCGATAGCTGAAACGAGCGATCAAGACGCCGCCAGCAAGATCTCGTCAACCTTTCTCACCAACGCCACCGGTGAGAAGGGTTTGGTGAAATAGAAGTCGGCTCCCGCGGCGCGACCCGCGGCTTCATCTGCATCTTGCGACTGAGCCGTCAGGATGACGATCGGGATGTTCTGCGTAGCGGGGTCGTCTTTGAGAACCCTGCAAACGTCTAGACCGTTCCTGCGGGGCATCTTGACGTCCAGCAGAAGGAGGTGCGGATTCTCGGCACGAGCGAGCGTCAACGCCTCTTCACCATTGACGGCCTCGAGGATCTCGAAGTCCTCCCCTGCGAGGGTCATTCGTACGAGTCTGCGGATCCCGCTTTCGTCGTCAGCTATAAGCAACTTCCTTCTCATGATCACCTCCTTCCGCGAGGTTCAAAACGCTAGAGGGGATGGAGAGTGTGAATGAGCTTCCATGGCCGCGTTGACTTGCGACCCACATCTCCCCGCCTTGCGCCTCGATAAGTCCCTTGGCGATGTAAAGGCCAAGCCCGGTGCCACTGACATCTCGCACCTCGTCACGATCAACCCTGTAGAACTTCTGGAACAGACCGCTCATCTCGTTCTCGTCGATGCCGATACCTTGATCCGTCACCGTGATCGCGACGTAGTCCTCGACGTGAGTGCCCGAGATCGTCACCGGCGCACCCGGAGGCGAATACTTGATCGCGTTGGAAACCAGATTGGTGATGACCTGGATCAGCTTGTCGCGATCCACGAGAACCGGCGGAAGATCGCTTAGGTCCATGATTCGTATCGGAGCAGCCGCGTGGCGGAAGGAATCGACCGCCTCATCGGTTAGAGCAGCGATCGAGTGCGGGGCGATGTGGAGATCGATGCGCCCCGAATCGAGCCGCGCGATCGATAGCAGGTCGTTCACGAGGCGCCCGAGTCTCTCCGACGACGTCGCGATCTGATCGATGGCCTCCCTCTCATCTTCCGGGTCGAGGCGTCTATCGCGGAGTAGCTCGGAGAACCCCTGGATCATCGTGAGAGGAGTTCTAAGTTCATGGGAGACCGTGGAGATCAGTGAGGACTTGAGCTCATCGATCTCCTCTTCGATCGACACATCGCGCACCACGGCGATCACTCCGGCGAGCTCATCCTCGAGACCCAATACGGGGGCGGCAGACAGAGCGACAGGCGTGCGACGACCATCTTGGGATTCGATGGCAACGTCGTACCCGTGGCCGGCAACGACGTCCTTCTGCGCTATCGCGCGCTCGATGATCGAATCATCGGAGGAGATCGATACTCCGAGCTTGTCGACGAAGCGGAACGCCTCGAAATAGGGGCGACCTTTAACCTGCGCCTGGCCCACCCCGGCCAGCGCTTCCATCGCTTTGTTGATCGAAACGATGCGACCAGAGGGATCGAGACTCATCGCCCCGTCCGCCATGCTCGAGAACACCGCAGCTTCGCCTCTGGCCAACAATCGGGCCGCGATCCAGATGACGCACACCAGAAGAGAGACGAGCGCAACGGTACCGATCGCCAGCCCGAGCTCGGGTCCGAACAGCCCTGCCTCCTCCCCGCGTGACCGAAGCCATTCCGTGACGAACGGAAACAGAACGACGATCGGGAGGAGTCGGCGCGCTAGCGCTCCACCGACCCCGGGCGCGCTGATCGGTCCCATCAAGCCCTGGCCGGGACGGATCCAGAGGATCCCGACGCCCGAAACCATGAACAGCAGCGCGGAGTGAACCCCCACATCGGTGAAATGGACGACGGTCCCGTAAAACGAACCGGCCACGACGAGGAGACTGAAGCTCAAGACGCCGATGACAAGAACGTGGGAGACGCGAACAGCTGTTCGGCCCGAATGAACCGCGAGTAGCGCCGTTCCGAGCGCCAGAAAGCAGCACGCAGCGGGAACCGCAAGCCATCCATCAACCACAAACCCGGCCATCCCCGCGGCGGCGACGAGGAGAGCGATGCCGCGGCCCGCCGATCTCCGCCTCGTGTCGTGCGTTGACTGAACGAGCAGCAGCGACGCACCCACAAGGACCAATGCGATGGTTGTGTTCCTCTCGATGTTGACGAGACGAGGAGCCAGCGTGTCGGCGATGGCGATACCCGTCGCTCCCGCGAGGACGAGGACGCCGATGGAGATAGTCATCAGCGACGCGGCCAAGGGAAGGCGACGGCCCGGCGAATGAGTCATGGCATCAGCCATGGAGAAGCTCTTTCAACGCGCGTAGTCCGAGAAGCTGAGCGGGTCGGCCGTGATGTTCAAACGGTCGACGGGGACCGAAAGGAACGCTTCGACGGCCTCCGGCCAGAATTGGGATCCTGCGTTCGCTCGCAGCTGTGCGCGTGCCGCCTCATAGGAGAGCCGACTTCTGTAAGGCCGATCTGTGGTCATAGCGTCGAACGAGTCCGCGACGGCAAAGATCCGAGCGCCCAGTGGGATCTGCTCGCCCGCAAGTCCATTGGGGTACCCGTATCCGTCCCACCGTTCGTGATGGGAGAGCACGATGTCTTGGGCACCGCCGAGGAATGGGATCTCGCCCAGGATCCGGCGACCGACGTGCGGGTGGGCACGCATGATCTCCCACTCTTCGTCGGTGAGGGGACCCTTTTTCGTCAGGATCGCGTCGGGCACCGCGAGTTTGCCGACGTCGTGCAAGAGGAATCCGAACTTGAAGTCCTTGTCCCTGGCCAAACCGGGATCGATGCGGCCAAGGATCGCCATCCCGTAATGCGTCACGCGGCTGATGTGACCGCCCGTGTATTCGTCTTTCGCCTCAACGGCGATCGCTAGGCTCCGCACGGTTGAGAGATACGTCGACTCCAACTGCGCGAGAGCGCCCGCGAGCTGCGCGGTCTTTTCCTTCTCGCCGTCGAAGGTCAGCCTGAAGTCCTCGGCATATGCCTCGAGCTGACGTTGGGTGAGATTCGTCCGCACTTGCTCTTCGCCAAGCTGGGCTTGAACGTGCGCGCGCTCAACCGATAGGGCGAGCTCGTTGGCGAGAGCGACGCAGAGCACCAGATCACGGTCATCGAAAGCCGCCGTCGGGGCAGTGCGGACAAGCACGAACGCTCCAAGGACGTGTTCATCAAGCGAAACTGGGATACTCACGCAGTCCCCGACGTCCATGACCCGAAGATTCCCCGCGGTCGTCTCCACAGGAACCTCGCCGAGCCTCACAGGACGGCGGCTCCGGGTCGCCCATGCAGCGGCGCTCTCGAGATGTTCGACCAGTCCCTCTGGCATCCCCCGGCTGGCCACGGGACGCAACCAGTCATCTGTTTGCGTGAGGAACACGACTCCAGAATCAGCTGCCACCAAATGACACAAGCGGTCCAGTAACTGCCCGCAGACCGTGGCCAGGGAACGACCCGAAGCGAACGCAAGACTGACCGACCACAGGGACTCTGTGTCCACGGGTGCCCACTCGGGGGAACTCGTCCTACTCACCGACCCGGACCCTTCTCTCGACTAAGGGCGTGACCCGAAGCCGGTGTGCAACCTCAGGCGTCCACATCGCGAAGCCGCCCCTGTTGTTCCGCTTGGCGTCGTACATGGCTAAGTCGGCACGATGAAGGACGTGAAGTGGATCTCCACGAGGCTCGTCCATCACGACGATGCCGGTGCTGACGGTTACCTGAACCTCCTCGGAATCGAGTACGGGAATCGGATTCTCCATGGATTGCTGCACGCGGGTCGCGACAGCGAGCACTTCTTCTTGGTCCTCGACGTTGTCGATGATCACAGCAAACTCGTCACCACCGAGCCGCGCGGCGTAATCGGTAGTCCGCAGACATTCCTTGATGCGCGCCGCGACCACAAGAAGTACAGCGTCGCCAGCTCGGTGACCGAGCTCATCGTTAAGCTTCTTGAACCGATCGACGTCGATCATCATGAGCGCCAATGGGTAGCCGTCTTCGCAAGCGCGTCGATGAGCTGAGGCGAGCAGGTCCTTGAACAACGCCCGGTTGGGAAGGCCTGTCAGGGGATCGTGGAACGCAAGATGACGGAAATGGGCCTCTCGATCGCTCCGCTCGTCCAAGGAGGCACGAAGAACACTTCGCTCGAGGTGCTCGTCCGTAGCTCGCAGCTCGATGCGGTGCGCGATGTGAAGAGAGCGCGCCGTGAGGGCGATCATCACGATGTCTGCGATGCCGATGGAGACGGTCGCCCACACCGGAGGTCGGAGCGTGGTAACGACCACCACCAAGCTAACAACGATGACCGTGGCGCCGACGCTAGAGAGCACGATGGCTCTGCGAATATCTAGGTTCCCCGCGTGAACGAGCGTGCCGCCCCCGGCTTCCCCTTCACGAATAAAGGCCACAGCACCGCCCCCTCGCCCGTCCTGCCTCAGGGATGCGACACCGCTAATGGATCAATGGATGGCAGCGCCAGACCCCCAGTTCGATAAATAGTCCTGCTTGGGGAAACGCAGCGGAAGGGCTACTTAACCGGAATCCGCATAGGCAATCCGCCCTAGGCGGACACGCCAGAACCCCTCAGCTTTGACGTCTTGGTGGCGTCGTCAGCCCCTCTCGGAGGCCGATCACCACGGCCTCGAGCATCGAATGGGCATCGAGCTTTTGAAGCACGGACTGGATGTGGTTCCGCACGGTGCTGAGGCTGAGGCTCAGCTCTTTTGCTATCGCGGCGGTCGCCAAGCCGTTCGTCAGCAGCTGGAGGATCTCACTCTCTCGCACCGACAGGGAGGGAACCGACGTTGCCCCGCTGCGAACGCGCTCGAACATCTTGATGAGAACGTGGGGCGAGACCGCCACCTCTCCCTCGGCTACGGTTCTGATGGCCTCGATGAGCTCGGTGATGGGTTTGTCTTTCGTTACGTAGCCCACGCATCCGGCGTGTACGGCGCGCGAGGCCGTCACCTCGTCGACCAGTTGAGTCAGCATCACGACCCGGGTCTCAGGCAAGGAAGACAAGATCTGAGAGGCCACGTCGACCCCGTCGGCGTCAGGAAGCACATGGTCCAACAAAACGACGTCAGGATTGTGGGCTTCGACGGCGGCGAGGGCTTCGTCGGCCGTGCACGCATGAGCGACCACGCGGATGTCCTCGGCGACCTCGAGGAGTGAAGTCAAACCCTCAACGAACATCATGTGATCGTCGACGATAAGCAGATTGATCCGGTTGTCGATCATCGATCCTTTAACTCGACGGTCTGGGCCGCCAAAGGCAGCGTGAAGAAAAAGGCGGATCCGACGGGTCGGTCGGCCTCCACCCAGATCTGCCCGTTATGCCGCTCGACGATCTTCTTGCAGATGGCGAGTCCCATGCCCGTCCCGGGATACTGATCGCGACCGTGGAGGCGACGGAACGGCTCGAAGATGGATTCGGCGAACCGCGACTTCAAGCCGATGCCGTTGTCGGCGACGCACACCTCGCACATGTCGCCCACCGACCTGGCGCGGATCCTGATCTCGCAAGGTGTATCCGATCTCCGGAATTTGAGGGCGTTCCCGATCAGGTTCTGGAGGAGCTGTGCTATCTGCGTTGGGTCTGCCTGGACGTACGGCAAAGGATGAATCTCGAATCGCGCGCCCGTCTTCGCGATAACCGACGCGAGATCATCCATGACTCTCCTCACCGAGCCCTCGAGTGAGATCGTTGTGGGAGATGGGGGCGATGCGCCGGCACGTGCATACTCGAGCTGTGAATTGACCAGCTCGCTGAGCCGCTCGGTACCCGAGTCGATCCTTTCAATGAGCGACTTGACGTCTTCATCTTCCTCCGCGGCGACACGCGCCTCGATCAGACGAACGAAGCCCCTGATAGTGCGAAGGGGCTCCTGAAGATCGTGCGCGGCAACGTGCGCGAACTGTTCTAGCTCCTGGTTCGATCGAGCCAACTCTTGTATGGACTCCTCACGAACCGATTCGGCGAAATGCTGAAGCTGCGCTCTAATGCGCGCGCGCTCTTGAACGAGAGTTGCCAGCACCACCGACGCGAAAGCCGCCGAGACACAGAAGATATGCAAGCTCACCATCTCCTCGAACAGCGACTCACGCTGGAAGGGTCCTATGCCCCTGACAGCAGCAACAACCGCAAACAGCGACGCGACCAGCATCGCCGCACCGGCTTCGCGGACCCGGAACCGCCACGCGGCCCACCCGAGGAAGGGGAAGATGAGGAACTGGACTTCTAGGGCCGAAGAGAACGTCGCGTACGCGACGACCGCCGTGAAGAGCAACATCGCACAGGATTCGGCGATCCTCATTCGAGAAAGCGCATCGTCACTCCTTGCGAGCGCGAGGAGGAGAGGCGTCACAACCATGATGCCGATGGCGTCCCCGGTCCACCACACTTGCCAGGCAGACCAGAATCCCTCACCTCCTACAACCCCCGCCGAGAGAAGGGTCAACGTCCCCACGGTTGCACTGATCGTCGTCCCGGCGTGTGCAGCAACCAGGATCAACGCGGCGGCATCCTTAAGGCGGTCGAGTTGTGCCCGGAACCCGATGCGCTCGAGGAGGTAGGCAGACGCGACGACAGCCGCCGTATTACCCGTCGCGATCCCGACCGCCACCGCTGGGGCTGTGCTGACGGGGAGATTGACGATGAGCGCGCCGACTGCCACTCCCGGCCAGACCGACTTCCCCCAAACCAACATGGCTGCGACAGCTACCCCAGCGGGGAGCCATACAGGCGCGATCTGATCCCCGACTAGAGCGAGAGCAAGGCTTGCCTGACCACACGCGAAGTAAGCGACCGCGACCAGAACGATCCGGAGCATCGTCGGACTGGAAAGGATGCGCGATGTAGTGGGGCGGAACACGTCGCCCCCTCGCCGAGGCCTCGAGATCTCCGCCTCGGCAACGAACTGAACACCGTGGCCCCCGCCCGCCTGTGCCACACCTCGCCGCCTTAGTCGCCCAAGTCCGTACATCAAATTGAAGCCGCCCGATCCCCGCAGTTGTGCCACGGTCTCTACAAAGGATAGCTCCAACCTCCCTTGAAGAGAAGGTTGCGCGCGTTCCGATAGTTCGTCGGGATTGCGTTCCGCGGGTCGTCGCGCAGCTGCGGCGCGATCAGAGTTGTCGGCGGCCAGGACCGGTCGACCATTGTGGCCCGCAGGGACGACATCAGGCGCCATCGAGCTCTAGGTATTAGCACCCATGAGGGATGGGTGCTGTCACTGATGGAAACGCTATCGGGGACACCTAGCGTGACACGTCGCGAAGTAGGTCCACCAAGGAGGCGGCGATGGCACGGCTGGGATGGCTCAGAAGGTTGGGATCGAGGGCAGCGACGGCGCTTCTCCTATCGACGTTGGTCGTGGCATCGACGCTGGTCGTGGCATCGCCTGCCGCAGCGGCTGAAGGGACAAGGTTCCGGTCGGCGGTATCAGGCGACGGCGGGGTTGTCGCGAGCGTCAGCCCACTGGCCGCGGCGGCCGGGCTGGAGATCCTCGATGCCGGCGGCAATGCCATTGACGCGGCCGCGGCGACGATCTTCGCCGTTGGAGTTGTGCGGCCCGAGTTGTGCGGGATCGGCGGGGGCGGTTTCCTTCTCTATCGCGGGGCGGATGGAACCGCGGCCGCGCTCGACTTTCGCGAGGAATCCCCGGCCGCACATGAACATTCCGGCGGCGTCCCTGAAGGAGGTCGTTATCAGTCGGATACCGGGCATAACCGGGTCGGGGTCCCGGGCGTCGTCGCCGGCATTGCGGCAGCGTTGAAGAGGTTCGGAACGATGAAGCTGAGCGATGTCATAGGCCCAGCCGAGGACCTGGCTCGCAACGGATTTCCGGTGTCACCGGACCTGTCGCTGGGGATCTCGAACCACGCGGACCGCATGAAGCTGTTCCCGGAGACCGCCGAAACGTTCCTGGTCGGCGGCAGCAGGCCCTATCTGCCGGGCGAAATCCTTGTCCTGTCCGATTACGCCGACTCGCTCGCGCTCATCGCGCAAGGTGGCCCCAGGGCGTTCTATCGGGGATCGATCGCCGCCGCGATCGCCGCCGACATGGAGGCGTCGGGCACATACGAGGGGGATCGGGGCTTCATGGCCCTCGCCGACCTTCACGCGTATAAGGCCGTGTGGCGTGCCCCTCTGATCGGAACGTACCGCGGCCACGACGTCATCACTATGCCGCCGCCGACGTCGGGCGGCGTTGCCACACTCGAGATGCTGAACCTCTTGGAGGGTTACGACCTCGCTGGGATGGGTCATTCGTCGGCGGACCACCTCCACTACGTAACGGAGACTCAAAAGATGGCATTCGCCGATCGAGAGGCATATCTCGGCGACCCCGACCACGTATCGATCCCCGTCGAGATGCTGACGAGCAAGACGTATGCGGCGCAGCGCCGCGCCGAGATCACCAGCGAGGCGAAGGACTCGTATCCCGCCGGAGGTGAAGCGGAAGACCCGAGCGCTCCTGTTGCCGCCGTTCCGGGGCAGACGACACACGTGTCGGTGATCGACGCGGCCGGGAACGCGGTCTCGGTGACGTGCAGCGTGGAGGTCGAGTTCGGTAGTGCCGTGATCGCGCCGGGCACCGGCTTCGTCCTGAACAGCCAGCTCGATGACTTCGGCGCCGAGGGAACACCCAATGCACCCGCAGGCAACAAGAGGCCGCGCTCGTCGATGAGTCCTACCATCGTCGTACACGACGACCGCCCGCTCCTCGTAACGGGTGCCGCGGGGGGCTCGCTGATCATCGCGGGCGTGGTCCAGGCAATCATCAACGTCGTCGATTTCGACCTCGACATCGCGCATGCTCTCGACGCCGAACGCGTTGAGGCAAGCTGCCCGCCCGCCCTCTGCGTCGAATGGCCGCGACTGGCGCCGACGGAACTAATCGAACTGGCCGATCGCGGCCACCCGGTCAACTTTGCATACTGTGCATTCGACCTGCAATGGGCGGGACCGTCTGATTGCGACGAGGAGTACCACCCGTGGCCCCAACTTCAGGCCGCAGGCATCACCGACGAAGGGCGAGTAGAGGCGGTTTCGGACCCCCGTGGTGAGTGGGGGTCCGCTGCGCAGAATTAGGTTGTGTTAGCTACGACCGTCCGAGCGACCTGAGGTAGGTCAACACGGCCAGGATGCGTCGGTGATCGTCGGCGTCGGGGTGTAAGCCGAGCTTCTGCAGGATATTTGCGACGTGAGCTTGAACCGTCTTCTCCGCAAGGAACAGACTGGCGGCGATCGCCTGATTGGAACGGCCCTCAGCCATCAGCGCCAGGACTTCCTTCTCGCGCGCGGAGAGCTTTTCCAACGGATCCTGCTCGCGCTTGCGTCCCATAAGACGCGTCACGATCAGGGGGTCTATGACCGAGCCGCCCGATGCGACGCGGCGCACCGCCGAGGAGAACTCGTCGAGGTCGTCAATCCTGTCCTTCAGGAGGTAACCGATCCCCGACGGATCGTCCCCAAGGAGCTGCATCGCGTAATGCGTCTCGACATGGTGTGACAGAACGAGGACGCCGACCTCGGGGTGAGTACGACGGAGCTCGAGCGCGAGCTCGAGGCCCTCGGTTGTGTTCGTCGGCGGCATACGGATGTCAGTGACGACCACGGTCGGATGGTGACTCATCACAAGAGCGGGAACCTGCGCGGCATCGGGCGACTGGGCTACGACCTCGAACCCATCCTCCTCGAGGATGCGGGCGACGCCCTCTCTGAACAACAATGAGTCGTCGGCGATGATCACTCGCACGGCAGCCTCACACTCACTTTGGTCCCGCCACCCGGTGGGCTGTCGACCGTCATCGTTCCCGACACCGCGGCGACACGATCCGCCAATCCGCCAAGGCCCGAGCCGGCCTCGACGAGCGCTCCGCCGATGCCGTCATCCCAGACCTCCAGGTCTAACCACCCATTGGTTCGCTGCATCATGACCTCAGCGCGCTTGGCTCTCGAATGCTTCGCGGCGTTCGTCAGAGTCTCCGCAACGGTGAAATAGATGGTGGCTTCAATCGAAGAGGGCAGGCGGTCGTCAGGCATCTCGACCCGAACGGGAAATGGAGCGCGCTCTACCAGAGAGTCAATCGCAGGCACCAAACCCTCCTCGGTCAGGATCGGCGGATGGATCCCTTGGGCCAGGTCTCGAAGTTCGTCGATCGCGGCTCGAAGATCGTCCGCGGCGTTCCCCAGCTCATTCGAGAGAGGGATGCCTTCACGCTCAGCCTTCCGTTGCAGCATCCGAAGCGCGAGGCTGACGCTGACCAAACGTTGTTGCGCCCCGTCGTGGAGGTCGCGTTCCAACCGCCTTCTCTCTGCATCAGTGGCGTCGACGATGCGCGCTCGAGACGCGCGAGTCTCCTCGAGTTGGGCGCGCACTTCCGCTTGAAGGCGCTCGTTGACAAGGGCTAGGCGCGCTGCCGCGACCGCTGCCTCAACCAACTCGTGCTCTCCGATGAGGGCCACATCGTGAACCACCACGGCGAGGGGCTCCTCCATGTGCTCAATGCTCGTGAACGCACGCTTTGTATCTGAGGGATGAGGCAACTGCACGGCATGTCCTTCGGCGTCGACGTAAGTCTGGGTTTCCCTCGACCAATAGCCGAGCCGGACAGATGGGTCGCGCAGCGCGCGGGCGAGTGCTTCCTGCAAGTGCTCGGTCTCCGGGAGCGAATCGAGCTGAACCACGAGGTCTCCCAAGGCGCCGCGCGCCCTTCGAGTCTGCGCGAAGCCGTAGAGGAAGGTGATCGGGACGAGGGGTGTAGCGATGCCGAGCACCCACGATGAGGCCTCGATCCAGCGGACCAAGTCGTTGCCCGAGACGAAGAAGAACACGACCACCGCGTTCCTGAATCCGGCGGCAGCGAACACCAAGCTCGCGAAGGGAAGCGGACGAAGGGCTCGACGAAGGGCACCTTTGGCCCGCGCCCACCTCTCGAAACCGAGGAGCACCACGACGAACGTCAACACCACTCCCGCACTGAGTAGCCATGTCACATACGGGAAGTGGTTGAAGAGAAACCCCAGACCGACGACGAGGATGTATGCGCTGGTGACGACGACCTTGTCTCTTCTCGACGAGAAACGTCCCGTCGGATATGTGAGGATCAGATGCGCCAACAAGACGTGGGGCATGCCGCCGAGCCAGTTGCCGGCGTACTGGAGCGCTGGACTCGGGTGGGCTTGGATCTCGATCGCCACGAACGCGAACGCACTCCCGATCATCAAGGGTCCGGTTCTGCTCTCAGGGTGCCGCGCGGTCGCCGCGAGCCCCGCACCCAGAAAGGTCAGGATCCCGATGAGTTTCAGCGCGAGCTGGACAGGAGTGTTCGGGAAAGCGTTCTGATGGATCCACGCCACGAACGCCGCCATCGCTATCCCTGAGACACCCAGAACGATGGCGATAAGCACGCGGACCGCGGGCGCCCTAGGGGCTGGCATGGCGGGATTCTGACATCCCCCTCCCCGAGGCGCCTCGGTGCCAGCACCTATTTGTTAGCGCTCCGCTAGCAGCGCGCTCCCGTCTCGCGGCCCGTTGCGGTGGGCATCATCGCCAGGGCGTAGTGATCGCGGGAGCGGCGTGCCTCGGCTTCGAGGAATCCACCGATGCGACGGAAGAGACGGGTTGTCCGCCTGGGCCTGGTGGCGACAACCTCTATGCGTCCGAGCTCTTGTGCGATGGCCGACATGTCCTGCTCCTTTCGTTGCGGATCGTTAGGAGCAGTCTCGTCAAAGCGGTGCCCCCGAACATCAGGGAACGCCCGGAATTTGCGTAGGGGCTAGCCCCAACTCTGTCTGCGGTGAACGAGCGTCAAGTTGGTTGAGCGTCCCCAGCTGCAGCTACGCGGCCGTAGGTCGCTGCGGGTCAAGCCCTGCGGTGGTCGGCAGCGTCGGCGAACATCTTCAGGACCCCGGGCCAACCTGCGTCGTAGTCCTTTCGACGCGCAGCCGCGTCGTCGCCGAAATGCTCCCAGCCACGGTGCTCGAGCTCGACCTCGGTCCCGCCCGCGACGATGGTGAAGCGAACCTCGATCTTGGTGTGCGGACCGTCAGAAAGGTTCGGCTTCCACGTGAAAGCAACACGGTCCGGCGGTTCCCACACCAGGACCTCTCCCCAGGTCGCGTGTGTGCCGTCGGACATCGACTCGTAGATGTGCCCTCCGGCATTTGGGTCAAAGATGATCCCTTTGGCGACGACCTTTCGCTCATGCGTGTCGACCGCGATCGAGTGAGTCTCTAAAGGCCACCACGAACCCATATCGCGCGTGAAGAGGAAGAACGCATCGTCGATCGAGCGCCCCACCTGCACCCTCTTGATCACTGGTTCCAGAGCCAGGCCGTTCTTATCCATAGGAGCTCATTCTTCATTCTCGAGACCATCACTTGCAACCGCAGGTCCTCGGGGTGGTCGGAGACGTAATGAGCCAATAAACATCGCTACTCCGATCGCCGACCCGATCGACGACGCGATTAGGAACGGCATGAACTCGTCCGGTGATGCCATCGCACGACAAGTGAACTGTTCATCACCCGAAGGACTGATCGTTGACATCCCATCGATGCAGTCCGGACTTAGATAGCCCTCGAGGGCGAACGCGAACCACGGCGTCGCCGCGCCTACGAGGGCCATCCACGCCCCGGGTCGACCCCCCTTCGATAAGGGGAACAGCAGCAGTACACCGACGATGAGGAACGGCAACCCGATCGACAAAACGCCAAGGAACCCGAAGCCCATCAGGGCGCCCCATAAGAACCAAAGCGCCGGGCCCTTCCAGTCAGTCACAGTCCACCTCGATCGCAGCCCCGGTCGCGGACGCAATCCACAACCTGACCCCTATCCGAACACGCTCCCGTACTCGTCACCGACGAGAAGGGAAAGCGCATGTCTCAAACCAGCAGGTTCAAGCGTCCAGCGGTGCTCGTGATGGCCGCATCCATCGCGTTGGGGGCGGCCGCCTGTAGCGAGCCGAGCTCGAGCGCCTCAGTTGCGTCCGGATCGACCGGAGAGGCTGTCGACGTCGTCAACATCTCCTTCGCGACCGATCCCATCGAGATCGACGCCGGAACCGAGGTCATCTGGACGAACCGTGACGAAGGTGTCCACCACACCGTCACATCAGGCACTCCCGGAGACAAAGGCGTGCCCGGCCTCGGCGAGGAGAAAGAGGCCTCGCCCGACGGGCTGTTCGACGGTGACCTCCCCGATGCTGGAGCCTCCTTCGGCTTCACTTTCGACGACCCCGGCACATACGCGTATTACTGCACCGTGCACTCCTCGATGACCGGAAAGGTCATCGTCAGCTGATCTCAGTTCGACCAATCCGCATCGGCCGACCTCGTCGTACATCCCCCCGAAGCGAGAGCCGCTTCAGATAAATCGCAACAGAAAGGAACTGCATTGATCAGGAAGAGTTGGATGCTCAGGTCACTCGCAGCAGCGATGCTGTTCGCACTACTCGGAGGAGCATGCGCTTCCGGGAACACAGATCAGGCTTCGGACAAGATCGAAGCCGCAGCCGCAGATGCAAACGTCGATCCCGACATGGACGACGTCGAAGAAGCTGTCGACGTCCCCACGGTCGACACCCAGGCCGCGACGCTGACCCGTGACCTCACTTCGCTGCTGGACGGTCACGAGTACCTTGCCGGTATCGCGATCTACACGGCGGTCGGCGCCGGTGGCAACCTCGAGGACCCGACGGTGCAGGCAGCCGTCACCGCACTCGACGACAACTCCGTCGCACTGTCCGAGGCGGTCGGTTCGGTCTACGGCGACGCCGGAGCCAAGCAGTTCCTGTCGCTGTGGAGAGCCCACATCGGGTTCTTCGTGGACTACACC
>DATLNM010000030.1:0-47828 GCA_035536775.1 Actinomycetota bacterium | reverse complement strand
ACGCGATCCCGGTTAGCCAGCCGGGTACCGAGCTCCAGCTGGCGTTCTGGGACGCGATGCGCCGTGTTCCGCCCGGCAAGACGATCTCGTACCGGGAGCTAGCTGAGTCCGCCGGACGCCCACGCGCGATCCGCGCCGCCGGAACCACGTGCGGCAAGAACCGCGTCGCTCCGTTCGTCCCGTGTCACCGCATCGTGCGTACGGGCGGAGACGTCGGGAACTACGGATACGGCGTTGACAGCAAGCGCTGGCTCCTAGAGCACGAAGCCAATCACGCGTGAGGCCCTAGAGGCTACTTCAGCCCCTTGATCTTGTAGGCCATGACGCCGACCGTGTTGAAGTTGTTCGCCCACAAGAGGCCGTCGTGCCATAGCACCGAATACGTCGACGACTGCGGCTGGGCCTGGTAGTACGCGACCTCCGTTGGCATCAACGGGTCGTCCAGGTTCAGCACGCTTACGCCGCCCGTGAACCATGTGACGGCGAGATTGTTCGAGTCGGGCATCCAATCGAGGCCGTGGCTCAGGCACCAAGACGGCGCCCAACCGGGGTACGTCCCGATATTGGTCACGCCGTCGCCGCCGCGCGGAGGGGCAAAGCTGCTCTGGACGACCGGGAGTGTGGCATCCGAGATGTCGTAGATCCACGCGCGACCGGTAGGACTCGCATGCGTGTTGCAGTCGTGCGCCGCGAACGCCTCATCGTCGATGGCGAGAAGCGTCCCCTCGCTGTTGGCAACCGCGTAATGCGAGTACTGGATCAGCGGGTTGTAGATGCGAGACAGTGTGGTGGGCGCGAGCGGGTCCGAGACGTCCCAGATCTGGACCTCACCGGTGCCTATCGCGCCGGCACAGAAGCCGAGCTGGCGCTCTTCGGTTATGTGGAACGAGATGTCGTGGCAGTCGGTTGTGATGGTCTGGGGACGTGCCACGATCTCGGGCTGCGAAGGATCCTTGACGTCCACGATGGCAGGACCAGCGGCAGGACCGCCACTGAGGCCGCCGCCCGCGGTGTAGACGAGGGTCGTCCCCGGCAGCGGCTTGATCGTGTGGTTCTTGCCAGTGTTGATGAAACCGAGGATGCGGGGCTTCTTGGGGTTCTTGACGTCGATCGTCATGAAACCGTTGCCCGCCGCCGGAGCGCACTTGTTGATGTGGAAGCTGAGGACGATGAGCCCGGGCTTGACAACCTCGACGTCGTTGTCGTTACCGGGGCAGTGGAGGAAGCCGACCTCTTTCGGTACCGACCCAGAGACGTCATAGATGTGAACCCCGCCCTCTTCGGGCTTGGTGCCACGACTGGGCGAGGGTGCGTCGCCGTCGAGCTCGCCTGAATAGACGTAGTCACCCTCAGCGGCGAGCTCGGTGCCACCGTCGTACTTGAACTGGGCGACGACTTTGACGTTGTCGCTCTTGATGGCCTTCTGGCCGGGTGCCTTGCGTTCGGCCGAGGCAGGCGCGATGGCGAGCGCGAGCAGCGCCGTGATTGCCATGATTGCTCTGAAGATCTTCAAGTGATTCCTCCTGTAGCTCGGTTCCGCCCTGCCGGGTCGATGACTTAGAGAGCGATGCTGCCAAGGTTTAGGCGCTGACCACGGTTCACCTTCACGCTCAGGACCTTCTTGGACCCCGATCGGGTGATCGTGAGGGTGTAAGCGGTGTTGCCGTCGGCCTGAGGGCTGATGCTCGGCGGCACGTGCCACTCGAACGAGCCGTCGGGGTTCGTGTTCAACGTGTACTTCAAGCTCTCGGTGACGAACTCCTCACCGATCGGATTGCCCTCCGACAGCGGCGTCTTCCACTTGCGGGTCAGGGTCAACTTCGCGGCCCCGCCGGCGACCTTGCCGGTCAGGACCGAGTGGTACTTGGGGTTGGCGGCCACCTCTGCCATGTATTGAAACCCCGCCATTACTCCGCCGGCAGGATCTCCGACGCCAACGGTGTACGCCGGGTGGAATCCAACACGGCCGTGCTCGATGGTGAAGCCGATAGCGCCGGTGACCGCGTAAACCCAGTCATCTGTCGTTCCCGTGGTGGGGTAGCCAACGCTGTCTCGCGCGTCGTACTGGTTGCCCATGCGTGCCGCGATCTCGTTCGAGATCTTGAAGATCAGCGGGTAGTCGGGACCTCCCGGACCGCCGGGCCGCAAAACGCTGCCTTGATAGGTGTGGTTTGTGATCATGCCGGTGACCTCGTTCGTCAGGACCAGGTCTCGGATGTTGCGGTTCTCGGGCTCCGAGAACGGAGCATCGCCGCGATAGGTCGCGTCGTATTGCTCGTTCGCCGATCCGCCGTTCTGATCTCCCCACAGGTACGAGTAGTTGCGGTTGTTGTCGACGCCGTACGCGTCGGGGTTCTTCTGGGCCGCAGGGATCGTCACACCCGTCAGCGACCGCCGGTTCTTGCGCCAGTAGCCCTCGAAGCCGTTGACCAAACCGGTTGGCTCGAGCTGGGGACGCAGCGGCTCCACGAGGGAGAGGACCGATTCGCGCGAGTAATCGAAGCCGTCGACGTTGACGATCGGGACGACGATCACGCGAAGTTTGCCGAGGAGAGCGGTGACCGCCTTGTCCTTGCCGTAGCTCTCGAGGAGGTGGTACGCGAACAGGAGCGGAAGCTCACCTGCCGGCCATTCGCGTGCGTGGTGAACGCCGTCGATATAGAACGTGGGTCGCCCGTCGTTCGCCTTCACATCCTTGGCGATCTCGATGCCGTAAGCGGTGCGTCCCTCGAGGCTCACCTCGGGAAGCTCGATGAGGCGGGCCATCGACGGGTACTCGTCTGCGATGGCCGCCAGCTCGGTGTTGTAGTCGGCGAGGTGGCGGTAGTCGTCGCGGTCGGGCCCGGGGATCTCGACGACCTCGCCGGTGGTTTGGGCGGCGAGCTCTGCATCGCGTGCTACGAGATCGCGCGTGACGACGGTGTAGTCGATGCCCATAGCGCGGAGCTCGGCCTCGTCTCCAGGCCACAACAGGAGCTCGACCTCGTCGTGACCGTGGTTGTGGGTGTCATCGAACCGTGCGATGAGCTCGGCAGCTTCCCGGGGGGAGTCGACATGGACACGCACGACCATCAGGGTCGGGTTGGCGGTGCGGGCGGCGGGGGCAAGGCTCATGACGAGGCACGCCATGAGGGCGGCAACGGTTATCCGCTTGAAAGACATGGAGTGGAGACCTTCCTTGTGAGGGTGATGGGCTGATCCGCTGTCCTTGTGATTCGCCCTCGGGCCCCCTGCTTCCTCCCCCTCGGGCCAGGTATCACGAGGTGCGAACTACTCCTCGATGGTCAGGCGGACGTCGCCTTCACGCTGAACGAGAGAGAACGACGTTGCGTCGCCATCTCGCTTGAAACGGACCGCAAGCCTCGAGGCCCCGACACGCAGGCCTTTCAGCTCGAGCATGTCGATCCACACCGGCAAGTGGGGTTGGTGGATCGTGAGCGTGCGGGCGCCGGCGTTGGGCGAGATCCCAAGCATCGATTGAAGGATCATGAAGGGCACCGCTGCAGCCCAGGCCTGAGGACGGCACGCGACGGGGTAACGCACCCACGCGGCGCCCGAGCGTCGCTGGAATCCGCAGAACAACTCTGGGAGGCGGTAGTCCGATGACTGGATCGCCGCATCGAATAGCGCCGCCGCGATCTGTTGAGTCGCATCGCGGAACCCGTATCGCTTCAGGCCCGCCGCGATGATGGCGTTGTCGTGCGGCCATACCGACCCGTTGTGGTAGCTCATCGGGTTGTAGACGACCGACTCGGAGGACAGCGTCCGAACGCCCCATCCCGAGAACATGTCAGGAGCCATCAGACGCTCGGCGATGAGAGCGGCGCGCTCCTTGTCCACGATGTCGCAATAGAGGGCGTGGCCGGCGTTCGAGGTGACGCTTTGCACCTGTCGCTTGTCGCCGTCCAATGCGAGAGCGAGGGTCCCCTCCGCTGGCATCCAGAATGCGTCGTTGAACTCCTTCTTCAGCTTCTCGGCTGCGTTCCGCAGCGTGGTAGCCATGGTCTCGTCGCCCAACGCGTCGTAGATCTCCGCGGCGCGCTTCTTGGCGAGGTAGACGTAGGCCTGAACCTCCACGAGCGCGATGGGGCCATGCGCGAGGGTGCCGTCGACGTGGGGGATGGAGTCTTCGGAATCCTTCCAGCCCTGGTTGTCCAAGCCGGCCGGAGAACGCCGTTGGTATTCCACGAACCCGTCACCGTCGAGGTCGCCGTGCTCGTCGATCCAGCGAAGAGCCGCATCGAGCGCGGGCTTGATCGTCTGCATGGTTTCGATGTCGCCGGTCCACCTGTAATAGGCCGCCGCCAGCATCACGTACAGAGGCGTCGCGTCGACGGTTCCGTAATACGGCGTGTGGGGGATGTAGCCCGCCCGAGCGAGCTCGCCGACCCTGAGCTCGTGGAGGATCTTCCCCGGCTCGGCATCCCGCAACGGGTCATCCTCCGTCGCCTGACGCGAGGCGAGGAACAGCAGCGCGTCGCGCGCCGGCGCGGTTGAAAGCATCAACATCTCGTAGCAGGTGATCAACGTGTCGCGCCCGAACGGTGCGGCGTACCACGGGATGCCCGCCGCGATGATTTCGTGCTCGCCCGCAGGGGTTAGCAGGGCCCCTAGGTCGCGGACCGATGCGTCTACGAACCGGTTGAACGATCGATGATGGCCTTGGATCGAAGTCAGCCCCTCTTGCCACGCGGATCTCGCAGCCTTCACGACGCTTTCGGTCTCTTCGAACGTCGAGGGTTCGAGGCGCGCGCCTTCGAGTGAGGTCTCGACCGTCACGACGACCGTCATCGCCTCGCGGGGCCCTAGGTCGAGTGGCCATATCGCGCTGACCGCTCCCTCCTCTATCGACGTCGACTTGGGAGCCTCGACGAACGAGAGGATCGTCTGGCGGAACGCCTCGTCTTCTCCGATGTAGGTGAATGTGACGCCTCTGCGCGTGGGCTTGGGGGCAACGAGCTCACCTCTCGACATGCGCTTACGGACGCCCCGTATCTCGAAGATGTCGGCGAAATCGGCCCCGAACGTCAGGGCAAGTTCCGAAGTGATGCGCTTAGAGCCGTGGTTGCGGACCCTGATGCGCTCTTGCAAACGATCGCCGACGAGGCGCGTCCTACGGATATTGAGCGTCATCTGAGGGATCGTGACGTCGTCACCGTTCCTGAGGTCTGGGTTCGTTAGGTCGATGAAGGCTTCGAAGGCACGGCTCGTCGAGGCCGACAGGAAGATCGGTGCTTTGTCGCCGATCGTGAGATGGAACTCCGAGAGGTAGCGAGTGTCGTCGGCGTAGAGGCCCTCGCCCGTTGTGAACCCCCCGCTGATGTCTCCGTCTTCGCGTGAGCAGATGAACAACTTGCCGTCTTTGAGGACGAGGAGATCCTCGGAGGCCTCGGCAGAGACCTGAGGTGCGGGCTTCAGCTCGACGGGCCCGGCGCGCCCCACGATGTCGAACTGCTCGCCTTGTGGTCCCGTTACCTTCTTTGAGCGGCCGTCTTCAACGATGGCTCGTCACCTCGTAGAGACGTTCGTAAGACTCGACCATCTTGGACGTGTCGAACAACCTAAGCGCACGTGCGCGGCAGGCGGCTGGCTCGATCAACGAGGAGCGCTTGATCGCTTCCGGCAGATCGGAGGCGTGGTCGCAGATGAATCCGGTTACTCCGTCTTCGACGATCTCTGCCACCGAACCACCCCTGAGCGCGACGACCGGTGTCCCGCACGCCATCGCCTCGACCATCACGATCCCGAAGGGCTCTTCCCACATGATCGGGAATACCAGACAGCGCGCTTTGACCAGCAACTCTTTCTTGCGTTTCGTCTCGGCCGCTCCTATCCAATCGATGTCGGGGCCCAGTAACGGCTTGATCTGCGTCTCGAAGTAGGCCTTCTCGAGCGGCTCGTTGCACTTGCCGGCGATCACCAACGGAAGGTCGGCATCGCGTGCAGCTTGGATCGCGAGATGAGCGCCCTTCTCGGGGCTCATCCTGCCGAGGAACAAGAGGTAGTCATCCTTGTCCTCGGAGAACGGGTACTCGGCGATCGGGACTCCGTTGTGGATGGTCGTGGTCCATGGGAGCTGCGGAGCCTGACGCTGCTGAGCATCCGAGATCGCCACGAGGTTGATGGTCCTGCCCAACGCTGCGTAGTAGTGGGCGACCTCGCCATCGACGGGACCATGCGCCGTGACGATGGTCGGCGTGTTGCGACCTCGTGCCGAGAGTGGACCCGCGAACGAATGGTCGTGCACAACATCGAGCGCCAGATCGTCGAGGAACGAGGCGACCAGCGCCGAGTGGAGCACCTCCGGGAGGCTCTCGCCGAGGCGTTCGGTGGGGGGCTCCGCGAACGTCTGGAGGAAACGGGCCGACGTGTTGTTGTTCCCCGAGCCGATAAGGACGACTTCATGGCCGCGCTTGACGAGGCCTTCCGTCAGCCAGTGACAAAGCCACTCGATGCCCCCGTAGCCCTTGGGCGGGACCTCGAACCAGGGCGGGGCGACCATTCCGATACGCATAGAGCTAACTTACCCGTGTGCCCGAACTACCCGAGATGCAGGCCCTCGCCGAACGCCTCGACGGATACGTCGCCGGTCACCTCCTGATCGGGGTGCGCCCACTCCAGTTCTCGGCGATGAAGACACCCACCGACATCGAACCGTTTCTCGGACGCACGATCGAGTCGGTGGGTCGGCGCGGTAAGTACCTCGACATGAGGTTGGGTGGACCCCGGATCCTCGTTCACCTGTCTCAAGGTGGTCGTGTCGACGTTGAGGACCCGCCGAAGGTCACGCGGCCCAAGGGCGCCGTTGTTCGCTTCGATGTGAAGGACGCGCCTTCGATCCTCGTCAAGGAGTACGGCACGCAGCGCAAGGCAGGATGGTGGGCGCTCGAGGCGGGGGACGAGGGGCCGCTTGCCGGACTCGGCCCCGAGCCCGATGGCCTCGAGTTCAAGCGCCTGTTGGCCGAAGGCTCCGACGGACGGCGCGTGCACACGATGCTGAGGGACCAAAGGACCGTCGCGGGCATAGGCCGTGGCTACGGTGACGACATCCTGCATCGCGCCTGCGTCTCGCCGTTCGTGAGTCTCACCAAGCTCGACCCCGACGCTCGGCGCAGACTGGCCGACGCCGTCGACACGGTGCTGGCCGAGGCGGTCGAGAAGGAGCGGACGCGCACCGGGGGCCTCCCCACGAAGATGGCCGGGCGTTTCACGGTCCATGGTCACCACGGCGACCCTTGTCCTGCGTGCGGACGTACCTTGGAACGTGTGTCCTACGAATCTCACGAGGTCGTGTACTGCCCCGACTGTCAGACCGGTGGGCGGGTGTACGCCGATCGGCGCCTCTCCCGCATCGTGCGTTAGGCGGCGCGTCCGGGGGCGCGACACTTAGGTGATGACAAGGCGCCGGACGGCTGCGCTGCTAGCGAGCCTTCTTCTCGTGGGCGCGTGTAGCTCGCCATCGGATCGCGCCGAACCCCATCGCGTCGAGGATGACGCCGGCGAGGTCGTCGTGTCCTCGGCCACATCGGGGATCGATCTCAAGCGCATCGCATCCGGGCTCGCGGACCCACTCGGTGTCACACATGCGCCCGGCCGGCGAGGAGTTTTGTTCATCGTTGAGCAGGGTGGAACGATCCGCATCTGGAAAGACGGCGAGCTCCGCACCCGTCCCTTCCTCGACATCACCGAGCTCGTGCAGAGCGGGGGAGAGCAGGGCTTGCTCGGGCTCGCGTTCCATCCGCGCTATGCGCGCAACGGCCGTTTCTTCGTCGACTACACCGCGGTCAATGGCGACTCTGTCATCGCTCGTTACAAGCGTTCCTCGAGCGCCAATGTCGCGTCGCCCGGGTCGGCGAAGATCATCCTTCGTTTCGAGGACCCGTTCCCCAATCACAACGGCGGCCATCTCGCGTTCGGGCCCGATGGCTACCTCTACATCGCGTCGGGTGATGGTGGCAGCGGTGGGGATCCCATGGGCAACGGCCAACGTCTCGACACACTGCTCGGGAAGATCCTGCGTATCGACGTCAACGCCCCCGGGTCCGGAAGGCCCTATGGGATCCCGCCCGACAATCCGTTCGCCGGCACTTCGGGTGCGCGCCCAGAGATCTGGTCGTACGGACTTCGCAACCCGTGGCGGTTCAGCTTCGACCGCGCGAACGGCAACATGTGGATCGGCGATGTCGGCCAGTCGGCGTTGGAGGAGATCGATCTAGAGCCCAGGAACTCCGACGGCGGGGTGAACTATGGGTGGAACGTCCGTGAGGGCAACCAGTGCTACCCCTCCGGCACGCAGTGCGGCGTCGACCAGCTGCGCGACTACGAAGATCCCGTCGCGGTCTACTCACACGACTTCGGATGCTCGGTCACCGGCGGCTTCGTCTACAGGGGGCCGCAGGACGCTCTGCGGGGGAGGTATTTCTTCGGCGACTACTGCTCAGGCACGATCTGGAGCATCGACGGAACGGTGAGTCGGGAGCAGGAACCGCAGATCGAGCTCGAGTCCGGTCTGTCGATCAGCTCGTTCGGGGAAGACACCGCCGGCAACGTCTACATCACCGACCTGTCCGGCGGCGAGCTCTTCAAGGTCCGCCCCGCCCCGTAATCCCTTTGCCCCCTCAGGCTCTAGAAATCGCCTTTCAGGAGGGAGATCAGCTCTTCGAACATTGGGCTGAGCTCCTCGGGATCTACCTTCTGTCGGACTGAGGTGGCGATCTCGTCGTAGAGATCGTTTATCTGGGTCACGAGATCGGGAGCGAAAGACTCCAATAGTGGCTCCATCTTTGCGAATCGCATGCGGCTGCTGTTGATCGCCACGAGCGTTGCTTCGTACTCGCTCTGTTCGGTTACCGATCCTCCCGAGATTGACTCCTCGTACTCGATCGAGGCGACCTCCATCGATCCTGCAGATGCGGCCAACTCGGTTCGCATCACGCTGACGCCTTCCGCGGCGCTCGGTTCCTCGTTGCCGATGGCGAGTCCGGTCAGGAGACCGATGACGAGGCCTGTCGCGGCAGCCCCGATGGCCAGAGGCCAGCGCGGCCGGGGGGGACGGTAGATCGCCACGTCAGGATCGAGTCAGGAGGGCGATGACCTGCTCGTCGTGGGCGAACGCGCATTCTGCGAGCGCCGCCTCGCGCACCTCGTTCGGGTTCGAGATCAGGGTGAGGTCGACCAGGCTCGAGCCCCGCAAGAAGCGCAGCGCAGGCGCGATCGCGACCGGGCCGTAGTGACGCACGAGAGTGGGGATGCGCTCTTCGAGCGCGGACGCGACCTCGGAGCCACGACCCGTGACCAGCCGGCCGCGCCCCTGGACCGCGACCGCGCCGACTCGGTCTATCACCGCGAAGTCGCGATCTGTCTCGCCGGGCCCCGCGTAGACGCGAAAGAACTCGTTCCCGAACACCAATAATGCGGGTCCGCCGATGGCCGTGGCTGCGGCTGCCTGGGCACGGCTGTCGTCGACAGACACGCCGGTGGCACCGGCATCGAGAGCCACGGTCCCGAACGCCGTGACACGCAGCGCTCCGCGTTCGGGAACCGCCTCGCTCTGGAGCTGAACCGACGATGGTGACGCGCCGGCGCGCAGCGCGGCGCGTTCGGCCTCGCGGTGAACCTCGGCTACGGCCTCGGCTGTCGGACGAGCGAGTGTGCGTTCGACCTCGACACGAACGACCGAAAGAGCATCTCCGATCGAAGAGATGACCTCGGCTTCGAGAGGGATCTCCCACGCGCTCCCGAGCTTGCGGGCCAGGGACGGGATCACAGCCCCGGCCCCCCCGCCGACGCCCACAACCACAGGAGTCTCCATCTTGTGAGCGCGGACGGCATCCCCGACCGCACCCGCCAGCTTCTGTGTCGCAGCCTCGAGTGCGTTCCTCGCGAGCCGGGTCCCGTCGAGGCCGAACGACGCGCCGGCGATCGCGAACGCGGCCTTCGCAGCCTTCTCGTCGCCGAGGGCGTACGCGCCCGCCGCGACCTCGCCCAGCGCGTTCGCGGCACATGTCAACGTCAGCGCGATGCGACGGCCGCGGGGGGTCTCCAACACGAGATATTCGGCGGGATCACCGGGACGAGGCGCGATGAGCCGCGCTTGCGCGCCCTCGAGCTCTGCGGCTGTCTCGAAGCACGCGTAAGGAAGTCCCGCGATGTGGGCCGATCGCGGCCCGACGTCGAGAAGGCGCGTTCTGCCCCCTCGTTTGCCCACGCGCAGCAGGCTTCCGCCCGCGACCCCGACGACCCTGACGTCGAGACTCCGTACACAGGTGACGTGGTCGAGCACGCGGATGTACGAGAGCACGGGGCGTCCGGCCTTGATGGTGCTGATGTTCGTCGACGTTCCGCCGACCTCGATAACGACACCGTCGTGGATCGACATGTGCCGCAGGGCGCCGGCGACCGACGCGGCCGGGCCGCTGAACGCGGTCAGAAGGGGATGTTTCTTCATGACGTCGATCTGAACGGCGCCGCCGTCGCCACGCATGACGAGCAGAGGCACACCAGGTAGATCGCGCTCCGCAGCTTCTTCGACCAGTTTGGCGGTGCGCAGTGCGGTCGGGAGGATGCTCGCGTTCAATGCCGCGGTGACGGTGCGCATCTCGAGACCGTAGAGACCGGTCAGCTCGTGCCCCGCACACGCTGGAACTCCCATGTCCTCGGCGATGCGCAGGGCGAGCCATTCGCCACGTGCGTCTTCGACACCGAACGCTTCGGATGCGGCGATCACCTCGGCGCCGTCTTCGACGAGGTCGTGGATCGCGGTCCGGAGCTTCGCCTCATCCACGCGCTCGGTGACGTCTATGAACGAATGCTCGGTCACCAGTCGTCGTCCCGGGGCCAACCTGATCTCGCCCACCGCGGTCCTCTTCTGTGCCCGCTTCAGATCTGGCCGGCGACCCATCCCAAGGACACCGACGATCGATGTATCACCCTCGAGGAGCGCATTAACGGCCTGTGTTGTGGAATGCGCGATCAGCTCTACCGGCCCCAGGCCGCGCTCTCGGACCTCGGCGAGGACGGCCTGGATCGCCTCGATCACTCCATCCGCGACTCCGGACGTCGAAGCATGGGTCGTCGATACGACCGCGCGGGCGACGACCGCTCCGGTTGCGGGATCGCACGCGACGGCTTTGGTGAACGTGCCGCCGACATCGACGCCGATCCGGACGGACATCTAGTGTCCCGAGCCAAAAATCATGCTAGACCGAGGCTTCCTCAGGCGTTTCTTCCAGAGCCGGGTGAGGATCCGTTGTGCCTGCGAATCGCTTCTCGCGGCGGGGAAGGACTACGAAGGTCCAGATGGCGCCCCCGATGTACACCAGCGTCAACAGGACCTGCGCGGTGATGGTCTCGCGCGTGGGGTACCAGCCCGTGAGATGTGCGACGAAGATCGGCAGCCTTGGCAGCGACTCCAGGTAGGTCACCGGGATCATCGCGGCTTCCTGGAAGCCCCGGACGGCGTTTCCGGCGAACGCAACCGACACGACCATGACAAGGGCTACCGCCGTGGTCAGGAACGTCTTGACCGGGATCTTGCGCCCGGCCTTGAAGATGACCCATCCGGCGATGCCGAGCGTGATCGCCGCGAGTCCCGTGCCTATCGCGACGTAGAGCCCCAGTCCCTCGCTGAACGTCATGAGGGCTTGATAGAAGAGGACGGTCTCGAACCCCTCCCTGAACACAGCGGTGAAGCCGACGCCGGCGAGGGCGAGCGTCGAGCCCGTCGTCGCTGCGGTCCACACTTTGGCTTTGACGAACTCCATCCAGCGCCGGTGCTCGAGTCGA
Organism: Actinomycetota bacterium; assembly: GCA_035536775.1. Classification (GTDB taxonomy): domain Bacteria; phylum Actinomycetota; class CADDZG01; order CADDZG01; family WHSQ01; genus DATLNM01. The sequence continues at coordinate 36,044 of DATLNM010000030.1, read as the reverse complement.
GTGACCAACCAGAACGAGACGTAGAAGAGCACACCAACCGCTAGGAGGGCGGTCCCTGCCTCGAGTAGCTCGCGTTGCACAGGGGCGAGCCGGACGAACACAGTCGTGACGACGAACAATGCGATGGTCGCGGCGACCGCGGCGGCGACACCTTTGAGGACCGGGCCACGGTACTGCGTGTTGCGGCTCGCTTCGAGGTAACCAAGTACGGCCGCGACTACGAGAACAGCTTCGAGGCCCTCGCGGAACAGGATCGTGAACGCGTACGTCAGGGCGATGATCGGCGCAGCGAGACCGGGCTCGGACAATGTGCGCTCGACGTCGTCGAGGCCCCGCTGCACTTCAGCCGAGACTGCCTCCACATCGTTCAAAGGGGCGCCCGCCTCGATCAGGTTGCGCAGGGTCGCGAAGTCTTCTTCGACCGACAGAGTGAGCCCTTCGTCGCGCACGCGCAGCGGGATCTCGACGTACTCGAAGTGATCGAGATAGGAGTTGCGTGCAGCTTCGTACGCTCCCTCGGCGTCACCGTCTTCGTAGAGGCGGACGCTGTCGTCGATGAGGCGCCGCGCGATGTCGAGCTCGTGGATAGCCTCATCGAGAGTGACATCGCCGGTGCCGGCGCCGTGAGTGGCGTAGGCGACGCTGGGGATGGTGAGTAGCGCCAGTGCTGCTGACGAGGCAACGAGGATACGGAGGAGCTTCATCTAGATGTGCAGGTCCAGGCGATCTTTACGCACGTTCGGTCCACCTAACTCTCCGGGTTCGGTCGACCGATGTTAGGTCGCCCTAACCTCGATTTGCAAACCGAGCGAGTTGGGGTCGATCAAGCAGGTCGTCGCGTCTTGAGCTCGGGCTTCGGCTCGAGGTTGCTCAATCCGTTCCACGCGAGGTTCACGAGATGTGCTGCGACCTTCTCGCGCTTGGGCTTACCTGCTTCGAGCCACCACTGACCTACTAGAGCAACCATGCCGACGAGGGCCTGGGAGTAGAGCGGTGCGAGCTTCGGGTCGAAGTCTCGATGCTTGAACTCGTTGACGAGGATGTGCTCGACCTGCGTCGCTAGATCCCCGATGAGACTGGCGAGCGTCCCCGTCGTGCTCGCGACCGGGGAGTCGCGCACCAAGATCCTGAATCCATCCGGCTGCTGTTCGATATAGAGCAGGAACGACGCCGCCGCTTGTTCCAGCATCGCGCGGGGACCTGTCGCGTCGAGCGCCGTCATGATGTGATCGAGCAGTGTCCTGACCTCGCGGTCGACGATGACCGCGTAGAGGCCCTCTTTGCCAGAGAAGTGCTCGTAGACAACGGGCTTGGTGATTCGGGCGCGCTGCGCGATCTCTTCGATCGACGCCGCCTCGTAGCCCTTCTCGGCGAACACCGAACGTCCGATGTCCAGAAGCTGTGCGCGCCGCTCCTGACCGGTCATCCGTACGCGCGGCGCTTCGGATGCTGTCATGGGGGCGAACCCTAGCCCCCTTCCGGCGTCAGGCAGCCTGCTTGCGCGTTACTTGTTTGGGCGTGGCGATCTTGATGCTGCGAGCGAGGCCGAGCGCCTGCATGATGCGGATCATCCCGCCAGTGATGTCGAGCTGACCTCGCTGGAGACCGTGGACCGCGGACGTCGGGAACGCGTGGTGGTTGTTATGCCACGACTCTCCGAACGAGATGATCGCGAGCGCCCAGTTGTTCGTGCTGTGGTCGGTCGTCTCGAAGGGCCGTTTGCCGTAGAAGTGACAGATCGAGTTAACGCTCCACGTCACGTGATGGAGCAGGAAGATCCGAGCCAGGCCACCCCATAGGAAAGCGGTCACGGTGCCGGCCCAGGTGCGCGTGATGATCGCTCCAAGCACTGCCGGCCCGGCGAAAGAGATCAAAGCCCACAGCGGGAAGAGGCTGTCGATGCGACGCATGACAGGGTCCTTCACGAGGTCCGGAGCCCAGCGCTTAGCGGAGGTCTGCTCCTCGTCGAAGAACCAACCGATGTGTGCGTGCCACAGACCTTTGACGATGCCCTTGATCCCGGGGCCGTCATCGAGATGTGGGGAGTGCGGGTCGCCCTCTTGGTCGGCGAATGCGTGATGACGCCGGTGATCGGCGACCCACTTGATAACCGGGCCCTGGATCGCCATCGAGCCGGCGATCGCGAGCAGGGCGCGCATCCATCCCGTCGTCTCGAAGCTCTGGTGGGTGAACAGACGGTGGTACCCGATCGTCACACCGAGGCCGGTGAACACGTAGAAGGAGAGCGCGATCGAGGCATCTACGGCGCTCAGACCCGCCCCCCAGAGCGACCACACTGCGAACACGAGGCCGACGAACGGGATCGTCGTCACGATGAGCGTGAGGCGGCGTTGGAGCTTGGCGCGGTCGGGTGGGAGCTGACGCACCCCTGGGATCGCTGGCTTCTCGGTAAGGGGGTGTTCTTCGAGCAAGGTGGATGACATAACGGCTCCTGGTCGGAGTGGCAGGTGGCTTTACCTACTCAACCGTAACCTACCGAACCGTAAGTTTCCTGTCAACCACGGAGCCTGACAACGACGAAGTTCGGCGGTGACGTCAGAGGAGGCTGTGCATCGCCTTTTCCTTGGCGGCTTCGAACAGCTGGGCGAGCCCGCGTTCGTCGTCCTTGCGCACGAAGTCGAGCGGGTCGGGGTCGCCGTTCACGACGTCTTCGAAGAACTCTTTGCGCGCGCCGTACGTCGGAAGGTTCGCTTGCGACCACTCGCGCAGGTCGTTCAGCGCGATCGCGAGGCGCGCGTGCGCGGGGCCGAACTCGCCTGCGATCTCACGTTTCATGCGCGCCGCGAGCGCCGGACTTGCACCAGCGGTCGAGATCGCGATCGCGATCGGGCCATGGCGGACGATCGCGGGCAGGATGAAGTTGCAAAGCGCAGGCACGTCTACGACGTTGATCAACATCGGGCGCGCCGTAGCATCCGCGTGCACGGCCTCATTGACCTGGGCATCGGGCGTGGCGACGACGACGAGAAGACAGCCGTCGAGATCTGCGGGTTGATAGCGCCGCGGCTTCCACCTGATCGCCTTGGCTTTGACCAGATCGAGGATCGCGCGCTCGGTCTCAGGTGCGACGACCTCGACGGTGGCTCCGCATGCCAGGAGCGCGTCGATCTTCTCGATCGCGGTCTCTCCCGCGCCGACGACGAGACATCTCGACCCGGTGAGATGGAGGCATGCGATGTAGAGGTCAGTCTCGAACATCTACGCGGTCTCCGCACTCATCGGCGCTCCCAACCCTTCGAACTTCAGGGAGAACCTTCTATCGCATGATGAGCAGTACCAACCAGCGGGGCGTGCGTCCTTGCCCTCGAATGGGTCGAAGGGCTCGAGGGCTTCCTCGGCGCAGTAGGGGCAGTAGAAGGGGGCCGCGTGCACGACCTCATTGTGCTCCAGAAAGGGAGCTACATGACCCCTGGAGGCGAGGTCGCGAAAAAGCACTTGCTTGCCCCCACTATTGCTCAGCCTCGGTCTCCTTCGGCCCGTGGGGCTTGCCGAACGAGTGGATCCCGCACTCGGACTTCGAGAAGCCCTCCCACCGGCCCGCCCTCTCGTCCTCGCCGGCGTGGATCGCCCTGGTGCAGGGCCAGCATCCGATCGACGTGTAGCCCTTCTCCAGCAAGGGATGCGTCGGGATGTCGTGGGTCGAGAGGTAATCCGCGACCTGGGCCTTGTCCCAGTTCGCGAGCGGGTGGATCTTGAGAAGCTCATTGCCGGTCGGCAGCAGCTGGGCCTCGACGATGGGGGTGTGAGCCCGCAGCGGCGACTGGTCGCGCCGGATGCCCGAGATCCACCCGTCGTAGTTCTCGAGCGCGTCCTGGAGGGGCGCGACCTTGTTGATGAAGCAGCACTTCTCGGGATCGCGCTCGTAGAGCTCCGGTCCGTGGATCGCGTCTTGTGCTCCCGATGACCCGTGTGTTCCCCGGAGCTCGACGAGGTTGAGGTTCCAGCGCGTCGCGACGTCGTGGCCGAAGTCGAGGGTCTCTTGGAAGTGCCAGCCGGTGTTGAGGAACAACACGGGCACATCGGGGCGCATCTCCTTGAGGAGGTGGAGGATCACGAGTCCCGAGGATTGGAACGACGTCGCGACCGCGAGGCGCTCGATGGTTGCGGTCGCCCACTCGAGGATGCCCGAGGGGTGCGCGTCTTCCTGGAGCTCGTAGTCGCCGCTCGGTGACGCGAAAGTGGGATGAGGGTGCTCGGTCTCGGCGCGCACCATCTCTTCGGGGATGCTCATGACGCCCTGGGCTCCGCGATCGCGCTGGGGGCGGGCGGCAGACCTTCGAAGACCGGTTTGGCGGCGAACGCGATGAACGCTTTGGGATCGAGGCGGTTGACGTAGGCCGAGAAGCCCTCGCCTTCGGCGCGACCCGTCCGGTAGCGCCGGATCAAGGTCTCCACGTAAGGGCCCAACTCGGACCCGAGGACCTTGACCCCCTTCACCTTGCGGCCGAACGTGCGCTCGTCACCGAGGTGTCCGCCGAGATGGACGAGGAACGCTTCAACCTTGCGGCGCTCCTCGATCTGCTCACCGTCGTGGTCGACGACGAACACGGTCTGGTTCACCTGGCAGCCCATCAAGCCGATGTCGGCGGTCTGGTAGCGCGCACACGAGTTGGGACAGCCGTTGACGTTTATCCGCACCTCTTCGGACGCGCCGGGAAGGCGCGCTTCGAGGTACCTGTAGAGCTCGACCGCGCGGCCCTTTGTCTCGACGATCGCGAGCTTGCAGAATTCGATGCCCGTGCACGCCATGGTGCCCTTGCGCCAGTTGCTCGCGTCGACGGGGAGGTCGAGTGCGGCAAGCTCGCTCGCCAGGGCCTCGACATCGTCGGTCGCGACATCGAGGACCACGAGCTTCTGCTGGGTCGTCGTGCGGATCCTCCCGTTGCCGTAGCGCTCCGCGAGGCGGGCGATCATCTTCAGCTGGTGGCCGGCGATGCGGCCGGCCTTGGGCGCGAAGCCGATGTAATTGAGGCCGTCTTTCTGAGGCCACACCCCGATGTGCTCGCGGTGGGTCGTGATCGACGGGGGCGGCTCCGTTAGGGAGGGGAGCGCGAACCCGATCTGCTTCTCGAGCATCTCGCGGAATTTCTCGGGCCCCCAATCGCGCATCAGGAACTTGAGGCGCGCTCGGTTGCGGGCACGCCGGTAGCCCCAGTCGCGGAAGATCTCGGTCACGCCCACGACTACTGGTGTGACGTGTTCGGGCGTGACGAACACGCCGAGCCGTTGTCCGAACATGGGATTCGTGCTGAGCCCGCCGCCGACCCACAGATCGAACCCCGGCGCGCCCGCCTCATCGAGCGTGCCGACGAGACCCACGTCGTTGATCTCGTGCTGCGAACACTGATGAGCGCATCCGGAGATCGAGATCTTGTACTTGCGAGGGAGGTTCGAGAAGGCAAGGTCACCGACGAGGGCGCGGTCGACCTCCTTCACTAGCGCAGACGCATCGATGAGTTCCGCCGCGTCGATCCCGGCCAGCGGACACCCGAGGATGTTGCGGGGCGTGTCTCCACACGCTTCGGTCGTCGACAACCCCGCTGCCTCGAGGCGCGCCCAGATCTCGGGGACGTCCTCGATGCGGATCCAGTGAAGCTGCACGTTCTGGCGGTCGGTGATGTCGGCGACGTCACGCCCGTAGACCTCAGAGATCTCGCCGATCAGCTCGGTCTGTGCCGACGTCAGGATGCCGCCGGGGATGCGGATACGCATCATGAAGTAGCCGTCGACCTCCGGGCGTTGCGTGTAGAGGCCGTACCAGCGAAAGCGATTGCGGAGGTCAGACGGCCAGATCGATGCGAACCCCTTCTTGGCGTAGGTACCCTCGATCCGAGCGCGCACATTGAGGCCGTCGTCTTCCTTCTTGGCGACCTCGGCGGGGTTGAGCGGCTCCCGGTACCCGAGCGCCCACTGGCCCTCGCCGCGGGCGCGCGGAACGGTCCGGGGGCGCTCGGTGACTTTGTCGTCTGGCATCGTTAGGGCTCCTACAGGTAAGTATGTTTTCTACCGTGCAAACATGATAAAGTCAATCACTAGCGATCGTCTCGACGATCGCGCCGCAGAGGCGCCGAGCAGCGGCGCCGGCGCAGGGCGACCACCCGGGGGTGGGTCGCCCGAAGGGAGTGACTATGCGATTGAGGGCTGAACCCGGAACCGTCTATCTCGTGGGCGCCGGCCCGGGCGACCCCGGGCTCATCACCGCCAAGGGGCTCGCGCTCATCCGGTCGTGCGACGTCCTCGTCTACGACCGCCTCGTCGCCCCCGAGCTGATCGACGAGGCGCCGCCGGGTGCCGAACGGATCTACGTCGGCAAGGAGCCCGGTACTCCGCAGGCCGAGCAGTCGGACATCAACGTCTTGCTCGTTGCCCGCGCCCTCGGTGGGGCCGCGGTCGTGAGGCTCAAGGGCGGCGACCCGTTCGTGTTCGGACGTGGGGGCGAGGAGGCCGGCGCGCTCGCCGCGCACGACGTCCCGTTCGAGGTCGTCCCTGGGGTCTCGGCGGCGATCGCGGTGCCCGCGTACGCGGGGATCCCCGTGACCCACCGCGACACCGCCGCTTCTTTCACCGTCGTGACCGGCGCGCGCAGCGGCTCTAAAGAGGTCGACTGGTCGTCGATCGCGCGTTCGTCCGACACCATCGTGCTGATGATGGGTGTGCGGGCGCTGCGCGCCGCGACGACCGCGCTCATCGCGGCGGGGCGGGACCCACTCCAACCCGCGGCGGTCATCGAACGAGGCGCGGGCCCAGATCAACGAACGATCGTGTCAGACCTCGCCGGTATCGCAGATGTGGCGGAGGCCGCAGGCGTCGAGCCCCCGGCAACCGCGATCGTCGGCGACGTCGTCTCGCTGCGCGCCGACCTCAGCTGGTGGGAGGAACGGCTACCCCTCGAAGTCCGGCGGTAAGGACCGCGTCGATCAACGCGTCGCGGTCCGGCCACGGGAAATCGGGTTTCGATATCAGCAACGAAGTGATCCCATGCACGCCGGCCCACAGCACGATCGCGGCCACCGTCGGATCGCCTTCGATGATCCCCGCCTCGGCGACGCGAGTTACGGCGGAGACGTGATGGTCGAAGGCGCTGCTCCGCCGCAACAACTCGTCCTGCCACCCGTCGGGTGTCTCTCCGGGCTTGCGCATGAACATGATCCGGTAGTGCTCGGGGTGGGATAGCCCGAACGCGACATAGGCACGGCCGCGCAGTAACAACGACCCGAGTGGGTCGTCGGCTCCCGAACCGGCTTGTTCGATGACCTCGTCGAAGCGAGCAAAGTGGCGCTCGCACACCGCGAACAGCAGTTCGTTCTTGTCGGAGAAATGCAGATAGATCGACGGGGGAGTGACTCCGACCGCGTCGGCAACCGCGCGGATCGAGACCGCCTCCTCGTCGTTAGTCTCGATCAACAAGCGTTCGGCCGCGTCGACGATCTCCTCACGCAGCTTCTCGCCCTCGCCTTTGCGCGACCGCGTGCGGCGCGCGTGGGCAACGCTCTCGGCCGTCATCCGGCCGGCTCCGCTTCGGGATCGGCATCGCTGATACCCCACCTGTCGTAGAGCTTCTTCAGGGGACGAGGCGCCCACCAGTTCGCGTCACCGGCAAGTCGCATGAACGCCGGGACGAGCGCGCCGCGGATCAGGGTCGCGTCCATGACGACCGCGAGCGACAACCCGACGCCGAACAGCTTGATGAAGGTGATCTTCGAGGTTGCCGTCGCGATGAACACGATCGCGAGGAGTGCCGCGGCGGCGGTGACGATGCGACCGGTTTTCTCGAGCCCGACGGCGACAGCGGTTTCGTTGTCGGCGCCCGCGTCGTGCTCCTCTTTGATGCGCGACAGCAGGAAGACCTCGTAGTCCATCGAGAGCCCGAACGCGATGCAGAACATCAAGATGGGGCTCGTCGTATCGAGCGCGCCGGTCGCGGTGAAGTCCAGGAAGTTCGTGAGGTGCCCCTGCTGGAAGATCCACACCATCGCCCCGTAGGTCGCCGAGAGGCTGAGGAGGTTCATAACGACCGCCTTGATCGGGACCAAGATGCTGCCCGTCATCAGGAAAAGAGCGGCGAAGGTCACGATCGCGATGAGCAGGGCGGCCAGGGGGACACGGCTGAAGATTGCCGCCTTTGAATCGACGAGCTCGGCCGATGGACCTGTGACGAGGGTGGGGTAGGGGGCGTCCATCGCACGGATGTCCGCGACCAGCTCCTCGCCCTCTTCCGACAGCGGCTCGACCGACGGAACGACCGACCACCATGTGCCTTTGGCGTCTGCGAAGCGCGCCGAGGCGGGGCCCGCCGGGACGAGCTTGAGACCCGAGACGTAGGAGCCCGTCAACGCGTCGACGCGCGCGACGCCGTCGAGGCGCGACAGTTCCGCTGCGAACTCGTGGATGTCGCGGGTGAGGCTCGTTCCTTCGGCACGCGGCGCGACGACGCCGAGCGAGGCAGCCTCGGCCGACTCGAACTCTTCCCTCATCTCGTCGTGGATGACGCGGACCGGCGCGTCCGTGGGCAGGACCCGGTCGTCGGGGAGCCCAAACTTGACACCGAGGAATGGCGCGCCGAGGAATAGGAGGAGCCCCACGACGACGACGAGCACAGGCCACGGTCGCCGCATCACGGTGATAGCGATCTGGTGCCACATCCCTTCGCCGACTTCTTTCTGGGGGCGCTTCCAGATGACCCACTTGTCGATCCGCGTGCCGATCGTCGCGAGCAAGGCCGGCAGGAAAACGATCGCGGCGAACGACGCGAGCGCGACCACCGCGACGCCGGCGTACGCGAACGACCTCAGGAAGTAGAGCGGGAACACGAGCAGCGCGGCGAGCGATATAGCGACGGTCAATGCGCTGAAGAGCACGGTTCGTCCGGCGGTCTCAACCGCGCGCACGACCGCATCATCGGACGACATGCCATGGCGCATCTCTTCACGGAAGCGCGACACGATGAAGAGGCTGTAGTCGATCCCGAGTCCCAGACCCATCGCGGTGGTGAGGTTGATCGAGAAGATCGACACGTCGGTCATCGTTTGGAGAATGAACAGCACGAGGAAGGTGCCGATCACCGAGATCGCGCCGACGGCCAGCGGGAGTCCCGCCGCGATGACGCTTCCGAACACGACGATGAGAAGCAACATGATGATCGGGAAGGTGATCCCTTCTGCCTTCGCGAGGTCGCTCTCGATCTGCGTGCTGACCTGACGGAAGACCTCAGCGATCCCACCCAAGCCGACGGTGATGGGACCGTCGGTGCGGTTGTACTTGAGCGTCAACTCGTCGACGGCTTCGCGCACTTCGTCTTCGTCGCCGTCGATGTGTGCGAGGACCAGCGCTTTGGTGGCGTCGCCGTTCCTCAGAGGAGGCGGCGAGCCGATGCTCCAGTAGGAGAACGCCTGATCGATCGAGGGTTCTGCGAGCAGCTCTTCGGTCAAAGCGATGCCCGCCTTCGCGACCGCTGGATCGTCTACGGATCCTTCCTTGGCCTCCACGAGCAGGATGAGGTTCGGGTTGCCGGCGCCGAACTGTTCGTCGAGGATCTCCTCGGCGCGGGTCGACTCGGCATTCGGCGTCGTGAAGCCGCCACTCGAGAGCTTGTCGACGACGCCGCCACCGATCGCGCCGGCGGCGATGAAACCCACGACCGTCGCGATCAGGATCAGCTTGCGCCTGCGGACGGTGAAGCGGCCTACTCGAGAGAGCATCAGGGCTCCTTCCGGTCGTTGCCGACGCACGAGCGACGTTAAGTTAACGGTGGAAAGGTAACACCGTTAGCCTGGAGGACGCCACCCCTGTAGCATCCCGCCCGATGGAGCATCCCGGGCTGCCGTACGAGGACACGATCCACGAGACGCTCGGCATCCACGCGCTCGAGATGGACCCCGACCGGGTGGTCCTCGAGATGGAGGTCGGGCCCAAGGTCCATCAGCCGATGGGGCTTCTTCACGGTGGCGCGTCCGCCGTTCTGGCCGAGAGCGCCGCGTCCATGGGGGCGATGCTGAACTGCGAGCCCGGGCAATATGCCGTTGGGATCGAGCTCAATATCAGCCATATGCGGTCGGCGCGTTCGGGCATGGTGCGGGCCACGGCGGTTCCGGTGCGGAAGGGGCGGACGATCCATGTGTGGACGATCGATCTCGTAGATGAGGACGGGAAGGGTGTCGCGGTGGGACGATGCACCCTGGCGATCAAGGACCCTCGAGCTACTGCTTAACGCGGGAACAGACAGGAGGCGGCATGTACAAGGGCATCGTCGTTGGAACCGACTTCTCGCCCACCGCTGCGATCGCGACCGAACGCGCCGCCCAGTTAGCGGGCCGCCTGGGATCCGACCTGATCATCGTTCACGCCGGCTCAGAACAAGATCGTCTTAAGGACCTGGGAAAGAAGTACAAGGCCGAGACTGTCGCTGCGCCCGGCGATCCGGCAACCGTGCTCCTCGATGCGGTCCAAACCACGAAGTCCGAGCTGCTCGTGGTGGGCAGTGTGGGGATGACCGGTGCGAAGCGATTCCTGCTCGGGAGCGTCCCCAACAAGGTCTCGCATCACGCGGCGACCGATCTCCTCATCGTCAAAACGGATTCACCAGACTCGGCGCAACGCGTCGAGAAGGAGTACTCGAAGATCCTCGTCGGTACCGACGGTTCGGTAACCGCTATGCGCGCCGTGGACAAGGCATGCCAGCTCGCCAAGGAGCTCGACGCGACGCCCGTCATCGTGTCGGTCTATCAACCGCTTACATCTGCCGAGCTGGAGCGCTTCTCCGGCGATGCTCTGGCTCAATGGCACGCGGGGACGGGCGAGGTCCCCGAAGAGTTCAGATGGCGTATCGCCGGCGCGGAGCAGGCCCAGGACGTCCTCGACCGCTCTTCGGAGCACGCGGAACGCGTGGGTGTCGATCACGAAGTGCGCGCGCTCGAAGGGATGCCTGCGGAGGTCTTGATCTCGGTTGCAGAGGAAGAAGGTTTCGGCCTCATCGTCATCGGAAGCGTCGGGATGAGTGGAGCGAAGCGCTTCATGCTCGGCAACGTCCCCAACCGTATCTCTCACCACAGCCCCACGGATGTGTTGATCCTGCACACGACGTGACCGGCGCTGCCCCGCCTCGGTAGCCGGGGTTCAGCCGGCATAAGTCCTGGTCGCACGGCGGGAAATACGAGGCGGCGGAACGAGGTTGGGAAGAGTGGTTAGGCATACCTAACTGGTACTCTCGGACCAGAATCCAAAGACCTCGAAAGGATCCCGGTGGCCACCGAAGCCGAGGACATCAAGCTCCAGGAAGAGAAGGAACAGGTGCGGGCCCTCAAGGGCCAGTACAAATACGGCTGGCACGACGCCACCAGCTACGACATCAAGCCCGAGAAGGGCCTCTCTCACGAGGTCCTCGACATGATGTCAGACCGCAAGGGCGAGCCCGACTGGATGCGCAAGTTCCGTCACAAGTCGCTCGACATCTTCTATAGGAAGCCGATGCCGACGTGGGGTGCGGACCTGTCCGGGATCGACTTCGACGACATCTACTACTACATCAAGCCGATGGATCAGGTGCAGTCCTGGGAGGACATGCCTGAGGACATAAAGGCGACGTGGGACAAGCTCGGGATCCCCGAGGCCGAGAAGAACTTCCTCGGCGGGGTCAGTGCGCAGTACGACTCCGAGTCCGTGTACCACAAGACCAAGAAGGAGCTCGAGGATCGCGGCATCATCTTCTGCGACATGGATACGGCGCTGCGCGAGCACGAGGATCTCGTCAAGCAGTACTTCGGAACGATCATCCCTCCGGCCGACAACAAATTCTCCGCGCTGAACTCCGCGGCGTGGTCCGGTGGCTCGTTCATCTACGTTCCGCCCAAGACCGAGGTCGAGATCCCGCTCCAGGCTTACTTCCGGATCAACCAGGAGAACATGGGGCAGTTCGAGCGCACGCTGATCATCGTCGATGAGGACTCGTGGGTTCACTACGTCGAGGGTTGCTCGGCTCCCATCTACACGTCGGACTCGCTGCACTCCGCGGTGGTCGAGATCATCATCAAGCCGCGTGGGCGCTGCCGCTACACGACGATCCAGAACTGGTCGAACAACGTCTACAACCTGGTCACCAAGCGAGCAGCTGCGTACGAGGACGCCATCATGGAGTGGGTCGACGGGAACCTCGGCAGCAAGGTGACTATGAAGTACCCGTCGGTCTACCTGCTCGGCGAGCGCGCCCGCGGTGAGGTTCTGTCGATCGCATACGCAGGCGAGGGCCAGCACCAGGACGCAGGCGGCAAGATCATCCACGCCGCTCCCAACACCCAGTCGGCGATCACTTCCAAGTCCATCTCCAAGGACGGTGGGCGCGGCGGGTATCGCGGCCTCATCCGGATCGAGGACGGCGCGCACCACTCGAAGTCGCACGTGATCTGCGACGCGTTGATCCTCGACGAGGATTCTCGCTCGGACACTTATCCGTACATCGAGATCGAGGAGGAGTCCGCGTCGGTCTCGCACGAAGCATCGGTGTCCAAGGTCTCGGACGAGCAGCTCTTCTATCTGATGTCGCGCGGTCTCGACGAGACCCAGGCGATGCAGATGATCGTGCGCGGATTTATCGAGCCCATCACCAAAGAGCTCCCGATGGAGTACGCGGTCGAGCTGCAGCGCTTGGTCGAGCTCCAGATGGAGGGTTCCGTCGGCTGATCGAGGTTCGGACATGACGTTGAGACGGCGGCTCGCGATGCGGGTCGCCGTTTCTTATGTCCTCGTCGTGCTGTACCTCGGCCCGTGGACCGCGCCGCGCCCCCGCCACGACATCCGCCCCTGGTAACCGTGGCGTGACTGAGACGGAAGTGGTCGTTGTCGGCGCCGGAATCATGGGTGTGGCAACCGCGTGGGCCCTGGCGAGGTCGGGCCACGAGGTCGTCGTCCTCGAGAGGTTCGAGCCGGGCCACACCCACGGCTCGAGTCACGGAACGTCGCGGATCTTCCGCCACTCATATCCCGATCCGCTCTACGTGGGCATGACGATCGAGGCGCGCTCGCTATGGAGGGAGCTCGAGGAGGAGACCGGTCGCACGCTGCTGGAGCCGACGGGCGCGTTGGACCTAGGTGGCGGGCTCGATGACCACAAGGCTGCCCTGAGCGCGCACCGTCTTGGATCCGAGATCCTCAGCGCTGCGGATGTGAGCAAGCGATGGCCGTTCGTTTACCTCGATGAGGGCGAAACCGCGTTGTTCCAATCGGACGCGTCGATGATCCGAGCCGACGAAGCCATCAGCGCGTTCACCGGACGCGCCGAAGTCAAAGGCGCGGCATTCAGCTACTCATCACCCGTGACGCGCATCCACCAGACGGACAACGGTGTCGTGGTGTCGACCGAGAGCGGCGAAGAGATCCATGCGCTGACTGCAGTCGTCACGGCCGGTCCCTGGGCCAAGGGCCTTCTCGCCGAGGTTGGGATCGAGTTAGTCGTTCGTCCCACGCGGGAGACGATCGCCTACTTCAGCTTCGACAGCGCCGACGGCAACGTCGTTCCGGCGCTGGTCGAGTGGGGTGAACCAACCGTGTACTCGTTGGCCGCGCCGGGCGAGGGCATCAAGGCCGGGGAGCACATCGCCGGCCCGACCGCGGATCCGGACGCGCCGAGCGCGCCGGATGAGGAGTCGGTCCAGCGGGTGAGCGAGTGGATCCGGCGACGGTTCGGCCGCGAGCTTCCGCTGCTGCGCGCTGAGACGTGCTTCTACACGAACACCGAAGACGAGAGCTTCGTCCTCGAGCGCCACGGGAACATCGTGGTCGGCTCCGCCTGCAGCGGCCACGCGTTCAAGTTCGCCCCCCTTGTCGGCACCCGCTTGGAGCGCCTCGCCACTAGCTAGAACCCTGTGCACGCGGCGGGTGTCCCGGTCAGCCGGGTACGCCGGTCAGCCGGTCATGCCGGTCAGCCGGGCACGCCGGTCAGCCGGGCACGCCGGTCAGCCGGGCACGCCGGTCAGCCGGGCACGCCGGTCAGCCGGGCACGCCGGTCAGCCGGTCACGCCGGTCAGCCGATCATGCGGGGCGCCCCGCTGACCCAGTGGACCCGCGACTACAGGTCGGGTGGCGCCACCGCTTCGCGGCGGCGTGCTTGGAGCATCCCGACCGCCCCGAGGGCAAGTGCTCCGCCGGCCAACTGCATCGGTGAAAGCGTTTGCCCCAACCAGATCCACGCCACGACGCCGGCGAGGACAGGTTCGAGCGTCGCGGCGATCGCGGCGCGTTCGGCCGCAACTTTCGTGATGCCCCACAGATACAAGATGAACGGCAGGATCGTGCCGGCAATCCCTACGAACAGAACCTCGGGGATATTCGCGCGCTCGATCAGGGATTCCGGCACACCACGCGGGATCTGGAACACGATCCACACCAACGCGGCGACTGCGAACGCGCGCGCCAGCGCGCCCAGTGGACCGTATGCGGCAGCGACGCTTTGACTGAGCAGGGTGTAGGTCGCGAACATGACCGCTGCAGCAAGGCCGAGCGCGATGCCGACACCGTCGAGCGTCCCGATATCCCCGGCGAGGAGCTCGGAAGCTAGGACGACGCCGGCCACCGCGCCGAAGAGAGCCACGAGCACCACCGTTTCGGGCCTACGCCGCGTTCGGACGGCAACCCACGCAACGACGAGGGCGGGAGCCGTGTACTGCAGCACGATCGCGACGGCGACGGCGAGGCGCTCGATAGCCAAGTAGTAAGCCGCGTTCACGGCCGCGATCGATAGCCCCAACCCGACGACGTGGAACCAGGAAGCACTTCCGGCGCCTTTGGCTGCCTGGCGCCAGGCTCCGGGGATCAGACCGAGGCCGACTGCGCCGATCAGAGCACGCGCTTGCACCAACTCGATCGGGGGGACGCCGGAATCGAACAGGTTCCGCGCGACGCTCGCCGCAACGGCCCACAGCGCAGCCGCCAACGCGATCGCAATGAACCCCGCCCCCGCACCGGCGCGCGATAAGCGACCGCTTCCCGCGCCGGAGCCCGAGAGGCGATCGCCATCTGATAGATCTAGTGGTGGCTGCCCTCTAACCAGATCTTGAGGGTGGCCGCCGACCCCTCCGTCAACACCGCGCGGCTCTCGATCGTGTAGCCGGCGCATGGCGTTGAGTCTAGGCCCGGCACAGACTCGTAACCGTTGCCGCCGGTTGGACCTCCGAGCGGTCCTTGGGGCACCGGGTTGAAAACGGCCGAGCTCGCTACCTCGGTTCCGCTGGCGTCATAGAGGTAGAGGTCGATGTCGCTAACGTCTTCGAACTCCTCCAGGATGAAGAGTCCGGGAGCGTGCGACTTCGTGACGAGTTGGATGTTGTAGTAGAGGCGTTCCTCCGTAACCGGCAGTGGCTCCATATCCGGCAGGGGGAGCGCCGTCGCATGCGTGAAGTTGACCACCAGGGGCTTATCGACGGTCGCCTTATCGGTGACCTTGAGAACCTGGGCCTCGCTCGCCGGGGCGACCCCCGGCTTGAACTTCGGACACCCCTTGGAGGGCTTGGCCGTGGCCGGAACTGCGAGTGCGCCAAGTAGGAGAGCGACGGCAGCGAGCCCGGATAGTGAGCGGATGGAGTTGCGGTTCATCGGACGACCTCCATATGAACGGGTGGGTGGCCGAGGAGCCGATCTCGTCGTTGAGTCATGGCCGATGCTGAGAGGTACGGATATGAGATTCCGTAGTAACGCTTCACCTCCTGCTGCTAGCGCGCTGAATCAGTTCGCTGACCTGGGCAAACGCGACAACTCGGACCTAGTTAGGTTGCCCTAACTGGTAAGCTCGTGAAGACATTCACAAGCGACCCGAAAGGCATCGATGGCCCCCCGGCTGACCCTCGAAGCCGCCGAGGCGCTCGCCACTCAGCTGGGCGAGCCCGGCTGGCTCGCCGAGCGCCGTAAGCACGCGTTCGAGGTCTTCGAAAAGCTCGAGATGCCCGACCCCAAGGGCGAGGACTGGCGCTACGTCGACGTCCGCAAGTTCGACTTCGACCGCTTCGATGTTCCGGTCCCGGGGACGCTGAAGACCTCGGCGCTCCCTGACGATCTCGCATCCAAAGGTGTCGTGTTCTCCACGGGGGCGAACGTATTCACGGACCACCCCGGCCTTGTCAAAGAGCACTTCTTTACCGAGGTCCCTGTAGACGAGCACAAGTTCACGGCTCTACACGGCGCGTTCCATTCAGACGACGCTGTGATCTATGTCCCGCGCGGCCTCGACGTCGAGATCCCACTCGAGATGGCGCGCACGGTCGCGCCGGGGGGCTCGGTGTTCCCGCACACGACGATCGTGGTCGAAGAAACCGCGAGCGTCACGATCGTTGAGCGCTTCGCCAGTCCGGAGGCCGCCGACGCATCTCTCTGCGCGAGCGTCGTCGAGGTCGATGCGCGCCGGGGCGCCACTGTCAACTACATCTCGCTTCAAGAGTGGGGTCGCAACGTTCATCATTTCCAGACACAGCGCTTCACGGGATGGCGCGACTCAACGGTGCGCAGCCTCGTAGTGAACCTCGGTTCGACGTTCGCACGCACCCAGGTCGAATCCGTGCTGAAGGGCGAGGGGTCCTTCTCGGAGATGCTCGGCCTCTATTTCGCCGACTCCGACCAGCACTTCGCGCAGCGCACGCTTCAGGGACACGACGCGCCTCACGGGACCTCAGACCTGCTCTACAAGGGCGCTCTCAAAGAACACTCTCGGTCGGAGTACTCGGGGCTGATCAAGGTCGCAAAGGGCGCGCAGGGCACCGACGCGTACCAGGCCAACCGCAACCTCGTGCTGTCGGAAGACGCGATGGCGCACTCGATCCCGCAGCTCGAGATCGAGGCCAACGAGGTCCGCTGCACGCACGGCGCGACCGTCTCGCCGGTCGAGGAGGAGCACCTCTTCTACCTCTTGAGCCGTGGCATCGACCGCGTCACCGCTCAGAAGCTGATCGTGTTCGGGTTCTTCGGCGAGGTCCTCGACCGCGTCCGACTCGAAGGCGTGCGAGACGACCTCTCCACGGCGATCGCCGCGAAGGTCGAAGGCACGCAAAGCCTCGAGGTCGGAGCGTGACCTTCTGGCCGGTGGCGCGCCTCGATCAGGTCCCAGACGGTGGATGTCTCCAGGTCGAAGCCGGCGGCGAGCTCGTCGGCCTCTACCGCGTCGGCTCGGACATCTACGCGCTCGGCGACGTCTGCACCCATCAAGAGGCGTATCTCACCGAGGGTGAGTTCGATCCCGACGAGCTCGAGGTCGAGTGCCCACTTCACGGTTCACGCTTCAACGTTGCGACCGGCGCCGTCAGGATCCTGCCTGCGCTCAAACCAGAGCCGACCTTCGAGGTGAAGGTCGAAGGCGACGAGGTCCTCGTCGGCCCCAGGCGCGAGAAAGGACAGTAACGATGAGCGACAAGCTGCTCCATATCGAAGACCTGCATGTCGAGGTCGAAGGTCGCGAGATCCTCAAAGGTCTGAACCTCAGCCTCGACAAGGGCGACATCCACGCGATCATGGGCCCGAACGGGTCGGGTAAATCGACGCTTGCGTACGTCCTCACGGGCAAGCCCGGCTACAACGTGACCCAGGGCAAGGTGCTCTACAACGGCGAGGACATCCTCGACCTGGCACCCGACGAGCGTGCCCAGCGCGGCATCTTCCTCGCGTTCCAGTACCCGACCGAGGTCCCCGGCGTCTCGGTGGTCAACTTCCTGCGCACCGCGTACAACGCGATCCATTCCGACACGCCGAAGTCGGCGATGAAGTTCCGCCTGTACCTCCAGGAGAAGATCGACCTGCTGGAGATCCCCTCCGAGCTCGTCGACCGCTACGTCAACCAGGGGTTCTCCGGTGGTGAGAAGAAGCGCAACGAGATCCTGCAGATGGCCGTGCTCGAGCCCGAGCTCGCGATCCTCGACGAGACCGACTCGGGGCTCGACATCGACGCGCTGAAGCACGTCTCCGAGGGCGTGAACAAGCTCGCCGGCCCCGACGTCGGCATCCTGCTGATCACCCACTACCAGCGTTTGCTGAACTACATCCGGCCCAGCAGGATCCACGTTCTGGTCGGTGGGCGGGTGGTCACGTCCGGGGGGTTCGAGATAGCTGAACGTCTCGAGGCTGAGGGATACGCTGAGCTCGCCAAGGAGATGGGTCTTCCGCAAGAGGACATCGCCGAGGTAGAGGCTCTAGAGAAGGCAAAGATCTGATGCCACTTGATGTCGAGGCGGTACGCAAGGACTTCCCGATCCTCGAGACGCTTGCCCGAGGCAAGCGTCTCGTCTACCTAGATTCGGCAGCGACCTCCCAGAAGCCCCGACAGGTCATCGACCGCATGGCGCACTTCTACGAGACCGAGAACGCGAACGTTCACCGTGGTCTCTACGAGCTTGGCGAGAAGGCAACGATCGCGTACGAGGGCGCCCGCACGGCGTGCGCCCGCTTCATCGGCGCGCCCAGCGAGCGCTCCATCGTGTTCACGCGCGGTACCACGGAGGCGATCAACCTCGTCCGCTACTCGTGGGGACGCGCAAACATCCGCGAGGGCGACGAGATCCTTCTGACTGAGATGGAACACCACTCGAACCTCATCCCGTGGCAGCTCCTCGTGGCCGAGACAGGCGCCGTGCTCCGTCACCTTCCGATCGACGACGACGGCAGCCGGCTGCGCATGGATCTGCTCGACGAATACATCACACCTAAGACCAAGCTCGTCGCGATCACCTTGATGTCGAACGTGCTCGGAACGATCAACCCGATCCGTCAGATCGCCGATGCAGCCCACGCTGTCGGCGCTTTGATCCTGGTCGACGCCGCACAAGCAGCGCCGCACATCCCGATCGACACCGTGGCCCTCGACGCGGATTTCCTCGCGTACTCCGCGCACAAGATGTGCGGGCCGACCGGCGCCGGGGTTCTCTGGGCGCGCGAAGAGCTTCTCGAAGAGATGCAGCCCTTTCACGGCGGGGGAGAGATGATCCGCGAGGTGTGGGCCGACCGCGCCACATGGGCCGAGGTCCCCCAGAAGTTCGAAGCCGGCACACCCAACATCGCTCCGGCCGTCGGCATGGGCGCAGCGGTCGAATACGTCGAATCGCTTGGCCTCGACGCGATCCACGCTCACGAGACGGAACTCGCCGGTTACGCGATGGGCAAGCTCGCCGACATGGGCGCAACGATCTACGGCCCACCTCCCGGCGACGATCGCGGCGGCGTCGTGTCGTTCAACCTCGAGGAGGTCCACCCGCACGACATGGCGACCATCCTCGACCAAGAGGGTGTCTGCATCCGGGCTGGACACCACTGCGCGCAGCCGCTGATGCGTAAGCTCGGCGTTCCCGCGACGGCACGTGCCTCGTTCTACGTGTACAACACGACCGAAGACGTGGACGCGCTCATCGCGGCGCTCGAGAAGTCCAAGGAATGGTTCATCTGATGAGAGGGGCGGCATGAGTCTCGAGGACCTCTATAAGGAAGTGATCCTCGATCACTACCGCGCGCCTCGCAACAAGGGGCGCCTCGACCCCCACGACGTGGCACTCGAGCGCAACAACCCGCTGTGCGGGGATGAGATCGAGCTGTTCCTCAAGTTCGACGGCGACTCGCTGACAGGGGTCGCATTCGAGGGCAAGGGTTGCTCGATCTCCCAGGCGAGCGCCTCGATGATGACCGAGAAGGTCCAGGGCCTCGACATCGAAGATGCCGGCGCTCTCGCGGACGCGATCAAGAAGATGATGGCCGGCGAAGAGGCCGGTGACGACGACGCTCTGGGTGATCTCGTCGCGTTGAAGGGCGTCGTGAAGTACCCGGTGCGGATCAAGTGCGCGCTTCTGGGGTGGAACACCCTCGTGGAGGCGCTCGAGGAGTCGGGCAAGCCTCCGGCCTGAAAGAGCCTTTGCACTATTCGCACCTGGCAAATAGATAAAAGTCTGCTACCATGCCCCGCATGGCCCGCCTCGGAGACGAATCCGCCACCCGGACCGCCAAGGTCCTTTCGCTGCCCACGCGCGCCGCGATCCTCTCCCTCCTCCTCCGTAGCGGCCCAAAGACCGTCAAGGAGATCGGCGACGCCTTCAAGATCCACCCCAACGTTGCCCGAGCCCACCTCGACCTAATGGTCGAGGCGGGGTTCCTCGCGACCGAGACCCGCCGACGCGACAAGGGCCGCCCGGCCAAGGTCTATTTCACATGGGAGAGCGAGGCCGGCTCGCTGGAAGAGGCCGGCGTCGAGCTGACCGGTGAACGCCATCCAGACGCCGCGGAGGCCGCCGACCAGCTCGAGGTCGAGCTTCGCATCCTCGAGCGCATGGTCGAGGACGCCCGGGGACAGCTCTCTCGGGTCCGCGAGGTCATCGACCAATCCAGATCCACGCCCCAGACCTAGAGACAAAAGGGAGGAATCTGTGACGGACTATTTCAATGCCAGCTCGCTCGTCGACACCGACTGGGTCGAAGAGCACAACGGCGACGCGAACGTGGCGATCATCGAGATCGATGAGGACACCAGCGCCTACGAGAAGGGCCACATCCCAAACGCCCTCTCGATCAATTGGGAGACCGACCTCCACGACGCTCCCCGGCGTGAGTTCGTCTCGGCGGAGGGCCTCGCGAAGCTCCTCGGAGAGAAGGGCATCTCCAACGACGCCACGATCGTGCTCTACAGCGGCAACAACAACTGGTTCGCGGCCTACGCCTACTGGCTCTTCAAGTACCGCGGGGTCGAGAACGTGAAGCTATTGAACGGCGGACGCAAGAAGTGGGAGCTCGAGAGCCGCATCTTCAGCCAGGAAGTCCCGGCGCGTCCGGCCACGACCTTCACCGTCGGCCCCGAGCGCCCCGAGCTGCGCATCTTCCGCGACGATGTCATCAAGCGTGCGCAGGGGCCCGCCGCGTGGGTCGACGTCCGCTCGCCTGAGGAGTACCGCGGCGAGCTGCTCGCGCCTCCGCACCTCCCGCAGGAGCAAGCCCAGGTCCCCGGACACATCCCCGGTGCGGCCAACATCACGTGGTCTAAGGCCGTGAACGAGGACGGAACCTTCAAGTCCACCGACGAGCTCAAAGAGCTCTACGCCGCGCAGGGCATCACTTCGGACAAGGAAGTCGTCACCTATTGCCGAATCGGTGAACGATCGTCGCACTCGTGGTTCGTCCTAACAGAACTGCTCGGCTTCCAACACGTCATGAACTACGACGGCTCATGGACCGAGTACGGAAGCCTCGTGGGTGTGCCGATAGAGAAGTAACTAGGAGAAGAGCTCACCCCTCTCCCTAGGTGCTGAGAACGCCGCCTCCCCGGGTGGAAGGCGGCGTTCTCGCGTCCGCTACCGTGCGGTCATGAGGCTCGAGATCGTGTGCTTCGGAGCGCTGCGGGACCACGTCCCCGCGGGGGCGGATGACAACCGCTTCGAGCTCGACATGCCCGAAGGGTCGACCGCCGCAGACGTCCTCGAACGGATCGGCGCGCCCAGGCGGCTCGCTGCGGTCATCCTTCAAGACGGTGAGACGATCGACCTCGACCTCCCGCTTGCCGATGGGTGCGAGTTAACCTTGATGCCTCCGTTCAGCGGAGGCTCATTGAGGATCAAGGAGTAAGCCATGGCCGACGCCAAGACACCGCGCAAGTCAAGCGCGAAGACCACCGCCGCGACCACGAAAGCAGCGGCACCCAAGAAGGCCCCATCCCGGCGTTCCCCCTCGCGCTCCGCATCCAAGACCGAGATCCCCACATTGATCTCGACCGATCCCGCCACCGGCGAGAGGCTCGCCGAGGTCTTCCAGACGCTACCCGGTGAGGTCGCCGGAATCGTCGAGAACGCCCGCAAGGTCGCGCCCGAGTGGGCCGCGATCCACCCCAAAGGCCGTGCCGGCATCCTCAAAGAGGTGCGCTACCGGATCCACGAGCGCAGCGACGACATCGTCGAGACGATCTCGCGAGAGAACGGCAAGACGCGTGCCGAAGCGCTCGTCCACGACGTGTTGCCGACGTTGCTGATGTTCGCCTACATGGAACGCGCCGTAGCCCGCACACTGAAGCCGCAGCGCATCGGACGGCTCCTCGGGTTGCCGATGGGAGCGTCGGCTTACATCGACTGGCGCCCGTTCGGCGTCGTGGGTGCGATCGGTCCGTGGAACTACCCATTCTTCAACACGTTCCTTGCTTTTACGTCGGCGTTATTCGCAGGCAACACTGTGGTCATCAAGCCGTCGGAGGTCACCCCGCAGGTCGGCGAGCTCATCAAGGACGTACTCGAGCCACTCCCGACTGGTGTTGCGACCGTCATCCAGGGCGGGGGCGATGTCGGTGCTGCACTGGTCGATGCGCCGTGCGACAAGATCTCGTTCATCGGCTCGCCCGGCACCGGCCGCCGCATCTGCGAGGGCGCGGCGAAGCACCTCACACCGGTCGTGATGGAGCTCGGCGGCAAGGACGCTGCGATCGTGTGCAGCGACGCGAACCTCGACGTAGCTACGTCCGGCGTGTTGTGGGGCTCGTTCTTCAACTCGGGCCAGACGTGCTGCTCGGTCGAGCGCATCTTCGTGTCCGACGACATCGCGGATCGCTTCACCGAGGCCTTTGCCGAGAAGCTCGCCAAACTGCGGCAGGGAAGCGACGGCGAGATCGGCCCGCTTACTTTCAAGCGTCAGCTCGACATCGTTCAGCGTCACGTGAAAGACGCGATCAAAGACGGGGCGCGTCTCGTTGCGGGCGGGCCCGACGAGGGTCGCAAGAACACCAACGGTTCGCTCTGGTACGCGCCGACGATCCTCGACCAGGTGACCGACGACATGGCGGTCGTCAGAGAGGAGACGTTCGGACCGGTCGTGTCGATAACTCGGGTGCGCGACGACGAGGAAGCACTGAGGCGCGCCAACTCCGGCTTCAACCTCACTGCGTCGGTATGGAGCAAAGACTCACGTCGTGCCGGTCGCATCGCGTCGGGGCTCAAAGCCGGCACGGTCACCATCAACAGCCACGGAGACACTCTCGGCCAGCCGTGGACACCGTGGGGTGGCGTCGGCGAGTCCGGCTTCGGCCGTCTCGGTGGCGACCTCGGCCTCAAGGAGTTCAGCGTCCCCGTGCACGTCAACAAGAACCTGACCCCGAAGCTGAAGCGCCTGTGGTGGTATCCCTACGACGACGCGATGGTCGACACGATCAAAGCCGTGGCCACGATCGTTGGCTCGTCAGACGGGCGTGCGAAGCGCAAGGCGGTCGGAACCGTGGTGCGTAACGCGGGCCGAGTGCTGCGTTCGAGGCTCTAGCTCGTAGGCGGTTCGACGCCCGGCCTTTCGAGCTCGGGCAACTCGAACATCCTCGTCTCGAGGCCGGTCAACGCCTTGTCGGCCAGCACGTCGACGTCGACACCCGCCTCGGCTTGATCGGCAAGTAGAGGTGTCGAGCGGGTGGCGGGGGAGCGCGGCTCGAACAGCACGCAGCAGTCTTGATGTTTGCGCGTCGAGATGTCGTAGGTCCCGATCCGCGTTGCGAGATCGACGATCTCCTGTTTGTCCATGCCCACGAGCGGACGCAGGATCTGGATGCCGGATATCGCGGCATCGACAGTCGTGATGTTCTCGATCGTCTGGGAGGCGACCTGGCCGAGTGAATCTCCCGTGACGAGAGCGATCGCGTCGCGCTGCGCGGCAAGCTTGGACGCGATCCTCATCATCATCCGCCGGTAGAGGATGACGCGCAGGTTGGCGGGGCAATGCGTCACGATCTCGCGCTGCGCGTCGCCGAGCGGCACCAGGTGCAGCACGGCTTGGAGCTGGTAGCGGGTCAATGTCTGCGCCAGGTCCGCGGCCTGGCGCACCGAGGACGGATCGCTGAACGGCTGGCCGTGGAAATGGACGAACTCGACGTCTGCCCCCCGGCGCGCCATTCGCCATGCCGCGACCGGTGAGTCGATCCCGCCGGAGAGAAGGGCCAGCATCTTGCCCGAGGTTCCGGCGGGAAGACCGCCGGCCCCTTCGAACCTGCGGCTGTAGACGATCCCCGTCCCGGCGAACAGCTCTATCCAGGCCGTCGCCTCGGCGTTGCCAAGGTCGACTCGTGCTCCGCTCAGGTCCTTGATCGCCTGACCGACGATGGTGTTGATCTCGGCGGATCTCAGCTCGCTGCTCGAATGCGCGCGCCGGCAACGCACGCGGAACGATTCGAAGGTCCCGGGTTCGATCAGCTCGATGGCGGCTGCCGTGATCGCGTCGATCTGCGGTTCGACCCGGCGCCCCGCTCCGACGTACGCGACGCCGAACACGTCGGCGGCTCGAGCGGCCGCGTCTGCTACCGGCGCGTCCGGCTCGAAGTCCACCATGATGCGACCGAAGCCCCGCCGCATCTTCGTGTAGCCCGTCCCGCGCAGCGCTCGCCGGATATTGCGCGCGAGCGCTTCTTCGAAGAAGTCCCTGTTGCGCCCTTTGAGACCGACCTCGTGGTAGTGCGCAACGAGCGCATCCACGGCTTAGACCGTTTCCTCCCCGAGGCCCACGGAGAACAGCGACTCGACGTCGTGGCGCGAGAAGACCTTGAAGGCAACGAGCGTCTGAGTCCGTTCGACGCCTGGTACGCGGGCGATCTGCTCGGAGACGACGCGCGCCAGGTCGTCATGGGTGCGGGTGCGCACCATCACGACGAGGTCGTAGTCACCGGCGACCGAATAGACCTCGCTGACCTCGTCGAGATCGGCGATCGCCTGCGCGGTCTCGGGGATCTGATGGATGTCGCATGTCGCGAGCACGATCGTCGTAACCATCAGCTTGGAGGCTCACCCATGCGCGCCGCGATAACCAGGAAGGCGGCGCCTTCGACCAACAGGAAGAGCCCGATGTAGAGAGCGATGTTGGTCCGCAAGATCAAAGGCACGGCAACGGCGAGACCGATCGACACTAGGCCCGTCAGGTGGAACGCTTTCTTTGCTGCGGGCGACGGCGTCACTTAGATCGGTCGGGTCAGATGGTCACCATGTCGCGAAGCTTGCCGGGGGTGCTCGGGTGGCGAAGCTTCGACAGCGCCTTGGCCTCGATCTGACGGATCCGCTCGCGTGTCAGGTTGAACTCCTTGCCGACCTCTTCGAGTGTGCGCGGCTCGCCGGTCACGAGACCGAAACGAAGAGCGAGCACCTTGCGCTCACGGTCGGACAGAGAGCCGAGCATGTTCCAGAGGTCCTCCTGGCGCAGCGCAACCGCGGCGGCCTGGAAGGGACCTTCGACATCCTCGTCCTCGATGAAGTCACCCAGCTCGGCATCCTCGTCGCCAACGGGCTCGTGCAGCGAAACCGGCTCGGGCAGGACGCGGAACGCCTCGCGAACCTTCTCGGGTGTCAGGTCAGACTGCTCGGCGATCTCGTCGATGGTGGGCTCGCGGCCCAGCTTCTCGAGGAGCTCCGACTGAACCTTGCGGACGCGATAGAGCGTCTCGACCATGTGTACGGGGATGCGGATCGTGCGCGCCTTGTCGGCGATCGCACGCGTGATCGCCTGGCGGATCCACCAAGTCGCGTAGGTGGAGAACTTGAATCCACGCTGATAGTCGAACTTCTCGACCGCACGCATCAGGCCGAGGTTGCCCTCCTGGATCAGGTCGAGGAGAGGGAGGCCGGCCGCGGAGTACTTCTTCGCGATCGACACCACGAGACGGAGGTTGGACTGGATGAAGCGACGCTTGGCCTGGCGGCCCTTGCGGGCGCGGGTCTCGAGGTCGCTGCGCTGCTTGACCGTGAGCTTCTTGGTCTTGTCGAGCTTGACGGTGGCCTTCTCGCCCTCTTCGATCGTACGGGCGAGCTCAACCTCCTGGACGTCGGTGAGGAGGGGGTACTGGCCGATCTCACGCAGGTACTGCCGGACGAGATCTTCATGCGCGGCTTCTTCGCGCGTGTCGTACGGGCGCGTTGCCTGACTCATAGATCTACCAACCCCTTTTGATCGGTTGATGGCCCCTGATCTGCGGTGCGACTCCCTCGCTCGCCCCGCGTGGCCGGCCGGCTGATGTCCTCAGGACTGCCGCAAGAGCGGCGGGCCGGACGCCGTACCATCAGGGGACGAAGACTCTCGGGAGACTCCGTTTGTTCCCAGAAACTGTTTCTACACATGCTAGAGGAATACCTTCCTCGAAGGAAGAGGGCATTTCTTGGTCCTCAGAAACAAAAACTCTGAGCAAGATTGCCTTATTCCCGGACATCCGCCTCATTTAGGGCCTCGCGATTGAGATTCTTATGAACAGCACTTATCCACAGAACGAACAGCCCGCCGTCTTGGTGTCGGCGTGCCTTGCCGGCCGGACTTGTCGCTTCGATGGCTCCAGCAACCCAAGCATCGAGGTGGCGGACCTCGTTACCTCAAGCAGGGCGGTTCTCGTGTGCCCCGAGGTCGACGGCGGACTGGGCACCCCTCGGCCCGCGGCGGAGATCGTCGGCGGCGACGGTGCCGACGTTCTGGCCGGCCGTGCACGGGTTGTGACCGAAGCCGGCGCCGACGTGACCGACGCCTATCTCAGGGGGGCGCACCGAGCCCTCGAGGCGGCTCGCATCTCCGGCGCTCGAGAGGCCATCCTCAAGGCGCGCAGCCCATCGTGCGGCAAAGGGTGCATAAGGGACGGATCGTTCCAGGGCGGCACGATCGCCGGCGACGGCGTAACCGCGGCCCTCCTGATCCAGCACGGCATCGAAGTCCGTACCGACGAGGAAACGACGCCCCCTTCGCAGGAATAGACGGCGTCGGCTCGTATCTCCACTCGTTCGATCCCTATCTCTTCGGGCGAGGAGCTCATACATGAAACGGTCCCTGGCGACTGTCATCTGCACCCTCATGGTGCTCACCTGTGTTGCGAGTCCGGCGCTCGCGGCCAAGAAGAAGAAGCCTGCCGCCAAGCCGGTCGCGACGACTCTCTACATGCACGGCAATTACCCCGCCGGCGAAGTTGACGGAGTGGATTGGCTCGCCAACTCAGTGCCTCCCATGAGCATGGACACGACGCCGGGTTCGGAACCGTTCCCGAGGTCCATGACGATCTTCAACCCCCTCCTCAACGATCAGTGCTCGGGCATCCCGCTCGCATTCCCGACGTGGGTCGGCAACATCACCGGCACGATCGTCGGCGACGCCAAGATCACCGCCCACTTCCTCTCGGCACCCGGAACGATCACCGCTCGGATCTGGGTGGACACCCCCGTCATGAGCTGTAACGACGCGTACATCCCGCCTGCATCCGAGGTCGACTTCGCGCTTCCGTCGGGCCAGGGCTCGGTCGAGATCGTGTTCCCGAACCTGAAGCTGACGGCACAAGCGAACGTGATGATCGAGATCCTTTCTTACAGCGGGACCGGCTACAAAGGACAAGTGGGGCGCGTGCTGTACGACTCGGCGAGCGCGGAGACGAAGCTAGAGTTCTCGTGCATCCCCGCGAGCGGGACATCGTGCGCTCCGTGAGGAAGCTGTTCACCGTTCTTTGCGCCTGTCTTCTAGTCATCTCGATCGCGGTCGCGCCGGCATCGGCGGCTAAGAAGAAGAAGGTCGCGCCAAAGCCCGTCCTTACCAAGCTGTACCTCGATGGGGAACAGCAGCTCGGAGAGTCAGAGCACGACCCCCTCGTCAACCCTGGTTACTTACCGCTCGGCACGACAGAGCCCGACGGGGGAGAGCCCAAGTCGACGGGCTACGCGAACCTCGTCGTCACCCCGAACCCCGCATGCGCCGGTAACAATCTCTTTCCGGTGTTCGTCGGCCCGCTCGTGGGTCGTGTAACCGGAACGATCAAGGTCACGCTCCACACAGTGTCGACCCCGGGCACTGTGGACATCCGGCTGTGGCCCGACGTGAACTCGTTGCTGTGCGATTCGACCGCCGGGGGCACGATGGACTACCCGGACCCTGCTGCGTCGATCGAGGTAGACGTTCCGCCGGGTCACGGCGTGATCGAGGTCGAGATACCAGGGGTGGATTTCGAGGCCCAAGCCCTTCTGATGCTGCAGGTGACCCCGATCGCGGCACCGGGTCCGATCATCGGTCGCGTGTTGTACGACACACCCGAGATGGCGTCGGGCATCGAGTTCATGTGTGTTCCTCCTGCAGGCAAAGTGAGTTGCACCAGCTAGTCAGTCCGTCAGTCGTCAGCTGTACGGTCCGAAGGAATAGGGGAAACGATGAGAGGTAGAAGCGCAGTGGTATCAGTGTTGGTCCTCGTGCTCGCGTTGGGTGTGCTCGCGCCGGCACAAGGGGCAAAGAAGAAGAAGAAGCCACCGGCACCCCAGAAGATCGAGCGGGTCGTCGAATTCCCCTACACGTGTCCATGCACCGGGTCACTTCAGATCGGCACGCTCGGTACTCCGCTCGGCAACTTCGGTGGCGGAGCGTTCGCGATCGGCGCCGGCGAGATCTACCTGACGGGCGAGGCGACCGATACCTCAGGGATGCCGATCCCGGTGGGCATTAGCCAGGATGATGGCACCGGTTTCAATGCACCCGTCGGAGACTTCTGCGGGGCGACCGAGGCGCCGATCCTTCTTAATGAGGGTATGGAGGTGCGTGTCTTCGTCGGTAGTCTCTCCGTATGTCCGGGTGTCGCGCTTGGAGGAGATATCACCTTCACGCTGTCGAACATGCCTTAACGATTCTCACGCCGGGGGCGAAAGTAGAGAGAGGCCGGGCGGATCCGCCCGGCCTCTTCTTATTTGTGTGAAGAGCTACTGCGCGGCGTCGTAGCGCTGTGAGATTGCGTCCCAGTTGAGGGTGTTCCACCACGCCTGGATGTAGTCCGGCCTCTTGTTCTGGTAGCGCAGGTAGTACGCGTGCTCCCAGACGTCGAGCCCGAGGATCGGCGTCTGGCCGTTCATCAGCGGTGAGTCTTGATTCGGCAAGCTGATGACGCTCAGCGAACCGCCTTCGAGCACCAGCCACGCCCAGCCGCTTCCGAAGTGGTTGGTCGCGGCGGTGTTGAACTTCTCCTGGAACTCCTTGAACGATCCGAACGCCCCGTCGATCGCGTCGACGACCGAGCCGGCCGGCTCGCCCCCGCCGTCGGGACCCATGATCGTCCAGAACAGGGAGTGGTTGGAATGCCCGCCGCCGTGGTTGCGGACAGGGCCCTGGATGTCGCTCGGCACGCTCGAGAAGTTGCGCAGGAGGTCGTCGACGTTGTCGTAGACGAGGCCCTCGTGACCCTCGATCGCGGCGTTGAGCTTGTCGACGTAGGTCTGGTGGTGCTTGGTGTGATGGATCTCCATCGTCTGCGCATCGATGTGGGGCTCGAGCGCGGAGTAGTCGTAGGGAAGCCCGGGCAGCGAGTACTTGTCGGCCATTCGATCTCCTTTGTCGGGGCGGCTTTTGAGGCCAGCCTATCCGCGAGGAGTCGGGCGCCGGAGGTCGAACGCCACATAGCATGCGCGGCGTGGGGGCTCGTTCGAAAACGATGCGGCTGGTCTTGTTCGGCGTGGTGTCGATCGCCCTCGCCGTCCCGGGTATAGGCGTGCGAGCAGCTGCTCCCGCGACCGCCCTGACCCCGGGTGAGTCGATGTTCCGCGAGGGGTCACTAGAACGGGAGACGGCGACGTGCGGCAATCTCCGGTGCGCGATCTACCAGCTGAAGGTCGCCCCCGGCGGTGCTCGACTTCGGGTCGCGGTCGACAATCCTGGGACGTCGGGGTCATTCGATGTCCGCTTGCGCGATCCCTCGGGCGCACTGCTGGGAACCGCCGATTCTGAGACGTTCGCGTCGAACCCCGATCCCGGGATATGGACGGTCGAGGTGATTCCCAGCGAGGAGTCGTCGGACTCGTTCCGTGTGCGCGCCAAACTCGAGGACGGGTCGATCACCGACCGCGTCGGCGAGCTGCTCCTGCCGAACTTGAGGGCCGAGCCTGGTTATGACTTCGGCTTCTCGTTCGTCGAGCCGAACTGCGCTGCGTTCGGCCGGCCCTGCGACGTGGCTCCGGTGCCGGCGCCTCCGTTTTGCGCTCCGGACGAGACCGCAGAGGAGCGCGCGGTCCGCTGCCTGAGATTCTCGTTCGGTTACCAGAACGCCGGTGATGGTCCTATGGATCTTCGGTTTGGAGCGATGGATCCCGTCACCCGCACCGCGCCTATCGGACAACGGATCGTGAGAGCCGACCGCACGCCCGACATGTACTCCGACAACAAGTTCGTCGAGCGGCCCGCGGGTTCGGCGACCTATCACGAGATCCACGGGCATTTCCATTACAACAACATCTTCGGAGCGACCATGTTCAAGGTGCTCGACGAGCGCCGAGGCCTCGTCGAGCCGGTGGGTCCTGTCGCCAAACGAGGGGCATGCGCGCACGACATCGTGTTCGTGGACTTCGATCGTTTCTTCCAGGACCCACAGCACCTCGCGGACAGTGGGAGCGACTGCAACTTCGCGTTCACCGATCCGACGTCGCCCGCGATCAGGATCGGCCTGTCTGCGGGGTGGGCCGACATCTATCCATCGGCGTTGTCTGACAACTACGTTGACTTTGGGATCAACGACGACGGGTTGTACCTGGTGCGCGTCGAGGCGGATGTCGACAGAACGATCGATGAGACGAATGAGAAGGACAATCACGCCTATTCATTGATCAGGATCACAGGCTTCGAGGTCGAGCTCTTGGAGCGAGGGCGCGGTCGCGATCCGTGGGATCCCCGCAAGGTCGTTCTGAACGGGTTGGGGGATTAGCGTCTCGAGCAGTCGCGCGTGATGGATACAAGCCTGACGCTGCTCGTCGACGCACCGAGTCTCATCTACAGAGCGTTCTTCTCAACGCCCGATACCACGCGCGCTCCGGACGGGAGACTGGTTAACGCGGCCGCGGGATTCTTCAACATGCTCGCCCGCTTCGTGAGCGACCATCGTCCCGATCTCATCGCCTGCGCCGCCGACTCGGATTGGAGACCGCAGTGGCGCGTAGATCTCATCGACACATACAAGTCGCATCGTGCCGCTGCCGGTAGCGCGCAGGAGCAAGCTGAAGACCTGATCGGACCACAGGTCGTCCTGATCTACGAGTTGCTGTCGCTCATCGGGATCGCGGTCGTAGGCCACGAAGGCAATGAGGCCGAGGACGTAATCGGCACCCTGGCAGCGCGCTCACCCGGACGCGCCGCGATCGTGTCGGGAGACCGCGACCTGTTCCAGCTCGTCGAGGACCCCCGCTGTTACATCCTCTATCCGCGCCGCGGCGCCAGGGAGGTCACGATCGTCGACGAGGCCTACATCGCGGGCAAGTACGGGATCCCGGGGCGTGCGTACAAGGACTTCGCCATCCTTCGTGGAGATCCGTCCGACGGGTTGCCCGGCGTGCGCGGGATCGGTGAGAAGACGGCCGCGTCGTTGGTTGCCAGATACGGGAGCCTCATCGGGATCCTCGAGGCGATCTCCCAAGGTGAGCGTTCGGTCGTCCTCGACAAGGTAAAGGCGAGCGTCGGTTACCTCGAGCGCGCCGTTCAAGTGGTCACGATCCCCACCGATCTCCCCCTGGCACCCGTCGATGTGACGGCACCGCGCCCGCCGTTCGAGGCAGCCGTGACGGAGACCGCTGTAGCGGCAGGACTCTCCGATCCGGTCCAAGCGCTGCTCGCCGCGCTCGGCAGGTAGCCCATCTTGTTCTCTTCTCCGGCCAACGATCCTGTCGGCTCGTCGGCCTGCGCCGGCAGCGCCGCGGCGCTGCCTCTGCGGCGCGATCGTCTCGACGATCGCTAGCGGGGTCTTGTTAGGTTGGCGGCGCCATAAGCGAGTCGAGCAAGGAGGCTTGATCACATGCCTGAGGTAAGCGGGTTCAACCATGGAGAGTTCTGCTGGGGGGAGATCTCGACAACCGACGTTGCCGCCGGCCGCGATTTCTATAAGGGAGTGTTCGGCTGGGATCACGAGGACAGCGACATCCCCGGGGGAGGCGTCTACACGACGTTCAAGATAGGCGGCAAGGGTGTTGGCGCAATAAGCGCGCAGATGGAGCACGAGAAGGAGCACGGTATCCCGGCGCACTGGAACCTCTACGTCAGGGTCGACGACGCCGACATCATCGCGAAGAAGGCAGAGGCTGCCGGCGGGACGGTCCACGCGCAGCCGTTCGATGTCATGGAGTACGGGCGTATGGCGGTCATCGCCGATCCCGCGGGTGGCGTTGTCGGCGTGTGGCAGTCACGCATGCACACCGGGTTCCAGATGATCAAAGAGCCCGGCGCGATGGACTGGAACGAGCTCATGAGCACCGACATCGCGAAGGCAAAGGCCTTCTACACCGAGGTCTTCGGGTGGGAGACGGAAGAAGCCGACATGGGAGAGGCCGCCTCGTCGGCCTCGTACACCCTGTTCAAGATGGGTGAGGACAACATCGCCGGTGGGATGCAGGCTCCGGAAGGCATGGAGGGTATTCCGTCGCACTGGACGATCTACTACCGCGTCAGCGATGCGGACGCGACCGTGGCCAAGATCAAGGAACTCGGTGGCCAGATCTACTTCGGCCCCGAGACCATGGCAGGCGTTGGACGCTTCGCGTCATGCGCCGATCCTCAAGGCGCGACGTTCGGAATCATCCAGTCCGAGCCCGAGTAGGGGCTCGTAACAGACGATCTCCTCGGGCGCTACCTGCTGGTTAGGACGGTTCCCGGAGGAGCCAGCGACGCGAGGAGCTTCTTCGAGGCGGCGGCGATCTCGTCGACCGCCTCGTTGAAGACCTCTTCGTTCGCGCGCGACGGCTTGCGGTAGCCGCTCACCTTGCGCACGAACTGCAGCGCGGCCGCAGAGATCTCTTCCTCGGTCGGAGGACCTTCCGGTGTTCTCAAGGTCTTGATGCTTCTGCACATCCCTCGAGCCTAAGCCAGACCGGCGAGCCACGGCGCGTCCGGCGCGTAACCTGCAGCGATGCCATTACTACTCCCTCTGCCTGCCGATGAGCGAGTACGACGACTGGCTCAGCTCTACTGCGGCCTGATCTTGTATGGGTTCTCGAGCGCGCTGATGATCCGCGGCGACCTGGGGCTCAACCCGTGGGATGTGCTCCATCAGGGGCTCAGCACGATCACCGGTGTCTCCATCGGCAACTGCACGATCGGCGTGGGAGTCGCGGTCCTCCTCCTCTGGATCCCGCTGCGCCAACGACCAGGCCTCGGTACGGTGAGCAACGCGATCCTGATCGGTGTCGCGGTCGATCTGTCCCTCTTGGTGTTGCCCGAGGTTTCGCACCTCGCCGGCCGGATCGCGCTGCTTGGGGTGGGCATCGTGGGAAACGGCCTCGCTACCGGGCTCTACATCGGGGCGGGTCTAGGACCGGGGCCACGCGATGGCCTTATGACGGGTATCGCTGCCCGCGGCCACTCGATCCGAGTCGTGCGGACAGGCATCGAGGTCACGGTCCTCGGGCTGGGTTGGCTGCTCGGCGGAACCGCCGGGGCGGGAACTCTCGCCTATGCGCTCGCGATCGGACCTCTGGCGCATGTGTTCATCCCCCTATTCACCGTTGGTGGGGCGGAGCCGGTGCAGCCTCCCGACACTCATGCATCGATCCCTTGACGGGCGATGAGTTCCAGGCTGAAGGTCGGTCTATCAAGGTGAGACTCGTCTCCGAGTGAGGAGGACGTCATGCCGAAGGTGGAAGGCGTAGTCAAGGCGACCGGGCGCGACCGAGCCGAGTGGTTCGCGCTTCTCGACGAGTGGCGTGCGGCCGGGCGCGGATTCAAGGAGATCTCGGCCTGGCTCAAGACCGAGCACGGCCTCAGCCAGTGGTGGGCTCAGAAGCTGATCGTCGAGTACGAACAGGAGCGCGGCATCCGGCCGCCTGGCGTTCGTCCCAACGGCACGTTCGAGGTCACCATCAGCAAGACGATCGGGGTGCCGGTCGATCGCCTCTTCCACGCGATCGTCGATGAGCGTGAGCGCGCCAAATGGCTCACCGACGGAGGGATGGCGCTCCGAACCTCTCAGCCCGGCCGCTCGGCGCGCTTCGACTGGGTCGACGGCCCGACGCGCGTCAACGCGACGTTCGAGGACAAAGGAGCCGACCGATCGACAATCGCGATCGGCCACGAACAGCTGCCCACCCAGGATGAGGCGGCGACTGCGAAGTCTCAGTGGAAGCAGCGACTGGATCAGCTGAAGTCATTGCTGGAGTCCTAGCCGACGGTCCGCAGCCATCCGCCCATGGCCTGGTTCGATAAGCGATCCGGCAAATACATCACGACGCGCACCTGGAAGACGGTGGAGAAGATAGTGAAGATGCTAGATGCGGGATAGAGGCCTTGTGCGCCCAACGGCTACCCGTCCATACCGGGCCACGGCCACTTCGTTAGGTCGGCATCGACCTGAGTTCCGAGCACACAGAACTCGTTGCCCTCGGGGTCTCTCAGAACCACCCAGTCCACGTCACCCTGACCGATGTCTGCCCGCGTTGCACCGATCGCGAGAAGCCGCTCGACCTCTTCATCGCGCGTTCCATCCGTGGGGCTCACGTCGATGTGAAGACGGTTCTTGACCGACTTGTCCTCCGGCACCGGCAAGAACAGGATCAGGGGAATGGCGGGGTCGGGGGGGATGAGGAATGGGAACCCATCACTCTCACCCATCCGCCATCCCAGGGCCTCTCCCCAGAAACGCGCCAGGGCACCAGGATCGTTCGCATCGACGATCAGCTCAGTGAATCTGGATGCCATCTTGATCCCGCCTTTCGGTCTCACCATCAGATGTCGGTCGTCGTCGGTCGTGTCCCAGCTTCGCGCTAGGCGCACATGGTCTTCACCGGCCGTGGCGCGCGATTGTGCTGCACCTGGGTCGCGCGTGAGTTCGTCAATCACGGTGGCGCTACCATCTGCGCAGGTCACGGGCGGTTAGCTCAGTGGTAGAGCACTGCGCTTACAACGCAGGGGTCGGGGGTTCGAAACCCTCACCGCCCACCAGGTAAAACGCACCTAGCGAGCCTCCTCCTCAGGGTCGGCGTGCGCGGCATGTGCACTGCGAAAACGCGCATCGAGGCGTTCGCTCAGCTGTTCGTCACGTTCCGGGAAGAGGTGCCCGTAGAGCGAGAGCGTGGTGGCTACGTGATCGTGGCCGAGTTGGCGTTGGACTAGGAGAGGGTCGGCGAGCTCGTCGATCATCAGGGCGGCGGCTGTGTGGCGGAGCTGTGACCTATGAGGGCCGACGGCAGAGTCGGTCATCGCTCCTATCGTCGCAAATAGGCCCATGATGAAAACCATGAATGACGCGTTTGCCACGCCGCGGCGGAGGGGCCACGACTTGGACTTGATGTCGGCGACTACCCAGTAGCCACGTAGCGAAGCGCGTCGGTGTTTCCCTCATCTGGTGATCGGTCTGGCGGAGGCATGACGGGAGACTTCGCCTTCCAGGGATGCCGTCTTCTGTCGATCCAGTCTGGGAGGACCATGGCGGCACCTAGCACCAGAAAGACGGCGAGCGATGCTAGGACCCAGACCAAAATCAGCCTCGCCTCTGGTCCTCTTCGTTCTTGACCATGGAGACAGGATAGATCAGAAGACCGCTCGGGAGCAATGGTCGCGGTCGCAGGAACGGCACGGAGAGCACGTTCCAGACCTAGATATTTCGTGCGCGGCATGTGCACTAGAAATGTGCGACCCAGTGCTATTCGGTATCACTGTGTTCGACTGACAAGTGTCAGCCTGACCAGGACAAACGCCGATCTAGGCGACCGCGCCGAGAGATCCGAAAAGGCTAGACATTGCGCTTACAACGCAGAGGTCGGGGGTTCGAAACCTCACCGCCCACCGAACTTCCGTCTAGGTCGAGCATGGGCTCGAGCGACGCCGAGGCGGCTATGTGCAAGGGCCGTTGCCGCAAGACACGTCAAGAATCCCGCGGCGAGTGTCAGATGCTGCGCGTGCGCATCGGGCTCCTCGCGATAGCGCGAGAACGAATATCTCTCTGTTGCTCGCTCGCGTGCGAGCGCTCGGGCCGGTTGGTGGTTCGCTTCGACCCACGCGAGTTGAGGTTGACGTTGCTCTTGGGTCGCTAGCCCTACCTGGGCCTGCGCCTGGGCCTGCGCCTGGGGGTTCGGATTCAGTTGCGGGTTGGGCTGCGGGTTGATGTTTGGGACGGTCTC
>DATLNM010000029.1:0-8418 GCA_035536775.1 Actinomycetota bacterium | reverse complement strand
TAGCGTCGACGAGCCGTTGATGGACGATGCCGAGTGCGAGCGGATCGTGGACAGGGTCCGGGAGCTATCGGCGCACATCAACGCGCTCGAGGCGCAGCGCGCCAAGCTGATCGCCCGCATCGAGCGCAATGGCAAGCTCGCGTTCTTCGGGGCGAAGTCGACCGCACAATGGGCGAGCTACGCGACGGGTGTGTCTGTGGCTACGGCTCGGCGCATCACCCAGGTCGGGGTCGCGATGGAGTCGCTGCCGGCGACCGCAGAGGCGCTCGAGAAGGGTGAGATCTCGATCGACCAGGCGCATGCGATCGCGGCGGTGGCGCGCCCCGAGAACGAAGCGACTTTGGCCACTTGGGCGCGCCAGTCGAGCCCGACGCAGTTGTCTCGGATCTGCAGCAACTACAAGCGCATGATGAGTGACGCCGAAGAGGCCGAGGTGCGCTACAAGAGCTACCTCCGCTACCACTTCGAGTCAGGCAACAGCTTCGTGATGCGCGCACGCATGACCGGTGAGGAGGGCGGCATCATGGCGCGGGCGCTGGAAGCCGCGTGGGCCGAGGTCGACGCTGCGGCCGCCGATCGCGACGTGGCGTCGCTCATCGCGCTCGCCGACTCGTATCTGGCCGGTAAGACGACCGGACGCTCGGGTGGGGACGCCTACCACCTCAACGTGCATGTCGATGCGGACCTTCTCGCCAACCCCGACGCCGACGCGATGCTGGTGACCCAGGATGGGGCGCGTCTCTCCCAGGCGACGCTCGAGCGCATCCTGTGTGACTGCTCGATCACCGCTCTGCTCGAGAAGAACGGCGAGACGATCGACGTCGGACGCAAGACCCGGCGGATCCCGCCGGCGTTGCGGCGAGCGCTCAACCACCGTGATCGTGGCTGCACGTTCCCGGGGTGCACCCAGAAGGCCGGGGTCGATGCGCATCACACCGATCCGTGGACCGCGGTACCGGGTGGGCCGGCGCCCGGCAAGACCAAGCTCGCGAAGCTAGCGAGCGGGTGCCGGTTCCATCACACCCTTGCTCACGCGGGCGAGTTCAACGTGAAGATGATCGACGGCAAACCCACCTGGCTCGACCGTTGGGGGAAGGCGATCCCCGGTTCGCTGTCATCCGAAGCGATCGGTCCGAGTGGCCCCGAACGCAACGCGAAGCGTGGCCTCGTCATCGACGAGACGACCTGCGCGTCCGAGTGGGATGGCAGCTACGTCGACTACGACTCGGTATGGGCCGCGCTGGGGGCGTGCTCGTCGGCGGATGAAGGCGAAGATGATCCTGAGGCGCGCGAAGGCCCCAGTCCTTAGCCCTCCTTTGAGGAGGGGGCGTAGACGATCAGGGGGTCTTTGTTCTTGGTGATCTTGAATTCGGGGGAGCCATCGAAAGTTTCGCCATCGCGCGCCAGGCGGAGCGGGCCGTTGAGGGACTTAACCGTGAGGGATTGCACCACTTTCTGCTCGTAGACGCGGCTGCGGCCCAGGCGGCCCGCGAGGATCGACGCGATGAGCCGGACGCGCGCCCACGGGGCGCCGCCGTCGACGATGCGAACGTCGAGTTGGCCGTCGTCGAGGCGCTCTCGCCAGCTCGGTGCGAATCCGCTCGGGTGGTACCGGCAATTGCCGATGAACACCATCCACACATTGCGCTGTTCGCCGTCGATCTCGACCGGAAGCGGCTCAGAGCCGCGCAGCACCTTTATCAACGCGACCACGACGGCCGGCCACTTGCCGATCTTGTCCTCTAACTTCTCGCGCGCGTCGACCAGCTCGACGTAGCTTCCGAAGCTCGCGGTGTTGAGGAAGACGTGATCGTCGATCGTCGCGATGTCGACCTCCACGGCATCACCGGAACCGACGGCAGCGATCGCATCCTCAGGAGTCAGGAGGCCGACGTCGCGGGCGAAGTGATTGAGTGTTCCCGCCGGCACGATCACCAATGGCTTCCCATGCTCGACCGCGACCTGCGCGGCTGTATTGATGGAGCCGTCGCCACCGGCAACGCCGACCGCGACGAAATCATCCGCCGCCTCCTCCAGAGTGTCGGCGAGCTCGTTCCCATGCTCTGGATCTATCTCGACGACGCGTGCACGAGGCAACCCCTTTTGAAGCACTTGGGTGATGGTTTGCCCGTTACCCGAGCCGCTCGCGGCATTGACGGCTATGACCAGGCCCTCACCATCGTTTGACGGCTCCGCATGTCCTCTCGTCACTGCGGGAGGCGCGATCGGGACGTCGTGCGGCGCGACAGGCCAGCGGCTCTTGGTCGCGAGGCCGATACCCACGCCGATCGCGGCGCCCACCACCACGTCTCCCGGGTAGTGCACGCCGGTATAGATGCGTGAATAGCCGACCGCCGTGGCCAGTGCACCGATCGGGAGCGCGAGCGCGGGATGCTCGATCGCAACTCCCGTAGCGAACGCTGCCGCGGACGCGGAGTGGCCCGAGGGGAACGAGGACGACACCGGCACCCTTGCCAAGCGCCTCAGCTCCGGGACGGTATCCATCGGGCGCGTCCGGCGCATCAGCTGCTTCAAGATCGGGTTGACGAGCGCGGAGCTTGCTCCAACGGACAAGAGCCCCCTCGTCGCCGCACGCCGGCCCCACCTACCTCCGGCCAGCCACAACACCGCGGCCACGACCATCCACAGCACCGAATGGTTGGCCGCATGGCTGAGTCGCGGGAGGGTCGCGTCGAGGACGTCGCTCTCCGAGCGCGCCACCCATCGGAATGCTCGAAGGTCGTAGTCGTGCAGACGCGCCAGCAACCTCTTGGTCATAGGAACCCTCTTGGTCATGGGGCGCCTTTACCCCGAGGCTCGCTCGCCTACCGCCGCTATGGGCAGCGAACGATGCGGCGGAGCGATGCGGTCGGGCCCTCCAGCTCGAGCCCCACGCACACCTCGTTGTCACTCTCGTCGGATTCCACGAGGGCATCGTCGGGATCGATCGCGACCTTCAAGACGTAGAAGCCGTCGGGCACCCCCGACACCTCGACGAACTGATCGGGGAGATGCATGCCGTAGATGTCGTGGGAACCGGGAGATATCCCTACGATCTGCGCAACGGTGCCCGAATCCGCGCTGTACTCGGCGCCGCACGTGTAACGGCTCTCCCCGCCCCCACCGGAATCTTCCGGGCAGAAACCGCTCTTTTCGCTCGTGGCCACAGGCCCCTCACTTCGTACCCGCCCCGAGGGGTCGGCGCGCCACAACTCCGTGACATAGAAGTTCGGGAAGTGGAAGTGACTGTGGGTCGCATGGAGCTCTGAATCGGCAGCGTAGCGGGCGCGCGTCGAACCGTCCCGCGCATAGATGATCTGGAATGCCTCAGGGACGGGAGCCATCACCCGGTAATGGAGCTCGAGGGGCCCTCGCCCGAGGTTCACGACCGCGGTGGGATACCTGAGGCAGCGCTGCACGCTCTTGCGCACGATCTCGTCAGGCAGGCACCCATCCACCACGACGGGAACGGGGTTGTAGCGGCCGAAGCTCGGAAGCATCCCTGTCGCCGGTCCGAACAGCTCGCCGGGCGGGAGTGGACGAAGGTTAGGCAGCAGTTCCTTTGGCTTTGGTGCCGCAGCTGAAGGAACAGCAAGGAATGCCCACGCCATCGCGGCCACAACGGATGTGGCCGCGACGAGCCGTGGGACACGCATGTGACTAGTCGGCGAGGTTGACGCGCAGACTCGGCAGCGCGAGCCTCGGGGACCCCATCGGGATGCGCGCGATCGCGGTCATCTCGACGCTGTACCCACCGCGCGCCTGCTGGAACTGCGCCGAGCCAGTCGTGACCTCGAGCTCGAGGGTGTGGTCGGGCATCAGCATCCACGCGATGCCGTTGAGGTTGAGATCCATCTCGAAATCACCAGACCCCAGCGCGAGCGGGGTCGTTTGATCGTTGATCGTCGTGCGCGTCCCGTCGGGCGCGACGTCGATCAGCTCGAAGTAGAGATGGCCGTCGGTCCCGGTGAGGGTGCCTTTGATCGACACCTTGGGAACACCGAGGATCGGGATGGGAAGAGCGGCGCCTTTGACGATCTCGGATCGGATGGCGGTCACGCCGATCTCAGATGATTCGGCAGGGTTGCCGTCGGCAGGACCGTCTCCACCCGTGGACCCCGGACCGGAGAGAAGCCCGGTCTCGATCATGGGCATGGCGACATAGCGAGACCTGGGCAGCGGCCACGACGGCGCGGAGTAGTAATAGCCGTCCTGCGCTTGCCATTCGATCCGCGGTCCGGTCGAGACCCGCTGCTTCTTCACGTAACGGTCGAGCCACGACACGATGCGGTCCTGATAGATGGGAGCGAGGTCCTCGCCACCATCGGGGTAACCGCTCGCGCCGCCGGGGTAGGTGCAGCCTGCGATCGTGTGTCCCGAGCAGTAGGTCATGAACTTCACCGGCGTGCCGGCCGCAACGAGATTCGCGTAGTTCTTCAGGCCGTCAGGGAGTGGGAAGAGCGTGTCGATCATGCCGTGGATGATCAGGGTCGGGGTCTTGATCTGGCCGGAGCGGATGACGCTCGACTTGTGCTCGAACCAGTCGTAGAGGTTCTTGGGGATCGAGCCCGTCGAGTTGAGCATCGTGTGGCCCTCGTGGATCTCCTGCGCGAAGTTGCCCGTCTGAGGGCCTGCGGGGTTGTCGTACTCCATGCCCTGCGGCCCGGCGCCTGCGAACCCGGCTCCGTAAAGGAGCTCGACCCATCCCTGCTTCGAGACACCGTTCGGCAGGAGGTCATGCGGCAGGTACCCCCACGAGATCTCGGGCACGATCGCGTCGAGCCTGCGCTCGACCGCCGCTGTGTTGAACTGGACACCGGCCGCGTTGGAACCGCCGGTCCACCCGACGCGGGGGTCACCCGGCCGGTCGAGCAGGATCTCGGGGCGGGTGGCGAGGTAGTCGATCAACGCCTGGGCGTCTTTGACCTCGAAGTCGGGGGAGCCGATGTTGGCCTCGCCGCCGGAGTTGCCGAACCCTCGTGAGTCCCACGTGAACACGGCGTAGCCCTCGGACAGGAGCCTCTCGAGGAATGGCGTGACGGTCTCCTCACGGCGCCCTCCCCACCCATGGGTGCGCATCACGACGGGCACTTTGGAGGCAGCGGAAGCGCCCGCCGGCAGCATCAGGGTCGCCGTGATGGGCGTGCCATCGAAGGATTCGATGACGAGGTCGTTCTCGATAGTGGGCTCACCACCACCAAGCGCGTTCAAGGGGGCCGCGGCCGTAACGGGCATCAGCGCAACCGCTAGAACGAGGCTGAGAGCAGCGAGGAGAAGCTTCCGGGTCACGTGTACCTCCGTGGTCGATGGCCGTCTGGCGCAGGGAGCCCCTCCCGCGACGGCAGGCTCCTATACCCGGAGTTTCCCGGCGAAAAGGCGGAATCCTCCTGGGGTAGAAGATGGAGTCACCATGACTACGCCTGAGAAGACCGACCTCGACCGCCTGCTGGACGAGCTCTTCGGAGAGCTTTCGGGGCCCGACGCCGCGATCGCCCGAGAGATCGTGACGACCGCCGTCAGGATGGGTCAGGAGCAGGTCAGCCGCCTCGATCGCAAGATCGCCAACTCCGCCCTCAAGGAGATGCGCCACGCGTTCAAGGTGTTCGCGCCCTACAAGGGCGTGCGCAAGGTGACGATCTTCGGGTCCGCACGGACCGCCAAGGGTGACGAGGAGTACGAGTCGGCGCGGGAATTCTCGGCCGAGATCGCCAAGCGCGGCTGGATGGTCATCACCGGTGCCGGTCCGGGGATCATGGAAGCCGGCCACGAGGGCGCCGGTGGCGAGGCATCCTTTGGTGTCAACATCCGGCTTCCGTTCGAAGCGAAGCCCAATCCCTTCATCGCCAACGACTCCAAGCTCATCAACTTCAAGTACTTCTTCACGCGCAAGCTGACGTTCATGAAGGAGGCCGACGCGTTCGTGCTCCTCCCCGGAGGGTTCGGGACGATGGACGAGACGTTCGAGCTACTGACGCTCGTTCAGACCGGGAAGAGCGACCTGCACCCGATCGTGCTCCTCGAGCCGCCGGGTGGGACCTACTGGGAGGGGTTCGATCGATTCATCCAAGACGAGCTGCTGACGCGCGGGTTCATCAGCAAGGACGACCTGAGCCTCTACAAGTGGTGCCATCGCGCCGAGGAAGCGGTCGAAGAGATCGAGACGTTCTTCCGCGTGTACCACTCACAACGGCTCGTGCGCGACCGTTTGATCCTGCGGCTGAACGTGATGCCGGACGACGCGACGCTTGATGAGTTGTCGCGCGAGTTCACCGACATCCTGAGCGGCCCCATCGAACGCACCGAGGCCTCGCCGGCCGAGATCAAAGACAATGACGTTCCGGACCTCCCCCGCATCGCGCTGAAGTTCGACCGCCACCACGTCGGCCGGCTCCGTCAGCTCGTCGACCGCCTGAACGAGATCGGTCCGGAACCCGATACCGCGCCGGCGGACAAGGGTCCACCCGCAGAGGTCTAATCTCGGGCAAGGCTAGGGCTAGGGGGCGCAGCGTGAAACGAACTGCGATCGTGGCGGTAGCAGCGGCGATGATTTTCGGCGGGGTGGCGTTCCCCGGTGCCACGCACGGACTTCCTGGATCGTCTCTGACATCGTGGCACGACGTTCACTCGCACGAGCAAGAAGTCGAAGCCGACCCCATCTCGGTTTATGCCGCGAAGCACAGTCCCCTGCGCGCTGAACTCGGCAAGCACGCGGTCGTCCGAGGGATCACCTATGTCGCGGGCAGCTCGTCGCGCAAGAAGGCCGGGAAGCGGCCGCGCGGCGAGATGTTCAACACGGGTGTTCTCGGCGCGGAACCCACCCTCGGTGTGACCTCGAGCGGAACGGTGTTTTTCAAGGGCCTCGACACGTCCGACACCTCGGGCCTCGCGTGGCCCCTTGTAGCGACAAGCGATAACGGCAAGACGTGGACCGAGGTCGGCGGCCAGCTAGGACCGACGCGCACCCATGCGTTCGGCCAGGACCCGTACTTCTACGTCGACCCGGCGACCGATCGCATCTTCGACAACGA
Source organism: Actinomycetota bacterium (assembly GCA_035536775.1). Classification (GTDB taxonomy): domain Bacteria; phylum Actinomycetota; class CADDZG01; order CADDZG01; family WHSQ01; genus DATLNM01. The sequence continues at coordinate 1,390 of DATLNM010000029.1, read as the reverse complement.
CTGGACAGGTCCGTGCACCCAACTGTCGTTCAGCGACAACGAGGGTGAGACGTGGCAGGAGTCGACGATCTGCTCGCTCACCGACCACCAGAACATCTTCGGGGGGCCACCTGCTACGAGCACCCCGATCGGCTACCCGAACGTCGTCTACTACTGCGCGATCGACGCGGGCGCGCTCGCCTTCTTCGGCACTGCCACGAGCTGCGTCAAGTCGATCGACGGTGGTCTCACGTGGGTGCGCACCGGCCTCCCTGCATTCACAGACGACCCAACGATGACGAGCGATGGCATGGCGGGCATCCCCGGGCACTGCGGAGGTGCGACGGGACCGGGCTTCGTCGACACCGAGGGTGTGGTCTATCTGCCTCGCGGCTTCTGCGACGCTCCTTATCTGGCGATCAGTGAAGACGAGGGTGCGACGTGGCGGCGCATCCAGGTAGCCGACAACGGGATGCCGGGCAGCGGCGGATCGATCGACAACCCATTGATCTGGGAGCACGAGGCGGGCGTCGTCGTCGATCCGGCCGGCAACATCTACTACGTCTACACGGCGCGCAACCGTCTGCCCTACCTGGTCGTGTCACGCGATGGCGGCGAGACGTGGGGCAAGCCGATCATGATCGGCCCTCCCGGGATCAAGGAGGCGTGGGGCCCAGTGATTGCGCTCGGGTCGAAGGGTGGGCTCGCCCTCGCCTATGTCGGGAGCACGGACGCTCCTGGTGGGGACGCACCCGATGGCGCCGGGTCCGAGTACGACGAGGTCACGTGGCATGGATACATGTCGGTGACGACCAACCCTCTAGCCAAACGCCCACGCTTCCACACGTCCGGGATCAACCCGGTGAAGGACCCGCTGATCGTCGGTAGCTGCGCGATCATCCGGTGCGGGGTCCAGTTCGACTTCATCGACGTCGTCATCGCGCCCGACGGTACGCCGTGGGCCGCGTTCGTCGACGGCTGCACTCCGGACGGCCGATGCGTCCCGTTGGGCGCGGGCGTCGCCGGTCAGCTCACCGGCGCGCCCAAGCTGTGACCCCTTGTTAGCCGGGGATGCAGCGGATCTCTTGTAGGGAACAGGGTGGGAGCTCGGGGCCCAAGCGCACGCGGCTCGCAGGGATCAACGGCAGCGTCAGGTGTGATGGGTTCTCCGCGTTGTGGAACACCGTGTTCACGCCCGGGAAGCGCTTCGGCACGTATACGTAGTAGCTGTCCGCGATCGGCGGCGTGTGGATCTTCACCACGAGCTTGTGGCCGGGGCGGAAGACGTGACCGACCGGGAAGATCTCGACGAGATACTCGTAGGTCTCGCCCGGCATGATGTCGCGCGGGTTCGTGTGCGGCCGATGCGGTCGGTAGATCTGGCCGTCGCGCGTCCGGTCGCTCAGCAACG